>DASPMO010000125.1:0-14340 GCA_035627015.1 Thermoanaerobaculia bacterium | reverse complement strand
GCAGCACCCATCTCTGCATGCGCTGTGGACCTGCTACCCGGCGCTCCGGCGCCTACCGGGACGGGACTCTCACCCGCTGGAGAAGTGCAGCCTGAACCTCTGCTCCCTTTCAGTCGCTTCGGTTCGTCACGGCGCACCATGTGGGAATGGTTAGCGGCGACGCCGTCACAGTACGACTGCATCGTTACCGTCACCACTCTGCACCACGTCGACTTCGCCTTGGCTGTGACCGCGATCGCGGGGGCGCTGAAGCCTGCCGGTCGCTTACTCGTTATTGACGTCGTCGATCGGTCGGCTGCTCGTTATTTTTTCGTCAACGTTTTCGCCGCCGTGTTGGGCGCCGTTACGCGAGTTGTTGGCGCTTTTCAGGCGACGGTCTTCCTTGAAGCTGCGGCGTGCGTATCGCCAGCACAGCGAGCGCGAGACCTACCTTACGCCTGGCGACGTTCGTGAGCAGGCGGCGTCGCTGCTGCCTGGGTCGGTCGTGTCGACTACCCTGTTCTGGCGTTATCGGCTGATCTGGGAGAAGCCAATAACGTAGTGTGCCTTCGCTCGCTCTAGTCCTTGAACAAGCGAAGGCGATGTATCCTTAGGCGCATGCGTTGCGGGACACCGAGGGCCGGAATAGCGTTGCATTGTGTGCTCTTGATACATCACCTGCTCGGGGGAATGGTCGTCTTCGTGTCGATTGTGGGCTGTACGCATACAGCCCGGCACGATATACCGCAGCCACCGTATGAGTCGCAGCTCCATCGAGCGATCAAATGTGAGGCTCACATTTTGAGTCCTTGGCGCACCGTCTACGCGCGCTCCTTCCGCGGGCGCGTATTGATATCCGGTGAACAGCAAGTGTTCCCTGGCGCTGTAGTTGCGCTGAGGAAGCGCGGCGGCCAGCGCATCATTGAAATCGAAGCGGATGAGCGGGGGAGGTTCGAGATAACAAATCTTCGCTCTGGCGTATACGAGTTCGTTGCCTGTACGCGTGATGCAGGAATGGACCCTGACATGGGCTGGGTGGTGGTTTCCCGGCGGGCATCGGCCGAAGGTCTCGAGCTGTTCCTTCGCTACGGCGTGTAACCGCGGCATAACCTTTCGCTATTGATGCGCGTAGGAATCAAGGGTACAGTCGTCAGTCATGGTGCGAGCGTGTGTACTCTTCGCCGTTGGTTTGGCTGTCGCTGCGCCCGTCGTCTGGCTCTTCGCGGGCGCCCATTGGACAGCAAGCCTCGTAGTGCTATGCGTGTCGTATGTTCTCGTCGCGCGAGCACGCCATGCCCTCACATACCAGGACGAGCGTCCGGTTCGGGCCATTGCTGATGATACACAGCCATCCTGGGGCTCCGTGTTCATTTCCGAAATCAGGAGCGAAGGCTTCGCTCATTTTGTATTTCCGTTACTCGTCCCGGTTGGGTTTGCTTTGCTGCAAGTGCTGGCACCATCAGTCGCTCGTACTGTGCCCGAGGCGGACCGGCCTATGGTGGTCGCAGTGATGATGTTTGCAGCATTATGGTTTGGGCTGGTCACTACAACAATCGTGAAGCTCGCCGATGGTCCGCGAGCCGCCGCCTAACTTCGCTGAAGCTGGTGCGGCCCGCCTTCGGCCCGGCAGCCGAGTTGCCTACGTCATCGCCAGCCTGATGGTCGACTTCCTCATCGCTTCAGTCTCTCCATAACGGGAGCGATGCGCAAGGAAGCGGCGATTTCCGTGTTACCGCGACTGCTCCACAATCACGGGTCGCAGGTTGTCCGACCAGTTGCGATCGATGAGGAGCAGCTGCGGATCCACGCCGGCGCGCTCCGGTGTCCCTTTCACCACCACGGAGATTCTCTGCCGGCCGGAGCGGATGCGATGCTCCTGAAGGTAGAGCGGATCGGCGGTCGCATCGCCGAACACTCCGATCTCGACGAGGTCGTTCATCGGAACTTCCGTCTCCTTTCCGCTTCCGTCGGCGCGGAACTTCTGTGCTTCGACGTCGAGCGTCACGCGCCACGCGCCGTTTCCTGCGGGCTCCGCTGCGATGGCAGTCGTGCGAAGATTCCAGAGAGTGATCGTCTCCAGAAGGTCCTTCAGCAAATAGTGGTACTCCGGCGGTGTCGCGCCTTTCAGCTCGCGATAGAGATCGCGTGACGTGGCAAACGGCGGTCGACCGGAACCATGGGTCGCCACGAGCCGGCGCAATGCGGCATTCAGCGGTTCCTCACCGACGTATTGTCGAAGCGCGTACATCACCAGGGGTCCCTTATGGTCAATCACATTCGCGTGGCTCGTGACATCGAGGAGCGGCACCTCGGGATGGTCCGCCTTGCTACGCTGGTTCAGGTACTCGACGCGCGTGTTCCAGAGAAACCGGCGCACCATGTCCATCCCGTAAAGCTTCTCGATGACCATGAGCGCGCTGTACTGCGCGAGGACTTCACTGACCGCCGGCCCCCCTTCAATGGCGGCAGGCGTAACCTGAAAACCCCACCACTGGTGCGCGACTTCGTGCGCGACAGTCATCGAAGCGAGATCGAGCTCGTGCGACCCCTCCACTTTCGTCAGCCATCCCATCGTCTCGGCCTGGGCGATCGTGCCGGGATAGGTCTGAGCCAGATTGGCGTACCGCGGAAACTCGACGATGCGGATCTGCCGGTGCGGATAGGGACCGAACGTCTTCGTGTAGTAATCCAGCGAAGCCCGCACGCCCCTCGCGAACCGCTCCACATTGAACGTGTGCGTGGGGTGGTAGAAAAGCTCGATGACCACACCGTTCCACGTCTCGCGATGCACAGCGTACCTGGCCGAGAAGATGGCAAACGCGTTCCTGACAGGACGCTCGGTGGCGTAATGGAAGTAGCGTCGCCCGTTCTCGTTCCAGCTCCGCAGCAACGTTCCCGGAGCGACGGCGGTCTGCTCAGGCGATGTGCCGATCACCGCGTCGAACGTGATCGTCTCGCTCCCCGCCGCATCTTCGACGCGGGATGCGTCACGCACCGATGGTGCGCGCGGACGCGGAGGGAGGCCGTGCTCGCGTCGCACGTGAGCGGGCGACAACTCGCGACTCGTCTGATAGCCGACGAGCGGAAGCCAGCGTCGATGATTCACAGGCCCTCCGCCGTCGTGATCGAAGTACGTGCCATTGCGGACGACGGAAGTGTTCGGATTCCGGTTCGGGAATCCGCGCGGCACGAAGCGAACGTCGAATGTCATCTGGAGCGAGTGGTCCCGCTCCAGCGCGTGCACCAGATCCACCGTCCGATGTCCGAGCGCATCGTCCGCGATGACGACGCGGCTCCCCCGATCGAACGACACGGCGCGAGTCTCGACCTCAGGGTTGAGAAAGAGGTGAATCGTGCGGATCGGAGCCGCAGTTCTGTTGACCAGCGTATACGTACCGCGGACCTCGACGACGCGTCGTTCGGGATCGATCTCCACATGCAACTTCGTGCCTGTCACCGCCGGTTGCGGCGCGCTCTCGAACTTCCCATACCGGCGCTCGTACTCGGCGCTTTGCCCGGCCGCCTCGAACGGGGTGCGATACCCGGCAAGCACGTTCGTGTTGTAGAAGATGAACCCTCCGGCGCCGATGACGGTCAGCGCCGCCAGAGCGGTAGTGACGGCGGCGCGACGGCCAAACCGCTGCCGCGCCAGTCTCAGCCGCGTTGCCACTCCACGATCGCGTCCGCGGATCCACAGGAGCCCGGCGATCACCGCGAACAACAATGCCCAGCCGCCCCAGTAGAGCTTGAACCAGAGCACCGGCCGAAGGAACGGCCCGAACTGGCTGATGTCCGAGTACGTCCACCCCGAGTCGCGGCCGTAGACGAGCAGATTGTGATGCAGGCCGAAGCGCGCCGCGAACATCGTGAAGAGATGGCAGATCACGACGACGACGTGGCCGAGGTATTTGTTGTCGACGACGACGTGCACCAGCATCGCCAGCGCGGCGAGGAGCAGGTAGTCCGCGAGCTCGAGACCGAAGAGGATGCGCAGGTAGAGACCGATCTCGAGATGGAAATACCCGGCCGCAAGTTGTGCGATCAACCCCGACGCCATCAGAACCGCTTGCAGCGTCACGAGCACCAGACCGAGCGCGGCAAACTTGCCGGCGTAGAGGATCCAGTCGGGGACCGGGTTGGCGTCCGCGATCTCCGCGAGCCCCGCACTCCGCTCGCGGTGCACGAGCTCACCCGCATAGAACGTCGTCAGCAGCGCCATCGTGAGCGCGGGAAGAAAGCTCACGAGGTACTCGGCAACGAACTGCGTCAGCGGCCAGAACGGCGTGCGGAAGTCGTCGCTGATCGTCTCGGTTCCGAGCGACAGGACCATGATCGCCTGAAGGACGGCGATGACCGCGAAATCGCGGTTGAATAAGAGCCCCCGCGCCGACTCACCAGCGATTGCAGCGAACTGCCGGATCCGAGCTCGCCCGTCGAACGAGGCCTTGAAAGGTCGGGACGAGGGGCACGGCGAAACGCGAGCGCGCGAGACTTCCACCGGACCTTCGCGACGGCCTTTCCGGCGCCCTGAGGCGACATTCGTCCGAAACCGCCATCGCGTGAAGAGCAGGACCGCGCCCGTCACGCCGGTCCACAACAGGCGGTTCCAAAGGAGTGACGCGTCGACGTGCAGCGGTCGCGTGTTCTTCTCGTGTGTCGTCCAGAACTCCCAATGCTCGCTGAAGGCGACAAATCCGGACGGATCGATGAGGGCGGCAAGGGGGGCAAGACCGCGTTCTCCTTCGATGTACTCTTCGAGCAGCATCGCGCCGAGAGCCACGAATGCGGCGGTGGCGAAAACCGCAAGCGTGCGCCGGGTGAGAACGCCGACGGCGAACAGAAGTGCACCGGTGAAGAGAACGTTCGGCAGCAGAAGGACGAGCGCGGGCTGCACATACGCAGCCGCACGGAACGGGCCGAGCAACGCCCCCTTCACGAACGGGGGCCGCATGAGCAGCATGAACATGATCGGGACGATGCTCACGATGAGAACGTTGACTAGCAACGTCCCGGCGAATCGTCCGGCAAGATATTGGGTCTTCGTGAGCGGCGAGGTCGCGAACAGCGAAAACATCCGGGTCTCGTGGTCCCGCAGGGCGGCCTCGCTGAAGAGCGCCGCGCTGATCACGAGCCCGAGCATGCTGACCAGAACGGTGGCCATGCCGACCAGCGAAGGAGCGTTCGCGTGCAGATCGCCTGCGCGCTCCGCCTCACCAACGAGCACTCCCACGGCCAGCAGCCAGGCCATGGCGACGAATACCGTGCCGAGGATCCAGGTGTATGGACGGCGCAGCCGGTAGTCGATCTCGAAACGGACGATCTCGAGAAAGTTCATGACTGTGCCGTCGCGCCCGCGCCGTAGTGGCCGGACATGGCGCTGAAGTAGACATCCTCGAGATCGGGCGCGACCGCCTCGAATCCCTGACCCGGCGAGCCGTCGCGGAAGACATGGGCCATCGTCCGCCCGGCCAGGAGTTTGGTGGAGATCACCGCCTGCTCGCGCTCGAGCGCCGCCAGCTCATCCCTGCTGACGGCTCGCCTCCAGATCTTTCCCTGCAGATCGCCGACCGCGCGGTGCGGCTCACTCTCCAGAAGAATCCGCCCTCTGTCGATGATCGCCATTCGCGTGCAGAGCTCGGAGACGTCTTCCACGATGTGCGTCGACAGGATGACGACGCTCTTCTCACCCAGCTCGGCGAGGAGATTCAGGAAGCGGACGCGCTCTGCCGGATCGAGACCGGCAGTGGGCTCGTCTACGATGAGGAGCCCTGGATTGCCGATCATCGCGATGGCGACACCGAATCGTTGACGCATGCCACCAGAGAAGCCACCGAGATTCTGCTTCCGCACGTCCCAGAGATTCGTCTGGCGGAGAAGCGACTCGACCACATCCCGTCGCTCTCCTCGCCGCGTGATCCCACGGAGGACGGCAAAGTGATTCAGCAACCGCTCCGCCGAGGTCTTCGGATAGACGCCGAACTCCTGCGGCAGGTAGCCCAAGGTCTTGCGCAGCTCGTCTTTCTGCCGCAGGACATCGAGCGACCCGAGATGGACCTCCCCCTCGTCGGGCTCCTGGAGGGTGGCGATCGTGCGCATGAGCGTCGACTTGCCGGCGCCATTCGGGCCGAGAAGTCCGTACATGCCGGGCGGAACGGTCAGGTTGATGCGCTGCAGCGCATGGACGCCATTCGGATAGGTTTTCGACAGATCGCGGATACGGAGGTCTGGCAATGTTCCTTCTCCCGACCGTAGTTACGCCCGTCGGGCCGGGAGGTATACAGCGGCGGCAGCGGAGCTCATTCATCATCGCCGCCTGCGCATCCGCGCGCGCGTCCACGGGATCGATGGCCGATGGCATGGCGTTCGCCGCGCGGCTGGCGCTCATTTCTGTTCCCTTATGGTTCAGAAGAGGCATTCTTCAAGTTCGCTCGTACGATCGAATCGGCCAGCAACCGATAATCGTTCGTTCGACCTCGTGTACCTATTGCTGCAACACTTCACAGCGGCGCGTACTACCCCACCCTCACCCCCCGCACCCGAATCGGGCGCATCGCGAGATGCCAGTTGTCGGCCTGGATCAGTGCCGAAAGGCATTGCGTGCGGTAAACCGTCCGGCGCACGTCGGCGCGGGGGTGGGAGGCGAGCCAGGCGTCGCGGGCCTTTACGTAGGCCGTCGTCCAGGCGCGCTCCTCGCCGCCGTGGGTGGGGGTGGGGTCGGGGAACGAGCGGCGGATGAGGGGGAGGATCGAGCCGGAGTGGATGAACGAGTCGTACACCACCAGGGCGGAGAGGGGGAGCGTCAGGCCGTGGGCCGTGGCCCAGGCCATCGCCGGGAGGAAGAACTCCTGCTCGAAGAAGGCGTCCTGCACCGCGCGCATCACCGGGTCGTGGCGGCCGGCGGTGCGCAGCAGCGAGCGGAACTGCCGGTCGTCCGCCAGCGGCACCGCGCCGATGCGGTCGGCGTAGCGGGCCAGGTCGCGGCTGTACGTGCCTCCCGCCTCGGCGTAGCTGAGCACGAGCACGCGCAGCTTGCCGTACTCCGTCGTCTGCGAGCGGCCGTAGGTGAGCTGGCGGATTCCATGCGGGCCGTCGTTGAGAATCGTGGTGGCGCCGTAGTCGCCCTCGGGGCGGCCGGTCTCGAACACATTCACGACCTGCTCGATGATGCGTTTCTGCGCGGGGGTCAGGTTCATGACGTGCCTCACACTTCCAGAATCAGCCGGGTCATGACATTGCTCCTTACGGTTTCATGAGGTTGCAGCCGAAGCGCGCGCCGGGGGTGACCTTCTCCCCTTTCCAGCCGAGGGTGAAGAAGCCCGCCGGCGCCGGATAGGGCATCAGCTCCGCCGGGGACATGCGCACGCCCCGCGAGCCGGGTGCGGCGGCGATGACGGTATCCGCCAGCTCGTCCGGCAGGTGGACGATGATCTCGACGTGAGCGATCGGCCGGTCGGCGCGCGAGGCGCGGGTCAGCAGCTCGTCGCGTCCTTCCTCGGCCAGCCGCAGCGCGCGCGGTACGGTGTCGCGCACGCGCAGGGTGACCGGTGCCCGTGCGTCGTTCGGGACGATCGGGCTCCGGAAGAAGAGCAGGTACTCCCGCCCCTCCCCCGGATCGACGGCGATCGGCACGAGGTCGAAGGCGATCGGATGTCCGGTGCGATCGAACACGTCGCACCGCGTGCGCTGCTCGCCGCCGGCGGACGACGTGAGCCGGATCTTGTAGCAACTGACCGGCTGCTTCGCGGCGCGGAAGACGATCTCATGGCGGACCTGATCGGCGCCGCGATGCCCGCCCGTGGCCTGCGAGGCCGCGGTCACGATCATGCGGATCGACAGCAGCTCGAACGCGATCGGCTCCTGCTGTTCGCGATACATCGAGCGCAGCGCGCCGACAACGTCGTGCAGCCTGGCCTCGGGAAGCTCGGTCTGCAACGACGGCTCGAGCGCCGCGGCCCGCAGCTGCGCCTCGCGGACGGCGGCCGCCCGTGCGGCATAGCCGCGAAAGAACGCCTCGGCCAGGACGAGCGTCTCCTGATACTCGGCACCGAGGCCGCGGTCGAAGGCACGCTGGAAATCGAAGGAGCCGGCGTCGCTGCGGATGACGAAGCTGTTCATCCCGAGGGCGAGCTGGGCGCGCAGCACCGAGGCATTGAGCGCGGTCTCCAGCAGCGCCCGCGCGAAATCGAGGTAGCCGGTCAGAGGCGCGCCGCTGCGCGAGACGCTGAACGTGATCCCCACCACTTCCCCCTCCTCCGGGCTCCAGGCCAGCTTCTCCGAGGGGAGGTTCTCGCAGACGCCACCATCGACGACGATGCGGTGATCGCCGTGCGCCTGCGGCAGCGCCGTACGGAAGAAGAACGGGATCCCGGCGGAGTCCATCAGGCTGCTGATCAGCGGTTCTTCGGGAGCGTCGTAGACGCGCGGCTGCAGGTTGGTGAGGTCGGCGGCGACGATGATGAGCGGCACGCGCAGGTCGCGGAGGCGCGCGCACGGCGCGAGCAGGGAGACGAGGACGCGGCGCAGCGGCCGGGCGTCCCAGAACGGCTGCCGGGTGAAGAACTTCCACGCCGCGCGCAGCCAGGCGCTGGTCGGCGGAAAGGCGCGCAGCAGCTCCTCGCGGCGGAAAGCGAACGCGTCGCGGGCGCGCTGCATGTCCACGCCGGCCGCGTACAGGGCGCCGGCGATTGCGCCGGCCGAGGTGCCGGCGATGCGCGTGACGCGGAGCACGCCCTCGCGCTCCAGCCCCTGCACCGCCTGCAGCGCGGCGATGAGGTGCGTGATCTTCGCGCCGCCGCCCTGGATGGCCAGTTGGATCGGAATGGTCATGTGAAAACGAGGGGCCGGCGTGACGCCGGCCCCTCTCCCCCTCAGAGGTCCTTCCCCGCCTTGAAATCCGCGCTGCTCGAAACGGGAGCTTCCGTGGCGGTGGCGGCATTCGCCGCCGGCTGCCTGGGCTCGCGGTTCGCCGCGGGGGGGACCGGTGTGGTCGTGCGACCGGAGGGGATTTTCGATTTCTTTGCTTTCTTCATGGAGCTCTCCTGTCCTCAGAGGACCTTGAATCCGACGACGCGGTTCAGGACCGCGCCGGCCACGCGCATCACGGCCTTCATGGCCTGGTCGGCCGCGAGCAACCCGATGCCCTCCAGGGAGAGCAGGACGCTGCGGGTGGTGAACCGGTGGATCTCGATCAGCCCCCGGGCGCGCTTCTTCTCGATCCGGCCTTTGGCGAGGAGTCCACCGATCTCGGCCAGCACGCCGGCGAGGCGGCGGAGCTCCATCTCCGCAAGGGCCTCCAGCGCGGGGGCGCGGTCGGCGAGGGCGGTGCGCGCGGCGGCGATCATCTCGCTGCCGAGGGCCTGGACGTCGAAGGCGGACGAAGCGGCGGTCATAGCGACACCTCCGCGATGCCGGGCCGCTTCTTGGCGTCTTCGAGCTGGATGAGCATGCGCAGTTGCGAGTCGAAGAGCGTGCGCAGCACGGGGATCTCGCCGGCGGAGAAGCCCTCGGCGTGTGCCTGCTCGAGCTCGTCCACGCTCTTGGCCAGCAGGTCGATGGCCTTCGCGGTCGGATCGTCCTTCCGGCCGTGGGAGGCGGCGCGAACCTGCAGCACCGCGATGGCCGCCCGCGTCTCCTCGTACCAGTGGCGGTGACATTCCCACGCCCCCTCGGGCGTGCCGGTGCTGAGCTGGAGCCCGTCGAAGAAACGGGCGTGGCTCGTCTGCA
Organism: Thermoanaerobaculia bacterium; assembly: GCA_035627015.1. GTDB lineage: Bacteria > Acidobacteriota > Thermoanaerobaculia > Gp7-AA8 > Gp7-AA8 > QHVT01. The sequence goes on along the minus strand of DASPMO010000125.1, from coordinate 4,638 downwards.
GGTCGGCGAGGCCGGCGGCGATGGTGGGGTCGTGCGGCGCGATGCGGCTCATGCATCCGGCCGGCAGCGCGAGCAGGAGCGCAACGACGAGCGTCGCGGCGTTTGCGCGGCGGCTCACGGCTTCACCTCGCTCTTCTTCGCCGCGGCGACGTCGTCCGTCTTCTTCACGGCGACGGGCCGGCGCCGGCGCCCGCGCGCGAACTCGCGATCGATGGCGTCGAGGTGCGGGACGAGCGACTCGCGGCCCGCGGGCGTGTTCATGCTGCGGGCGATCTTCAGGCCGCGGAGCGCACGCTCGCCGACGCTGGCACGCTCGGCGAACAGCGAGTCGTCCACTCTGCGGCCGTTGAGCCTCATCTCCTCGCCGACGCCCTGGTACGAGCCCGAGTAGCTCAGATGCTCGCGAATGTCGGCACCGGTGAGCTGGATGGTGGCGGCGATATCCGGTTGCGCGTCGAGCAGCAGCGCCATGCTGCGGAGAAAGTCCTCGTCGACGTGCCCGGCGACGGCGAGCTGCCGGCGCCGCTCGGGAGTGAGCAGGGTGATGCCGCGCATCCCTCCCAGGAGCCGCTGCAGCTCGGCGCGGATGGCCTGCGCGTTGTCCTCATGGGGAGTGGGGGAATCGGGGATGGTGGTCATGATCGATCTCCTTTCCGTCAGTCGATCCGCACTCGCACGTCTTTTGCGCGGGCCCTCGCTCGGTCGTGGGGTGGGATCGCAAGGATCTTACGGCCAAAGTCATGGCTGGAAATGCCTCCATCGCGCGGGACGGTTACGGTTCGGTGAACGGCGATATCCGCGATGATTCGCGAATCACCGGCACTGCTGTTTCTTGCTCGGCAGCAGTGGCACTTTGCTCCGCCGGAGCAAAAGGGGCCGCGATTGTGCGCCGGCACCTGCCGGTGTCGAGGGATTGCCAGCTCGCCGGAAGCTGGACGGCGGCCTCTCGCAGCAGCATTCTGTCCGGAACCTGCTGCAGCTTTATGGACTTGTGCTGTTCCGGGCAGCTTCGTTGAATTCGTCCGGCGCGATGCGAGCTGGCACGGTCTCGACGCCCATCAAGCGCAGCGCGCGCGGAACGAACGTCCGCGCGAAGCGAACAACCATTCCGTGTGGCGCAGCAAACCGCGGCGCGCCGCCGGCTGGAGATCGCTCCGGTCGTGCTGTGCGCAGCCCGGCCGCAGCCGGCATTTCCCCTGCGCCAATAAATACTGAGTGCATTCACACTCATTTTTGCTACAGTCTGCTCATGTTGAACGAACAAGTGCGCGAGGCGCGGATCGCGAGAGGACTCACCCAGGTGCGGCTGGCGGAACTGGCAAAGGTCCCGCGCAGCCAGTTGCGGAAGTTCGAGAACGGCGAGGGGGTGACGATGACGACGTTCCTGAAGATCATCGCCCAGTTGCCGAACCTCGAGCGGCTGACCCTCGGTCCGGCGGAGCTGCAACTGCAGCACGTCGATCTCGAAGGTCTGCGCGCGACGCTGACGGAGCTGATCGCCGCGGCCGCCGGCGTGCTGGCGGTGCTGCAGACGGCGGCTCCGCGAAGCGCGCCCGAGACCGCATCCGCCGTCGGCGCGGTCCGGCATCATCCGACCGTCACGGAGCGGCAGCGCGCGGAGGAGCTCAACGCGATCGCCGTGGCCTTGGCGCGGGGGGCGAAGGCACCGGCGGATCAGTGACGCGGGGGGGGGGGGCGGGCTGAAGCCCGCCCTACGTTACGCCTCCATCGCGTCCCACTCCTCGATCCGGAGCAGGCGCACCGCGACGGCGTCGACGGAGTAATAGAGCCGCAGGGCGGGAAAGTCGCCGTAGCGGTGGGCGCGGAGCACGCGCACGATCGTGCCGGGAACGGGATCGACATCCTCGGGACGCGCGGCGGCGAGCGACTCGAGTGCGGCAGCGACGCGCTCCGCGTTGGGAATGCGGTCGAGGGCGGCCCGGGAGTGCGCGTAGCCGGCGGCGGCCACGACCGGCCGCGGAGCGGTGCACGCTTCACGCTCGAGAACCGTCATCGCCCGGGCTCCGGCGGCTCGAAGAGAGCGTTCGGGCGCAGCGGCAGGCGCTCGAAGTAGAGGCGGACGGCGGTGATGTCTTCGACGGTCAACCGCCCCGCTCGCGCGCGCTGGCGGACGAAGGTCCAGGCGCGAAGAGCGTTCAGCGTCAGCCCGGCGTCGGAGAAGGTCTCGACGATGAGGTCGGCCAGCGGCAGGATCTCGTCGTCGCGGCCGGCGACCAGGAGCAGCTCCAGGATCTCGGCGGAGACCACCGCGGCGGGGATGACGTCGCCGGCGCCGAGCATCAGCGCCTGCACCGGGTAAAACTCGCCGACGGCCTCGTCGAACTCGCCGCGTGCGGCCGCGACCTCGGCCCGGTGCCACCGGCACCGCAGCGCCTCGCGCGCCCTGCCCGCGCTCTCGAACAGCGTCAGCGCCACATCGAAGCTTCGCGCCGCATCGTCCACCTCCCCATGGCGCAACAGAAAGATCCCCGTCCTTTCCTGGAGCAGGGCCGCGGCCACCAGGTTGCCGCACTCCAGGGCATCCAGCGCCGCCCCGCTCCAGACACCGGCGGCAGCCTTCCGGTCGCCGGCGTCCCACAGCATCGAGGCCTCGATGGCGCGCACCCTGACGTAGCGGTCGACGTCGCCGTAGCGCAGGAGCACCGCGGCGGCATCGCGGATGCGGCGGAGCGCTTCGTCGCGCAGCTGCTCCTCGTGAAGAATCCGCGCCGCGACGACGTTCGCCATGGCGCTGAACCAGGAGGGGCTGAACGACCGCGCGAAAAGCTCCAGGGCCGCGGCAATGGCGTCGTGAGCCTGGCCGTATCTGCCGAGGGCGCGCAAGGCGTCGGCGTGCGCGGTCCAGGCCCGGCCGATCAGGTGGTCGGCCAGGGCGTGCAGGTGGGAAAGACTCCCGGCCTGCGCGATGACGGCCGCGGTGAAATCGTGCGCGCGGAGCGGATCGGAGTCGACGGCCCTGTCGGCGCGGTCGACGAGCAGCAGCGCGAGACCCGGCTGGAGCTCCGGATGCCGGCCCAGCTCGCGGGTGAGGGCCAGTCCCGACAGCTCGAGAAGATGCGGCAGCAGCCGCTCGGCCGCGGCCGTGATTTCCTGCGCCCGCCGCACGAGGTCATCCCCGGACATGTCCATGCGGTTCATCGCTCCGATCGTTTACCGGCCGCGGCGGCGGGCGGCGGGTTTCGCGGCGGGCCGCGGCCGCGGCATCCGTACGGCGGGCTCGCGCGAGGCCAGCGATCGCAGCGTCTCTCCCGCCGCCTCCTGCTCCTCCGCGGGAAGGCTGGCCAGACGCTCGGCAGCGTGCTCGATCTCGCGAACGGAGACGCCGGCGGCAAGGGCGCGGCCGAGCATCTCGTCGAGGGAGGCCGCGGCGCTGGTGATCTCGCCGGCCGCGCTGATCCAGGTGGGGAGGGACTGCTTCAGCCGCTCCAGCACGTCGGCGGCGCGCACGATGGTGGCGAGCTCGGGCTGCGACGAACGGAGGCGCAGCCCGCCCACGGGAAGCTCGGTCAACTCGAGCGCCGCCGCGATCTTGGTGAGGAAGAGCAGCGAGACGTTGCGCCCGTCCTCGAGCAGAGAGAGCTGCCGGCGGCTGACCCCGGCCATCTTCGCGAGACGCTCCTGCGTGAGGTTGCGCTGCAGGCGGCGCAGGCGGATGACATCCCCGAGCGGTTCGAACATCATGGACTCCATGTGATGCTTGTTAGCGTGGTGTTACTATACGTCCGTAACCTTTAAGAGCGCAACGCTCCTCTCACGACAGACATGGGCGAGTCGAAGGACGAACGGGAACTGCAGCGCCCTTCCGCCGCGGCGGAGGCGGGGCAGGCCTACGAGGAGACGCGAGGCATCCTGCTGCGCCTGTTCACGCGGAAGTTCGGCATCTCGCCGGAAGACGCGGAGAAGCTGGTGTACGAGACGTTTCTCGCGTACCAGTGGCTGGAGCACCCACGGCCGGAGGCCACGGCCTGGCTGATCGGGGCGGCATGCAGCAGGGCCATGACCTACCGCCGCTCGCAGGGCCTGCCCGACCTCGCTCCCTCTCCCGCGGCGGCGCTCGATTTCGCGCGGACGCTGCGGTACGAGCAGGCGCTGGACACGCTCTCGCCCCGCGCGCGCGAAGCGCTCCGGCTGCACGCGGAGCACGGGATGACCTACGCCGAGGTCGCCGCCGAGCTGGGCATCTCGACCTTCGCCGCAAAACGGATCGTGACCCGGGCGGCGATGAAGGTGCGGAAACGGGCGGGGGAAGGGTGAGTGCGATCGAGTCGACGCCCTGGAATCAGGACTTCTGCTTCGCGAGCTCGCGATGCGCTTCGACGTAGGGGCGGAAGGTGTCGGACTCGAGGAGCTTGCGCCGGTCTTCCATGGCGAAGGGGATGGCGCAGGAAGGGTAGAAGGGGGAAAGGATCTCGCACCAGCGTTTGGCTACGGTGTCCAGCTCTTCAGCGCTGGGAGCCGGCTGGAGCTCGACAATAGCCCGGATTTCTCACCAAAGGGATATAAAAGCCGCCGCCCCGTGCTATTAAGTTGAGTGTCAACAACAACTTGGTAGCAAGGGAGGCGGCGGCGTGAGACAGACACAGTGTAACGGGGAACAGCTGAGTTTCCAAGGGGTGG
>DASPMO010000124.1:0-81362 GCA_035627015.1 Thermoanaerobaculia bacterium | reverse complement strand
CGATCACGTGCACCTCGCCGAGGGGCGCGTTCTCGATGCGGTAATTGCCGGCGTCGTCGATCGCTCCTTCCGCTCCCCCTTCGGGCGACTGCACCAGCACCACGCGGCGCACGTACTTGCCGCCGAGGGAGGGGGGGATGCCGGCCACATTGCCGAACACCACGCCGCGCGGCTTGGGATCGAGCGAGATGACCAGCTCTTTCTCTTTCGACGGATCGACGTTGCGCACCTCGGCGTGCGCCTCCCCGGCATTGGCGTTGACGCTGTAGCGCGCGGCCACCAGTCCGGTCAGCACGAAGCGGCCGTCGTCGCCGCTGACGGCGGTCTGGTGCTCCCCGCCGAGGGCCGCGGTATTCGCGGAGACCTGCGCGCCGGCGACGCCTTTCCCGCCGCGCGTGACGATCCCCGGCAGCGACAGCCCCCGCGACAGCCGCACGTCGACGTGCATCGTGCCGTCGGCGTCGATGGCCTTGCGGAACGGCGCGTACCCTTCCTTGCGCACCGTCATGGCCGCCTCGCCGCGGTCGACGCCGGTGATGGTGAACGAGCCATCCTCGGCGCTCCTGGCGTTTCCCGGCGCGACGCGCACGCTGGAGCGCGAGCGCATCGCTTCCATGGTCCTGCTCATGACGAGCACCTCGGCGTTGGCGACCGGCGTCCCCGCCTCGTCGGTGACGCGGCCGGCGATCGTCACGCCGCGGCCGAGGCGGAGCTCGAGCGACGCCGGCTCGCGCTCGGTGACCCGTACTTCCATCGTCTCCGAGGTCGTGTAGCCGTCCGCGGCCGCGCTGACGCGGTACATCCCCACGGGGACGGTGACGCTGAAGGTGCCGTCTTCGCTCCGCTCGCCCCGCGCGATGCGTGCGCGCCCCTCGGCCGGCACGACGTGAAAGGCGAATGCGGTCACCGGCTCCCCGGTGGCCGCGTCGACGACGCGTCCCCGCAGCGTGCCCGCCGGCGGCAGCGCGACGTCGAGCTCTCCCGGCGCTTCGATCTCGACGTTGCGCTCGATCAGCTCCTCGGCGTGGAAGAGCATGATCCGGTACGTCCCCGGCGCGAGGCCCTGCAGCGCGAACGCGCCGTCCGCGTCCGTGGTCGTCTGCGAGTCGGGACGCCGGCGCGTGCCGCCGGAGACCATGACGTTCACGTTCGCCACCCCTTTGCCGTTGCGGTGGACGCGTCCGCGCAGGAGCGCCGCGCGCTCGAGCACCACGTCCACGTTCGTGGCCTTGTCGACCGCCTTGGTGGCCGTGGCGGCCTGGAAGCCGTCCCCGTCGACGGCGAAGTCGTACGTGTCGGGGGCGAGCTGCAGCGCGAGCTGGCCGTTTTCGTCAGCCCGCGCTCCGCGCCGTGCGACCGAGAGCAGCAGGTCGGGATTCTCGTTCTCTTCCCGCGGGGTGAAGGCCACCCGCGCCTTCGGCACGGGCTTGCCCGCGCGATCGGTGACGCGCACGCGCACGCTCTCGAACTTCGGCAGCGTGACGTCGACCGTGCGGTCGGTGGTGCCGGCGGCGAAGCTCTTCGAGCGCACGGTCGAATGGAGCGGCGCGGTGACGGCGAGGTTCATTTTCTCGTTCGGGTCCCACTCCGGCAGGGTGAGGGCGAACCGCCCCTCGGGAGTGCTGCGCACGAACGCCTCGTGCAGGAAGTCGAGCACGGGACGGCTGGCGATGACGGGCTGCACGCGCGCATGCGCGACCGGCTTCCCCTCGGCGTCCAGGACGCGCCCGCGGATCACCGGCGCCGCGCTCAGCTCGAGCTTCGTCGCCGCCTCGGCGGCTTTGGTGAGGTCGACGATGGACGGCTCCCGCGCGCGGACGCGCAGCCGCTCATCCGGCATGACCGCGTACCGCGCCGCGCCGAGGCCTTTCGCCTCGAGCTCCCCCTTGGCGTTGGCGTAGACGCGCAGCGGCGCCGCCGCCTCCTCGGTGATCGCCTGCAGCACGACCGGCGCATGCGCCAGCGGCTTCCCGTTCAGCGTAATGACCCCTCGGATTCTCCCCTCGCCCCGCACCGCGGGGAGAGGGTGGCGCGCAGCGCCGGGTGAGGGGCCGAGCTGAAACGAGACGACGTCGTTCGTGAACACCAGCGCCGAGGACTCCTCGACGGCAATCTCGACGACGCCGTCGGGCAACCCGCGAAAGACGAACCCTCCGTCGTCGCCGGTCACCGCCCGGGCCACGACGTTCCCCGCAACCGACGCCGTCACCGGCACCCCGGCCACCACGGCGTCCTCGCGATACACGAACCCCGTCACATCCAACGCCCGGGCGGAAGTGGCCAGCAGCAGCAAGAGGAGCAACCGTCTCATCGTGAGAACGGAACCGCGCGCGGCCGCGGAAATATGTCAGCGTCACGCCGCCCCCCGCCCGGGGTGGCGGCGAGGACGCCGCCACGACAGCCGGCGGGACGCCGGCGCTCCGCAGGGGACCGCCGGCGTCCCGCCGGCTGTCGCGCAGGCGTCCCGCGCCTGCGCCCCGGGTGGGCGGCGTTCACACCCGTTGCGTGACCCGCTCGCCGAACCGCGCCGTCACGGCGGCCATCATCGCCTCGGTGGCCGCGTTGATCGTCTCGCCGGTGAGCGCCTCGTCGGAGAGGTACTCGAGCTCGAACGTGATCGCCCGCGCCTCGGGCAGCTCGAACAGGTCGACGACGCGGATCTCGCGGAGGAACTCCGGCGCGGCCGATTCGAGGGCGCCGCGCACATCGTCCGCGGTAATCCCGCTCGGCAGCGCGTAGGCCACATTGCGCACGACCGGCTGCCGCGACGGCGGGTCGGTGTAGACGCGCGGGTGCGGCGGCGCGAGGAGCGCGTCCGTCTCCAGCTCCAGATAGACGGGACGCTGGCGCTTGATGTCGAAGCGGGCCACGAGCGTCGGATGCAGCTCGCCGAGGATGCCCACGATGCGGTCGCGGAGGAAGATGCCGGCGCGGCGGCCGGGGTGGAAGAACTGCGCGAGGCGGTGCTTCTCCGCGGCGCCGAGACGCAGGTCGACGCGCAGGTCGAGCCGGACCTGCTCCAGGATCCCCTTCAGGTAAATCGCATCGGCGGCGCGCCCCTTGTCGCCCCAGAACGGGCCGCGGTCGCGGCCGTTCGCCAGCGCCCAGAGGACGGCGCGCTCGCTGAGGTCGGGGAAGTAGACCCGCGCCCACTCGTAAATCTTCAGGTTCGCGTTCTTCAGGTTCACGTTCGTCGCCAGCGCGTCCAGCGCCTGTGCCACCGTGTTGTTGCGCATGAGCGAGTAGTTCCGCTCGATCGAGTTCTGCATCTCGACGTGCGCCCAGAGCGGATCGCTCTCGTCGAGGCCGAGCCTGTCGCGCAGCCCGCGGCCGTAGAAGCTGTCCGTGAAGATCTCGTAGAAGCCTTCCGCGACCAGGATCTCGTTCACCCGCCCGGCGACGTTTTCCGCGTGCGACGGCAGCGCGCCCATCTCCACGCGCGGCAGGGTGATGGCGGTGGCGTTGTAGCCGACCGACTTGAGCACCTCTTCGGCCAGGTCCGCCTCGAAGTGCACGTCCCAGAGGCGGTGCGGCGGGACCTGGACGGTCAATGTGTTGACCTTCGGCTCGACGGTGAAGCCGTAGCGCGTCAGGCGCTCGGCCATCTCCATCGCCGGCATCTGCGGCGCGGAGATGAAGTGCGCCGTCTTGGCCACGTCCACTTCGATCTTCCGCAGCGGATCCTTCCAGTCGCCCGCGATGTACGCGTTGCCGATGCGGTAGCCGCAGTGCTGCTCCAGCAGATAGGCCACGCGGGCCGCGCCGATCAGCGGCGCGGTCGGGTCGCCGCCGCGCATGAAGCGCGCCGCCGCGTCGGTGTTCTGGTCGAGCTTGCGCGAGGAGATGCGCACCGTCACCGGGTCGAAGCAGGCCGACTCGAGGAGGATGCGCGTGGTCCGCTCCGTGATGCCCGACTCCACGCAGCCGATCACGCCGGCGATGCCGAGGATCTTCTCGTCGTCGGCGATGACCAGCGTCCCCTCGGGGATCTCCACCGCCTCGGCCGTGAAGAGCATCCACGCCTTCTCGCCCTTGCGCGACGTGCGGATGGTGATGGGGCCGGCGATCGTGTCGGCGTCGAAGGCGTGGGTCGGCTGGCCGACGTCGAAGTTGGTCAGGTTCGAGGCATCGACGGGGGCGTTGATGGAGTGCACGTCCGCCGCGATGAGCGGCGCCAGGACCTCGGACGGCAGGACGCCGGCGGCATCGCCGCGGAAGAGCTCCGTCACCGTGTAGAGGAGGCAGAGCGGCGACTCGATGCGCACGCGCGTCGCGTCCGCGGGAACGACGTTCAGCTTCGCCAGCTTCGGATAGCGCAGCGCGCCGCCGGTGCGTCCGCGCACCTCGCGGGCCACGCCCTCATACGAGTAGTGATCGCCGCGGTTCGCCAGCAGCTCGCAGTTGAAGACCGTGCCGAGGGAGGAAATGTCGACCGTCTTCACCTCGATCCCCACCTCGTCGAGCAGCTCGCGCGCCTCGTGCGTGGCGGGAGGGAGGTCGGTGTAGGTGCGGAGGTGCTCGAGCAGAAACTTCATCGCGCACCCCCAGCCCCGCCCAGTGGACCGCCGGCGTCCCGCCGGCTGTCTCGGGCGGCGTCCCGCCGCCCCCCGGAGCGCAGGCGAGACGCCTGCGCGGACAGCCGGCGGGGACGCCGGCGGTCCACTACGTAGAGCGCCCTCACATGCCACCCCGGTGCATCATCTTGTGCACGCGCAGGTCCTGCTCGTACATCGGCTTGAGGGTCGTCAGTCCTGCCGCCTGCGAGGCGATGCGCGTGGAGCCGATGCCGAAGGCGATGCCGCTGACCTTCGTATGGTCGTAGCCGAACTCGATGAACACCTTCGGATGGATCATCCCCGAGCCGAGGATCGTGATCCAGCCGGCGCCGCGGCACGTCGGGCACTTCTCGTCCTTCGCGCGGCAGACCGTGCACTCCATGTCCATGCCCACCGACGGCTCGGTGTACGGGTAGTACTTCGGCTTGAAGCGGAACGCGTACTCGTCGCCGTAGATGGAGCGGGCCACCTCCAGCAGCGTCCCTTTGAGGTCGCCGTAGGTGAGCCCTTCCTCCACCCAGATCCCCTCGAACTGGTGGAACATCGCCAGGTGCGTGGCGTCGACGGCCTCATTGCGGTAGACGCGCCCCGCGGCCACGACCTTGATCGGGAGGGGCGGCTTCCGCTCCAGGACGCGCGCCTGGACCGTGGTCGTGTGCGAGCGCAGGAGCATGCGGTTCGGCAGCCAGAACGTGTCCTGCATGTCGCGCGCGGGATGGTTCTCGGGGATGTTGAGCGCGTCGAAGTTGTAGTACGGCGTTTCGATGTCCGGGCCTTCTTCCAGGGTGAAGCCGAGGCGGCGCATGACGTTCATGGCCTTCGTGTGCACCTGCGTCAGCGGATGCACCGCGCCGCGCTGCTGCGCGATGCCGGGCATGGTCAGGTCCTGCCACTCGCCGGCGATCTGCTTCTCCACCGCGGCCGCGGCGATGCGCGCCGAGGCCTCGTCGAGCTCCCGCTCGATGGCCGCCGCCGCATCATTGATCTCTTTGGCGAACTTCGGCCGTTCCTCGGCGGACATGGAGCCGAGCGACTTGAGCGCGGTCTTCACATACGACTTCTTGCCGAGGTACGTGGTGCGGACGGCGGCCAGCGCCTCGGGAGTCGAGGCCGCGGCCAGCTCGGTGCGGAAGGAGTGGAGTGTTTCTTCGGTGGACATCATCGAAAGGTGGCGAATTGTATCGAAGGAGGCCTCGATCCGGGCGGCGGTAATATCGGGCACACTGGTGCGTTCCCGCTTGTGATTGCATCCCCTTCCGCGGCTACTGATGCACGCATCTCACACATGGTTATTCGGCGCTCCATGCTGCTCACCATCAACGACCCGCGGCTGGCGGCGTATCTCACGGCCGGGGACGAATGCGTGCGCGGCCGCGAGCTGGAGCGCATCCTGGCCGACGAAGTCCAGCCGCGCGTGCGGGCCGTGGTCGGCGCCTACGTGCGCTCCGACTGGCCCATCGCGCCGGACGACATCGACGACATCGTCGGGCAGGTGACGCTGCACGTGCTGCGCAAGCTCCGCGCGGCCACGGTGCTGGAGGAGGAGAGCGTGCAGGACGTCGACGCCTACGTCACGACGGTGACCAAGAACGCCGTCCGCGACGTGATGCGCCGCCGCTCGCCGGAGCGGACGCGCATCAAGAGCCGCCTGCGCTACCTGTTCGAGCACGACCGGCGGCTGGCGCTCTGGAGCGCCGAGGGGGTGACGCTGTGCGGCCTGGCGTCGTGGAAGAACCGCCAGGATCACGCGAGCGCGGGGGCGGTGCTCTGGCCCGAGCCTTCCGGCGAGGGGATGGTGGCCGCGCTGACGGCGCTGGGGAGGCCGGTGCGGCTCGCCGATCTCGTCTCCGTGCTCGTCCCCGACGGCCGGTCGCGCGAGGAGCAGCCCGTCGACACCGCGTACGAGATGCAGCGCGACGCGTTCGAGGCGCGGCAGTACCTGCAGGTCCTCTGGCGGGAGATCCGCGAGCTGCCGCCGAAGCAGCGCGCGGCGCTGCTGCTCAACCTGCGCGAGCCCGGCAGCGGCCATGCCGTGACGCTGTTCGTCGCGGTGGGCATCGCCACGCTGGACGAGATCGCGGAGGCGGTGCAGCTCTCGGAAGAGGAGCTCTCCGCGATCTGGGACGAGCTGCCCTTCGACGATCTGCGCATTGCCGCCCACCTCGGGCTGCGGCGCCAGCAGGTGATCAACCTGAGAAAGTCCGCGCGCGAGCGGCTGGGCCGGAGGATGGCGGCATGGAAGTGAAGCATTGCAGCAGCACCGATTTCGAGCGCATCCGCGGCGGCGCGGCCTCGGCCGCGGAGACCGCGGCCGTGGGACGCCACGTCGCGGAGTGCGCGGAGTGCCAGGCGCTGGCGGGGCGGGCGCTGTCGCTCGTCGACAGCGCGGCCGCGCTCCGGGCGGCGCTCGCGGTGGAGGAGGAAACCCCATCCCGACGTTGGATTTGGATAAGCCTGGCTGCTGCCGCGGTCATTGCGGCGGTTCTCTTCTTCCTCCCGCGGGCCGAGCGTGGGGACGGGCTTCAGCCCGTCCCGCGACGGGCTGAAGCCCGTCCCCACGTTCCACCGCCCGAAATCCCTCGCGTCGTTCATCCACTGATCGCCGAGGTGCGCAAAACGAGCGTGCTGCCGTTCCCCGCCGACATCCGCGCGCTGGCCGAGGGGGATACGTTTCGCGGCGGGGGGAAAGAGGGCCGCGCGGAGGAGCAAGTGTGGCCGGCCGCCACCGCGGTCGCCGAGACGCGCCCCGAGCTGCGCTGGCCGGCGATGCCGGGTGCACGCTTCGTCGTCTCGCTCGGAGTACAGGGCGACGAAGTGGCGCGCAGCGGGCCGCTCACCCGTCCGCGGTGGCGTGCCCCCGAATTGCGCCGCGGCGCGACGTACCGCTGGCAGGTGAGCGCCGAGCGGGGAGAGGAATCGCTGGTGATTCCCGCCCCTCCCGCGCCGCCGGCCATCTTCCGCGTTCTTTCGAGGCGCGAGCACGAAGCGCTGACCAGGGCCATCGACGACGCGGACAGCGACCGGCTGCTTCGCGGGTTACTGTATGCAAGCGCGGGTCTCGTCGAAGAGGCGCGCCGGGAGCTGCAGACCTATGAACGCGAAAGCCGCGACCCGCTGGCGGAACGCCTCCTCCGGCAACTCCCGTGACGCAAAACGTAGGTCGGGCTTCAGCCCGACCAGTCGGGCTTCAGCCCGACCTGCGGTCGGAGACAAAGCTTGAGCGATTTCAAAAGAAGTCCTTTCCAGGTTGTCGGGTCGGGATTGACCGGTGTCGTCGCCGTCCTGCTCTCCTGCTCCGCGTTCGCCACTCCGCTGCGCCAGGCGCGGTCGTTCGTCGATGCCTGGTCGCGCGGCGACGTCGCCGCCGCGGTGGCGCACTGGCAGCCCGGCCGCGCCGACCGCTTCCGGGCCGTCTTTCAGCGGGAGACGGAGCTCCGCTGCGCGCGCGTCCTCGGCGTCGCCTTGCGCCCCTCCTCCATGCAGGCCGCCACGGCGGCCGTCGACGTCGACGCCGTCGTGGAGCGCGGCCGCGTCGAAGAAGAGCATTACGTCGTCGAGCTGCGGGACACGCCGGACGGCTGGAGAGTGACCGGCTTCGAGCGCCGCGAAGAGCGGCTCGCCGACGCGTTGATGCAGGCGCCGGTGGCCCGCCGTCCCGAGCTCCTCGCCGCGAACCGCGGACTGGCCACCCCGCGCCTGGCCAAGGCCCTCAGCCGCCGCGCCATCCTGCTGACCAGCCGGCAGCGCAATCCCGAGGCGGAGGCGTTCCTGGAGATGGCCCGCGACGTGGCCGGCCTCACCGGCAGCGACGCGGCCTGGTCGGCCGCGCTGGCCGCGGAGAGCGTGCATCTGCGGAGGAACGTCCCGGTGGGCGACCCCCGCCCGGTCCAATACGCCGAGGAAGCGGAGCGCCTGGCGCTGCGCTCCGGCGATCCCGATGCCGTGGCCGGGGCGCGCGTCCACCTGGCGCGCGCGCTCGAGCAGGTCGACCTGCAGCGCGCCGAACCGGTGCTGCTGAGCGTCGTCGACCGGGCGGACTCGCTCGCCGACACCGTCAACGTGTCCATGGCCGCCGCGCAGCTCACCTGGATGTGCGGGGATCGCGGCGAGAGCGGGAAATCGTTCCGCTACGCCCTGGTTGCCTCACGGTACGCGGAGCTCAGCGGCGATCCCTCGGCGCGGCTGAACGCGGCGCTCACCGTCGCCGGCGCCTTCGCGCAGTCGAACGACCGCGAGCTGGCCCGCGTCTATTACGAACGGGCGGCCGAGGTCGCGCGCGAGTCATCGGCCCTGGTCGCCGAGCTGTCCATCCTGGGGACGCTGGCCAGCCTCGACGGCGACGAGGCGCCCTCTCCCGCCCTCCTGCGCCGCGCGCAGGAGGTGGCGGACTGCATGGGCGCGCCGGGCAACGTCTACAGGACCCCTCTGCTCGTGCTGGCGGCCGACGATGCGCTCGAGCGCAACGACCTCGAGGACGCGCACGCGTTCCTGACCGAGGCCCATGGCCTGCTGGTCCGCACCCCGGTCGACGAGCGCATCCACGCCACCGTGCACTTCGTCGAGGCCTACACGCTGATCCGGGAGCAGCGGCCGCTGGAGGCGCTGGCGGTGATCGAGGAGGCGCGGACGCTCCTCGACACCCGCCCCGAACTGAACACCGTGGCGTGGTGGAGCGGGTACGCGGCGCTGGCGCTGCGGATGCTCGGCCGCCACGACGAGGCCATCGTCCGGCTGCGCGAGGGCGTCGACGTGCTCGAGCGCAACCGCTCCAGCATGCCTGTCGAGATCCGCGCGCGGCAGGCGTACTTCGGCAGGCAGTCGCTGCACCACACGCTGGTCGACCTGCTCGTGGAGACGGGACGGAACGAGGAAGCGCTCCTGCAGGCGGACCGGCGCACCGCACGCACGCTGCAGGACTTCGTGCAGATGCCGGCCGCGGCCCGGCCGCCGCTGTCGCCGGAGATCGAGCGCGCGGAGCGGGCGGTGGTCGAGCTGAACCGGACCATCCTTTCGGCGCATCCCGGCGATCCGGCGCTGCTCGTCAACCGCGAGCGGCTGGCCGCGGCGCGGCTGCAGCTCGACGACCTGCGCATGCGCCGCGCGGCCGCTACCGCTCCCGACCCGCACGACGTCCCGGCGGCGCTCGATCTCTCCCGGGTCGCGCCGGACGGCGCCATCGTGAGCTACCTCGTCAGCCGGAACTGGACCACCGCGTTCGTGGTCACGCCCGGGCCCTGCGTCACCGCGCATGTCGTGGCCGCGGGCGAGCCGGAGCTGCAGGCGCGCGTGGAGGCGCTGCTCGACCGCATCCGCGCGCGCGACAGCCGCTACCGCGAGCATGCCCGCAAGCTGCACGACCTCCTCATCGCGCCGCTGGCCGGCCGGTTGCGCGGGGTGGAGCGCCTCTCCATCGTCCCGGACGGCCCCCTCGGCGCGCTGCCGTTCCAGACCCTGCTCGACACCCGCGGCGTGCCGCTGCTCGCGCACTTCGAGCTGCAATACGCGCCCTCGGTGGCCTGGTCTCTGCGCGACGCCGCGCCCGCGGGCAGGCCGCAATCGATCCTGGCCCTCGGCGACCCGCGCATCAGCGGCGCCGGACAGGCCCTGTTTCGCTCCCTCGTGCCCGGCAGCACCCTCGGGCAGCTCCCCGACGCCGCGCGCGAGGCGCGCGAAGTGGCCCGCCTCTATCCGCACTCGCGCGTGCTCACCGGCAAGGCGGCCGACGAGGCGTCGCTGAAAGGGGAGATCGCGCGGCACGACGTCGTGCACCTGGCCACGCACGCACTCATCGACGAGGCGCAGCCGCTCTACTCCGGACTGGTGCTGGCCGCCGGCGGCGCGCAGGACGACGGCCTGCTCGAGGCGCGCGAGCTCCAGTCGCTCGACCTCGAGGCGGGGCTGGTCGTCCTCTCCGCCTGCAGCACCGCGCGCGGCCGCAGCTACAGCGGCGAAGGGGTAGTCGGCCTGGCCTGGGCGCTGCTGTCGCGCGGCGTCCCGCAGGTCGTGGTCAGCCAGTGGAACGCCGACTCGAAAGCGACCACGAAACTGATGATCGCCTTCCACCGCTTCCTCGTCGCCGGCCATTCCCCCGCCGCGGCGCTGCGCAAGGCGCAGCTCGAGCTGCGCAGGGATGTGCGGTACGAGGATCCGTTGTATTGGGCGCCGTTCGTCGTGCTGGGGGCGGCGTCCTGACGTAGGGCGGGCTTCATAGGCTCACAGGCTCGTAGGCTCACAGGCTCGTAGGCTCACAGGCTCATAGGCTCACAGGCTCATAGGCTCACAGGCTCACAGGCTCATAGGCTCACAGGCTCATAGGCTCACAGGCTCATAGGCTCACAGGCTCATAGCAGCTCAGGTCTCGTGCTCCTGTGCTCCTGTGTGCCTGTGTGCCTATGAGCCTATGTGCCTATGTGCCTGTGTGCCTATGAGCCTATGTGCCTATGTGCCTATGTGCCTATGAGTCTATGTGCCTATGAGCCTATGCGCCTATAAGCCTATGCGCCTATGAGCCTTGGCCCTCCTCGTCCGACGCCGGCTTCATGAGCGGGAACCACACCACGTCGCGCAGGTTCGGCGCGTCGGTGAGCAGGGCCACGAAGCGGTCGATGCCCATGCCCCAGCCGGAGATCGGCGGCATGCCGAACTCCATGGCCGTCAGGTAATCCTCGTCCAGCGGCATGGCCTCGTCGTCGCCGCCGGTGCGCAGCGCGGCCTGTTCCTCGAAGCGCCGGCGCTGGTCGAGCGGGTCGACCAGCTCGGAGTAGGCGTTGATCACTTCCCAGGTGTCGACCACGAGCTGGAAGCGGTCGACGGCGTCGGGGTTGGCGTCGTTGCGGCGGGCCAGGGGAGAGAGGTCGACCGGATGGCCGACGATGAACGTCGGCTGGACCAGCGTCGGGCGCGCGGTGCGCTTGTAGAGCTGGTCGATGAGCGAGCCGCGGCCGGCGTCGGGATTGTCGAGCTCCACCTTCGCCGCGAAGATCGCCGCGCGCAGGGACGCGGCGTCGTGGTGCTGGTCGATGTCGATGCCGCTGTGCTCGAGAATCAGCTCGCTCAGGCGGCGGCGCGGCCACGGCTGCGCGAAGTCGATCGTCCGTCCGCCGCGCTCGATCTGCAGCGTCCCGATCGCCTGCTGGATGGCATGCCGGATCAGCTCCTCGGTGAAGGACATGCAGTCCTCGTAGTTCCAGTACGCCGCGTAGAACTCCAGCATCGTGAATTCCTGGAGGTGCGACGCGGCCAGCCCCTCGTTGCGGAAGCAGCGCGCGAACTCGTACACGCGGTCGTAGCCGCCGACCACGAGGCGCTTGAGATACGTCTCCGGCGCGATGCGCAGCACGACTTCCATGTCCAGGGCGTTGTGGCGGGAGAAGAACGGCCGCGCCAGCGCGCCCGACTGCTGCGTGTTCAGGATCGGCGTCTCGACCTCGACGAAGCCGTGGCCGTTGAGGAATTCGCGGATGGCCTGCGTGGCCTTGGTGCGGATGCGGAAGCGCTCGCGCGTCTCCTCGTTGGAGACGAGGTCGAGGTAACGCTTGCGCCAGTTGGTCTCGACGTCTTTCACGCCCTGGTACTTGTTGGGCGGCGGCTGCAGGGTCTTGCCGAGGAACGTCCAGTCGCGGACGCGGATCGTCAGCTCGCCCTTGTCGGTGTGGTACATCTCGCCGTCGACGCCGAGGAAATCCCACCGATCGACTGATTTAGAGAAGAGCTCGTACTTGCGCTTCGAGACCTCGGGATCGGCATCGAGCGCGTCGCGCACGAGGGCGATCTGGATGTGGCCGTCGAAGTCCTCGAGCGTCGCGAACGTCAGCTTGCCGAACTTGCGGAGCTGTCCCACGCGTCCCGCCGCGCGGACGGGCGTCCCGTCGGGAAGGGACATGATCTCGCGCAGCGTGTGCGTCCGCGCGAAGCGATCCGGATGGACCGCGATCCCCTCCTTCTCCAGGAGGTGGCGCTTCTCGATGCGGACGTCGCGAAGGGACTGTTCGGCCATGGCGGCGCAGAATACCAAAGGGTGTTGTCGGTTGTCGGTTGTCCGTTGTCCGTGAGGCCTGGCGCTGAATCACCGACAACCGACAACCGACAACCGACAACAACTCCCTAAACCCGCGCCACCAGCTCCGGCAGCGCTCCCACCTCGAACGGTTTCCGCAGCACGCCCGCCACGCTCTCTTTCTCGATGAACTGCAGCGACTCGTCCGTCGCGGCGGTCATGATGAACGTGCGCTTCAGGAGATCCGCGCGGCGCAGGATGAGGTGGCGGAGCACGTCGAAGCCGGAGAGGTGGGGGAGCATGAGGTCGAGGAGGATGCAGTCGTAGTTGCCGCTCTCGATGCGCTGGATGGCCGACTCGCCGTCCGCGGCCACGGTTACGGCGTACGACGACAGCGCCGACTCGATGCGGTCGGTGATCATCGGCTCGTCCTCGACGAGCAGCACGCGCTTCGCGCTCGACGCACCTCCCTCCTCGGCCGGCGCGGGCTGCGGCGCACGGCCGCGCGACACGACGAAGCGGGTCACCGCGCCGATCAGCTTGTCGCGCGTGAGCGGCTTGCAGATCCAGCCGTCCGCGTCGGAAGCCTCGAAGAGGCGCCGCACGTGCGACTCGTCGAGCGCGGAGACGAGCACGATCGGCACCCTGCCGCGCGAGCGGATCAAGGCACCGAGGCGATGGCCGGGGATCTGCGGCAGCTCGATGTCCACCAGCGCCAGGTCGGGGGTCACCGAGGAGAGCACCGAGGCCAGCTCCGACAGCGAGCCGGCCGTGACGGTCGAGAACCCCTCGGCCGCACACAACCGCGCCGCCTGCGCACGGAAGCCCACGTTGTCGTCGACGATCAGCACGGTGAGCATGGCGCGGACGTTATCACTGATGCCGTGAGCAGACTGGTAGCAAAGATGAGTAGGAATGCACTCAGAATCTGCTGGCGCCGGGCAAATGCCAGCTGCGGCCGGGCTGCGATTTGATGCGCCACGCTGAACATGTTTGTTCGCTCCGAGCTGGCGCTCGTTCCGCGCGTGCTGCGCTTTGATGGCGTCGAGATCGTTCCGGCTCGAGTCGCGCTGGACGAATGCAGCGAAGCTGCCCGGACCAGCACGAGTCCATCGACGCGCAGCACGTTCCGAACAGAATTCTGCTGCGAAACACCGCCGTCCAGCTCCCGGCGAGCTGGCAATACGTCGACGCCATCAAATGCCGGCGCGCAACCATCATCCATTTGCTCCGGCGGAACAAAATTTCAGCGCAGCCGAGCAGGAGACAGCTGCGCCGGCGATTCGCGAATCATCGCGGCACCGCACCGGCCCTTGCCACGAATGGGCCTGACGTAGGGCGCGGCTTCAGCCCGCCCACCCCGCCCGAGAGGCGGGCTGAAGCCCGCCCTACGTTGCTCTCCCGATCGGTCCTCTTCATCACGCCACGCCCCTCCTCCACACCATCCATCGGCGGGTACGTACCAAACCCGCCACCCGCCCGATGGTTATGATTACCACGCGCTCTCCGCGCAGTCGGGGCCGATCCTGAGCGCGAGACCGGGCTGGTGCTCGGACGGCCGTCGCGATCTAATCGCGCGCCATGAACGTCGACGCCATCCGCTCCCACTTTCCCGCGCTGCAGCGCACCCACAACGGCCGGCCGGTCGCGTATTTCGATGCGCCCGGCGGGACGCAGGTACCGCGCGCCGTGGCGGAGGCGATGACCGACTACCTCTTCCACCACAACGCCAACACGCACTGGGCCTATCCGACCAGCGAGGAGACCGACGCCATCATCGCCGGCGCGCGCGCCGCGATGGCGGACCTGCTGAACGCGCGGCCGGACGAGATCGCGTTCGGCCATAACATGACCACCCTCACGTTCCATCTCGGCCGCGCCCTCGGCCGGATGTGGGGCGAGGGGGACGAGATCATCGTCACCGAGCTCGATCACCACGCCAACATCGCGCCGTGGCAGGCGCTGGCCGTCGACCGCGGCGTCACCATTCGCAGCGCCGGCATGATCTGCGAGACCGGGCAGCTCGACTACGACCACCTGGCCAGCCTGGTGAACGAGCGGACGAAGCTCATCGCCGTCGGCGGCGCCTCGAATGCCATCGGCACGATCAACGACCTGCCCCGCGTGGTGAAGATCGCGAAGGACGCGGGCGCGCTCACGTTGGTCGACGCCGTGCACCTCACCCCGCACGAGCTGATCGACGTGCAGGCCATCGGCTGCGACTTCCTGGCCTGCTCCTCGTACAAGTTCTACGGCCCGCACGCCGGCATCCTCTACGGACGCCACGAGCTCCTCGACACCCTCCCGTTCCCGAAGCTCCTCCCGGCGTCCGACCGCGCGCCCGAGCGCGTGGAGACGGGGACGCAGAACCATGAAGGGATCGCCGGCATCGCCGCCACGGTCGACTTTCTCGCCTCCATCGGCGGGGACGGCGGCACGCGCCGCGAGCGCCTCACCCGCGCCTACGCATCGCTGCACGCCGAGGGGCTGCGCCTCACGCGCATGCTCTGGGACGGCCTGACGTCGATGCAGCACGTGCGCGTCTACGGCCCGCCGCCGACGTTCCCGCGCACGCCGACCGTCTCGTTCGCGATCGAAAACACCCGCTGCGAAGACCTCGCCCGCACCCTGGCCGCCCACGGCGTCTTCGCCAGCAGCGGCGACTTCTACGCCACGACCGTCTGCCAGCGCTACGGCATCGAAAGCCTCGTCCGCGTCGGCTGCGCCGCCTACACCACCGAGGAAGAAGTGCACCGCCTCCTCTCTGGAGTGCGGCAGCGCTAGCTGCCGCTCTCCACATGGAGGCCGGAGTGCAGTAGCATCGGAGGCGCAATGGCGAAAGAACGACACTCGGAACCCCAATCCTCCAAAACAACCATGGCCATCCTCGTCGTCGGTGGCATCCTCGTCGCCGCGCTCGTCGTCTGGGCTTTGACCCGGACCGTGGAGCCGGAGTCGGTGATGTCGTCCGGGACGGTGGCCGATGCGTCGACGGCGCCCTTCACGCCGCCGCCCGACGCGACCGCTCCCACGGCGACCGCTCCCACGGCGACCGGCGCGATCGTGCCGAGCGCGACCAGCGGCTCCGTGCCGCCTCCGACCGCCGCCCCGCAGCCGCAGGGCAACCGCGCCGAGGTGAAGCGCATCTCCGCCGAGGATCTGCGCGCGCAGGTCGGCCGCAACGAGGTCACCGTGATCGACGTCCGGACCTCCGCGGATTACGCCCGCGGCCACATCCCGGGCGCGATCAACATCCCCTTCGCCAGCGTCGAGACGCAGTTCGACTCGATCCCGAAGGGAAAGCCGATCGTCACCTACTGTACGTGACCCGCCGAAGAATCGAGCGCCGGTGCGGCGCTCGTCCTGCAGAACAAAGGCGTGTCCAACGTTGCGGCTCTCTTCGGCGGTCTCGACGCATGGCGTAGCGCCGGCGGCGCGACCAACCAGGGCATCGTTCCGTAGTAAGATTCCGCTGTCGGGCATGACGTACGCACGTCCGACAGCGGAATCCACATGAGTCTCGCGCCCACAGTCGCCGGCAGCGGCGAATCGTCTCAGCACGTCGTCCAGTTTTACGAACGAGACGAGTACCTGTACGGGCGCGTGGCGGAGTTCCTCGCCGCCGGCGTGCTGGGCGGCGAGCCGGCGCTCGTGATCGCCACCGACGAGCACCGCCGCGGCATCGCCGCCGCCCTCGACGCGCGCGGCATCGATTCGGCCGCGCTCACCTTCGCCGACGCGCACGCCATGCTGGCGATGTTCATGCGCGACGGCATGCCCGACCCGGCCCTCTTCCGCGCCGCCGTCCGGCAGCTCGCCGGCGCGCCGGTGCGTCTGCGGGCGTACGGCGAGATGGTCGACGTGCTCTGCCGGCAGGGGAGCCCGAAGGCGGCCGTGCGGCTCGAGGAGCTGTGGAACGACCTGGGCCGCGACCTGACGCTGTCGCTCCTCTGCGCCTACCCGCTCTCCGGCTTCAACCGCGGCGCGCATGCGCGTCTGTTCGACGAGGTGTGCGCCATGCATTCCCGCGTCATGCCGGCCGAGGGCCTCGGCGACGCCGACGGGCGGGCGCGGGAGATCGCACGCCTGCAGCAGCGCTCCGCCGCGCTGGAGGCGGAGATGGAGGCGCGCGCGTTACTCCTCGAGGCCGTGACCACGCTGCACCGCTCCCTCGACGCGGGCGACCGCGCGCGCGAGCTGGCGGCGCTCATCGTGCCGCGCATGGCCGAAGGGTGCATCATCGCCGTCGGCCCCGAGGTCGTGACCGTCGGGACGACGTCCGGGCCGGCGCTGACCGTATCCATCCAGTTCAACGAGCGCGCCCTCGGCACGCTCTCGCTCCACGGCGCGCGGTGCGACGAGGCGCTGGCCCTCGACCTCGCCCGTCACGCGGCCATCGCCTTCGAGAACGCGCGGCTGTACCACCTGGCCCGCGACGCGAACCGCACCAAGGACGAGTTCATGGCCACGCTCTCCCACGAGCTGCGGACGCCGCTCACCGCCATCCTCGGCTGGGCGCGCATGCTCTCGATGGGGCTCGACGAGACGATGGCCCGCACGGCCGTCGAGACGATCGAGCGCAGCGCGCTGACGCAGGCCGCGCTCGTGGACGACCTGCTCGACGTCTCCCGCATCGTCACCGGCAAGCTGGTGCTGCGCCGCGAGCCGTTCGACGTCTCGACCGCGATCCGCAACGCCGTGCAGACGCTCCATCTCGCCGCCGAGGCGCGCGGCGTCGGCGTCGAGATCACGCAGTCCGAGCCGGCCATGGTGATGGGCGACAGCACGCGCGTGCAGCAGATCGTCTGGAACCTGCTCGGCAATGCCATCAAGTTCTCGAAGCCGGAGGGGCGCGTGCGCGTCGAGGTCGAGCGGGACGCGGACTCGGTACGCATCCACGTCCGCGACGAAGGATGCGGCATCGCCCCCGCCTTCCTCCCGCACGTCTTCGAGCCCTTCCGCCAGGCCGACGGCGCCACCACCCGCTCCTACGGAGGCCTCGGCCTCGGCCTGGCCATCGTGAAGTACGTGGCCGAGCTCCACGGCGGAAGCGTGGCCGCCCACAGCGACGGCCCCGACCGCGGCGCGACATTCACGGTCACGCTCCCGCTTTGGAGTGCGGCGGCCTTAGCCGCCGCTTTCGAACGGTAGAAAGCGGCGGCTAAGGCCGCCGCACTCCACGCGCGTCGCGAGAAACGCGCTCAACGTAGGGCGGGCTTCAGCCCGCCGATCACACGCCGATATCCTCGTTCCACACCTCGGGACGTTCGCGGATGAAGCGCTCCATCAGCTCCACGCAGCGCGCGTCATCCAGCACGATCACCTCCACCCCGCGCGAGCGCAGCAGCTCCTCTTCCCCCAGGAACGTCCGGTTCTCACCGACGATCACGCGCGGGATGCCATACAGCAGGATCGCCCCGCTGCACATCGAGCAGGGCGAGAGCGTCGTGTAGATCGTGCTCTCGCGATAGACCGCGGCGCTGCGGCGGCCGGCGTTCTCCAGCGCGTCCATCTCGCCGTGCAGCGTCGGGCTGCCGCGCTGCAGGCGGCGGTTGTGGCCGCGGCCGATGATCTCGCCGCGATAGACCAGCACCGAGCCGATCGGGATGCCCCCTTCGTCGTAGCCCTGCTGCGCCTCC
Source organism: Thermoanaerobaculia bacterium (assembly GCA_035627015.1). GTDB lineage: Bacteria > Acidobacteriota > Thermoanaerobaculia > Gp7-AA8 > Gp7-AA8 > QHVT01. The sequence goes on along the minus strand of DASPMO010000124.1, from coordinate 63,171 downwards.
GCCACCGCGGCGTCCATGAAGTCCTTCACGAGCGGTACCTCGTCTCGAAGAGTTTGCGTCCGGCCGCGACGGCGTCGTGCGGCAGCTCCACCGGCGTGCCGATGGCCAGCGCCTGCACGTACGCCCGCGCGCACGACTCCATCACCAGCGCCGCGTTGAGCGCCTGCCCGAGGTCGCGGCCCACGCAGACGTTCCCGTGATTCGCCAGCAGCACGCCGGTGCGGTCGCCGAGCGTGCGCACCACGTTCGTGCCGACGGCCTCCGTGCCGGTGAATGCGTAGTCGGCCACCGGCACCGGCCCGCCGAGGTGCACCACCATCTCGTCGATCAGCGGCGGGAGCGGCTTGCGCAGGATCGAGAGCGTGGTCACGTACGGCGCGTGCGTGTGCACGACCGCGCCGACCTCGGGACGCGAGCGGTAGATGGCCAGGTGCATCGGCAGCTCGTACGACGGCACGCCCGCTTCCGCCTCGCCGCTGCCGGCGTGCACGATGACGATGTCCTCCGCGGTCATCGAGCCGTACGGGACGCCCGAGGGAGTGATGGCGATGCGCTCGGCGTCGATGCGGCGGCTGACGTTCCCCGCGGAGCCGGTGACGAGGCCGGCCTCCCACATCATTTTCGCGGTCTGCCAGACGGCGGATGGCATGCGCCGGAGACTAACATGTGCGCCGCATGAAGCGCGCCGCGCTGCTCCTCTTCCTCTTCTGCATTGCCTGCTCGCCGTACGGGCGCGTGAAAAACCTCGACTCGCGCGGCTCCGCGGTGATCGCCTTCGGCGACTCGCTCACCGCCGGCTACGGGGCGGGGGAAGGGGAGGACTGGCCGTCGCGCGTCGCGGCCTCGACGAGCCTCGCCATCGTCAACGCGGGGGTGAATGGCGACACGACGGACTCCGCGCTGGCGCGTCTCGACGACGACGTGCTGGCCCGCGATCCGCGCATCGTGATCGTCGGTCTCGGCGGGAACGATTTCCTGCGCGGCGCGCCGCTGTCATCGACCGAGACGAACCTGCGCGGCATCGTGCGGAAGATCCACGGCCGGGGGGCGATGGTCGTCCTCCTCGGCTTCCGCTTCCCGACCCTGAACGCCGACTACGAGGCCATGTACGAGCGCGTGGCGGAGGAGGAGGGCTGCCTGCTGGTGAAGGGGACGCTGAAAGGGATCCTCACCGACCCGAAGCTGAAGAGCGACCAGATCCATCCCAACGCCGCGGGCTACGCGCTGATGGCGGAGCGCATCGCCGGGCCGCTGCAGAAACTCGTCGCCAGGGCGGACGCATGAACCTGCTGCATCTCTTCGACCTCTCGCTCGTGGCCCGCGCGGAGCAGCCGGCGCTGGAGTGGCAGGGGCGGACGTACACGTTCGGCGAGCTGGAAGCGCGCAGCAACCGCGTCGCGCACGCGCTGCTCGCGCGCGGGCTCGCGTCCGGCGACCGGCTGGCGGTCCAGCTCGCGAACTCGGTCGAGCTGATCGAGCTGTATCTGGCGTGCGTGAAGACGGGCGTGATCTTCGTGCCGGTGAATGTGCTGTACCGGGAGCGGGAGATCGCGCACATCGTGCAGGATGCGGAGCCGCGGGAGTTTCTGACGGCGCCTCTCGATGGCGATGGACGGGCTGAAGCCCGTCCTACGTTCACCACTCTCACGGGGGACTCACCGGCGGCGATCATGTATACGTCCGGGACGACGGGGGCTTCGAAGGGAGCGGTGCTGTCGCACGACAATTTCATGGCCAACGCCGTGAATCTGACGGCCTGCTGGCAGATCTCGGAGCGCGACCGCTTCCTTCTCGCTCTTCCTCTCTTTCACATGCACGCGCTCGGGAACGGGCTGCATACGTGGCTGGTCAGCGGCTGCCGGATGCGGCTGCTGGAGCGCTTCGACCACCGTGTGGCCGTCGAGGAGTTGCTCGACTTCCAGCCGACGCTCTTCTTCGGCGTGCCGACGGTGTACGTGCGGCTGCTCGACACCGATGCCGGGGCGGCGCGGGCGATCGGGGAGCGCATGCGGCTCTTCGTCTCCGGCTCCGCGCCGCTGCCGGCACAGGTGCTGGAGCAGTTCCGCGCGCTGTTCGGCCACACGATCCTCGAGCGCTACGGCATGACCGAGACGTTCATGAATACCAGCAACCCGTATGTCGGCGAGCGCCGCGCGGGGACGGTGGGATTCCCCCTGCCCGGCGTCTCCATGCGCATCGAGAACGGCGAGCTCCTGGTGCGCGGCCCGAACGTCTTCTCCGGCTACTGGCGCCGCCCCGACGCCACCGCCGCGGCGTTCACCGCCGACGGCTTTTTCCGCACGGGCGACCTGGCCTCCGTCTCGGACGACGGCTACTACACGCTCCTCGGCCGCAAGTCGGATCTCATCATCTCGGGTGGCTTCAACATCTATCCCCGCGAGATCGAGGAGCTCCTGCTCGAGCAGCCCGGCGTCGCGGAGGCGGCGGTGGTGGGCGTGCAGGACCCGCTGCGCGGCGAGGTGCCGGTGGCCTATCTCGTCGGCACCTTCGACGCGCGCGAGCTGGAGCGCACCTGCCGCGAGCAGCTCGCCTCGTTCAAAGTGCCGCGCCAGTTCGTGAAGGTGGAATCGATCCCGCGCACGGCGCTGGGGAAGGTGCAGAAGCATCTGTTGCGCTAAGCAGACTGCACTGGCTTCGCCAACGGAAACACAGCGGACCGCCGGCGTCCTCGCCGGCTGTCGCGCAGGCGTCCCGCGCCTGCGCCCTGGGCGGGAGTGGCGGCGCGGGACGCCGCCACGACAGCCGGCGAGGACGCCGGCGGTCCGCATCCGTTGGCGAATCCAGTGCGGTCTCTGCCGACCGTGCTGGCCCGCCGGAGGCCTCTTCGTCGTCTCTCTGTGATCCGTCACGCCGCATCCGGCACCGCGCCCACGAGCGGCACCGCTTCCTTCTGGTAACGCAGCAGCGCGATGCCGAAAACGATCATCCAGAGCGGCAAGAGATAGTTGTTCACTTCGGCGATCGGGGCGACGGAGTGCAGCGCGTTGCGGAACATGCCGAGGAGGCCGGCCGCGCCGGTTCCCACGCCCAGCCAGCCAACCCAGGGGGCGAATCCGCTGGAGCGCTTGAGCATGGCGGCAGCCGACAACAGAAAGAAGAGGCTCATGGCCAGCTCGCCCAGGAACTCGCCGATGTAATTGCCGAGGTACAGGTTCGTCGCATCGAACACCACATTCAAGGCCGTGCGCGTCTCCGGTTCGGCCGTGGCCCAGGCGCGTGCGAGCTCCCAGTGAAAGCTGGGCCAGCGCATCAGGCCGGCCACCATCGCCAGCGAGGAAACGGCGGCGAACAGCATCCCGGCGCGCATCGCCCCCTCGCTCTGCTTGCGCAGCGCGTGGAACGCACCGACGGCCGCCGGGATCCAGAACAACGGGAGCAGCGCGTACACGGCCCAGACGCCTCGCCCCAGGTCTCCCGTCGCGAGCAGCGCGGGCAGCACGTCCGCGGCGCGTCCGTCCAGCACCGCGGGGTAGTTGAACCGGGCGGCCAGGAACGAGAACACTCCCAGGAACGCCACCGCGGCGACGATGAGCGACCAGCCTCCCACTCGGACCATGAACGGCGCTTTATGCATAGCGCCGGTCAGTATGACGACTTCTTGTACGCCCGATGAATCTTCCAGAGGTCCTTCAGCGCGCGGAGGAAATCCGTGGAGCGCACCTTCGAGCCTTTGACGTCGTGCCACGACATGATCGGGAGCTCGTAGATGGCGCGGGCGGCGTCGTCGCGGCCGCGCTGTCTCACCAGTCTGGCGATGACCTCGACGTCGAAGATCCAGCGGGAGAGGAACGGTTCCGTGAAGAGGGCGCGCATCTCGTCGCCGGCGCGGAAGAGTTTTGCGCCGCACTGGGTATCGTAGACCGCCAGTCCCAGCGATGAGGAGATGAGCGTGGCGCCGACGCGGCCGACGTAGTGACGGCGGGGGTTGCGGCTGATGGCGCGGCCGAGGAGGCGGACGCGGGCGGCGAAGACCATCTCGATCTCGGGGCGCTTGCCGAAGACCGTCAGGAAGTGCGTCAGCTCGGAGAGGGGAGTGGCCAGGTCGGCGTCCCAGAAGCCGACCAGGTCGGGCTTGCGGTCCATGGCGGCCAGGATGCCGCGGCGCACCGCCTCGGCCTTGCCGGAGTTGCGCTCGAGGTTGAGGACCGAGAACTTTGCAGGGTCTTCCCTCGCCAGCGACTCGAGGAGGCGCAGCGTGCCGTCGCGGCTGCCGTCGTTCACGAGGAGAAAGTCCACCCGCATGTCCGGCAGCGCGAACGCGCGCAGCTCGTCGACCGGCAGGCGCCGCTCTTCGTTGTAGCAGGGGATGACCAGGATCAGATGCACGGTCGCGCATCCTACAATGCGCGCCACCTATGTTGACCGGCAACGTCGCCACGACCGTTCACGGCCGCTATCTGTACGAGAACCGCGGCGCGGAGCGGCTGCTGGTCGGCTTCCACGGCTACGCGGAAGTGGCCGAGTGGAACTTCGCCGAGCTGGCCAGGATCCCGGGGGTGGAGCGGTGGTCGCTCGTCTCGATCCAGGCGCTGCATCCTTTCTATACGCGCAGCGGCGAGGTCGTGGCGAACTGGATGACCAAGCAGGACCGCGAGCTGGCCATCGCCGACAACCTGGCCTACGTCCAGGCCGTACTGGCGGCGCTTCCGCAGGCGCGGCAGCTCGTCTTCTCCGGCTTCTCGCAGGGCGCGGCCATGGCCGCGCGCGCGGCCGGGCACATCAGCTGCGCGGGGCTGATGATGCTCGGCGGCGACGTTCCTCCCGACGTGCAGCGCGACGACGTCCGGCTCCCGCCGGTCCTCCTCGGCCGCGGCACGCGCGACGAGTGGTACACGGAAGAGAAGTTCCAGGCCGACCTGGCCTGGCTCGAGCCGCGCACGCGCGTCACGCGCTGCGTCTTCGCCGGCGGCCATGAGTGGAGCGATCCGTTCCGCGAGGCGGCAGGGGAGTTCCTGAAGGAGCGGGACCGGTAGGGATTTCCATCCCACCGTCACTCCTCAGGGTGACGACCTTGAAAGGAGGAGACCCATGCCCAAAGTGAAAGAGCTCGGCGTGACCGTCGTGCCGGAAGGATTCGGCCCGGTGGGAATCGGCGCCGGGGGAGGATGCGGGATCACCAATCCCTGCCTGTTGTGTACGCAGAACATCACCGTCTGCGGCGGCTTCACGCGGTGGGGCTGCGGGCGTTATTCGTTCTGCACCGACTGCACGACCCAGGCGTTCAGCATCTGCGGCACGACTCCGCAGGCGGGCGCCGGCGCGGGCTGTTCGGACTGCACGACGCAGGCGTTCAGCATCTGCGGGACTACGCCGGGGCAGTGCACGGATTGCACGACCCAGGCATTCAGCATCTGCGGCACGACTCCGGGACCGGGCCAGGTGGCAGCGCGGGCCGGTGGCGGCTGCACGGACTGCACGACGCAGGCGTTCAGCATCTGCGGCACGACTCCCGGACCGGGGCAGGTCGCGGCCATCCCGGGCGGATGCTCGGACTGCACGACCCAGCCCTACAGCATCTGCGGCACGACCCCGGGTCCGCAATGGTGCACCGACTGCACGACCCAGGCGTTCAGCATCTGCGGGACGACCCCCGGTGTCGGAACGGAAGCGAAGTGCACCGACTGCACGCGCATCCCCTTCAGCATCTGCGGCACGACGCCCGCGCGGCAGCCGCAGGGCGGCCTGACGGTGGAGTCGATCAAGCAGTTGCGCGCGCATCTCGAGCAGCAGCTCGCCGCGCTCGACGAGGCGGAGAAGGCCCTCGGCCCGCAGACGGAAGAGGAGATCGCCGCCCGCGAGACCGAGCTGACGCAGGAGCTCGACCGACTGAAGACGCGTCGCAAGGAGCTCAAGAAGAAGGAATGACCGGCCCCTGGACCACCCTGCGCTTCCGCTCCAGCCCCGCGCTGGAGCTGAAGCGCATCCATGAACTGCCGTCCGAGCAGCAGACGGCCCTGGCCGAGCTGCAGCAGGACGAAGACTTTTACGGCGTGCTCGTGCCGCGCGGCGGTGGTGGCTTGAAGTCCGTCGGACGTGCCACCGCCGCGCTGCTGCTGTCGCTGCGCGAGCCCGCTCCGCTCGAGCAGCTCGCCGATGAAGCGTTCCGGAATGACGTGGTCGATCTCGTGCTCGATGGGATTCTGGAGATCGAGCAGGAGGATCGCTTCGTCTCCGGCGCGGATGCGTTTGCCCTTCTGGAGTGCGGCGGCCCTGCCGCCACTTTCGAAAGCGGAGGCAAGGCCGCCGCACTCCATATCGAAGCACTGCAGCACGCCGAGGCATTGGCCACGCGCGACCCGGCCCAACTCACCGCCGCCCTCTACACCTACAACCGCCTCCCGCGCACGCGTGCCTGGGCGGCGCGCTTTCCCGACCGCGAGCACGTGCTCGCGCACCTCGGCGAGAGCGCGCTGCTCGACCGCCACTGGCACCGCATGCCGTCGAACAACGGCTGGATCTCCTGGCAGTCGCGCGCGCCGCGCTCCCTCGGCCGTACCGACGTCACCTGGAAGCTGTACGTCAGCCCGCGTCCCGAGCAGATCCGCGAAGCCTTCCACGCGCTCGTGCGCGTGCTGGCCGGCATCGACGGCGCGCAGATGAAGATCGGCTCCGACGCCGCGGGCCTGCTCCGCCCCGACAAGCTGGTGGCCTACTTTCACACGAAGGACGAGCTCCAGCGCGCCGCGCGCGAGCTCGCCGCCGAGCTGCACGGATGTCCGGCGCACGGCGTACCCTTTACGGCCATGTTCGACGACACCGGCCTGCTGTCGTGGGGAGCCGACCCGCCCGATTCCGAGCGGGCGCTGAGCTGGCTCGACCGCGAGAGCTGGCGGCTGTTCGTCGCCAAGACGCTGGCCGCGGCCATGGCCATCGCCAAGCAGGCCTCGGCTCCGAGCGTCGCACCGTGGGAGTTCGCGGTCGAGCGCGCGCGGCGTCACGGGATCGACGTCGGCACCTGGGCCCCCTCGGCCGCGCTCTGGAGCGGCGCGGCATGAACATCACCGCCCCCCTGCAACTGCGCAGCGACGTGCTGCTCGTGCCGGTCACCCAGTTGTCCGCCGAGGTGCGGGCCAAGATCGATTGTGAAGAAGGGGACTACGCCGTCTCGCGCTTGCACGGGCGCATGCCGTCGCAGGTCATCGACGGCGAGACCGCCTCGCTGCTGCAGCACTTCCGGCAGCCGATCTCCATCGCCGACGCGGTGATCCGCAACAGCCGCGAGCTCGCGAAGGATCCCCGCGTGTGGCTGGACGAGCTGCTGCCGGCCCTGGGCATCTTCCTCCGCAATCAGGTGCTCGCGCCGGCAGGCGAGGGGGAAGAGCCGGAGATGCGCCCGCGCCTCGATGCCGGCATGCGCGTCGGTGAGTGGGAAGTGCTGCGCTGCGTCAACCTCATCGAGGACAGCGAGCTCCATCGCGTCAGCGGCGACGGTGCGTTGAAGTACTCGCGCAACGCGATGCCGTTCGACGGCTCGGTCTTCGGGAACGAAGCCGCCGTGCTGCGGCATCTCGAGGGCCTGCCGTGCGTGCCGCGGCTGCTCGACCACGGGATGCACGAAGAACGTCCGTGGCTGGTGATGGAGTGGCGCGAGGGCGTCGACGCCGGCGCGGCGACGTCGTACGCGCGGCACGACCGCGACGCGCTGCTGGCCCTCTGCATCCGCATCGCCGAGGCGTACGCGGAGCTGCACGCGCGCGGCGTGATCCATGCGGACGTGCATCCGCGCAACGTCCTCATCGCCGGCACCGACGTCACCCTCATCGACTTCGGGCTGTCGCGCATCGACGGCGGCAACCTTCCGCCGATGCCCCGCGGCGGGATGTACTACTTCTTCGAGCCGGAGTATCTCGAGTCGCTGTACGGCCCGCGGCAACTGCACGCGACCTACGCCGGCGAGCAGTTCGCGCTGGCGGCGCTGATCTACCTGATCCTGACGGGGAAGCACTACCTCGACTTCCGCCTCGACCGCGAGGAGATGATGCGCCAGTCGCGCACCGAGCCGCCGCTCCCGTTCGCGCAGCGCGGCGTGCCGCCGTGGCCGGAGGTGGAGACGATCCTTCACCGCGCGCTGGAGAAGGATCCGGCGAAGCGGTTCCCCTCGGTCGCGGAGATGGTGGCGGCGCTGCGCGGCGTGCAGACCTCGACGGAGCTGCCGCCGCTGGCGAGCGCGCTGGTCGATGAGGAGCTGGCGACGCTCGACTATCCGGTCGCACCGCACGCGTCGGTGAACTACGGCGCGGCGGGGGCGGCGATGGGACTTCTGCGCATAGCCGAGGCGCGGGGCGACGCGCGGCTGCTGGCGCAGGCGGAGGTGTGGCGCTCGCGCGCGGCGACGTACCTCGGCGTGCGCGAGGGGTGGTATGCCGAGGAGCACGACGTCCCCGAGGCCATGATCGGGACGGTCACGCCGTACCACACGGCCGCGGGGCTGCACGCCGTCGCGGCGATGCTGGCCTACGCGCGCGGGGACGCCACGTCGCAGCAGCGCGCCACGCGCGAGTTCGTGGCCGCGTCGAGCGCACCGTGCGAGTCGATCGACCTGACGCTGGGCAAGTCCGGGACGCTCCTCGCGTGTGCCATGCTCGCGGAGCGTGAAGACGTAGGTCGGGCTTCAGCCCGACCAGTCGGGCTGAAGCCCGACCTACGTTCCCTCGGCACTCGTACATTGCACGAGATCTGGCTGCAGCTCGATGCACTTCCGTCCCTCACCGAGCAGCCGCGCGAGACGTACCTCGGCATGGCCCACGGCTGGAGCGGATTCCTCTACGCCGCGCTGCGCTGGTGCCGCGCGAGCGGCACGCCGCTGCCGGCATCGCTCGAGCGGCGGCTGCACGAGCTGGCGGCGCAGCGCGTCCCCCGGGGACGGGGCGCGTACTGGCCGCGCACCATGGCCGGCGGCCTCCACGACATGATGCCCGGCTGGTGCAACGGCGCGGCGGGCCACGTCTTCACCTGGACCGCGGCGTACGACGCGTTGCGCGACGCGCGCTGGCTCGACCTCGCGCGCGACGCCGCGTGGAACGCCTGGGAAGAGCCGCTGCCGCACGCGGACCTCTGCTGCGGCGCCGCCGGCCGCGCGTACGCGCTCCTCGACTTCTACCAGCACACCGGCGAGCGCGAATGGCTGGCGCGCGCGCGCACGCTGGCCAATCACGCCGCGGAGCTGGCGCACAAGACCGCGCAGCGCGCGCACGCGCTCTGGAAAGGGGAGCTCGGCGTGGCCGTGCTGCTGGCCGACCTCGAGGATCCGGACGAGGCGCGCATGCCGTTTTTCGCCTGACCGGCGCATGTTCATGCTCTACGTCCTTCCGGCGCGTTGGAGTACCTTACGCACATGCGGCTTATCGTCCGGGTCGCCCTCGTCCTTCTTTTCGCCACGTCCGCGCATGCCGCGCGGAAGCCGAAGCTTCCACCGCTCGAGCCGCTGATCGAGCGCGCGAAGGCGAACGTCCTCGCCGGCACGTACGACGTCCAGCGCGATCTCGCGCCGCTGCTCCAGCGCCTGGCCACCACGCCCGTCGAGGAGGAGCAGGACGACGTCATCGATCTGATCGAGGAGCTCGGCGAGCACGACGCCATCACGCCCGCGGCGGTGAAGACGTACCTGCGCGAGGCCGCGCCGCCGGTGCTGATGAACGTGGCCCGCACGTCGCCGTTCAAGTCCATACGCGGGGACGCGATCCTGGTGCTGCGCGATCTGAATGTCGACGCGCCGGTGATCGACGAGGCTGTGGCCATCTCCAAGGCCGACGCCGAGCGCTCGGTGCAGTTCCACGGGCGGCTGCTCGAGCAGTGGAAGGACTCGCGCCACGAGAACTACGTGGCCACGCCGACGGCCAACGAGCAGGCCGCGCTCGAATACCTGCGCCGCCGGCGCGAGCGCGTCAGCGCGTACACGCTCGCCGGCGCGGCGCGAAACGGGGACGCGGAGCTCGTGGCCGCGCTGCTCGACGCCGGCGTGCCGGTCGACGTCCCGCAGATCGTGGGGACGGCCCTCGGCGAGGCCGCCGGCACCGGCTGCATCACCAATCCGAACGTGCAGGACCGCCTGGCCACGATCGACCTGCTCATCGCCCGCGGCGCGAACGTGAAGTGGAAGGACGGCAACGACAACACGCTGCTCATGTTCGCGCTCGACTGTCCGCCGGCCGTGGTCACGAAGCTGCTCGACGCCGGCGTCAGCATCGATGCCGTGAACGCGATGAAGTTCAACGCGCTGCAGATGGCGTTCGCGAAAGGGAACTGGGAGGTGGCGCAGGTGCTCGTCGAGCGCGGCGCGCGCCTGACCAAGAAGCAGATCGACGAGCTGTTCTTCGAGAAGCCCGACGATCCGGAAAAGATCGCGCTGCTCAAGCGCGCCACGAAAAAGTGAGGTTGACGATGCGCACGCTGATGCTCGTTCTGATGATGACCACCGCGTCCCCGAATCCCGATTACCTCGTCTCGGCAATCCTGAACGGCGACGTCGATCAGGTGAAGCAGGTCCTCGAGGCCGGCGTCGATCCGAACGACCCGCGCATGATCAAGCCGGGGCTGCGGCTGGCCGCCACCGCCTGCATCGGGCAGCGCGTGGAGACGGAGACGATCGTCGAAATGATCGACGTCCTGCTTGCACACGGCGCAAAACCGAACCTCCCGAGCGACAAGGAACTGAGCGCGCTGATGACTGCCGCGCAGCAGTGCCCCGCGCCGGTCGTGTTGCGCCTGGTGAAAGCCGGCGCGGACATGAAATTCAAGACCTCCCTCGGCATCACGCCGCTGAGCATGGCCTTCATCGTCGGCAACCTCGATGCGGCCGAGGCGCTGATCGACTCGGGCGCGCGCCTGAGCGCGGAGGCCGCGGCGAAGCTGAAGGACAACAAAAAGGATGACGAGCGCTACCATGCCCTGCTGAAGCGGGCGCAGGCGAAGTAGGGACGCGCTCCATATGCTGTAACAGCATCATCGGAACGTTTTCATAGCCTGCACTGTTGTTCCGAGGCTATGCCGTCCACCCGCGCCGAGCGTCTGAAGGCGCGCCTCAAAGAGATCCCCGAGCGCCCCGGCGTCTACCTGCACAAGAACTCCGCGGGCGAGGTCATCTATGTCGGAAAGGCGCGCCACCTCCGCAACCGCGTTACCTCGTACGTGGTGGGGAAAGGCACGCGCAATCACCCCCTGACGAACGCGCTGATCCCCGAGATCGACGCGATCGACTTCATCACCACGAACAACGAGCTCGAGGCCATCCTCCTCGAGAACAACCTCATCAAGGCGCACCAGCCGCGCTACAACGTCCTCCTCCGCGACGACAAGAGCTACCCATACCTGAAGGTCACGATGTCGGAGGACTTCCCGCGCGTGGTCTTCACCCGGCGCGTCGACCGCAAGAAGGGCGACCTCTTCTTCGGCCCCTTCTTCGCCGGCACCGCCCGGCGCATCCTCAAGCTGGTCGCCGACCAGTTCAAGCTGCGCAGTTGCGACCTCGACATCACCGAGGGCAAGAACGCGCTCTCCCGTCCCTGTCTCTACTACGACATGCACCAGTGCCTCGGCCCGTGCGTGGTCGGGCTGACGACGCGGCAGGAGTACCTGGAGATGGCGGACGATGTCGTCCTCTTCCTCAGCGGGAAGTCGAAGGAGCTGCAGGAGCGCCTCAGCGCGCGCATGTACAAGGCGGCCGAGGAGGAGAACTTCGAGGTCGCGACGTACTACCGGGATCTCATCCGCACCGTCGAGCGCATCCAGGCGGAGCAGCAGGTGGCGTCGGCGGAAGACGAGGACATGGACGTGTGGGGCCTCTACGAGGAAGGCACCGACGTGGCCGTGCAGCTCTTCGTCATCCGCGACGGCAGTGTCGTCGACCGCCGCGAGCTGTTCTGGGAAAAAGTGGGGGACTACCAGCCCGGCTACTTTCTCTCGGAGATCCTGCAGCGCTATTACCAGGACAATCTTTTCATCCCGCGCGAGATCCTGATCCCGTTCGACGTGGAGGACGCGGAGCTGATCAACGACTGGCTGACGTCGCAGGCGAACCGGAAAACGCAGGTGCGCGTGCCGCAGCGCGGCAGGGGCGTGGACCGCATCGAGCTGGCGAACCGCAACGCGCGCCTCTCGCACGAATCGCGCTTCCGCAAGTCGACGCAGGACCGCCTGGCCATCGCCGCCCAGCGCCTCGGCCACCTCCTCGGCGAGGCGGGCGGCTGGCAGCAGCGCGAGATCCAGAAGATCGAGTCGTTCGACATCTCGAACATCCAGGGGACGGACTCCGTCGCCGGCATGGTCTGCTTCGACCGCGGGAAGTTCGACAAGAACCAGTACCGGATCTTCAACATCAAGACGGTGGTCGGCGCGGACGACTTCCGCTCCATGGCCGAGGCGGTGGACCGGCGCTACCGCCGCCTGCTCGAGGACCAGAAGCCGCTGCCGGACCTGATCCTCATCGACGGCGGCCGCGGACAGCTCAACGCCGCCCTGGCGGCCTTGAACAAGCTCGGGGTCGAGGAGATCCCGATCGCCGGCCTGGCCAAGCGGGAGGAAGAGATCTACGTCCCCGACCGCGACGAGCCGCTGCGCCTCGACCGCCACGACCCGGCCCTGCAGCTCCTGCAGATGGTCCGCGACGAGACGCACCGCTTCGCCGTGAGCTCCCACCGCCGCCGCCGCTCGAAGCGCACCCTCCGCAGCGAGCTCGATGACCTCCCGCGCATCGGCGAGAAGCGCAAACGCCTCCTCATCGAGCGCTTCGGCTCCGTCTCCGCGATCAAGCAGGCCAGCGCGCAGGACCTGATCAATGTGCTGGGAAGGAAGGTGGGGCAGGGGCTGTGGGATGAGCTGCATCCGTGAGTTTTTGCATCCGCATCTCCATCCGCGTCACGAAGCGCATGAAGTCGACATAGGCGTCTTCCTCCTCCGGATGGGCGAGCGGGGTCTGCGATTCGTCCAGGCTGTCCATGAGGCTTTCGCACATCGATTCGTGTTCGTTCATGCCCGCCAGGCCCATCAAATCCGATACCGCCGGCCGCTGTGGGCCTAACTCTTGATGATGATGCGACTTGCGTCCGCGGCGGTGTGAGGCGGGTGTGACTGGAAATTGGACGCCCGTTCAACATGCGGGCGGCCGGCGCGGGCTATAATCCGCCGCGTCCAAAAGTACGGATGTAAGGCGGGGGAATGCTGGAAGGCGAAATCGGACAGATCAATCTCATCGAGCGGCTCGTGGAGCTGTGGCGCGAGCAGTTCACCGGAGCGGTCCGCTTCGAGAGCGACGGGATCATCAAGATCATCTACTTCAAGGGCGGCGACGTGCTGTCCGCTTCGACCAACGACCGCGCCGACTCGATCGACGAGATCCTCATGCGCGCCGGGAAAGTCTCGCGCGAGCACGTGAAGCAGGCCCTCGCGCGGCGCAAGGAGTCCGAGACCCTCGGCGATGCGATGCTGAACCTCGGCTACATCACGCGCAAGGAGCTGACCTGGGCGCGGCGCGTCCAGGTCGTCGGCGTCATCCGCTCCATCGCCGCCTGGACCGACGGCTCCTTCACCATCGTCGCCGACTATCTGCCGAAACGCGACGAGGGGACGCTCTTCCCGCTGCCGCAGATCCTGGTCGAGCTGATCGTCACCGAGCAGGATCGCCAGAAGTTCGAGCGCGAGCTCGACGGCGGCAAAGCCGTGTTCGCCAAGTCCGGCGATTTTACGGAGGTCTTCGGCCGCCTCGGCCTGAACGAAGACGCCGAGGCCATCGTCGCGCAGGTGGATGGCACGCGCAGCGCGTCCGAGGTGGCGGCCGCGTCCGGGAAAGACGCGTTCAACGTCTACAAACTCCTGCACGCCCTCGCCACGCTCGGCATCCTGACTAAACCTCAAGGAACACCTGAGTTTTCCTTCACGACCGCTGACATCGCTGCCGATGCCTCGGATGCGTGGGACGACCTGAGCAATGCCCCGGCGTTCGAGCTCGACCAGACCATGGCGGTTCCCGAACCGGAACCGACGGTCGAGATGCCGTTGACCTTCGACGCGGACGAGACCTCCGCGATGTCGTCGCCCCTGCCACCGCCGCGGTCGGCCTGGGACGAGGACGAGACGGAAGAGCTCCCGCCGCCGGAGCTCACGTCGCGCATGCCGACGTGGGACACGCCGCCCCCCGCCGTAGTGGCGCCGATCCCGGCGCCGGTCGAGCCGCCCGCGGAGCCTGGGGAAGAGCAGTGGGGTTTCGACGAGGCGCAGCTCGAGACCGCGCAGCGCGCCGCCGCACCGGCGCCCATCCCGTCGCCCGCCTACGCCGCGAAAGCGGCGCCGGCCGCGCGCCCGGTGGTGAAGAGCGGCGGCGGGAAACGCATGGGGCTGTTGCTCGCGCTGCTCCTGGTCGCTGGCGCTCTCGTGGCCGGATACTTCGGCTGGCAGTGGTGGCGAGGCCGCCAGACAGCGGCACCGGCGGTCGTCGAGCGTCGTCCGGTCACACCGCCGGCGGTGCAGGGCGACGCGCCCGTGGCGCCGGCCGCGGCACCGACAAATACCGGCACGATCGTCGAGGCGCCGGTGGTGCCTGCGACCACGACCACGACGGCCACCTCCGCGCCGCAGCCGATCACCATCACCTCGACGGCACCGGTCACGGTGCCGCCGCCGGCCACCACGACCGCGACGGCCACGACCACGGCAGCTGCCGCGATGGAGCCGCTTCCGGCAGTGATCCCGAAGAACGGCGGCACCGCGCGTCTCGATCAGATGGCCCGCGACTTCGCCGCCAACCCGCAGGGCAACTTCACCGTGCAGATCCAGATCCTCTGCGACCCGGGCAACGTCGAGAAGGCGATGCGCCAGGGTGGGGGCAACGTCTGGTTCGTCCCGCAGACCATCAAAGGCCGCTCCTGCTACCGCGTCAACTACGGCCGCTTCGCCACGCGCCAGGAAGCGGCGCAGGCGATGGGCACGGTGCCGGCGGCGCTGCGCGATCCCAACGCGGCGGTGCGCGCCATCTCCCGGTAGCGCCCCATGCCCTGGCTGATCGACGGCAGCAACGTGCTCGGAGCGATGCGCGTCGATCGCCACGGCGAGGAGGGAAAGCGCGGCCTGGTCCGCCTGCTGGCGAGTTTCGCGCGAGCCAGGCGCACCCGCGTCACCTGCATCTTCGACGGCCCGGAGCCGCCGAGCTTCGGGCGTCATCTCGGCAGCGTGACGGTGGCGTTCAGCGGCCCTCGCAGCGCCGACGAGCTCATCGCCGAGCGGGCTGCCCACGGCCGCGGCTGGAGCGTCGTCACGAACGACCGCGGCCTGGGGGCGCGAGTACGCCGGCGGGACGTCGAGGTCGTCGCGCCGAACGTCTTCATCCGGCAGCTGGAGGAGGCGGGGAGCGAGGAAAAGAGCGCCGCGGACGACTGGGACGCGTACTTTTCCGATCCGGAAAATCGGCTGAAATTTTGATGTCGGCGTGCCGACATTCTTTCTAACTGGTTTAAACAGCAGCAATTTAGCTGCAAGAATATTTGCCGACAGCGCCTGTTATGCTCTCTGCGTGGAGCGGACCGGAGGATCGCGGCGCGAAAGTGTCGAGGAAAGTCCGAACTCCTACGGGCAGCAGGCTGGCTAACGGCCAGGCGCGGTGACGCGACGGAAAGTGCAACAGAAAACAAACCGCCGACCGGCGTTCGCAAGAGCGTCGAGGTAAGGGTGAAACGGTGCGGTAAGAGCGCACCGCGTCGCACGTGAGTGTCGACGGCACGGCAAACCCCCTGCGGAGCAAGACCAAATAGGGACGCAATGGACTCGCCCGTGTCCGTCTGAGCGTTCGGGTAGGTTGCTCGACCGCCGCAGTAATGCGAGCGGCAGATGAATGATTCTCGTCCCGAGCGAAAGCGAGGGAAACAGAATTCGGCTTACAGGTCCGCTCCACGCATTCCTTCGACCGATGAGAGATGAACGATGAACAGAAACGCTCATCGTTCATCTCTCATCGGTCATCGCTCGTCGGTTACGATGCGTGCCCATGCTCACGAAGCCTCGTGCGCTCCGCGCAAACGGTCACATCGCCGTGCTCGCCCCCGCCGGCCCCTCGAAACTGGAGAACATCGTCGAGGGCGCGAAGGTGCTCGAAGCACGCGGTCACCGGGTCACGCTGGCGGACAACATCGCCCACAGACACCGCGGTTATCTGGCCGGCTCCGACGACGAGCGCGTCGAGGAGCTCAATCGTTTTCTCCGCGATCCGCAGTACGACGCGTATCTCTTCGCCCGCGGCGGCTACGGCGCCATGCGCATCCTCGACCGCATCGACTACGCCGCCATCGCCGCGAACCCGCGTCCCATCGTCGGCTTCAGCGACATCACCGCCATCCACCAGGCCATGGCCACGCAGTGCAACGTGGCCGGGCTGCACGGGCCGATGCTCAACCTCGACTTCCGCAACGGCCTCTCGCGGCACCACGAGGAGTGGTTCTGGTCGATGCTGCGCGGCGACGCGCCGCTGCAGTACGAGTTCACGCGCGAACAGGTCATGGTCGACGGCGAAGTCGAAGGCATCCTCTTCGGCGGCTGCCTGGCCCTGACCGCGGCGCTCATGGGAACGCCGTACGACTTCTGGCTCGACGGCGGAATCTGGTTCTGGGAGGACGTCGACGAGCCGGTCTACCGCATCGACCGTATGTTGACCCACTTACGGCTGTCTGGCAGAATGCCGCGAATCCGAGGAGTGATCATTGGAGCGTTGAAAGACTGTGGGGAAGAGCCCGAAATGCTCTCTCTTCTGCACGATACGTTCGGCTCCCTGCACATCCCGGTGGTTCGAAACCTCCCCTTTGGTCATCATGGAAACAACCTCCTCATGCCCATCGGCACGAAGGTTCGCCTCAGCACGACCGACATGCGCCTGACGATCAGCGAGCCCGCCGTTGTCCGATGAATCCCGCCCTCCGATGAAGGCCGTCTTCAAGACGACCGGCGGCGGCTCGGGGAAAGACCCGGTGCGCGACGCGCAGCTCTCCTATGCCGCCGGGGAGACGATCTTCGCCCAGGGCGACCTCGGGACCGAGATGTTCATCATTGCCGAGGGGGAAGTCGAGATCGTCAAGCACCTCGGGGGACAGGCCCACGTCCTCTCCCGGCTGGAGAAAGGCGACTTCTTCGGCGAGATGGCCGTGCTCGAGGCGCTGCCGCGCACCGCCGACGCCCGCGCCCTCACCGACGTCAAGCTCGTGGCCATCAACGGCTCGCGCTTCGACGAGATGCTGCGCCGCAATCCCGAGGTGGCGGTGCGCATCATCCGCAAGTACTCCAAGCGCCTCCGCGAGGCGAACACCCTGCTCGAGAAACTGGCCGGCCGCGAGGTGGACATGGATCACGCCGCGGCCATCGACGGCACCATGGTCGCACCGGTGGAGAAGGCCACCCGCCACCGTCTCGTCGACGTCGCCACCGGCACCGCCTTCTTCTTCAGCAACGGCGACGAGACCACCATCGGCCGCGCCGATCCCGTCACCGGCATCCTCCCCGACATCGATCTCACCCCTGTGGACACCAACCGCTCCGTCTCGCGCCGCCACGCGAAGATCATCCGCTCCGGCACCGAGTACCTGGTGCTCGAAGAGGTGGGCACCGTGAACGGCACGTACGTGAACGACCAGCGCATCCCCACCGGCGTGCCGGTGACCGTGCACAACGGCGATCTGGTGAAGATCGGGTTGATCTCGATGAAGGCGGTGTTTGATTAGGCTCAGAGGTGCATAGGCTCACAGGCTCATAGGAGATCCTGCTATGAGCCTATGAGCCTATGAGCCTTTGAGCCTCTACCCCACGAAGAGCGCCCCCTCCTCAGCGACAATACGCAACGTGCCCCCCATCACCCCCGACACCGAGCTCCAGTACGTCAAGGGCGTCGGCCCGGGCCGCGCGGAGCTGCTGCGCAACGCGGGCATCACGACCGCCCGCGACCTGCTCTACTTCTTTCCCTTCCGCTACGAAGACCGGCGGCATCCCGCGCGGATCGCGGACCTGGGGCGCTCGATCGATACGCCCGTGCTGCTGCGCGGGCGCGTGACCTCGGCCGTCGCGCGCGTGTCGCCCGTCAAGCGCATGCGTCTCTTCGAGGCCGTCCTCGACGACGGCACCGGTTCGGTGAAGCTGATCTGGTTCAACCAGGGCTACCTCTCCGACCAGATCCAGCGCGGCGATCGCCTGGCGGTGTTCGGGGCGCCGCGCGCCGGCGGTGCGCGCGCTCTCACCATCGAGAGCCCGGACTGGGAAAAGTTCGAGGGCGATGAGGAAGAGGAAGGGTCGATCGTGCCGATCTACTCCAAGGTCGGCAACATCCCCCCCAAGGCCTTGCGGAAGATCGTGGCCGCGGCGCTGGAGACGCTCCCGCAGCTCGCCGACCCGCTCCCCGACGACCTCCGCGCGCGCCTCGGCGTCGTCGACCTGCAGAGCGCCATCCGCGCCCTGCACGCCCCGCCCGAACTGTCGCCCGACTTCTTGGCGAGCCGCTCGCCGGCACACCTGCGCGTCATCCTGCAGGAGTTCTTCACCCTCCAGCTCGCGCTGCAGGTCCGCCGCCGGAGCGAGGAGACGAAGAGCAAGACGCGGCGCATCGAGGTCGATGACGCCATGCGCGACGAGATCAGGCGCGTCCTGCCGTTCAAGCTCACCGCGGCGCAGAAACGCGTGCTGAAGGAGATCGTCGACGACCTCCGCGCGGCGCGCCCGATGTACCGCCTCCTGCAGGGGGACGTCGGCAGCGGCAAGACCATCGTGGCCCTCATCGCGGCCATCGTCATGATCCGCAACGGGCACCAGGTGGCGCTGCTCGCGCCGACCGAGATCCTGGTCGAGCAGCACTACCAGCGCATTCGTCAACTAGTTGACCATTCGCTGGTGGTGGCGCGCGCCGCGGGCTCCATGTCCGCGGGGGAGCGGCGCACGCTCGGCGCCGGCCTGCGCGACGGCTACATCCAGCTCGTGGTCGGCACGCACGCCATCCTCGAGGAGCGCATCCAGTTCAAGTCCCTCGGGCTGGCCATCGTCGACGAGCAGCATCGCTTCGGCGTCGAGCAGCGGCAGAAGCTCTTCTCCAAGGGCGACATGCCCGACATCCTGGTCATGACCGCCACGCCCATCCCGCGCTCGCTGGCGCTGGCCATCTACGGCGATCTCGAGCTCTCCGTGATCGACGAGCTGCCACCGGGCAGGCAGCGCATCCGGACCGTCGTGCGCGAGGCGCCCGACGTGGAGCGGGTGTACGACTTCATCGACAGCGAGATCGACGACGGCGCGCAGATCTACATCGTCTACCCGATCATCGAGGAGTCGGAGAAGTCGAACCTCAAGCCGCTCACGGTCGGCTTCGAGCAGACGCAGAAGCGCTTCCCCAACCGCCGCGTGGCCATGATGCACGGGCGCATGAAGAGCGACGAGAAGGAAGAGACGATGGGGCGCTTCAAGCGCGGCGAGATCGACATCCTGGTGGCCACGACGGTGATCGAGGTGGGCATCGACGTCCCCAACGCCTCGATGATGCTCATCGTCGACGCCGACCGCTTCGGCCTCTCGCAGCTCCACCAGCTTCGCGGACGCGTCGGCCGCGGCGAGCGGAAGTCGTACTGCGTGCTTTTGCACGAGACGAAAATTGCGCCGGATGCAAAAGACCGCCTGCGCGCCTTCGAGCGCTCCCGCGACGGGTTCGAGGTGGCCGAGGCCGACCTCGAGTCCCGTGGCCCCGGCGAGTTCCTCGGCACGAGACAGTCCGGCGCCATGAAGTTCCGCATGGGCCACATCCTCCGCGACTACGCGTACATGGAGAAAGCGCGCGACCTGGCCATGGAAGTGGCGGCCGCCGATCTCGCGCATGCCGAGGACATCGCCCGCGCCCTCCTCGGCGTCCCCGTCCCCGCCGCCACCGAACGCGACTGATCTGGAGTGCGGCAGCGCCAGCTGCCGCTTTCGATGCCGCAGCGCCAGCTGCGGCGGGGGGGCGGAGGCTGGCGCCTCCGCATCGAAAGCGGCAGCTGGCGCTGCCGCACTCCATACAATGCGCTGATGCGCATTGTTGCCGCGATCCTCCTCCTCGCCGCCTGCACCACCACCTCCGGCATCCCGGACGACCTCCGCGCCGCCGGCCTCACGCTGACCGACGGCGGCGAGGTCGAGCAGCCCTTCCTGTCCGCGAAGGGGCGCGTGTACGCCATCGAAGGGGGCGACCTGCAGCTCTACACGTACCCGGACGAGGCGGCCGCGCGGCAGGACGCGGCGAAGATCTCGCCGTCCGGCCAGATCGAAGGGGTGCAGGTCTCGTGGATGGCCCAGCCGCACTTTTACCGGCGCGGCAACGTGCTCGCCATCTACCTCGGCTTCGAGCCGAAGACGCTCGAGGCGCTGCAGCGCGTCCTCGGCGCACCGATCGCGGAAAAGCCGTGACCTGCTAAACTGCGCCGTCATTTCGGCAGGCCTTCGTGAGCTCTCAGTGAATCCACAACCTCAGTACGTTCTCAGCGGTCTTCGCCCGACGGGCCGCGTCCATCTCGGCAACTACTTCGGAGCGATCAAGAACTGGGTCGATCTGCAGGATCGCTATCCCAGCTACTGCTTCATCGCGGACTGGCACGCGCTGACCACCGACTACGCCGATCCGTCGAAAGTGCATCAGGCCACGTTCGAGGCCACGGCGGACATGCTCGCCGCGGGCATCGACCCGGCCAGGACCGTGCTCTTCCTGCAGTCGGAAGTGAAGGAGCACGCCGAGCTGCACCTGCTGCTGTCGATGGTCACGCCGCTGCCGTGGCTCGAGCGCGTGCCCACCTTCAAGGACCAGCAGCAGCAGCTCGAGGACAAGGAGCTCAACAACTACGGCTTCCTTGGCTACCCGCTGCTGCAGACCGCCGACATCATCGTCTACCGTGCCGCGTACGTGCCGGTGGGTGAGGACCAGGCCTCGCACCTCGAGCTCTCGCGCGAGATCGTGCGCCGCTTCAACAACTTCTACGGCCCCGTTTTCCCCGAGCCGCAGCCGCTCTTCACCCCCACGCCGAAGGTGCCGGGGCTGGACGGGCGGAAGATGTCCAAGTCGTACGGCAACACCATTCCGCTGACCGCGAGCGCCGACGAGATCCGCGCGCTCGTCTCCACGATGTTCACGGATCCCAACCGCGTGCGCCGCACCGATCCGGGCAACCCCGACATCTGCAACCTCTTCCAGTTCCACAAGCTCTTCTCCGACGAGGCCACCATCGCCCGCGTCGACCACGAATGCCGCACCGCGCAGATCGGCTGCGTCCAGGACAAGAAGCTCCTGGCCGACATCATGATCGGCGCGCTCGCGCCGATGCGCGCCAGGCGCGAGGAGCTCGACCGCGATCCGTCCATCGTGTGGGACACGCTGCGCGAGGGGAGCAACCGCGCCCGCGAGCGCGCCTCGGAGACGCTGGCGCTGGTGCGCCAGGCGATGAAGATCGACTTCCCCGAGTTGCGGCGATGAGTGAGGAAGAGAAACAGCCTGTCATTCTGGGCCGCGCAGACGGCGAAGAACCCCCCGCGCCGAGCGAGGAAGGGGGTCCTTCGCCCTCTGCGGGGCTCAGGATGACAGAGGAAGCGGAGCGCGAGGAAACCTCCGCCTACAAAATCACCATCCCCTCCTTCCACGGCCCGCTCGATCTTCTCCTGCACCTGATCCGCAAGCACGAGATCGACATCTACGACATCCCCATCGTCCTCATCACCGAGCAGTACAACGCCTACCTCGAGGCGATGACGGAGCTCGATCTCGACATCGCGGCCGACTACATCTACATGGCCGCGCTGCTGATCAACATCAAGTCGCGCATGCTCCTGCCGCGCGACGAATCGGCGGAAGGGGAGACGGGCGACGATCCGCGCAAGGAGCTCGTCGACCGGCTGCTCGAGTACCAGCGCTTCAAGGCCGTGGCCGAGTCGTTCGCGGAGCTCGACGTCGTGCGCATGGGCATGTGGACGCGTCCGCGCGTCCCGCCGCCGGGCTCCGAGGAGCAGACGGACGTCGACATGACCGACGTCGGCCTCTTCGACCTCATCGACGCCTTCCGCACCGCGCTGGTGCGCTACCGCCAGAACCATCCGCAGGCCATCGAGCTGCACCGCGTGCAGCACAAGGTCTCGGACAAGATGCGCGAGATCTACGCGAAGCTGACCGAGAAAGGGCCGATCCGCCTGCAGTGGTTCCTGGAAGGGCGCGACCGCAACGAGCTGATCGCCGTCTTCCTGGGCATGCTCGAGCTGGTCCGCCTCGGCGGCATCGGGCTGCAGCAGGGCGAGATCTTCGGCGAGATCCTCATGAACCGCACCGACAAGGAGATCACCGAAGAGACCTTCTCGCTCTTCGATAATAGTTAGGAGCGATGAAACGATGAACGATGAGCGATGAACCGGGTGGCGGGGCTCATCGCTCATCTCTCATCGGTCATCGCTCGTGAGATACGCAATCATGCCGATGGAACCGAACGAACTGCGGGCCGCCCTGGAGGCCATTCTTTTTCTGAGCAGCGATCCGACGCGCGTCGACGATCTGGCCGAGTCGCTCGACGAGACGCGCGACGCCGTCACGGCGCAGCTCGAAGAGATCAAGCGCGTGCTCGACGAGCACGTGGGCGGCTTCACCCTCGAGCAGGCCGCGGGCGGCTGGCGCTTCACCACCCGCGCCGAGCACGACTCCGTGCTGAAGAAGTACTTCGCCAAGAAAGGGGAGAACCGGCTCTCGCTGGCCGCGCTGGAGACGCTGGCCATCGTCGCCTACCGCCAGCCCATCACCGCGCCGGAGATCGGCGAGATCCGCGGCGTGAATTCGAGCAGCGCCATCCGCACGCTGCTCGAGCGGCGCATGATCCGCGTGGCCGGACGCAAGAACGTCGTCGGCAGCCCGTTCCTCTATCGCACCACCAAAGACTTTCTCGTGCACTTCGGCCTCAACGACATCCGCGACCTGCCGCGGCTCGAGGAGTTCGGGGACCTCATCGGCGAGAACATCGGCGACGATCTCGTGGCCGCCATTCAGGCCTCGCCCGAGCACACGGGCGACGGCATCATCGAGGAAACGTCCGCTCCGGAGAACGACGGCACGACTTTCGAAGAACAACCCGCCGTTGCCTCTGAAGAAAGTCAGTTAGAATCCTCGACGGGCGGCGAAGCGAACGAAGAGTGATGCAACTCGAGCGACTGCAGAAGATCATCGCGCATGCCGGTTTCGCCTCGCGACGCGAAGCCGAGACGATGATCCGGGAAGGGCGGGTGACGGTGAACGGCAAGGTCGTCACCGAGCTCGGGACGAAAGCCGATCCCACCAGCGACCACGTCAAGGTCGACGGAAAGCTCATCACCGGCCCGGAGACCCACCGCTACATCCTTCTCTACAAGCCGCGCGAGGTCATCACCACGGTCGACGACCCGCAGGGCCGCCGCACGGTCATCGATTTGATCAAAGGCGTGCGCGAGCGCATCTATCCGGTCGGCCGTCTCGATTTTCACTCCGAAGGGCTGATCCTGCTGACCAACCACGGCGACCTCGCGAACGAGCTCACGCATCCGGAGCACGGCTGGGTGAAGACCTATCACGTCAAAGTGCGCGGCGTGCCGGAGCAACGCCTGATTGAAAAGCTCGAGCGCGGCATCACCATCGACGGCAAGCGCACGCTTCCGTGCGAGATCCGCCGCATGAAGACCACCGGGCGCGGCGACGACGAAGGGAACTCGTGGTACGAGGTGAAGCTGCGCGAAGGCCGCAATCAGCAGATCCGCAAGATGTTCCAGGCCATGGGTCATCCGGTGTCGAAGCTGCGCCGCGTGGCCATCGGCCCGCTCGCCGATCCGCACCTCGGGCCGGGCGACTACCGCGAGCTGACCAAGAGAGAAGTGCGCATGCTCATGACGCTGATGGCGCCGCCCGAGCCGAAGCCGCGCCGCACCGCCACGCGCGCCACCGCGACGACCTCGAAGAAGAAGCCCGCCGCGGCCAAGAAGCCCGCGCGCAAAGCGGCCGCTCCGGCCAAGCGCAAGGCGGCCGCGCCGGCCAAGCGCGCGGCCTCGCGGCGCGGACGCGGCTGATGCCTCTCATCGTTGCCATCGACGGACCCTCCGGCGTCGGCAAGTCCACCACCAGCAAGCTCGTCGCGCGCGCCCTCGACATCCCGCACATCGACACCGGGGCCATGTACCGCGCCATCGGCCTGGCCGCCGTGCGCCGCGGCGTGGACGTCCGCGACGCGGCGGCGCTCGAAGAGCTGGCGTCGCGGACGGCCATCGAGTTCGTCCCCGGCGACCCGCCGCGCGTGCTGCTGGAAGGGGAGGACATCACGGGCCTCATCCGCACCCCCGAGATCAGCATGGCTGCCAGCCATGTCTCGGCCATCTCCGCCGTGCGCCGCATCCTGGTCCGCCTGCAGCAACAGCTCGGCCGCCGCAACGGCGGCGTGCTCGAAGGCCGCGACATCGGGACGAAAGTCTTCCCCGAGACCCCCCACAAGTTTTTTCTGACCGCACGCCCCGAGGTCCGCGCCCGGCGCCGCTATGACGAGCTCGTGGCCAAGGGAGAGATCGCCGCCTTCGACGAAGTCCTCGCCGACGCCCTCCTGCGCGACGAACAGGACTCCACTCGGGCCGACTCACCCCTGGCCTTCGATGAGTCCTACACCGTCATCGATACATCGGATCTGACGATTACACAGGTGGTAGATGCGATCGTCGCCACCGTCCGCGCGCACACCATTTCTTGACGTACTTAGATGGCGGACATTACACTCCCGATTTCGACGTGTATCAACAACTTAGCATCGATTGTGGCCCGTCGGCATCGGCGCGTGTCCGATGAAGATTTTCGCAGGGGGTTCCCCAGTACATGGCGTCCAATGACGAGTCGAAGAAGCCCAACCAGCCGCGCGAGGCGGACTCCAACGGTCTGGAGAACCTCGGCATGGACGAGCTTCTCGACCTCTACAGCAAGCCGACGCTGACCGAGGGCGAGATCATCCGGGGGCGCGTCCTCAAAGTCACCCCCTCCGATGTCGTCGTCGACATCGGCTACAAATCCGAAGGTCTCCTCCCGGTCGGCGAGGTCACCGGCTACGACGGCGTGGTCCGCGTCAAGCGCGGCGACGAGATCGAAGTCTTCATCGAGCGGCTCGAAGACTCCTCCGGCTACGTGGCCCTCTCGCGCGAAAAAGCGGCTCGCATGCGCGTCTGGGACGACATCGAGGCCGCCTTCAAGGCCGACGAGCCGATCACCGGCCGCGTCGTCGACCGCGTCAAGGGCGGCCTGGCCGTCGACGTCGGCGGCATCAAGGCCTTCCTCCCCGGATCGCTCATCGACACCAAGCCGGTCAAGAACCTCGACGCCCTGCGCGGCCACGAGATGAAGTTCAAGATCGTCTCGTTCGACAAGAAGCGCAGCAACATCGTGCTCTCGCGCAAGGCCATCGTGGAAGTGGAGCAGGTGGCGGCCAAGGCCAACACGTTCGCCCGCCTCAAGGAAGGCGAGCTGACGCACGGCATCGTCAAGAACATCACCGACTACGGCGTCTTCGTCGACCTCGGCGGCGTCGACGGCCTGCTGCACATCACCGACATCTCCTGGGGCCGCGTCACGCATCCATCCGAGTACTTCAACGTCGCCGACGAGATCGAAGTGATCGTCCTCAAGTTCGACCCGGGCTCGGAGCGCGTCTCCCTCGGCTACAAGCAGAAGTCGCCCGATCCCTGGTCGGACGTGCAGGAGCGCTATCCCCTCGGCAGCAAGGTGAAGGGGAAAGTCGTGTCGCTGACCGACTACGGCGCCTTCATCGAGCTCGAGGAAGGCGTCGAGGGACTGATCCACGTCAGCGAGATGTCCTGGACCAAGAAGATCCGCCATCCGGCCAAGCTGATGAACATCGGTGATGAAGTCGAGGCCGTGGTCGCGGACGTGAACATCGCCAACCGCCGCATCTCGCTCTCGCTCAAGGCCCTCGAGCAGAACCCGTGGGACACGATCGCCGAGCGGTATCCGGTCGGCACCGTGATCGAGGGGCGCGTGCGCAACCTCACCGACTTCGGCGCCTTCGTCGAAGTGGAGGAAGGGATCGACGGGCTGATCCACATCTCCGACATGTCGTGGCACCGCCGCCTCAAGCATCCCTCCGAGGTACTGAAGAAGGGCGACAGCGTGAAGGCGCGCGTGATCAACGTCGACGGCGACAACCAGCGCCTCTCGCTGTCCATCCGCGAGTTCCTGCCGAACGAGTGGGACACGTTCGCCAAGGCGCACAACCTCGGCGACGAGGTGGTGGGCGCGGTCTCGAAGATCACCGACTTCGGCCTCTTCATCCGGCTGGCCGACGGCGTGGAAGGCCTCGCGCACATCTCCGAGGTGCAGCGCGACCAGCGGCAGAAGCTCGACAAGACGTTTCACGTCGGCGAGCCGCTGCGCGCACGCATCATCAAGATCGATACGAACGAGCGGAAGATCGGACTGACCACGCGCGACGTCGAGCCTCTGACCGAGGAAGAGCGCAACGAGCTCGCGGCGCCGCACGCGCCGGACGACACACCGCAGCCGAATCCGCAGCAGAGCTGAGGCCACCATGTCCGAGCTCGAGCCGGAAACCAGTGGAGCGGCGGGGTTCACCCCGCCGAACGACGCGGACGGCGGAGTGCGCCCCGCCGTGCCACCGGTCTGGCAGCCGCCTGCCACGCCGCCCCCGCCCCCGCGCAAGTCGCGCGCGGGCATGTTCTTCTTCGGTGCCCTCAGCGGCTGCCTCATCGTCGTGGTCGGCTTCTTCCTCCTGGCCCTGATCGCCATGACCGGCGACGACTCCACGGAATTCACGTTCGCCGCGGAGAAAGTGGCGGTGGTGCCGATCGAAGGAGAGATCCTCGACGCGCGCGAGACGCTCGAGCTCCTGCACAAGTACGCGCGCAACCAGACCGTCAAGGCCGTGGTCGTGCGCATCAACAGCCCGGGCGGCGCCATCGCGCCGTCGCAGGAGATCTACTCCGCCATCCGCAAGATCCGCGCGAACGGCAAGCCCGTCATCGCCTCGCTCGACAGCGTGGCCGCCTCGGGCGGCTACTACATCGCCTCCGCGTGCGATCCCATCGTCGCCAACTCCGGCACCATCACCGGCTCCATCGGCGTGATCCTGCAGTGGTTCGACATGAAGGAGCTGGTGTCGTGGGCCAAGCTCAAGCCGAACACGATCACCAGCGGCGCGCTCAAGGACGCCGGCTCTCCGTACCGCGAGCTCACCGACGCCGAGCGGCAGTACTTCCAGGGCATCGTCACGCAGTTGCACACGCAGTTCGTCCGCGACGTCGCGGCGGGCCGCGGCAGCAAGCTCAAACCCGAAGAGGTGGCCCGGGTCGCCGACGGCCGCATCTTCACCGGCGAGCAGGCCCTCGGCCTCAAGCTCGTCGACCGCATCGGTACGATCGACGACGCCGTCCGCGCCGCGGGGGAAGCGGGCGGCATCCAGGGCGAGCCGGCTCGCATCTGGCCGCGCCGCCGCGACCCCAATCTCTTCGATCTGCTGGCCGAGGACGGCGCCAGCGCCATCGTCGAGAAGGTCATGAACCGGCGCTTACCGCAATTCCTATACAGGTGGATGTAGGAGGGGACTTTGGACGAACACGAGGATCTCGAGCTCGATCGCGAAGACGACGATCATGAGGGAGAAGAAGATACCGCCGCGGGCGTGATGACCAAGGCCGAGCTGGTGGACGAGGTGGCGCGCGTCGTCCAGCTGACCAAGAAGCAGGCCGAGATGATCGTCAACATCGTCTTCGACTCCATCGTCGACTCGCTCCGCTCCGGCCAGAAGATCGAGCTCCGCGGCTTCGGCAGCTTCCGCCTGCGCAGCCGCAAGTCGCGCACGGGACGCAATCCCAAGACCGGGGAAAAGGTGGAAGTGCCCTCGAAGAAGATCCCGTACTTCAAGCCCGGCAAGGAGCTGAAGGAACTGATCAACAAAGCCCTGGCCGAGGCGGAGGCGGCGGAGAGCCGGACGCCGGAGGCAGCGGCGGAGTGAGTGGTGGGGAATTGAAAATTGGAAATTGAAAATTGAAAAACGCGCGGCCGTGGCTTTTCAATTTTCAATTTTCAATTTTCAATTCATGAACGTCCTCTTCACCCCCTGGAGATACTCCTACTTGACCGCCCCCAAAGACGACCGTCCGTCCGGCTGCATCTTCTGCATCGCCGCCTCCTCGGACGACACGCGGGGCACGCTCACGCTATTCCGCTCCGATGACGCGCTGGTGATGCTCAACCGGTATCCCTACACGAACGGCCACCTGATGGTGGCGCCGGTCGCGCACGAGTCGCGCCTCTTCGACTCGGCCGACCGCTCGCTGAAGGCACTCATCCGCCTGACCGCCGAGGCGCAGCGCATCCTCTCCGACGTCTACCGCCCCGACGGCTTCAACGTCGGGATGAACTTCGGGCAGATTGCCGGCGCGGGCGTGCCCGACCACTACCACGTGCACATCGTGCCGCGCTGGAGCGGCGACGTGAACTTCATGACCGTGACGGCCAAGACGCGGCTCGTGCCCGAGGATCTCGAGTCGACGTTCGACAAGCTCACGCCGCACTTCCGCGAGGTCCGCGGAGAAGCGCTCGGCGCATGAAACGCGCGGTCGTGGCCATGGTGCTGGCCTATGCCGTTCCCGGGGCCGGTCACTTTTTCCTCGGGCGCCGCGGCCGCGCCATCGCGCTCGGCGCGATCGTGATCTTCATGTTCGTCACCGGGTTGGCCATCGACGGCAACGTCTACAGCCTCGCCGAGGCGCGCGACCAGGTCATCACCAGGCTGGCCGCCGTCGCCTCCATGGGTGCCGGCGCCCTCTACTTCCTCGGCTACGCCACCGGCCCGCACGGCAGCGTCAGCTCGACGACCTTCGAGTACGGCCGCACCTTCACCCTGACCGCGGGGCTGATGAACCTCCTGCTGGTGCTGGATTGCTACGACATCGCCCGGGGGCGGAAGTGACCACTTCCCCACAGTCCCCTCTCCCCGTCGGGGAGAGGGCCAGGGTGAGGGGCCGCTCCTGGCTCGCCGCACTACCCCTCACCCTGACCCTCTCCCCACTGTCGTGGGGCGAGGGGACTTTCCCGATTCTCCGCACCCACATCGCCCTGATGTTCCTCTACGCCGTGGCCACCGCGCTATTCTTCGCCCTGCTCTGGAGGGAAACGCGGCGAGAGCGCGTGCGCTCTTTCCTCATCATCTTCTTCTCGTTGTTCCTCGGTGCACTCGCCCTCGGCTGGGTGATGTATCCGTTGCCTCGCTAATGAAAATCGCCATCGTGGCCGGAGAAGCGTCCGGCGACCTGCACGCCTCGGAAGTCGTGCGCGAGCTGAAGAAGCTCGATCCCTCCCTGGAGACGTTCGGCCTCGGCGGAGACCTGCTGGCCCGCGAGGGGACGCAGCTCCTCCATCACGCCCGCGAGCTCGGCATCGTCGGCCTGTTCAACGTCCTGCGCCGCCTGCCGATGTTCCGCCGCATCTTCCGCGAGCTCCTCGACCGCA
The DNA here is from genome assembly GCA_035627015.1 of Thermoanaerobaculia bacterium. Lineage (GTDB taxonomy): Bacteria > Acidobacteriota > Thermoanaerobaculia > Gp7-AA8 > Gp7-AA8 > QHVT01. The sequence continues at coordinate 33,662 of DASPMO010000124.1, read as the reverse complement.
TCAAGGCCGAGCGCCCCGACGCCGTCTTCCTCATCGACTATCCCGGCTTCAACCTCCGCCTGGCCAAACGCTGCAAGGAGCTCGGCCTGCGCGTCGTCTATTACATCTCGCCGCAGGTCTGGGCGTGGCACACCAGCCGCGTGCGGCACATCGCCAAATACGTCGACCGGATGATCGTCATCCTGCCGTTCGAGGAGGAGTTCTACCGCAGGCACGGCGTGCCGGTGACGTACGTCGGCAATCCGCTGATCGAGCAGCTCGCCGGCGTGAAGAAGCCCGCGCGCAACGACGGACGCCTGCGCCTGGCCCTCCTGCCCGGCTCGCGCAAGCACGAGGTGCGCACGCTGCTGCCGGCGATGCTCGACGCGGTGCGCGTCCTCAGCAAGGAGCGCGACGTCGAGGCCTACGTCATCCAAGCCCCGACCATCGCGCACGAGAGGCTCGAGCGGATCATGCGCGAGCACGGAGTCGAGGTGCCCATCCAGCCTCATGACCGCGGCGAAGGCATGGCCGCGGCGGACGTCACGCTGGCCTCCTCGGGCACGGCCACGCTCGAGTCGGCGGTCCTCGGTACACCGGTGGTGGTGATGTATCGCCTCAGCTGGCTGACGCACTTCCTCGGGCGCCGTCTGGTGCGCCTGCCGCACTGGAGCCTGGTCAACATCATCGCCGGCCGGGAAGTGGTGCCGGAACTGATCCAGGACGACGTGAACGGGGAGCGCATCGCCGCCGAGGTGCGCAGGATGATGGAGCCGGAGACGGTGGCGCGGCTCGCGCGCGAGCTCGCCGAGATCCGCGGCAAGCTCGGATTGCCGGGCGCCAGCCGCCGCGCGGCCGAGGAAATCATTAGACTAACGATGAGCGATGAGCGATGAACGATGAACAGCCGCGCTCATCGCTCATCTCTCATCGTTCATCGCTCGCCACACGATGAGCGCGCTTAGAAGACTCTACGGCTACCTCCGCGCCTATAAGGCGTGGGCATTCGTCGCGTTCGGCTCGATGGTCATCTTCGCCCTGACGCAGACCGTGCTCGTGGCGCTGGTGCAGCCGCTCATCGACGACGTGCTGACGCCGCCCGGCGCGGTCGTGCAGAAGGAAACGCGCGTCGAGCGCGCCATCGAGAATCTCCCCCTGGCGGGGGAGGCCAAGGCGCGCTTCGATGCCTGGTGGAACGTCGACGCCAAGACCAAGCCCGGCCGCGTCCTCACCATCATCCTCATCGTCTTCGTCGTCCGCGCCTTCACGTCGTTCTTCTCGGAGTACTCGTTCCAGAAAGTCGGCCTCTCCACGGTGCGCGACCTGCGCAATCAGCTCTACGAGCGGATGATCGGCCAGAGCCACCGCTTCTTCACCGAGCGACCGACGGGAGAGATGGTCAGCCGCGTCGTCTCGGATGCCGACGCCATCCAGGCCGCCGTCTCCACGCGCATGGGCGACCTGCTGCAGGAGTCGGTCACGCTGGCGGGGCTGATCGGGTACCTCTTCTACATCAACCCCGTCCTGGCGCTGGTCAGCCTGGTCGGCGCACCGCTGATCGTCGTGCCGGTCGTGCAGTTCGGCAAGCGGCTGCGCCGCACCACGCACCGTTCCCAGGAGCGCATGGCCGAGATCGCGACGCTGCTCGAGGAGACCATCCGCGGCGTGCGCATCGTGAAGGCCTTCACCATGGAGCCGTTCGAGATCGGCCGCTTCCGCGAGGCCACGCGCCGCCACCTCCGCTGGACCCTCAGCGCCTCGCGCGTGCAGGCCATGACCTCGCCGGTGATGGAGCTGCTGGCCGGCGTCTGCATGGTGCTGCTCTTCGGCTACGCGCAGAGCCGCATCGCCACGGGGCAGCTCACCACCGGTGAGTTCATCAGCTTCCTCACCGCCCTGGCCATGATGTACGCGCCGGTCAAGAAGCTGAACAAAGTGAACCTCTCGCTGAACACCGCCCTCTCGGCGGCCGAGCGCGTCTTCCGCATGCTCGACGTGCCGAACGAAGTGGTCGAGAAGCCGGAGGCGGTGGAGCTGAAGAGCGTCGGCGCCGGCGTGCACTACGACAACGTCACGTTCACGTACGGGAACGATCCCGTGCTGCGCAACATCGACCTCCGCGTGGCCCCGGGCGAGATCGTGGCGCTGGTCGGCGGGAGCGGGGCGGGAAAGTCGACGCTCGTCAACCTGCTCCCGCGCTTCTACGACGTCACCGCCGGACGCATCACCGTCGACGGCGTCGACCTCCGCGACGCCACGCTCAAGTCGCTGCGCGGCCTGATGGGCTTCGTCACGCAGGAAGTGATCCTCTTCAACGACACGGTGCGCAACAACATCGCCTACGGCCGCGCCGGCGTCGACGAGCAGCTGGTGATCGACGCCGCGAAGGCCGCCAACGCGCACGAGTTCATCTCCGCGCTCCCGCAGGGCTACGACACGCAGATCGGCGAGAGCGGCGTCCTGCTCTCCGGCGGCCAGCGCCAGCGCCTGGCCATCGCCCGCGCGCTGTTCAAGGACCCGCCCATCCTCATCCTCGACGAAGCGACGTCGGCGCTCGACACCGAGTCGGAGCGCCTGGTGCAGCAGGCCCTCAACAACCTGATGCAGGGCCGCACCACTCTCGTCATCGCCCACCGCCTCTCCACCATCCGCAGCGCCCACAAGATCGTCGTGCTCGACAAGGGGCGGATCGTGGAGGTGGGCACGCACGAGGAGCTCCTCGCCCGCCGCGGCGTCTACCGCAAGCTGTACGACCTGCAGTTCGTGGACGATGAGATCCCCGTGTCATCCTGAGCCGCGTAGACGGCGAAGGACCCCCGGCTGAAACCCCGTGCTCGTCCGCAGGCAGGGGATCCTTCGCTGTCTGCGCAGCTCAGGATGACAGTCCTGCCGTGACCTTGCTCACGGCGGCCTGAACGCGCAGGCCGTACCTTGAAAGCAACGTGCGTCCTTCCATCCTTTTCCTCCTCCTGCTGGCCAGCGGCCTGTTCGCCGATGAGTGGCCTCTCCACTTCGCCGAGCACACCATCGAGGTGTTGAAGGACGAGGGGCTGGAGCCGGAGGATCCGCACTGGCTCCACCTCCACCAGCACCACGCCACGGCGGCGGACAGCGACGCCGTGGTGCTGCGCGCGAACGTCTTCCGCGGCAGCCGGTCGTCCGCCGAGGTCATCACCGCGCCCAACGTCGAGATCCGCTACACGGTGCACGGCGTGCCGGTGTCGCCATGGCAGTCGCCGGCGGCGCCGTTCACGCTGCGCGTCGATAATCCCGCGCTGGACGCGCTCGATGACGGCTTTCACGACGTCAGCGTCGAAGTGCGCGGCGCCGACCGGATGCGCTACAAGCCGCTGCGCGCGTTCCTGCATCTGACCCGCGGGCGCCCGGTCAGCACGCTCGTGCCGGTCATCGCCGGCGTCACCGGCTACAACGGCGACGGCGACTTCGGTCCCGCGGTGGTCTACGTCGACTCGCGGCAGCGCCGCCTCACCGGCGTCCCCGCGAACCCGCACGTCACGCCGTGGAGCGCGCCGCCGCATGCGGCCGATCTCTACCTCGAACAGCTCGCGCCGAACGGCGACTACGTGGCCGGCGCGCAGCTCTGGTGGGAAGACCCGCCGCATCCCGGCGTCCCCTTCGTCCGCGCCCTCGACCCCAACCAGAGCCAGGACCACCGCGGCCTGCGCGTCGGCGCGAAGCACGAGAAGTTCCCCTTCCGCGACGGCCCCCGCGGCGTCGGCTGGATGAGTCCCTACGTCTCCGGCCAGGTCGACTCGCGCGGCGGCTTCGCCTTCGTCGAGACCGGCGGCCCGGCGCGCTACCTGAAGCCCGACGGCGAGATCGTCACCGTGGCCGGCTGGCGCGTACGCCCCGGCCGCGACCCGGTCTGGAGCTCGAAGCCGCTGGCCACCGTGCGCGGCGTGATGGAGAAGCGCGGCTTCTGGACCGAGGGGCGCGGCGAGCTCTTCACGCCGCTCGACCTGGCCATCGACCCGAAGAACGAGAACGTCTGGTACGTCGTCGGCTACGAGGACCACTGCGTCTGGAAGATCGAGATCGAGGACGTCGCCACGAACAAAGTGCGCGTCAGTGTCTTCGCCGGCGATCCCAATCACACTCCCGGCTTTGCCGACGGCAACGGCCACGCCGCCCGCTTCCGCGGTCCCGCGTCGCTGGTCTTCGATCCCGTCAGCGACGCGCTGTACGTCGCCGACCAGGACAACGATGCCATCCGCAAGATCACGCGCTCCGGCGTCGTGACGACGCTCCTCGGCAGTCCCGGCGCGGCGAGCCGCCTCCGCGCCCGCGGCGCCACGGACGTCTTCGACCAGGACGCGAACCGCGCCCTGTCGAACGAGATCTACATGCCGCAATGCATCCGCGTCGACAGCCGCGGCAATCTCATTCTCCTGGAGCTCGGCTACGGCTGGATCCGCCGCATCGATCCCAACACGCGCGCCACGACGGTTCTCGGTGACGTGCACCAGATCTTCCAGGAGGACTACCGCGGCTGGGCGTGGCTCGACGTCGACCGCTGGGGCAACAGCGGCCCGAAGGACGGGATCTACTGGTGCAAGTCGGTGGGCGACGAGATCGACGGCGACACCGGCGCGCACTTCAACGAGGTCTACGCGTGGATGCCGCCCGAGGGCGGGGAGAGCCGCTACGTGTTCGGCGAGCACTGGAACCCGCATCCCGCCGGCTGGGGCGCACGCGAGGAGACGACGGCGCCGCACTACCCGTGGCTCGTGGCCGTCGATCCGCGTGGTGCGCTGCTCGTGGGCGGCTTCGGCACGCACGGCGTGTCGCGGCTGCGCGCGCGCCGCAACGACGATCCCGTGCCGGGGCGCTATCACCCCGACGGCCACGAGGACGGGCGCTTCGTCTGGGCTTCCGGCGCGCCATGGTCGTACCCCGGGCCGACCGGCAATTTCGCCAGCCGCCCGGCGTCGCTGAAGTTCGGCTGGAACGCGCACAACTACCTCGGCTTCGCCGACGCCTGGTCGCTGCGCGGCGACGAGACGGACGAGCAACTGCTGAACTACTTCGAGGCACCCGACCCCGTGCGCAACGATCCGCGGGCGCGCGCTCTCTGGCTCGACTTCATCCGCACCAATCGCGGCGCGCCGAATCCCGACTGTCCGAAGCCTTCGGCGACGGGCGCCGGGGAGTGGTTCGCCGGCGAGAGCGGCGACACGCGCACGCCCGTGCCCGCACCGAGCGTCCCTGGCCGCTACTGGAAACGCGTGTCGAACCGCTGCGGCGTGGCCCTCGGCGAGACGATCACCATCAGTGCGCCAGCGCCGAAGCGTCGCAGCGCACGGCACTGACCACCGCGGCGCAGCGGACCGCCGGCGTCCCGCCGGCTGTCTGTGCGGGCGTCTCGCCCGCACAGTGGCGGCGGGACGCCGCCACAGACAGCCGGCGAGGACGCCGGCGGTCCGCTGTGCCGTGGGCTGCTTAGGGGACTTCGGCGGTGGTCATCGTCTCCACCACGTGCTGCGTCATGGCGCGCGCCAGCTCGTGCTCGCCCATGAACACCGTGCCGGCGGCCTCGCGCTGCAGCAGCGTCGCCTCTTCGTCGCTGTGCGTGCGCAGCACGACCTTGATCTTCGGATTCAGCTTGCGGGCGACGTCGATCATCTTCCGCACGCCCACCGTGTCCGGCGTGGCAATGACCAGCATCGCCGCGCGCGCCACGTGGGCCTGGATCAGCACCGCCGGATCGGCCGCGTCGCCCGAGACGGCGCGCACGTCCTGCTCGCGCAGCCGTTCCACCACCTCGCGGTTCTGCTCGGCGATCGTGTACGGGATCTTCCGCTCCGCCAGCGCCTCCGCGATGCGGCGTCCGACGCGCCCGTAGCCGACGATGGTCACGTGTCCGGTGAGCAGCGACGCGTCGACGGAGTCGGGGAGCTGCGCCAGCGGATCGACGCGGTGCTCCAGCCGCCGCGCCAGGTCGGAGCGCCGGAGGATCCACCGCCGCGCCGGCTCGACGACGCCGAAGACCGCCGGGTTGAGGGCGATGGAGATCAGCGCGCCGCCCAGGATCAGGTTCTGCCCCTCCGCGGTGAGCAGCTTGTACTCGACGCCGAGGTTGGCGAGGATGAACGCGAACTCCCCGATCTGCGCCAGGCTCGCGCCGACGGTCATGGCCGTGTTCAGCGGATAGCGGAGCAGCAGCACCAGGGCAATGGCGGCAACGGTCTTGCCGATCATGATGATGGCCACCACGGCCAGCACCGCCAGCGGCTGGCGCACCAGCACGGCCGGATCGAAGAGCATGCCCACGGAGACGAAAAAGAGCACGGCGAAGGCGTCGCGCAGCGGCAGCGACTCGTCGGCCGCGCGGTGGCTCAGCGACGACTCGCGCATCATCATGCCGGCGAAGAAGGCGCCGAGAGCGAAGGAGACGCCGAACAGCGCCGCGGCGCCGTAGGCCACGCCCACCGCGGCCGCGATCACGCACAGTGTGAACAGCTCGCGCGAGCCGGTCCGCGCCACGAGCCAGAGGATGCGCGGGAAGAGCCGCTTGCCCACCACGACCATCAGCACGATGAACGCCGCCACCTTGACGAAGGTGATGACCAGCGTGACGCCGATGCCCGGGCCCCCTTCCTGCGCGCTCCCGCCGAGGATGCTCGCCAGGGGCGGCAGGAGCACGAGCACCAGGACCATCACCAGGTCCTCGACGATCAGCCAGCCGATGGCGATGCGTCCGTTGAAGGTCTCCAGGATGCCGCGGGACTCGAGCGCCTTGAGCAACACGACGGTGCTGGCGGTGGAGAGCGAGAGCCCGAAGACCAGCCCGACGCCGAAGCTCCACCCCCACGCCTTGGCGGTGACGATGCCGAGGATGGTGGCCACGAGGATCTGCACGACCGCGCCGGGCAGGGCGATGCCGCGCACCGAGGCGAGGTCGTCGAGCGAGAAGTGCAGCCCGACGCCGAACATCAGCAGCATGACGCCGATCTCGGCGAGCTGTCCCGCCAGGGCCACGTCGGCCACGAAGCCGCGCGTATGCGGGCCGATGACGATGCCGGCCAGGAGATAGCCGACGAGCGGGGGGAGTTTCAGCCGCGCGGCGATGAAGCCGAAGACCATGGCCAGCCCGAGGCCGGCGGCGATGGTCGTGATGAGACTGACGTCGTGTGGCATGGGCGCATCTTATTCACATACACTCCGGGCCCATGAAATTACTCACTGCCGTGCTGATCCTGCTCTGCCTGGCGTGCGCGCAGCCGCCCGCCGACACCGCCACCGCGCCGACGGACACGACTCCGACCGCTGCCGCTGTCAACGACACGACGCCGGCCGAGGACCTGGTCCCGACCGCACCGCAAGGAGCCACCGTGGATACGTTCTCGATGCCGACGAATCTCCAGACGACCGCCTCGGGGCTGCAGTACACGGTGGACACGCCCGGCATGGGCGCGCAGCCGCAGCCCGGCCAGATCGTGCAGGTGCACTACACGGGGTGGCTCACGAACGGAGAGAAGTTCGACAGCTCCCGCGACCGCGGCACCCCCCTGCAGTTCCCCGTCGGCCGCGGCCGCGTGATCGCCGGCTGGGACGAAGGCATCGCCATGATGAAGGTGGGGGAGAAGCGCACGCTGGTCATCCCTCCCTCCCTCGGCTACGGCGCGAGCGGCATGGGCGGCGTCATCCCGCCGAACGCCACGCTGGTGTTCAAGGTCGAGCTGGTCGGCGTGCGGTAGGTTGTCGCGAGTGCGGGGACGGGCTGAAGCCCGTCCTACGTTCAGCGATCCGTGCTCAACGTAGGGCGGGCTTCAGCCCGCCTGAAGCGCGGCGATCTCCACGCGCGTCCCGTTCAGCGCCGCGTTCCCGGACACCGCGTCCACCTCGTTCGCGTCGGTGAGGTCGTTGTAGCTGACGTGGCCGAAGCCGTGGGGGAGGCTGACGACGCCTCGCATGACGTCGTTCGTGGCCTGCACGACCGCGCGCACGGTGCCGGCGCGTGAGCGCACTTCGACCATCGCGCCGTCGGCGATCCCGAGGGACGACAGATCCTCGGGATGCATCATCAGCCGGTCGCGCGCGTGGCCGCGGTTCAGCCGCTGCGAGTGGTGCATCCAGGAGTTGTTGCTGCGCAGGTGGCGGCGGCCGATGAGGAGGAACGCACCGTTGGCGGACGATGCATGGAAGCGGGCCACGTCGGCGAGGATGGGTGCCGGGGCGCACTGGATGCGGCCGTCGGGCGTTTCCAGGCGCTCGAAGAGCGACGGCGCGAGCGGGCCGAGGTCGAGGCCGTGCGGCGCGGCTCTCAGCGTTTCGAGCGAGGAGCCGGAGCGGGTGAGCATGGACGCCAGGGCGTCCGCGGTCGACGGCACCGGCTTTCCGCCGAGGCGCGTGGAGAGCTCGTGAAAGATCTCCCAGTCGTACCGCTCGTCCTCCGCGCGCGGCCAGATGGCCTCGTTGAAGCGCGCCGTGTTGCGGATGGCGAAGGCGTTGAAGATCAGGTCGTAGTGATCGTGGCTGAGGCTCGAGGCCGGCGGCAGGATCAGGTCCGCGCGGCGCGTGGTCTCGTTGAGATAGATGTCGATGGCGAGCAGGAACTCGAGTGAGGCCAGCGCCTCGTCCAGACGGCGGCCGTCGGGCGTGGAGAGCACGGGGTTACCGGCGATGGTGATGAAGCCGCGGATCTGCCCCGGGCCCGGCGTGAGGATCTCCTCGCTCAGCACCGCCACCGGCAGCTCGCCGCCCGACTCCGGCCGCCCGCTCACGCGCGAGTGAAAGCGCGCGTGGTGTCCCGGTCGCGTGCCGGGGCCGGTGACCGGCACGAGCGGCCGCGTGACCAGCGCGCCTCCCTCGCGGTCGAGGTTCCCCGTGACGAGGTTGAGCAGCTGCACGAGCCACTGATTGAGCGTGCCGAACGCCTGCAGCGACGTCCCCACGCGTCCGTAGCAGACGGCGGAGGGGGCGGCGGCAAACTCCCGCGCGATGCGGCGGATCGTCTCCGCCGCGATTCCGGTACGCGCCTCCGCAACCTCGGCGGTGCCGTCGCGGATGGCCTCCAGCGCCTCCTCGAGTCCCGTCACGCGCTCCGGGACGCGCATCCGCCCCTCGTCGCGGATCGTGTTGATCAGCGCCATCAGCAGCGCCGCGTCGCTGGCGGGACGGATGAAGTGATGCTCGTCGGCGACGGCGGCCGTCTCGGTGCGCCGGGGATCGACGAGCACGATCTTCCCGCCGCGCTCGCGGATCGCCTGCAGCCGCCGCTTCACGTCCGGCGCCGTCATCAGGCTGCCGTTCGACGCCAGCGGATTCGCCCCGAGCATCAGCAGGTAGTGCGTGCGGTCGATGTCGGGGATCGGGATCAGGAGCTGATGCCCGTACATCAGCAGCGATGCGAGCTGGTGCGGCAACTGGTCGACCGACGACGCGCTGAAGGCGTTCTTCGTCCGCAGCGCGCGCGCCAGCGCGGGGATGCTGAACAGCGTTCCCGCGTTGTGCACCACGGGATTGCCGCTGTAGAAGCCGACCGCGTCGTTGCCGTGCGCCTGCTGAATGGCGGCGATGCGCGACGCCGCGAGGTCGAACGCCTCGTCCCACGGGATCTCGCGCCACTCACCGCCGCTCCGTTTCAGCGGCCGGCGCAGGCGGTTCGGATCGTCGTGGATGTCGATCAGGGCCACGCCTTTCGGGCAGATGTGGCCGCGGCTGAAGGGGTCGTCGGCATCGCCGCGGATCGAGAGGATGCGCGGCCCGGCTACCTCGATCTCCAAACCGCAGATAGCCTCGCAGAGATTGCAGGCGCGGTAGACGGTGCGGCGTTCTTCGGTCATGTGCGGTAGCCCGGATCGGCGCGCTCGAGCTTGCCGGAGAGATCGATCTTCACGAGACTGGAGGCCGTGATCTCCTCGAAGAGCATGCCGTAGGGATTGATGAGGAAGTGATGCTCCGGCCCCGGCACACGCGCGGAGATGTGGGTGAAGATGAGGTCATCCCAGCCGTACATCGCCACGAGGCGGTAGCACGCGGCGAGATCGACGCGCTGTTGCCATTCGATGGGGTTCATAGCGCGGACGTAAACTCACACGACACAGATACTTAGAGACATCAATTCAGTATACTCCGGCGAGAACGGCGGCAATATGAGCGATCGACCTGACGGACTGGAAGAAGACGATATCCCTGAGACCGATTTTTCCGGCGGTGTGCGGGGAAAGTATTACGAGCGCGCGATGCAGGGCTCGAATGTCGTGCTGCTCGAGCCGGACGTCGCGAAAGTCTTTCGTGATTCAGCGGTTGTCAGTCAGGCGCTTCGTGAGTATCTGGAAGAGCATGGCGGTCCTCCCACGATCTCCGACCGCAGAAGGTAGATTGCACCATGCTGCACCCTCGCGACATCGAGTTCGCGCCGGCGACCATCCGCCGCGAGGGGCTGAAGGGATTACGCAACGGTGTTCTGTTGCGAGCCGCTGTCGACCGCGGCTTCACCGTCATCTTCTCCGCCGATCAAAGCCTTCGATTTCAGCAGAATCTCGGCAGGATCAGAATCGGAGAGACAGGATGCTCTACGACAGCAGCTTCAAGCGAGAGCGCCAATAGTTTGGCCTGCGGCTGGTGTGTGCCAGCGCAATGATCTGCACGTCGTGTTCGCGCTCGCGATAAATGACAAAGAATGGGAAGCGCCGTAATGGAACTCGGCGCACGAGCCCGCGTGTGCGGCGCACCGGCTCACCGATGGATGGACGGTCTGAGATGAGCGCAACCGCGGCTTGGATCTCTCTCCACAAGCGATCGCCCAGACCAGGCGATTCGGACTCGTAACGCTGCAGGTAGTACTCGATCTCTTCCTGGGCAAACGAGCTTGGCCGAACGGCCTTCTTCACCGACCGAAGATATCGCGTTCTATGCGGGAGCGGAAGGTTTCCCAATCCGAGGTCACCGCATCGCCGCTGTCGAGCGCCGCACACCGCCGTTCGATCTCACGAGCCCACGCTTCGTCCACGTCGGGATGCTCCGGCTGATCGAGGCTCTCGAGTAGTTTTGCCGCGATCTCGGCTCGATCATGCTCCGGAAGGGCCAGGGCGGCTGACAGAAACTTTTCAGAGTCGTGCAACATGATGAATGAATTTACTTTAGTCCAAAAGAGAACAAAACGGCATAGACAATTATACGCGTCACCTGTCCAGCGAAGACAGGGTGAGTGAAACTGCTGACTGAGCGAGATCTCGTCGATATCGAGCGATATCAAGCTTTGTGATCGCGGACCTCGACGTTGATATGGCGGGATATCAACTGTGAAGTAGCGGATCTCAACGTCGATATAGCCGGATATCGAGCGTGAAGTCGCGGATCTCAACGTCGATATAGCCGGATATCGAGCGTGAGGTCGCGGACCTCGACGTTGATATCCGGGGATATCGACGTCGATATCGGGGCATATCGACCGTGAAACCGCGCGAGCTGACGTCGATATCAGGCGATATCGATCACACGTCCGTCTCCGCTTTCGCCGGCAGGCCGTAGCGTTCCACGAGTGACACGAACCGCGGCTCCTGGCGAATGGTGTCGAAGCGCGGGTCGATGGGGAGGAAGCACATCCAGGCGTTGTGCTCTTCGAGGCTCTGCTCGATGGCGGCCAGGGCCGGGCCGGTCTGTTCGAGGCCCGTGTGGGCGACGGCGAAGCTGTAGGGGGAGACATAGCGCTGCTTGGACATGAGGCGGAGCTGGTCGATGAGGCGCTCGGCGTCGTCGGGGCGGCCGGCGCGGGCGAAGATGTGGGCCAGGGCGCCGAGGAAGATCGGGGCCGGGCCGGCGATCTCGATGGCGCGCTCGAGGGCCCGGATGGCGTCGTCGTAGTCGCCGCGCATCTCCAGCGACATGCCCAGGTAGTAGTGGCCGGGGGCGAGGGTGGGATCGGTCTCCAGGACGGCGCGGTAGCAGTTCACGGCGTCGTCGTAGCGCCCGGCGATGTGCAGCGGGATGCCGGCGCCGACGTTGATGATGGGCGAGAGCGGATCGAGCTCCTTGGACATGTCGATCAGCTCCAGCGCGCGGCGCACGTGGCCCCGGCCGCACATCAGGATGCCGAGCCAGTGCGGCGCCCACGGGTAGTTGGGGTTGAGGCGCATGGCCTCCTCGAGCTCGCGCTGGCCGGTCTCGAAGTCCCATTCGAAGAGTCCCGCGGCGTAGCCGAGGGTGGCGTGCGGATCGGCGAGGAGTGGGTCGAGCTCGATGGCGCGCTTCGCCGCGGCCTTGACCTTGGGGAGGATCTCGCGCGGTGGCAGCGCCTGCATGAATCCCAGCATGACGAAGCAGTCGGCCAGGCCGGCGTAGGGGAGCGCGAACGAGGGATCGCGCTCGACGGCCTGCTGGAAGAAGTTCATGGCCTGCTTGACCGCCTCGGGATGGCGCTTGATCCACTGGAAGCGCCCCTTCAGGTGGAGCTGCTCGGCCTCGGCGTCGACGGGGCGTTTCTTCTTCACCGGACGCCGTGCTGCCGAGGCACTGCCGCGCACGCGCTCGGCGATCTGGTCCGCGATCTCGTCGGCCAGCAGCACGATCTCGCGCACGGGGCGCACGTACTGCGACGCCCACAGCAGCGAGCCGTCGGCGGTGCTGACCAGGTCGACGTCGGCGTGCAGCAGCTCGCCGTCGACGCGCGCGCGGACGACCACGATGCCGGCCACGTTCAGCTCGCGTCCCGCCTCGCGCGGATCGGGATCGGTGCCGGCGTACTGCGCGGCGGTGCCGGGAGCGATGACGCGCAGCTTCTTTACCTGCGCCAGCGCGTTGACGATCCCTTCGCTGAGGCCGTAGACGAGATATTCGAGAGAAGCCTCCATGTGGCCGCTGACCGAGGGGAGGACGGCCAGGGAGTCGATGCGGCCGGAGCGGGAGGCGGGGGGACGGGCTGAAGCCCGTCCTACGTTTACGTTCAGGTTTCGTTCGGTGACTTCGAGCTCCGTGTTTCGCTGGCGCGGCGCGGAGCGGGGGCGGGACTTGAGGTCGTTGAGGGCGTCGAGGAGCTGGGCGATGGTGGAGTAGCGCTTCGACGGTTCCTTGGCCAGGGCGCGGCGAAGGATGGGGACGAAGGAGGAGAAGCCCGGCTCGTCGATGGGGTCGGGCTCCTCGAAGAGGATGGCGGTGATGGTGGCCACGGTGCTGGTGCGCTCGAAGGGACGGCGGCCCGTGACCATCTCGTAGAGCACCACGCCGAGGGAGAAGATGTCGCTGCGGGCGTCGATGGGGGCGCCGCGGAGCTGCTCGGGCGACATGTACGGCGCGGTGCCGGTGATGATGCCGGCGCGCGACTCGAGCTGGTCGGTGGTGGTGTGCTCGCGGGCGGCGGTGAACTTGGCCAGGCCGAAGTCGAGCACTTTCACCTGGCCGCGCGGCGTGAGCATGATGTTCATCGGCTTCACGTCGCGGTGGATGATGCCGTGGCTGTGGGCCTCGTCGAGGGCCGCGGCGATCTGCACCGCCACGTCGAGGACTTCCGTGGGCGACATGCGGGCCTGGCGCAGGCGGTCGAAGAGGGTCTCCCCTTCGACGAACTGCATGACGATGTAGGAGCGGCCGTCGTGCTCGCCGACCTCGTAGATCGTGCAGACGTTGGGGTGGTCGAGGGCGGCCACGGCGCGGGCCTCGCGGAGCATGCGCAGCCGGGCTTCCTCGTCGCGGCTCACGGCGTCGGGGAGGATCTTGATGGCCACGCGGCGGCCGAGCTTGTCGTCGCTGGCGAGGTAGACCTCGCCCATGCCTCCCGCGCCGAGGAGCGAGAGGACGCGGTAGCGGCTCAGGACTGTCGGCAGGGCGTCGGGCACGCGCGTATTTTCACACGGCGGCGCGATACACTGCGCGCCGCATCGTGAAGCTCCTCTCCTTCGCCGCATCGCTGTTCATCCGTGCCCTCCATGCCACGCTGCGGGTGCGGCACGTGAACGTCGAGCACATCAGCGGGACGCCGCAGTACATCCTGGCGTTCTGGCACGCGCACCTGCTGCTGATGCTGCACTCGCGCTACCGCCGTCCGATCAGCGTGATGATCTCCCGCTCGAAGGATGGGGAGTACATCGCCCGGGTCTTCGACTGGTACGGCGTGGACGCGGCCCGCGGCTCGTCGACGCGCGGCGGCGGCGCGGCGCTGCGCGAGCTGCTGCGCGAGGCCAAGGCGGGGAAGAACATCGTCTTCACGCCCGACGGCCCGAAGGGTCCGGCGCGGATAGTGAAGGACGGCGTGGTGTACGCGGCCAAGGCCAGCGGCCTGCCGATCGTGCCGGTCGCGTTTGCGGCTAAAAAAAAAAGCTCCTGCGCTCGTGGGACCGGATGGTCGTGCCGTATCCGTTCTCGAAGGCGCTGTTCCTCTACGGCGCGCCGCTGCACGTGCCGCGTGACGCTGACGTCGAGGAGTGGCGGCAGAGGGTGGAACGGGTGATGAACGAGCTGGCGGATGAAGCAGAACGATTGATGGAGGGACAGCGATGAACGATGAACGATGAGCGATGAACACGGGGAGCCCTGTTCATCGCTCATCTCTCATCGCTCATCGCTCACGCTGATGATCAACAGCATGACCGGCTTCGGCCGTGCCGCCGGCGCGCTCTCGGCGCGCTACTTCGCGACCGTCACGTGCAAGAGCGTGAACCATCGCTTTCTGGAGGCCTCGGTGCGCCTCCCCGAGTACATGTGGGACATGGAGGCGCCGCTCCGGGCCATTGCTTCCGAGGTCTTCTCGCGGGGGAAGCTGGACGTCTCGGTGCGCATCCAGCGCACGCAGCAGCCGGAGTACAACGTCCGCATCAACACGCAGATCGCGAACACGGTCATCCCGCAGTTGCGCTCGATCGCCGAGGAGCTCGGCCTCGGCGCGACGCTCACGGGGAGCGACCTGATGCGCGTGCCCGACTTCCTGCAGGTCGAGGCGCTCGACGCCGAGATCACGGAGGACGAGCGGGAGGCGCTGATGGGCATCGTGCGCGAGGCCTTCGCGCAGCTCACGGCCATGCGGGAGCGGGAAGGGGAGTCGCTGCGCAAGGACATCACCGCGCGCGTGGCGTCCATCCGCGACCTGCAGGAGCAGCTGGCGAAACGCCGCGACGACGTGCGCGCCGAGCTGCTGGCCAGCTATCAGCAACGCGTGCAGGAGATCGCCGCGCAGGCCGGCACCGCCGTCTCGCAGGAGCGCATCGCCCAGGAAGTGGTGATCATGGTCGAGAAGGGGGACATCGCCGAGGAGCTGACGCGCCTCGGGCATCACCTCGAGCAGACCGAAAAAGCGGTGAGCGGGCGCGAGGCGGCGGGGAAGAAGCTCGACTTCCTCTCCCAGGAGATGCTGCGCGAGATCAACACCATGGGCTCGAAGTCGCGCTCGGCGGCCATCCGGACCCTTGTCGTAGAATTGAAAACGGAGCTCGAGCGCATCCGCGAACAGGTACAGAATGTCGAGTAACTTCCACTCGGACGGGACGTTGTTCATCGTCTCGGGCCCGTCCGGCGCCGGGAAGACGACCCTCATCACGAATGTCCGCGACCAGCTCCTGCCCCTCGGCATCGAGCTCTATTTCTCGGTCTCCCACACCACGCGCAGGCCGCGGGCCGGCGAAATGCCGGGCCTGAGCTATCACTTCGTGGAGGCGGAGGAGTTCGACAGCATGGTGGGACGGGGGGAATTTCTCGAATGGGCCCACGTTCACGCCCATCGGTACGGCACCTCCCGCGCCGAGGTTCTGGAGCGGCTGCGGGCGGGGCAGGATGTGATCCTTGACATCGATTATCAGGGCGCGAAGCAGATCGCTCGCGATCCGGAGCTGAAGCCGCGGTCGCTGAGCGTCTTCATCTTTCCGCCGTCGCTGGACACGCTGCGCGTCCGGCTGCGCGACCGCGGCCTGAACACCGACGACGAGATCGACCTGCGGCTGCGCAAGGCGATCGACGAGATCGACGAAGGCAAGGATTTCTACGACTACATCATCATCAACGACAATCTGGGCGCCGCGACCGAGTGTCTGAAGGCCGCGATCATCGCCAAGAAACTGCAGACGAAGACTGCGCTCGAAGCCATCGCCCAGATGGCCGAGCGACTGAAAGAGGAGGATCGCAATGGAAGGACTGCCGGAAGGAGTTGACAGCAAGTTCCGCTACGTGCTGCTCGTCTCCAAGCGTGCGGAGCAGCTCATCCAGGGGGCGCAGCCGAAGACCCGGCCGCGCCACGCGAAGCCGACGCGCATCGCCATGGAAGAAGTGGCGCAGAACGCGGTGAAGTGGCAGCTCACGGCGCCGACGGAAGAGACCACGGCGCTGGAAAACGAGGAGTAAGCTCCGAGGTACGAGTGACGAGGTACGAGTGGCTCCGCTGGTGCACGCTTCGCGCATGAACATTCAGGCGTCGAGCGTGCGTGAGCGGAGCCACTCGTACCTCGTACCTCGTACCTCGTACCTCGAATGAACATCGTTCTCGGAGTCTCCGGCGGCATCGCCGCCTACAAAGCGCCCGAGCTGGTGCGCCGGCTCCAGGACATCGGCGCGGCCGTTCGCGTGATCCTCACGCCGAACGCCGCGCGGTTCGTGTCGCCGCTCTCCCTCGCCGCCGTCTCCAACCACGGCGTGATCACCGAGCAGTGGGGGGACTCCGGCCACGGCGGCGTCGATCACATCGAGCTGGCCCGCTGGGCGGAGCTGCTGCTCGTCGCGCCGGCCACGGCGAACGTGCTGGCCAAGCTGGCGGTGGGCATCGCCGACGACGCGCTGACCACGTACGCGCTGGCGCACCGCGCCGAGGTGCTGGTGGCGCCGGCCATGAACACGCACATGCTCGCGCATCCCACGGTGCGGCAGAACCTCGAGACGCTGCGCGCGCGCGGCGTGGGGATCATCGAGCCGGTGAACGGCCTCCTGGCCTGCGGCGAAGAAGGGGCCGGGAAGATGCCGGACGTGCCGGAGCTCGTGGCCATCGTGCGCGAGCGCTTCGTGGCCCGCGACCTGGCCGGCAAGCGCGTGCTGGTCACGGCCGGCCCGACCCGCGAGCCGCTCGATCCGGTCCGCTACCTGACGAACCGCTCCTCGGGGAAGATGGGCTACGCCATCGCCGAGGCCGCGCAGCGCCGCGGCGCGCAGGTCACGCTCGTCTCCGGGCCGACCTCGCTGGCGATGCCGCCGCACGTGACCCTCACGCGCGTCACCACCGCCCAGGAGATGCACGACGCCGTCATCCGCGCGGCGGGGGAGCACCAGATCCTGATCAAGGCCGCGGCGGTGGCCGACTTTGCGCCGGTCGAAGTGGCCGACCGCAAGATCAAGAAGCGCGACGACCACGACACGCTCACCCTCACCCTGCGCAAGAACCCCGACATCCTGGCCGCCGTGGCGCAGCTCTCGCCGCGCCCGTTCGTGGTCGCCTTCGCCGCGGAGACGGACATGGTCGAGCAGAACGCCCGCATCAAGCTGCAGAAGAAAGGGGCGGACCTCATCGTGGCCAACGACGTGGCGGACGCCACCATCGGCTTCGACTCGAACGAGAACGAGGTGCTGGTCATCGGCAGCGACGGCGAGACCACGCGCTTTCCGAAGGCGGCCAAGAGTGTCATTGCTAACCGGATCCTCGATTTGATCGTCGCTCGACTGTGACGATGTTGTTGTGTTGCTGGTTGCTGGTTCGTTGCGGTGCGTGGCCTGAGCGACACTGCACCACAACGAACCAGCAACCAGGAACACAGCAACATCCTGGAAAGGACCTCCATGAAACGACTCCTCGCCCTCCTCCTCCTGGCCACCGGCGCGCTCGCCCAGGAATACAAGATGCCGCCGGCGGAGATCGCCGCGCTGGCCGACGCGCCGCTGACGCCGGTGCCCTTCGTCAGTCCCGACGACAAGTGGGTGCTGCTGGCGGAGTCGCCGTCGCTGCTGACCATCGCCGACCTAGCGCAGACGGAGCTCAAGCTGGCCGGCCTGCGCTTCAATCCGCAGACAGGCGACCAGACGCGCGCGCCGTACTACCGCACCATCCGCCTGCAGTCGCTCGCGGGAGGGGAGCCGCGCACCATTGCCGGCCTGCCGGCGAGCGCGCGCATCCGTCTGGTGTCGTGGTCTCCCGACTCGTCGCGCATCGCCTTCATCGCCGGCAGCGACGAAGGGGTCGCGCTCTGGGTGGTCGACGTGGCCACGCTCGCGGCGAAGCGGGTCGGCTCGTACCGGCTGAACGCCACGCATCCCTCCAAGCCGTTCCAGTGGCTCTCCGACAGCCGCACGCTGCTCGTGCGCCTGCGCGCCGCGAACGGGACGCCCCCCGCGGCGGCCGCGGTCCCGAGGGGACCGGTCGTGCAGGAGAGCATCGGCCGCAGGGCCACGACGCGCACGTATCAGGACCTGCTGAAGAACCCCGCCGACGCGGACGTCTTCGAGCATCACATGCAGTCGCAGCTCGCGTGGGCGGACCTCGACGGCAACACCACGCTGGCCGGGATCTCCGGCGCGGTCGGTGCGTTCCAGGCCTCGCCCGATGGGCGCTACCTGATCGCCGAGGTCGTACACCGTCCGTTCTCGTTCGTCGTGCCGGAGGGCCGCTTCCCGCGTCGCGTGGAGATCTGGTCGCGCGACGGCAAGATGCTCAAGCAGATCGCCGACCTGCCGCTGGCCGAGGAAGTGCCGATCGACTTCTCGGCCACGCGCACCGGCCCGCGCGACTTCGGCTGGCGCGGCGACAAGCCCGCCACCGCCTTCTGGGTGGAGGCGCAGGACAAAGGCGACCCGCGCGTGCAGGCCGACGTCCGCGACCGCCTCTACACGCTCGACGCGCCGTTCACGGAGACGCCCAAGGTGCTGGCCTCGCTGGCGCTGCGCTTCGATGGCATCGACTGGGCCTCCGACGACCTGGCGCTGGTGTGGGAGTCGTGGTGGAAGACGCGCCAGACGCGCACGTGGCGCATCCGCCCGTCGAACGCCGCCGCCGCGCCGCAGTTGCTCTTCGACCGCTCATTCGAGGATCGCTATGCCGATCCCGGCAAGCCGGAGACCCGCCGCAACCAGTGGGGCGCCGACGTGCTGCTGACCGCGAACAACGGCCGCACGCTCTTCCTCATGGGTGAGGGTGCGTCGCCGGAGGGCGACCGTCCCTTCGTCGACGAGCTCGATCTGGCCAGCGGCAAGAAGACGCGCCTCTGGCGCTCCGAGGGGGCGTTCTACGAGGTGCCGTACGAGATCCTCGACGAGCGCGGGCAGCGGCTGCTCACGCGCCGCGAGTCGGTCTCCGAGCAGCCGAACTTCTACGTGCGCGACCTGAAGACGAAGAAGGCCACGCAGCTCACCTCGTTCCCGCATCCGTCGCCGCAGCTCGCCGCGGCGAAGAAGGAGCTGATCCGCTATCAGCGCAAGGACGGCGTGCCGCTCACCGGGACGCTCTACCTGCCGCCCGGCTACGACCCGAAGAAGGACGGGCCGCTGCCGGTGCTGATGTGGGCCTATCCGCAGGAGTTCAAGAGCGCGGCCGCGGCGTCGCAGGTGCAGGACTCGCCGCATCGCTTCATCCGCGCCGGCTGGGGGACGCCGCTGTTCTGGCTGGTGCGCGGCTACGCCATCCTCGACGATCCGGCCATCCCGATCATCGGCGAGGGGGAGAAGGAGCCGAACGACACGTACATCGAGCAGCTCGTGGCCGGCGCGCAGGCGGCGGTGGACGAGCTGGTGCGCCGCGGCGTGGGCGACCGCGACCGCATGGCCGTCGGCGGCCACTCCTACGGCGCGTTCATGACCGCGAACCTGCTCGCGCACTCGGATCTCTACCGCGCCGGCATCGCCCGCAGCGGCGCCTACAACCGCACGCTGACGCCGTTCAGCTTCCAGGCGGAAGAGCGGACGTTCTGGGAGGCGACCGAGACGTACATGAAGATGTCGCCGTTCACGCACGCGAACAAGATCAACGAGCCGATCCTGCTCATCCACGGCATCGACGACAACAACACCGGCACGTTCCCGATCCAGAGCGAGCGCCTCTACCAGGCCATCTCCGGCCTCGGCGGCACGGCCCGCCTGGTCATGCTCCCCAGCGAGTCCCACGGCTACCGCGCCCGCGAGAGCGTGATGCACATGCTGTGGGAGATGGATCAGTGGCTGGAGAAGCACGTGAAGAACGCGGCGCCGAGGTGAGGTTGCTGGTTGTTGGGTTGCTGGTTCGTGGCGGCTCTTCGTAAAACCACCACGAACCAGCAACCAGCAACCGAGAACATCCCGACCGTCCCACGCCGAGGCCCGCTCACACCATCCCCGTTCCTCCACGGCGGACGTGCGTGCACCATGAAGAGCCATGTTCCTCGCCGCCCTCGCCCTCGCTGCCGCCATCGACGCGAAAGAGCTGGAGACGCTCGTCGACAAGACCGTCTCCGCGGAGATGGCCAGGCAGCAGGTTCCCGGCGCGGCGTTGGTGCTCGTGCAGGGCGGGCGGGTGGTGCTGGCGAAAGGCTACGGCCCGATCGCGCCCGACACGATCGTTCCCATCGCTTCGATCTCGAAAGTCTTCACCGCGCTGGCGGTGGTGGAGCTGGGGATCGATCTCGACCGCGACGTCAACCAATACCTGACCAGCCTGAAAGTCCCGGCCGGGCCGACGGTTACGCCGAAGCACCTGCTCACGCACACGGCCGGCTTCGATGAGCTGCCGGGCCGGATGACTACCGAGCGCGTGCAACCGCTCGGCGAGTTCCTGAAGACGCGCCTCGTGCGCGCGCATCCGCCCGGCGAGATGACGGCGTACTCGAGCTACGGCATGACGCTGGCCGGGCTACTCGTCGAAGACGTCTCCGGCCTGCCGTTCGAGCGCTTCCTGGTGCACAAGGTCTGGGCACCGCTGAAGATGAACCGCACGCAGATCACCATCCCCGAGGAGCTGCTCGTGCACCGCGCGGCGGCGATGGAGCTGGAGGGTGGCAAGCCCGTGGAGATCCCGTGGGAGCGCTATCACTCCACCCCCGCCTCGTCGATCAGCTCCACCGCCAACGACATGGCCCGCTTCATGATCGCCATGCTCCGCGACGACCGGCTGTACCGCGAGCAGGTGACGATGCATCCGCGGCTGCCGGGCTTCGGCTACGGCATCCAGTACGCCGACACGAACGGGCAGCGCATCGTCGAGCACGGCGGGAACATCGGCGGCTTCCACTCGCTGATGGTGCTGCTGCCGGAGCACGACACGGCCTTCTTCGTCGTCGCCCATCGCGAAGGAGCGGACCTCCGCGCGCCCGTGCGCAAGGCCATCCTCGACCGCTGGTTCCCGCGGGCCACGCCGGTCCCGAAGCCCGTGCTCCAGGGCAACAAGAACATGCAGCGCTACGCCGGCAAGTACCGCGGCAACATCTGGTGTCACAGCTGTCCGTTCGATCCGGAGCGGGTCTTCGACATCGACGTGAAGGTGAATGCGGACGGCAGCCTGCAGTCGATGGACGAGCGCTGGATCGAGGTCGAGCCGCGCTTCTTCCGCAGCGCCGACGGCACGCGGCGCATCGGCTTCGCCGAGGACAGGAACGGGAAGATCATCGCCCTGACGGCGGGCTCGTGGCTCGTGTACGAACGGCTCCCGTAGAATCGTGGCCTCGATGAAACTGCGCAACTGGCTCCTCGGCGCCGCGATCTGGACGCTCTTTCCGCTCCTCGTGGCCATGCAGGCCGTCGTGTACGGCCACTACGTCGGCAAGCCGGTCGACTGGACGCGCGTGCTGGCGCTGCGCTTCGCCGACTGGTACACCTGCGCGGCCTTCACGCCGGTGGCGTTCTGGCTGGTGCGGCGGCGGGTTTCCCTCCTCGTGCAGCTGGCCAGCCTGCCGGTGGCGGTGGTGCTCAAGTACGCGGTCTACGTGCAGTTCGCGAAGCTCGACTTCACAACTACGCTCGTCCGCAGCTTCGCCTCGGAGAGCATCGCCCTCGGCGCGGTGCTGGCCATCGTGCACGGGATCGAGGCGCACCGCCGCTACCGCGAGCGGGAGCTGCACGCGGCCCGGCTGGAGGCGGAGCTGGCCTCGGCACGCCTCGACGCGCTGACCGCGCAACTGCAGCCGCATTTCCTCTTCAACACGCTGAACAGCATCTCCTCGCTCATGCGCCGCGACGTCGATGCCGCCGAGGAGATGGTTGTGCACCTCGGCGCGCTGCTGCACAAGACGCTGCGCAGCGGCGAGCGACACGAAGTCACGCTGGCCGAGGAGCTGGAGCTGCTCGAGCAATACCTGGCCATCATGCAGATCCGCTTTCAGGACCGGCTGGTGATCCGGAAGAACATCGACGCCGGCGTGACGGGCGCCTCGGTGCCGCAGCTCGTGCTGCAGCCGCTGGTCGAGAACGCCATCCGCCACGGCATCTCCCGCCGTCCCGGCGCGGGGTTGATCGAGATCGCGGCCACGCGCCTCGGCCAGTCGCTGGAGATCACCGTGCGCGACGACGGCGAAGGGCTGGCCGGCGAGTCCGAGGGGATCGGCCTCTCGAACACGCGCCGCCGGCTGCGGCAACTCTACGGCGACGCGCAGGCGCTGGAGCTCGCGCCGGCGGCGGAGGGAGGCCTGCGCGTGACGCTGCGGCTGCCGCTGGCGACCGCATGATCCGCGTGCTCATCGCCGACGACGAGCCGCTGGCGCGCGATCTCGTCCGCGACCTGCTCGCCCAGCGCTCCGACGTGACCCTGGCCGGCGAGGCGCGCGACGGGGAAGAGGCGCTGCGCCTCGTGCACGAGCTGTCGCCCGACCTGCTCCTGCTCGACGTGCAGATGCCGGGACTGGACGGCTTCGAGGTGCTGGCCGAGCTGGAGCGCCGCCCGGCGGTGGTCTTCATCACCGCCTTCGACGAGTACGCGGTGCGTGCGTTCGAGGTCCACGCGCTCGACTATCTGGTGAAGCCGTTCCACCGCGCGCGCTTTCACGAGGCCATCGACCGCGCCATGGCCAGGCCGGCCGCCGACCTGCGCGCGCTGCTGGCCGAGCTGCGCCCGTCGCACCTGACGCGCTTCGTCGTCCGCTCGACCGAGGAGATCTCCTTCGTGAAGGTGGGGGACGTGGCCTGGATCGAGTCGGCGGGGAACTACGTGCGGCTGCACACGGCGGCGGGGGAGCGCATCGTGCGCACGTCGCTGCGCGAGCTGGAGTCGCGCCTCGATCCGGCGGTGTTCGTGCGCGTACACCGCTCCGCGTTCGTGAACCTCGACTACGTGCAGAAGCTCGAGCCGTACTTTCACGGCGAGTTCGTGATCACGCTGCGCGGCGGGGCGCGGCTGACGTCGAGCCGGACGTATAGCGCGCGGTTGCGGGCGATGCTGAAGTGATGTTGCTGGGTTGCTGGTTGCTGGTTCGTGGTGGCTCTACGTAGAACCGCCACGAACCAGCAACGCAACAACCAGCAACTGATTTACTCGTAGCCCTCGCACTCGAGCAGATCCTTGTCCGTGATCTTCCAGTACGAGTTGTCGCGGCAGAGGTCGACCGCCTCGATGATGCACTCGTCGCCGTCTTCGTCGACGACCTTGATGTCGTACTCGTTGCAGGGGATCTGGGTGATGGTGAACGAGTCGCCCTTGGTGAGGACTTCTTCCCCGAGCTGGTCGGGGCCCCACTCCTCCTCGGACGCCGGGGAGATGAAGAGGTGGTGGATCTCCCATTTGCTCTGATTGATCACCTTGACCGTCGCTTTTTTGGCGAACGCGGGCAGAGCAAGGGCAGAGAGGAGGAGCACGATGATTGTCTTTTTCATGAGTGCGCTGATTAGACCATAATCGCGGCGATGACCCCTGACGTTCTCGACGAATTGGTGATGCTGCGCGAGTTCGGTTTCACGCACCTGGACCTCAACGTAGGGCGGGCTTCAGCCCGCCCCGCGGCACCCGACGAGGGAGACGGGCTGAAGCCCGTCCTACGTTCGGCAGATCCCTGGCAAGAGCTGGTCGCCGAAGCGCACAACTGCACCTCCTGCCGCCTCGCCGGCACGCGCAAGAACGTCGTCTTCGGCGTCGGCGACCCGAACGCGGACCTGATGTTCATCGGCGAGGCGCCGGGGCGCGACGAGGATGAGCGCGGCGAGCCGTTCGTCGGGCGGGCCGGGCAGCTCCTGACCGACATCATCAAGGCCATGAAGCTGTCGCGCGAGCAGGTCTACATCGCCAACGTCATCAAGTGCCGGCCGCCGGAGAACCGCAACCCCGAGCCCGACGAGCTGGATGCCTGCCGCCCCTTCATCCGCCGCCAGGTGGAGATCATCAAGCCGAAAGTCATCGTCACCCTCGGCCGCTTCGGCCTGCAGAGCCTCACCGAAAAGGGCTACGGCATCTCCGCCGTGCGCGGGCAGTGGCTCGAGTACAACGGCATCAAGCTCATGCCCACCTACCATCCCGCGTACCTCCTCCGGAACCCGGCGGCGAAGAAGGATGTGTGGGCGGACATGAAGAAGGTGATGGCGGAGCTGGGGATCACGGTCTAGCCGTGCCGGGGATTTCCGAATACGCCGAGATCGCCGTCCCCGTCGCGCTCCACCAGACCCTCACGTATGCCGTCCCCGAGGAACTGCGCGACAGCGTGCGGCTCGGGTCGCGGGTCGAGGTGCCGCTCGGGACGAAGCTGATCACAGGCTTCGTGGTGGCGTTGCTCGATACGCCGCCGGCGGACCAGAAGCTCAAGCCGATCCGCGCGGTGTTGGACGACGAGGAGCCGGCGCTGATCCCAGAGATCATCGAGCTCTGTCGCTGGGGCGCCGACTACTACCTCGCCCCCCTCGGCGAGATGCTCCGCGTGGCACTGCCGGCGAACATGGCCTCGCGCGGCAAGCGCCAGGCCGTGCTCACTGCCGACGACGCGATGATCGAGCGGGCGCGCGAGGAGAAGCAGATCCTCGACGCCGATCTCGTCCTCCTCGACGAGCTGCGCAAGCGCCCGCTCCCGGTGGCGACGATCTTCGAGGAGCTGAAGGTCTCGCGCTCCACCGTGCAGCGGCTGCGGGACGCGGGGATCATCGCCGTCGCCGACCGTCTTCGGGACGCGCAGGGCGTTCGTTACGATCGCTTCGTCGTGCTCGAGGAGGGTGGAGACGTAGGGCGGGCTTCAGCCCGCCTGGACGGGCTGAAGCCTGTCCTACGTTTGTCACCGAAACAGCAAGCGGCCATCGATCTGCTGGCGTCGCGCGGCGGGGAGCTCTCCGTGCGCGCGCTGGAGCACGGCGGCGTCAGCGCGGCGATCCTCTCCGCGCTGGCGAAGAAAAGCGTCGTCCGCATCGAGCGCCGTGCGCGGCGGCACACGCTGGACGCCTTCCTGGCCGGACTGGAAGGGGTGGCCACGGGGGAGATCTCGTACTCGTTCGAGCAGCGGCTGGCCATCAAGAGCGTCCGTGACGTCCTCGGCACCTTCGCGCCGTTCCTCCTCGAAGGAGTGACCGGCAGCGGCAAGACCGAGGTCTACATCGAGCTGATGCGCAGCGTCGTCAAGCGGGGAGAGCAGGCCATCCTCCTCGTGCCCGAGATCTCGCTCACGCCGGTCTTCGCGTCGCGGCTGAAAGAGCGCTTCGGCGAGCGCATCGCCATCCTGCACAGCAACCTCTCCGCGAGCGAGCGCTTCGACCAGTGGTGGCGCGCGCGGCGCGGCGAAGTGGACGTGGCCATCGGGCCGCGCAGCGCCCTCTTCACCCCCTTCCAGCGCCTCGGCCTGATCGTCGTCGACGAGGAAGGGGACGGCGCGTACAAACAGGAGGAGACCCCGCGCTACAACGCGCGCGACCTGGCCGTCGTGCGCGCCCAGTTCCGCGGCATCCCGGTGGTCCTCGGCTCGGCCACGCCGTCGCTCGAGTCGCGCGAGAACGCGGCCCGCGGCAAGTACACGCTGCTGCGCATGGCCTCGCGCGTCGAGGAGCGCCCGCTGCCCGACGTCGAGATCGTCGACCTTCGCAAGGAGCGGGCGGAGAAAGAGGACAAGGGCTTCGTCATCTTCAGCGGTGACCTGAAGAAAACCATGCGTGAGACCTTCGACGCCGGCGAGCAGGCCATCATCCTGATCAACCGCCGCGGCTACGCGCCGTACCTGCTCTGCCGCGAGTGCGGCCACGAGTTCCGCTGCAAGGACTGTTCGGTCACGCTGACCGTGCACCGCCGCGAGGGGCTGCTGATCTGCCACTACTGCGGCTTCCGCGCGCGCATCCCGCAGCGCTGCCCGCTCTGCCAGGGGGAGGTGCTGCAGCCGATCGGCTTCGGCACCGAGAAAGTGGAGGAGCGCTTCAAGCGCGACTTTCCCGACGTCGCGGTGGACGTGCTCGACCGCGACTCGACGCGCCGCAAGGGCTCGCTCGTGCAGATCCTCGACCGCTTCCGCCGCGGCGAGACGCGCGCGCTGATCGGCACGCAGATGCTGAGCAAGGGACACCACTTTCCCAACGTCACGCTGACCGGCGTCCTGAACGCCGACTCGATCCTCGGCTATCCCGACTTCCGCTCCGCGGAGAAGACGTTCTACCTGCTGACGCAGGTGGCCGGCCGCTCGGGACGCGGGGAGCTGCGCGGGAAGGTGATGATCCAGACCGCCTTCCCGACGCACTACGCGATCCAGCACGCCATGCACCACGACTACGAGGCCTTCTTCGAGGCGGAGATCCAGTTCCGCCGCACGTTCCACTACCCCCCCGTGACCTCGATGATCGCGCTCCTCTTCCGCGGCGAGAACCTGACGGACGTGGAGAAGGCCTCGCGCGAGTGCGGCCTCATGCTCGAGGAAGCGGTGCAGCCGCTGACCGGCACGCGTATCCAGGGCCCCGCGCCGGCGCCGATGGCGCGCATCAAGGGGGTGTGGCGGTTCCAGATCCTCCTGCGCTCACCCATGCGCACGGCGCTGCGGCGCGCGGTCGAGGCGGTGCTGCTGCCGCGGAAGTGGAAGGGGGTCGAGGTGGCCATCGACGTCGACCCGATCAATATCCTCTGAGCGGCCCCCCCTCGACTTCGCCAACGGAAGCGGACCGCCGGCGTCCTCGCCGGCTGTCTGTGCGGGCGTCTCGCCCGCACCGTGGCGGCGGGACGCCGCCACAGACAGCCGGCGGGACGCCGGCGGTCCGCTTCCGCTACATTTCCACACCACGCGAGGTAGGGGATCGCCACCACGCGGACACTCCTACCCTGAGAAGGGAGCACACGAATGGCCGTACGCACGCGCAGGGACGTCTGGAAGCTCGGGGAGTGGGACGACATCCTGCTCTGGTATGCGAAGGCCATTGGCGAGATGCTGAAGCGTCCGCTGGCCGACCCGACCGGCTTCCGCTATCAGGCGGCCATTCACGAATATGTCCGCTCGCAGGACCCGCTCCGCAAGTCGAGCGACCGGCTGCCGTCGTCGGGCGATCAGCGGAAGTTCTGGTCGCAGTGCCAGCACAACTCGTGGTTCTTCATCCCCTGGCATCGCTGGTACCTGCTCTATTACGAGGAGATCGTGGCCGCGGCGGTGGTCAAGCTGGGCGGCCCCGCGGGGTGGGCGCTGCCGTACTGGAACTACAGCGATGCCAGCAATCCCGACGCGCGGCGCCTGCCGCCGGCATTCCGCGCGCCGACGCTGCCGGACGGGTCGCCGAATCCGCTTCGCGCCAACATCGTCCGCCAGCGCGGCAACGACGGCGAGATCGTGGCCGGGCCGCAGCACGTCGATCTCTCCTGCCTGAAGGAGCCGAGGTATCAGGCCGATCCGACGGGCGGCAGCCCCGGCTTCGGCGGACCGAAGACGGCCTTCAACCACGGCGGCGGTCCGGTCGGCGCGGTGGAGCTGACGCCGCACGGCTCCATGCACGTCCGCGTCGGCGGCTGGATGGGCCGCTTCAACACGGCCGGGCTCGACCCGCTGTTCTGGCTGCACCACTGCAACATCGACCGGCTCTGGAGCGTCTGGACGGCCATGGACCCGACGCACACGAATCCGGCCGACTCGGCCTGGTCCGGAATGAGCTTCGCCTTCCACGACGGGACCGGCGCGGCGGTGACGAAGAAGATCGGCGATACGATCGACACCGCGGCCCTCGGATACGAGTACGAGGATCTCTCGAATCCGTTCGAGGCCGGCCTGGAGTCGCTGGAGAGACCACGGAGGCGCACAGTGCCCGAGAGACCAATTCCCGAGATGGTGGGCGCGAGCGAGCGGCCGGTGGCGCTGGGACGCCGCCGCGCGGCGACGGCGCATGTCCCGGTGACCGCACCCGCCGGCCCCGGGCTGGAGTCCGTGGGCGGGGACGACGAGCCGCAGCGCATCTTCGTGAACGTCGAGAACGTGACCGGCGACGGCGATCCGCGCACGTACGCCGTGTACGTGAACGGCGAATTCGCCGGCGTGCTGCCGACGTTCGGCGTCCCCGAGGCCACGCAAGGGAGCGAGACCCACCCGGGCGGCGGACTGCAGTTCCGCTTCGACGTCACCGACGCCGTGCGCAGGCTGCAGGCCGCGGGGAACTTCGACGAGTCGACGATGGAGGTCACGTTCGTCCCCGAGGAGGACGACGAGCCGGGGCTGGAGGGGATCGGCGGCGACGAGGGTCCGGATGAGTCGGAGTTCCAGATCGGCCGTGTGAGCGTGTACCGCTCGTGACCGCTCTGGCCGTGACCCGGCTGGCGTGGCGCCACCCGCAGTGGTGGTCGCTGGCGCTGGCCGGCGGCGCGTGGGTGTTGATGATCCGCAACGCGGGTCAGCATGCCCACGGTTTCACCAGCTGGATGGTCATGACGGCGGCCATGATGCTGCCGATGGTGAGCGAGCACGTGCGCCTCACCGCGGAGCGCAGCCTCTGGAAGCGCCGGCATCGCGCCATGGCCGGCTTCCTCCTCGGCTATCTCGCTCTCTGGGCGATTCCCGGCGCGGCGCTGGCGCTGGTGCCGTTCCACCCGGACGCGCGCACGGCCGCGATCGCGTTTGCGGTCGCCGGCCTCTGGCAGCTCACCCCGTGGAAGCGCCGCGCGCTGGTGTGGTGTCACCGCACGCTGCCGCTCGCGCCGCGCGGCTGGCGCGCGGACGTCGACTGCCTCCGCTTCGGCTGGCTGATCGGCACGCGCTGTTTCCTGAGCTGCTGGGCACTGATGCTGGCCTGCGCCATGTCGGGTCACGCGCTGCTGGCCACCGCCGGGCTGCTGGCGGTGGGGCTGGCGGAACGTTTTTTCATCCGTAACCAGTGGCTGCTGGCGGGCGTGCTGTTCGCCGCGGCGCTTGTGTATTCTGTAGGCTGATGCTCGCGGAACTGGTTTTCGTCACTCGTCTCCTCGGACTCATGAACGGCACGCGCACGATCGAGGCACGGGTCGACCCGGCGGTGCATTCGGTCGAGATCGTGCTCGACGGCGAGCGCGCCGATCTCCTGCGCGGCGCGCCGTGGCGCACGAAGCTCGACTTCGGGCCGGAGCTGGCGCCGCACGAGCTGGTGGCCATCGCCCGCGACGCCGAGGGACGCGAGCTCGCCCGCGACACGCAGTTCATCAACGTCCCGCGGCCGCAGGCGGAGATCGGGGTGATGTTCCAGCGCGACCGCGCCGACATCTCCTGGCAGCACATCGGCGGCGTGATGCCGAAGAAGATGACGGTGAAGCTGAACAACACGACGCTGGCCAGCACGCTGACGCGCAGCGTGAGACTGCCGGAGCTGGCTCCCGAGGCGCTGAACGTGCTGTCCATCGACCTGGAGTTCGAGGATGGGTCCACCGCGCATCGCGACGTGGTGTTCGGCGGCTTCTCGGAGGAAGTGCCGGCGGAGCTGACGGCGACGCTCGTCCGCGAGCGCCAGGGGAAGAAGGATCGCGCGAACTGCTTCCGCGCCGGCGGAAAGAAGATCGCCGCCAGCGAGGTGGAGACGGGCGACGCGACGGTGCTGGTCGTGCGCAACGGCCTCACGCCGGGCGACCAGTTCCAGCGGCGCAACCAGCACCAAAGGCGCGTGGCGGAGAAGGGCTTCACGCTGCCGCGCACGTCGCTGCGCTTCATCTGGCCGGTGGCCCGCGGCGCGGCCGGCTCGGATCTCTTCATGACCTCGGAGAATTTCTCAGCCATGCGCGGCGTGCGCTTTCTGCTGACGTGGGTGGAGGGATCGCGCGGGCTGACGCTGCGCTTCGCCGATGCGGTGGCCGTGGCGGGCACGGAGGCGCTGCGCGAGCCGCGCCGCCGCGCGGTCGTGCTCGTGCTGAACGGCGAGGAGGACCAGAGCCGCTACCCCGCGGCCACCGTCCGCCGCTACCTCCAGCGCATCGGCGTCCCCTTCTTCGTCTGGTCACTGGCCGGCGGCGGAACCCACCCGGCCTGGGGCCCGGTCGAGGACATCTCCACGAACGAGCGCATGCTCGAAGCCGTGCGCCGCCTGAAAAACGAGCTCGACACCTACCGCGTGGCCTGGCTGCCCGCCACGCCGTACGAGGCGCTGCACGTGGAGACGAGCGCGGAATGTGCGTGGGAGCCGCTGGCGAGGTAGGGGGAGGCGAATCCGGATGTTCAGCAGCGTCGGGAGGAGCTCACGACGAGAAACGTGATCACTTGCTCGCGGCTGACGGAAGGAAACCCTTCGAGAAAGTCCTCGATCGACTCGCCGCCTTCCAGATAATCAAGGAGGTTCTCGATCGGGACGCGCGTCCCCGCGAATACAGGAGTACCGCCCATCACATCAGGCGAAGACGTCACGACCGTGCTTTTCATCATGCGAGTATCCCCAATTTTCGTGAGTGATGCCAAGAACCTGGGGCCGCCCTTCGTGTATCGTCATGGGATGAAAGCGTTCTGCGTCACTTTGACCTTGCTGGTTGTTCTCGGCGCATGTTCCGGCGAGAACACTGAGACCGCAAAAACCGAGACCGCGAACACCGAGACCGCGAAACCCGAGACCGCGAGCGCGGCACCGGCTCAGACTCAGACCGCGCCGTCGTCGGAATCCGCCGGAGACAGCGGAGTATGGGCCGGCCAGATCAGGATCGACGCTCACGCGGGCACCGCGCGGCTCGATTACGTCGGCGCGGAAAGCGGCGACTACGTACCGATGCGCTTCCGCACGGACTCCGAGGCCGGTGCGAAGATCCTTGCGGAGTGTGCCGATCAGGATCTCTGTGAGGTCGAAGGGACCGTCAGGTTTCTCGACGAGCCGCCGCCCGAGAATGCTTCCGCGGTCGGCGAGATCCTCACCGTGACGCGCGTCAGGAAGCTTCCGCCGGAGGGGAAACCGTGACGAAGTCTCCCTCCCAAATGATCGACGAGAGGATCGCGGAACTGGGCGACTGGCGAGGCGAGATGCTCTCCCGGCTCCGCGCGTTGATCAAGCAGGCCGATCCCGACGTGGTCGAGGAGTGGAAGTGGGGAGGGCCGGTCTGGTCTCACGATGGGGTGATCTGCACCGGCGAGACCTACAAGAAGGCGGTGAAGATGACCTTTGCCAGGGGCGCCGCCCTCGAGGACCCATCGGGGCTCTTCAACTCCAGCCTCGAAGGCAACACCAGGCGTGCCATCGACTTTCGCGAGGGCGAGCAGATCGACGAGAAGGCCCTGAAGGCTCTGATTCGCGCGGCCGTGAAGCTGAACGCGGCGCGCTGATCGAGGTTTATACTTCCGGAATTCAGCTCTACTGCATCAACACGCAGCTCTGGCTCGATGAGCTGAGCCGCGCCGCCGGCCGCATGGTCACTCTGGCGGACGTTTCCCGCTCCGCACTGGATCGCTTTGCGCACTTTGACGCCGTGTGGCTGCTGGGCGTGTGGGAGCGGAGCCCGCGCGGGGAGCAGATCGCGCGGGAGATCTTCCGCGATTATCCGCCCGAACACGTCGGCGCCTCGCCGTACGCCGTGCGCAGCTTCACCGTCGAGCCATCGTTCGGCGGGGAGGAGGGACTGCGCTCCATCCGCGAGGCCTTGCGCGAGCGCGGCCTGCGCCTCGTGCTCGACTTCATCCCCAACCACGTCGCGGTCGACCATCCCTGGACGCTCGAGCATCCGGAGCGCTTCGTCCCCGGCACGGGCGGCCAGCCGTTCGCGCATGGAAAGGATCCATTCTTTCCGCCGTGGACCGACACGCTGCAGCTCGACTACCGCCGCGCGGACGTGCGCGAGGCGATGACGGGCGAGCTGCTGCGCATCAGCGAGCGGTGCGACGGCGTGCGCTGCGACATGGCCATGCTGGTCCTGCGCGACGTCTTCCGCCGCACCTGGGGCGGCGACTTCGACCCGCCCGACGCGGAGCTCTGGCCGGCGGCCATCGAGGCGGTGCGGCGCCGCAGGAGCGACTTCCTCTTCCTCGCGGAAGCGTACTGGGGCCTCGGCGGCGTCCTGCAGTCGATGGGCTTCGACGCCACCTACGACAAGGACCTCTACGACCGCCTCCGCCACGACGGCGCGCCTGCGGTGCGCGAGCACCTGCGCGCGCCGCGCGCCGTGCACGATCACTTCGCCCGCTTCGTCGAGAACCACGACGAGGAGCGCGCCGCAACGGCGTTCGTCCCACCGGCAAAACATCGCGCCGCCGCTACGGTGGCGCTCGCGCTTCCGGGGCTGCGTCTCGTGCACGACGGCCAGCTCGAGGGGAGGAGCATCCGCCTCCCGGTCCAGCTCCGCACGCGGCCCGACGAGCCGCCCGATCCGGCCCTGCAGCGCTTCTACTCGCAGTTGCTGCCGGCGCTGCGCCATCCGGTGTTCGCCGAGGGGGAGTGGCGCCTGCTCGAGCCGCGGCAGGCGTGGGACGGCAACCCGTCGCACCAGAACTTCGTCGCCTTCACCTGGGTCCTCGGCGACGAGATGCGCCTCGTGGCGGTGAACCTCGCCGGGACACCGTCGCAGTGCTACCTGCCGCTCGACCTGCCGCGGCTGGCCGGGACGGAGTGGTACCTGAGCGACGTCGTCAACGACCTCGAATACCGCCGCGACGGCGACGAGCTGCTCTCCCGCGGACTGTACCTGAACGTGCCGGGCTTCTTCTCCCACCTCTTCGTCGTGCAGGAACAGGCGCGCGGCGCGCCGGCGCGCACGCTGCCTTTCCTCGAAGAGCAGGGCCTGCTGCGCGGCGACGGCAAGCCGCTGTACGGCCTGGCCTGGTCGCCGGACGGCAAGACCCTCGCTTACGGCGGCACGGCGGACCTCTGGCTGTCCGATGGGACGCGGCTCAGCGGACATCAGGACGCGGCCGGTTGTCTGGCCTGGTCCCCCGACGGACGCACGCTGGCGTCGGGGAGCGACGACCGGACGGTGCGGCTGTGGGATGTGGCGGCGGGGACGGGACGCGTGTTGTACACGCATCACGACCACGTCGTGACCGTCGCCTTCTCGCCCGACGGGAAGTGGCTCGCCTCCGGGGGCGTCGACCGGATGGTCATGCTCCACGATCTCGCGGCGGGGACCTCGAACATCCTGACGGTGCGCAACGACGCGGTCAACGCCGTGGTCTGGTCGCCCGACGGCTCGCGGCTGGCCTGCGGCGCGGGCGACCAGTCGGTGGCCGTCTTCGACACCGCGGAGCTCCGCCAGACCCTCGAGTTGCGCGGCAGCGAGTGGATCGGCAGCCTGGCGTGGTCGCCCGACGGCGCGATGCTCGCCGCCGGCACCGGCGGCGGCACGGTCGACATCTGGGACGCGCACACCGGCCAGCACGTGCGCATCTGCGAGGGGCACACGGAGCGGGTGCTCGCCATCGCCTTCAGTCCCGACGGCAGCGTGCTCGTCTCGAAGGCGGCCGACGGGAGCGTGCGCTTCCGCGACGCGCGCACGTGGGAGACGCGCGGGACGCTCGAAGAGC
>DASPMO010000123.1:0-36642 GCA_035627015.1 Thermoanaerobaculia bacterium | reverse complement strand
TGGCACCGTCGAGGCGCTGGCGCTCGACCTCGAGCACGGCCTTGCGGGCGTTCTCGACGATCTCCACCTTGCGCGTCGGGATGACCATGTCGTCGACGCCGATGGAGACGCCGGCCTTGGTGGCGTAGAGGAAGCCGAGGTCCTTGAGGCCGTCGAGCATCTCCACGGTCTTGGCGTTGCCGTAGTTGATGAAGCAGTAGTTGACCAGCTCCTGCAGCCCCTTCTTCTTGAGCAGGCCGTTGATGTACGGGATCTGCTCCGGAAGGTGCATGTTGAAGACGACGCGGCCGACGGTGGTCTCGACGAGCTTCTTGTCGAGCTCCTCGATCTCGGCGTGCACGACGTCCTGGTCGTTGAACTGCTTGGTCAGGTCCATGAAGCGGCCGGAAACGCGGCAGCGGATGGGCGTGAGCAGCTCCACCTCGGCGGCCTGCAGCGCGATCATGACGTCATCGAACGAGCCGAAGGTCTTGCCGGCGCCCTTGGCGTTCGGCTTGGCCTTGGTCAGGTAGTAGCAGCCGAGGACGAGGTCCTGCGAGGGAACCGCGAGCGGCTTGCCGTGCGCCGGCGACAGGATGTTGTTCGAGGCCAGCATGAGGACCTGCGACTCGACCTGCGCCTTCGGCGAGAGCGGCACGTGCACGGCCATCTGGTCGCCGTCGAAGTCGGCGTTGAAGGCCGTGCAGACGAGCGGGTGGATCTTGATGGCCTTGCCCTCGACCAGCACCGGCTCGAACGCCTGGATGCCGAGGCGGTGGAGCGTCGGCGCGCGATTGAGAAGCACCGGGTGCTCCTTGATCACGCTCTCCAGCGCGTCCCACACCTCGTTGGTCTGCAGCTCGACGAGCTCCTTGGCGGCCTTGATCGTGCCGACCAGGCCCTGCTGCTCGAGCTTGTGGTAGATGAACGGCTTGAACAGCTCCAGGGCCATCTTCTTGGGAAGACCGCACTGGTGCAGGCGGAGCTCCGGACCGACCACGATGACCGAGCGGCCGGAGTAGTCGACGCGCTTGCCGAGGAGGTTCTGGCGGAAGCGGCCCTGCTTGCCCTTGAGGGTGTCGGAGAGCGACTTGAGTGGGCGGTTGTTCGAGCCCTTGAGCACGCGGCCGCGGCGGCCGTTGTCGAAGAGCGCGTCCACCGCTTCCTGGAGCATGCGCTTCTCGTTGCGCACGATGACGTCGGGCGCGCGGAGCTCGAGCAGCTTCTTGAGGCGGTTGTTGCGGTTGATGACGCGGCGGTAGAGATCATTGAGGTCCGACGTGGCGAAGCGGCCGCCGTCGAGAGGGACCAGCGGGCGCAGCTCGGGCGGAATGACCGGGATCACGTCGAGGATCATCCAGTCCGGGCGATGGCCCGACTTGCGGAAGGCGTCGACGACCTTGAGCCGCTTGGCGGCCTTCAGCTTTTTGATCTGCGAGGTCTCGGTGCGCATGATCAGGCGCAGCTCGTCGCTGAGCTCTTCGACGTTCACACGGCGAAGCAGCTCTTTGATCGCCTCGGCGCCCATCTTGGCCACGAACACGTCGCCGTACTGGCCGCGCAGCTCGCGGTAGCGCTCCTCGGGGAGCAGTTCTTTCTCGTGAATCACGCCTTCGAGGTCGCCCGTGTCGATGACGACATAGGACTCGAAGTAGAGGATCCGCTCGAGATCGCGCAGGGAGATGTCGAGCAGGTGGCCGATGCGCGACGGCAGGCCCTTGAAGAACCAGACGTGCGAGACCGGCGAGGCCAGCTCGATGTGGCCCATGCGCTCGCGGCGGACCTTCGACTTGGTGACTTCCACACCGCATTTGTCACAGATGACCCCGCGGTGCTTCATTCGCTTGTACTTGCCGCACAGGCATTCCCAGTCGGTGATCGGGCCGAAGATCTTGGCGCAGAACAGGCCGTCGCGCTCCGGCTTGAAGGTGCGGTAGTTGATCGTTTCCGGCTTGGTCACTTCGCCGTACGACCACGACCGGATCTTCTCCGGGCTGGCGAGGCTGATCTTGATCGCGTTGAAATCGTTGATCGCCTGGGGCTTGGCCGGTGTAAAGAGTGCGTTGAAGCTTTCCAATGTGCGCCTCCCCTGTTGAAGGGTTGTCAGTTCTAGTTGTCCGAAGTCGTGGGATGCGGGAACGACAGCTTCACCTCGCTGCCATAGCACTCCCAGCACGGCGCCTCGAACTCGGTATCGCCGGTGTGGAAGTGCGCGGTCAGCCGGATCGAGCCCATGCCGTGACAGGCACGGCACGAGCTGTTGGGCATCCGCGAGAGTGTCATCGTTTTCCGTCGCATCGGCCTACTCCTTCAGCAACTCGACGTCGAGACAGAGCGACTGCAGCTCGCGAACGAGCACGTTGAACGACTCGGGGAGACCCGGATCGTCCGGAACCTCGCCCTTGACGATGGCTTCGTAAATCTTGCTGCGGCCTTCGACGTCGTCCGACTTGACCGTGAGCAGCTCCTGCAGCGTATACGCGGCGCCGTACGCCTCGAGAGCCCAGACTTCCATCTCTCCGAAGCGCTGGCCGCCGAACTGCGCCTTGCCGCCCAGGGGCTGCTGTGTGATCAGCGAGTAAGGTCCGATCGAGCGCGCGTGGATCTTGTCGTCGACCAGGTGCGACAGCTTGAGCATGTAGATGAATCCGACGCAGACCTGCTGCTCGAACTTCTCGCCGGTCATGCCGTCGTAGAGGCTGGTCTTGCCGTCCTCGGGGATGCCCGCGGCCTTGAGCTGCGCCTTGATCTCCCCCTCGGTCGCGCCGTCAAAGACGGGCGTCGAGAAATGCAGACCGAGGCTGCGTGCAGCCCAGCCGAGGTGCGTCTCGAGGATCTGGCCGACGTTCATGCGCGACGGAACGCCCAGCGGGTTGAGCACGATCTCGACCGGCGTGCCGTCCGGCATGTAGGGCATGTCTTCCTCGGGCAGGATGCGCGAGATGACGCCCTTGTTGCCGTGGCGGCCGGCCATCTTGTCGCCGACGCTGAGCTTGCGCTTCATGGCCACGTAGACCTTGATCATCTTGATGACGCCCGGGGGAAGCTCGTCACCCTTCTGCAGGTCCTCGCGGCGCTCCTCGGCCTTCTGCTCCAGCACGCGGATGCGGTTCTCGGCGCGCTCGACGAACATGCGCACCGTCTCGCGCGACTCCTCGTCCACCGGCAGCGCCAGCAGCTCGCGGCGCGACAGGCGGTTGACCACGTCGCGGTCGGCGGCCTCGCCCTTGCGGACGAGCACGTCACCGGTCTTGAAGTCGACCACGTCGCGCTGCAGCTTCTTGTCCGCCAGGATGTCGGCGATCTTCTTGTTGCGCGCGTCGGTGATGATGCGGATCTCGTCCTGGATGTTGCGATTCATCCGCTCGATCTCGCCCTCTTCGATCGACTTGGCGCGCATGTCCTTGTCGACGCCCTTGCGGGAGAAGATCTTCACGTCGACGACCGTCCCCTCGATGCCCGGGGGCGTCTTGAGCGAAGCGTCGCGGACGTCGCCGGCCTTCTCGCCGAAGATGGCGCGGAGCAGCTTCTCTTCCGGCGTGAGCTGGGTCTCGCCCTTCGGCGTGACTTTGCCCACGAGGATGTCGCCCTGCTTCACGGTCGCGCCGATGCGGATGATGCCTGATTCATCGAGATCCCTCAGCGCGGACTCGCTGACGTTGGGGATGTCGCGGGTGATTTCCTCGGGACCGAGCTTCGTGTCGCGGGCTTCGATCTCGAATTCCTCGATGTGGATGGAGGTGTAGTAGTCCTCTTTGACCAGCTTCTCGGAGACCAGGATGGCGTCCTCGAAGTTGTTGCCGCGCCACGGCATGAAGGCCACCAGCACGTTGCGGCCGAGGGCGAGCTCGCCGGCGTCGGTGCAGGGACCGTCCGCCAGGACCTGACCCTTGCGCACGCGCTGCCCTTCGCGAACGATCGGCTTCTGCGCGATGCAGGTGTTCTGGTTCGAGCGCTTGAACTTGATGAGCTGGTAGATGTCGGCGCCGAACTCCTTGGTCTCGCCGGTCTCCTGATCCTCGGCCTCGACGCGCACGATGATGCGGTTCGAGTCGACCAGGTCCACCACGCCGCCGCGCTTGCACTGCACGACCGCGCCGGAGTCCTTGGCCACGACGTTCTCCATGCCGGTGCCGACCAGCGGCGACTCGGTACGGAGCAGGGGAACGGACTGGCGCTGCATGTTGGCGCCCATGAGCGCGCGGTTCGCGTCGTCGTTCTCGAGGAACGGCACGAGCGAGGCCGCGACGCTGACGAGCTGCTTCGGGGAGACGTCGATGAAGTCGACCTTCTCCTTCTCGATGGAGACGAAGTCGCCCGACTGGCGCGCGATGACGCGGTCGTGGACGAGGTTGCCGTCGTCGTCGAGCATCACGTTGGCCTGGGCGATGGTGTAGCGCTCTTCGTCCCACGCGGAGAGATAGAACGCGTACGGCTCGGCCTCGGCCGGCTGCGCGAGGCTCTTCTTCTTCGCGCCCGCATTGGCCGCGTTTTCCTTGGCGATGCGGTTGTTCTCTTTCTGCAGCTCGCGCTTCTCGACGATCTGGCCGAGGGTGAAGCTCGTGTCGCCGGCCTTGATCACGCGGTAGTGATCGTGGACGCGGCCGTCCTGCACCTTCTTGTACGGCGACTCGATGAAGCCGTACTCGTTGATGCGGGCGTAGCAGGCCAGCGACGAGATGAGGCCGATGTTCGGACCTTCAGGCGTCTCGATCGGGCAGATGCGGCCGTAGTGGGTGGGGTGGACGTCGCGGACTTCGAAGCCCGCGCGCTCGCGGGAAAGACCACCCGGTCCGAGGGCCGAGAGACGGCGCTTGTGCGTGACCTCAGACAGCGGATTGGTCTGGTCCATGAACTGCGAGAGCTGCGACGAGCCGAAGAACTCCTTGATGGCCGCGATGACCGGCTTGGAGTTGATCAGGTCGTGCGGCATGGCCGAGTCGATGTCCTGGTGCACCGACATCTTCTCTTTGATGGCGCGCTCCATGCGCACCAGGCCGATGCGGAACTGGTTCTCGAGCAGCTCGCCCACCGCGCGGACGCGGCGGTTGCCGAGATTGTCGATGTCGTCCACGCGGCCGACGTCCTTGCGGAGGCGCAGCAGGTAGTTGATGACGACGTAGAAGTCTTCCGGCGTCATCGTCTTCTGCGTGACCGGCGAGTCGAGGTCGAGCTTGATGTTGAACTTGAAGCGTCCGACGCGCGAGAAGTCGTACTTGCGGGCGTCGAAGAACATCCCTTCGAAGAGCGCCTTGGCCGACTCGAGGGTCGGGGGATCGCCCGGCCTCATACGGCGATAAATCTCGATGATGGCCGCCTCGAACGACTTCGAGGTGTCCTTGCGGACGGTGTTGAGCAGGATGTCGCTGACGAGATCCCACTCGGGGAAGATCACTTCGATCTCGTTGATGCCGCGGTCGCCGAGGACGGCGGCCCAGTCGGCCGGGACGTTCTCGGAAGACTCGAACAGGACTTCGCCGGTGTTGATGTCGACGACGTCGCCGAGGAACACGGCCTTGTCGAGCGCCGCGTAGTCGACCTTCACGGTCGTCTCGTTGTTCTTCGTCAGCTGGTCGGCCATCTTCTGGTCGAGCTTGATGCCGCCGAAGACGGTGCGCACGGCGCGGCGGCCGCGGATCGAGTGACGCTCCTTGGCCTCTTCCTGGTCCAGGACGCGGCGGTCGAAGGAGAGCTCGGCGCCGTTGCCGGTGAGCTTCACGCGGATTGGCGTGTAGAACTGGCGGAGGATCTCTTCGTCCGTGGTCAGGCCCAGGGCGCGGAGGAAGACCGAGCCGAGGAACTTACGCTTGCGGTCGATGCGGACGTAGAGGATGTTCTTCTGGTCGTACTCGAACTCCACCCAGGAGCCGCGGTACGGGATGATCTTGGAGAGGAAGGTGTGGGCGCTTTCCTTGGTAAAGAAGACGCCGGGCGAGCGGTGCAGCTGCGAGACGATGACGCGCTCGGTGCCGTTGATGATGAACGTACCGTTGTCCGTCATCAGGGGGATGTCGCCGAAAAAGACTTCCTCTTCCTTGGCGTCGCGCATGTGCTTGACGCCGGTGTCGGGGTCCTTGTCGTAGACGAAGAGGCGGAAGGTGACCTTCAGCGGGACGCTGTAGGTCATGCCGCGCTCCTGGCACTCCTCGACGGAGTACTTCATCTGCAGGTCGACGGGGTTGCCGCAGATGTCGCAGACCTCGACACGGTTCTTGTTGATGACGCCGCACTGGCCGCAGTTGACGGTCTCTTCGTGCGGGTGGTCGGTGATGATCTTCGCGCCGCAGTTCGCGCACGACATGCGCAGGTGCTCGAGTCCCTTGAGCTGTCCGCACTTGCACTCCCAGTTGCCGATGGAGTAGCGGACGAAATCGAGTGAGCAGGTCTCCCGGAAGTCGCTGAAGGGGAAGACGCTGGTGAAGACGGACTGAAGGCCGGTGTCTTCACGCTCCTCGGGGAGGAGGTTCATCTGCAGGAAACGCTCGTACGACTTTCTCTGGACGTCGATCAGATTCGGCAGCGCCATATAGCTGCGAATCTTCGAGAAGTCGTGACGAACGGGCTCCTGTTTCGGCATGGCTCCGTTCATTCGTTAGAACTCCTTGCTTGTACGTCGCGTCAGGCGAGACCTCCTTGCAGGCTACGCAACGAGGCTTACGCGATGGGTGAGCCGTGTGGAGAAGGCCGCTCCCCCCTTCTCCGGCTCTGGAATTGTGGCACTGCGTAAAACGCGTTTCCGGACGGCACAAATTGCACCGTCCGGAAACCGGGGACTTCACCTGTCATTCTGAGCCGCGTAGACGGCGAAGAACCCCCTTCGTACTCGGCAGGGGATCCTTCGGCTGTCTGCGCAGCCTCAGGATGACAGAAATGCTTACTTGACCGTGACCTTGGCGCCGGCGTCTTCGAACGCCTTCTTGATCTTGGCCGCCTCGTCCTTGGAAACGCCTTCCTTGATCGTCTGGGGCGCACCCTCGACCAGGTCCTTCGCTTCCTTCAGGCCGAGCGAGGTGACCTCGCGGACGGCCTTGATGACGTTGATCTTCTTGTCGCCGGCCTCGGTGAGGACGACGGTGAACTCGGTCTGCTCCTCGGCCGGGGCGGCAGCGGCAGCCGCCGGGCCCGCCGCCGGAGCGGCAACCGCGGCCGCGGCCGCGGAGACACCGAAGCGGTCCTCGAGGGCCTTCACCAGGTTGGCGAGGTCGAGCACCGTCATCGTCTCAATCTGCTTCACGAAATCATCAGTCGAAATAGCCATTGTCAGCCTCCAAAGCTTTCTATCGAAAAAGTGTCGAGCCCAATGGCGGGCTGAAGCCCGCCCTACGTTTGATTAAGCGTTTGCCTCGGCAGGAGCGGCCTCGCCGCTGCCGCCGTCCTTCTGCTGGCGGATCTGATCGAGGACGACCGCGATGTTGCGGATCGTGCCGTTCAGGACCACCGCGAGCCCGCGGATCGGGTGCTGCATGAGATACAGCAGCTTCGAGATCAGCTCCTCGCGCGACGGAAGGTTGGCGATGTTCTGGATCTCCGCCGCCGGCACGATCTGGCCGGCCAGCATCGCGCCCTTGAACTGCACCACCGGCACGTCCTTGGCGAACTTGGTCAGCACCTTGGCCAGCGCGACGGCGTCCGTGGTGTTGAAGGCCACGGCGGTCTCACCGCTGAACTGCTTCTCGAGCGCCTTGAGCGGCGAGTCTTTCACGCCGATGAGCGCCAGCGTGTTCTTGACCACGACGTACTGGGAGCCCGACTCACGGACCTGCTTGCGCAGCTCGGTGACCTGGGGAACGGTGATGCCCTTGAACGAGATCAGGAACGCGTTGGTCGCCTGGCCGATGTTCTCGGAGAATTCGGAGATCGCTGTTGCTTTCTGTTCGCGATTCTTCATGTCTTCTCCTTACTCCGCCTTCGCCTCGCCCACGGCCGCGTCGATCTGGAGCGACGGGCTCATGGTCGAAGAGATGTAGATGGAACGGACGTACTTGCCTTTGGCAGCCGCGGGCTTGGCCTTGCGGACGGCGTTGATCACCGCCGAGGCGTTGTCCTTGAGCTGGTCGGCGGAAAAAGAGATCTTTCCGACCGGGACGTGGATGATCGACGTCTTGTCGACGCGGAACTCCACCTTGCCGGCCTTGATCTCCTGGATCGCCCTGGCGACGTCGAACGTGACGGTACCGGTCTTCGGGTTGGGCATCAGGCCGCGAGGGCCGAGGACCTTACCGAGCTTACCGACGGACCGCATCATGTCCGGCGTGGCGATGACGGCGTCGAAATCGGTCCAGCCACCCTGGATCTTTTCGACCATGTCGTCGCCGCCCACGAAGTCGGCGCCTGCATCCTGCGCTTCCTTCTGCTTGTCGCCTTGGGCGATCACGAGCACACGCTTGGTCTGTCCGGTGCCGTGGGGGAGCAGCGTCGTCCCACGGACCATCTGATCGGCGTGCTTGGGATCGACACCGAGAAGCATCGACAGCTCGACCGTCTCATTGAACTTGGCGAAGGAGATCTGCTTGAGCAGTCCAAACGCCTCGTCCAGCTGATACGGCCGCTGTTCGACCTTCCCGGCCGCAGCACGATACTTCTTGCCGTGTTTGGCCATGTTTCTCCTTGTAGTGTTAGCGGCTCTTGCGAGCCTCCTACGTGACTTGCCCCGGCTACGCGCCGGGGCGCCTTGAAAACGTTGCTGTGTTGCTGGTTGCTGGTTCGTGGTGCCTTGCGGTGAACCGCCCGGAACCAGCAACCAGGAACCAGCAACTCACCGACGCTAGTCGGTGACGTCCATCCCCATCGACCGCGCCGTGCCCTCGACGGTCTTGACCGCGGCCTCGACGGAGGCGGCGTTGAGGTCGGGCATCTTCAGGCGGGCGATCTCTTCGACCTGCTTGCGCGTGACCTTGCCGACCTTGGTCTTGTTGGGAACGCCCGAGCCCTTCTGGATGCCGGCCGCGCGGAGCAGCAGGATCGAGGCGGGCGGGGTCTTGGTGACGAACGTGAACGTGCGGTCCGAGAAGACCGTGATCACGACCGGGATGATCAGGCCGTCATCCTTCGCGGTGCGGGCGTTGAACGTCTTGCAGAACTCCATGATGTTCACGCCGTGCTGGCCGAGCGCGGGGCCGACCGGGGGAGCCGGGGTGGCCTTGCCCGCGGGGATCTGGAGCTTGATGTAGCCGGTGATTTTTTTCGCCATGATCTGTTCCTAACTATCGTTTCTGGGCCGGTGCCGCGCCGCCGCCTTCTTCCGTGGCGTCATAGCGGGCGACCTGCAGGAAATCCAATTCGACGGGGGTGGAGCGGCCGAAGATCGTGACCATGACCTTGAGCGTGGAACGGTCGAGGTTGACCTCTTCCACCACGCCGGTGAAGTTCGTGAACGGACCGTCGATGATCCGCACGTGCTCGCCGTGCTCGTAGACGTGCTTCGGTTTCGGCTTCTCCTTGGTGGTGACGACCTGGGTGAGGATCTGCTCGACCTCTTCCTGCGTCAGCGGCGTCGGCTTCTTGCCGGTGCCGACGAAGCCCGTCACCTTCGGGGTGTTCTTGACCAGATGCCAGGCATCGTCCGACATCTCCATCTCGACGAGGATGTAGCCGGGGAAGAACTTGCGCTGCACTTCGCGCTTCTTGCCGCCCTTCATCTCGATGAGCGTTTCGGTCGGGATCTTGATCTCGCCGAACTTCTCGCCCATGCCCAGGGCCTCGACGCGCTGCTGCAGCGTCTCCTTCACCCGATCCTCGAACCCCGAGTAGGTGTGGACGATGTACCACTGCTTCTGGCTGGTGGCTTCCATCGCTTAGACGCTCGCTCCGAAGCGAGTGAAGAGGAAGTCGATGGCCTTGTAGAAGACCACGTCGCAGCCCCAGAGGAAGAGGGCGAACACGATCGTGGCCACGATCACGACGGCGGTCGTGCCGACCACCTCGTTCTTGGTGGGCCAGGTGACTTTCTTCATCTCGCCGGTCGTGTCGCGAAAGAACTCGCGCGTGGACTGAACCCACTGCTTCGGCTTGTCCGCGATGCCGCCGGTATCCTGTTTTGCTACTTCTGCCATCGGGTACCTTCGATCTCTCAACTGACAGCTCTCAGCTCGCAGAGGAGCTCCATCCTCCCCTGCGAGCTGAGAGCTGCAGCTGCGAGCTTCTTTGAGATTTGGCAGGCCAAGAGGGGCTCGAACCCCCAACCTGCGGTTTTGGAGACCGCTGCTCTACCAATTGAGCTATTGGCCTGCAGATGCCGCAAACTGCTGAGAAAGCTCCGCTTTCTCGGTTAATTCCCGTTACTTGGTTTCCCGGTGCACGGTCCGCTTCCGATCGTGCCGGCAGAACTTCTTCAGCTCCAGCTTCTCGGTCGTGGTCTTCTTGTTCTTGGTCGTCGTGTAGTTCCGACGCTTGCACTCGGTGCACTGAAGGGTGATGATCTCGCGCGTTGCCGCCATGGTTCTTTCTCCGAAAGAATTGAAAATTGAAAATTGAAAATTGAAAACAGGGAGCCGCGCGAGAGCGCCACCTCATTTTTCAATTTTCAATTTTTCATTTTCAATTCCGTTCTGGTGGAGCCCTCGACGAGATTTGAACTCGTGACCCCGTCCTTACCAAGGACGTGCTCTACCCCTGAGCTACGAGGGCACACTCGATACCGTATCTGGAGCGGGAGACGGGATTCGAACCCGCGACCAACAGCTTGGAAGGCTGTGACTCTACCCCTGAGTTACTCCCGCTGATTCTCCCGCAGGATGATTGGTGGAGAGTGGAGGATTCGAACCTCCGTAGGGCGTGGCCCGGCAGATTTACAGTCTGCTGCTTTTGACCGCTCAGCCAACTCTCCATGCTTCTTCATTGGCTTCTGGAGCTGGCGACGGGACTCGAACCCGCGACCTGCTGATTACAAATCAGCTGCTCTACCAACTGAGCTATGCCAGCACCAATTTCTTGATTTCAAAGACACAAACAGCCTGTGACGGGAAGCTTCGAGATGAGCTGCACCGGCGGCGGCCGAGGAACTGCGGGTTATAGCAGAGTGCCCAACGGGGCGCA
Organism: Thermoanaerobaculia bacterium; assembly: GCA_035627015.1. GTDB lineage: Bacteria > Acidobacteriota > Thermoanaerobaculia > Gp7-AA8 > Gp7-AA8 > QHVT01. Next base: position 25,629 of record DASPMO010000123.1, on the reverse strand, counting down.
AGCCGGCTCTTATTCCTCTGGTTTGTATGGAGTGCGGCAGCGCCAGCTGCCGCTTTTCATGCCGCAGCGCAAGCTGCGGCGGGGGCGGAGGCTGGCGCCTCCGCATCGAAAGCGGCAGCTGGCGCTGCCGCACTCCAGCTCACTCCCCGCCCAGCAAAATCTTCAGCATCCGCTCTCTTTGGGCGAAGAACTGGCGCGTGACGCGGTAGTGCTCGGTATTTTCGTACTCGACACGCTCCAGCACGCCATCGGCGATCTGCAGGATCCGCGCGCCGGGATACGCCATCAGGATCGGCGAGTGGGTGGCAATGATGAGCTGGGAGGCATCCAGGACGAGCTCGTGCATCCGCGTGAGCATGGCCATCTGCCGCGTCGGCGACAGCGCCGCCTCCGGCTCGTCGAAGATGTACAGCCCGCCGCCGATCAGCCGGTCGTTCAGCAGCGTGAAGAACGACTCGCCGTGCGACATCCGGTGCAGCGACCGTCCGCCGTACCACGCCTCCAGCCCCCGCTGCTCGATCTCCGTGGCCACGTTGAAGAAGCTCTCGGCCCGCAGAAAGTAGCCGTCCGACGGCCGCTTGTGCCCGCGCACGAGCTGCAGGAATCCGTGCAGCGGCGAGGTCGCATTCAGCGTCTCGAAGTTGAAGCTCTTCGAGCCCCCCTCGGCGTTGAAGCCGCAGGCGACGGCGATGGCCTCGATGAGCGTCGACTTGCCCGAACCGTTCTCGCCGATGAGGAACGTGACCGGCGAGTCGAACTCGATTTCGTCCAGGCCGCGGATGACCGGGACGTTGAACGGGTACTCGTCGAATGTCGGGACGAGGTCCCGCTTCAACGCCACGCCGCGGACGAAGAGGGGGTTCATTGGCGCGTCTGCCGGACCACTTCGTAGCAGAGCACCGCCGCGGCCGAGGCCACGTTGAAGGAGTCGACGTGGCCGAACATCGGGATCGAGACGTTGCGGTCGCAGTGCTCGAGGACGTTGCGGCGCACGCCCTTCCCCTCGTTCCCCATGACGATCGCGACCTTTCCCGTGAAGTCGATCTTGTCCGCACGGTCGCCGTCGGCGGACGCGGCGTAGACCCAGAAGCCCTTTTCCTTCAGCGCCTCGATGGCGCGGGCGAGGTTCGTGACCTGCGACACGGCCACCCACTCCGATGCGCCGGCCGAGGCTTTGATGGCCACGGGTGTGAGCCCGACGCTCTCGTGCTCGGGGATGATCACCAGGTCGACGCCGAACCCGTCGGCCACGCGCAGGATGGCGCCGAAGTTCTGCGGGTCGGTGATGCCGTCGAGGATGAGCACGAACTTCGTGTCGTCGCTGGCGATGGTGTCGTGGAAATCGGCGTACGTGCCGGCATCGACGTCGGCCACGACGCCGTTGTGCACGCCGCGGCTGGTGAGGCGGTCGATCTCGTTGGTGGTGAGCGTCTTGACCGCCACGCCGTGCTTCCGCGCCTCGGCGACGAGTTTCTGCATGCGCCCGCTCTGCTCGCGGGTCAGGCCGATGTAGCGCACGCGCTTCGGATGCGCGCGCAACGCTTCGAAGACGGGGTTCGCGCCGTAAACGATCATGCTCGGCTCAGCCTCCTGGCAATCATCGGGCCTTCATAGACGAAGGAGGTGTAAATCTGCACGAGCCCGGCCCCCGCCGCGAGCTTGGCGCGGACGTCCTCTTCCGTGAAGACGCCGCCGACGCCGATGAGCGGATAGCCCGCGCCCACCCGCTCGCGCACCTTGCGCAGGACCTCGGTGGATTTCGCCATCAACGGAGCGCCGGAGAGCCCGCCCGACTCGTGGAAACGCAGGGCGGGCTTCAGCCCGCCTCCCCCGGGGGGACGGGCTGAAGCCCGTCCTACGTTCAGCGTCGTATTCGTGCAGATCATGCCGTCGGCGAGACGCACGCATACCTCGGCGATCTCCGCGATCTGCGCGTCGTCGAGGTCGGGGGCGATCTTGATGAGAATCGGGCCGCTGCGCACATCGCGCACCGCGTGCAGCAGCGCCTCGAGATGCTCTGGCCGCTGCAGGTCGCGCAGCCCGGGCGTATTCGGCGAGGAGAGGTTGAGCACCGCCGCGTCGGCATGCGGGGCGACGCGGCGGTAGCACTCGACATACGCCTCCACCGCCCCCTCGAGCGGCACGTCGCGGTTCTTGCCGACGTTCACGAACAGTGGCACGGTGCGCTCCCACGCGCGCAATCGCGCCGCGACCGCATCCGCGCCGTCGTTGTTGAAACCCATGCGGTTCACCAGCGCCTTGTCCGCGGGATAGCGGAAGAGCCGCGGGCGCGGATTGCCGGGCTGCGGGCGCAGCGTGACGGTGCCGACTTCGAGGAAGCCGAAGCCGAGGGCCGCCAGGAAGGGCATCATCGTCGCGTTCTTGTCGAAGCCGCCGGCGATGCCGATAGGGGAGCGGAAGGTGAGCCCGAACAGCTCGCGCGGCTTCGAGGCAGGACGGCAGACGTGCTCGATGATGCGCAACGCAAGCGGGATCTGCTGGAGATGCTCGATCTGCGCGGAGGTCCACTCGTGCGCCTGCTCGGCGTCGAGGTGGAAGAGGAGTTTGCGGAGGAAAGCGTAGAGCATCGGCATCGACTCAGTGGACCGCCGGCGTCCCGCCGGCTGTCAGTGGCGGCGTCCCGCCGCCACTGTGCGGGCGAGACGCCCGCACGACAGCCGGCGAGGACGCCGGCGGTCCGCTCATAGCGACTCCGCGCGCTGGAGGGGGGAGAGCACGCGCTCGTCCACCTCGCTGGCGCGCTGCAGGAGCGGGATCGTGCGTACGAGCTCGGGGCCGTGCTCCATCCCGGTCATGGCCAGGCGCAGGGGCATGAAGAGCGACTTGCCCTTGAGACCCGTCGACACCTTGAGGCGCTCGACCATGGCTTTGTAGGAAGCCTCGTCCGTCGGCGCGCCGTGCTCGCGCAGATCGGCGACGAGGGCTGCGGCGAAGGCGCGGTCGATCGCGGGCGGTATGTACTCGCGCACGAAGGACAGCGCCCCGGCGAGCTCCGTGAGCCGGTGCACGCTCGTCTTCACGACGTCGATCCCCTCCTCCAGCCACGGCACGTCGAAGAACGGACGCACGAGCGGCACGAGCGCGGCAGCCGGCATGGCGTGGATGTACTGCCCGTTCAGCCACTCGAACTTCTGCAGGTCGAAGACCGCCGGCGCGGCGTTCACGCGCTCGAGCGAAAAGTTCGCGATGGCATAGTCGCGCGTGAAGACGTCCAGCCCATCCGGCGACGACCAGCCGAGGAGCGTCAGGTAGTTCAGCATCGCATCGGGGAGGAAGCCCTCCTCGGCATACGCCGAAACAGACGTCGCCCCATGCCTCTTCGAGAGCTTGGTGCGGTCCTGCCCGAGGATCAGCGACACGTGCGCGAACTGCGGCACATTCCACCCCATCGCCCGGTAGATCAGCACCTGGCGGTGCGTGTTCGTCAGGTGCTCCTCGGCGCGGATGACGTGCGTGATCTCCATGTCGTGGTCGTCAACGACCACACAGAAGTTGTACGTCGGAAAGCCGTCGGAGCGGATCAGGATGAAGTCGCCGAGGGACTCCTTCCGCCACGTGATCTCGCCGCGGATGTGGTCGTGAATGGTGACGTCTCCATCCTCGGGGACATGAAAGCGGATCGCGTGCGGCGCATCGTCATGGCGGCGCTCGATCCAGCATTTCAAATCGTAGTGTGGCGGACGCCCCTCGACCTCGGCCTGCTTGCGCTTCGCCTCCAGCTCCTCCTCGGTGCAATAGCAGCGGTACGCGGCGTCGCACTCGACCAGCTCCCGAGCGATCCGGGCATAGAGCACGAGACGCTCGCTCTGGCGAAACGGACCCTCATCCCACTCCAGCCCCAGCCAGCGCAGGTCGTCGAGCACCATCTGCTCCGACTCGCGCGTGGAACGGGCCTGGTCCGTGTCCTCGACGCGAATGATGAACGTTCCTTTGTGATGCCTCGCGAACAGCCAGTTGAAGATCGCCGTGCGCGCACCTCCGACGTGGAGGTGGCCTGTGGGAGAGGGAGCAAAGCGAACGCGGACCTGCATCGGGACGGCATTATCGTAGATCGATCGCCGCCGTGCTTCCCGCCGTGACCGCGGCCGTCGCGGCGTCGGCGCCGATCCGCACCTCGTACATCCCCGCCGGCAGCCCGTGAATCTCCAGCGGCGCCTCGGGCGACAGCGACAGGAACGTGCCGATGCGCCCGAGCATCCACCCGAGATCGCCCGGCGCCCACGACGCCAGCAGCGCCGGCGCGCCCGACACCGTCTTGCTGCGGACCTTCAGCGTCCCCGTGCGCGCGAAGCGAATGGTGGCGTTCTGCGGCTCGCCCTCGCCGCCGGCGCGGCGGAACCGTGCGAACGCCCAGGCATTGCCGGCGTACGCGACGAGCCTCGCGCCGTCGGGCAGCCCCTCGGGGAACGTGACGTCGGCCACGCCGTTCGCGTCCGCGGTCAGGGTCTTGATGATGCCGCCGAGGGCCTCGACGAACACGAACGCGTGCGGCTGCGGCTCGCCGTCGATGCCGACGACGCGGATAGTCAGCGGGTTCTTCGCGGCGTCGTCGAGCTGCAGCGTCACGTCGGATGCCGGCTGGTCCGGCTCCACCGTCACCTCGAGCACGCGGCTGGACTTCGACCCGAGCGCGGCCTGCAGCCGGTGCGCGCCGGCGGCGACCGCGGTCATGGTGAACGAGCCGTCCGCGGCGGACATCGCGAACAGCGGTCCCTGGATCTCGCGCACGCGGGCCGAGGCCACGGGTTGATGGCGCTCGTCGACCACGCGTCCGCGGATCGTCCCGCCGCTGAACTCCACCACCACGTTCGCCTCGGCCACGTCGGGAATCGCGAACGGACGGTCGGGCGTGCCGCCGCTCTCCGTCGACCGCCACGCCACCTGCCACTCGCCGGGGCGCAGCTCGTCGGTCTCGAACGTGCCGTCGGAGCGGAGGGGCACCACCACCGTACCGCCGCTGATCCCGTAGAGGCGCTGCTGCATCACGCCGAGGGGGGAGAGACGCGTGTCGATGAGCGCATCGGTCTCCGAGGGGCGCATCCAGGTGAGCGTGCCGGCGAAGGCGGGCGTGCCGCCGAGCAGGACCCGGCCGCGCACGAGCATCGGCGGCGGACACTCGACCGCGGCGTCGGTGTTTTCGAGGACGTCGACGCGGCGCTCGCAGAGGACCGCGTGTGCGTTGGCCACCGTCACCTTGAACTGGCCGGGCGGCACGTTGCGCAAGCGGGCCTCGCCGTCGACGACCGGCGCGGTGAGCATGTCCGCGTCGAGCCATTCGCCGCGGAGGTCGAGCCGCGCCGTGGCGGCGACGTCGCGCCGCGCCTTCACCGTGACGGTGCGGCCGCGCACGAGCGCGATCGCGCCGAGGTCCACCGGCGCCGCCTCGGCCACGGCATTGCGCCAGGCACGCGCGTGATCGGCGGCGTCGATGCGCAGCAGCACCGGTCCGGGCGGAAGGCCGCGCAGGTCGAAGGTCCCGTCCGCGTCGCTGGTGGCCTGCACGATGCGTCCCGCCGCCCACGTCACCACCGTACCGCCGGCGCTGGGGCGCACCGCCCACACCCGCGCGCCGGCGACCGGCAACTCCGCCGAGTCGACCACGCGCCCGCGGATCGAGAGGCCGGACGGCAGGCGGATCGTGCCGAGGTCGCGGCGCTCGCCCGCGCGGCCGGCGCTCTCCTTGCGCGTCACCATGGCCGCGGAGGGCGACTCGAACGTCAGCTCGAGCTCCTTCCCCACGTCCGCATCGAAGTCGAAGGAGCCGTCCGGATCGACATGCAGACGCCGGTAGCTCGTGCCCGCGGTGATGACGGCGATCGCGTTGGAGACCGGAGTGCCGTCGTCGGTCACCAGCTTCCCGGCGATCGAGAAGGCGCGCTCGAGCACGACCTGCTCTTCCTTCGGCAGCGGCGGCGCGAGCGACACGGTGCGTTTCACGAAGCCTTTCGCCGCGACGGTAATCGCGGTGGCCTCGTCCGCGAGAAGGCCGGTCAGTGCCACCACGCCGGCTTTGTTCGTTTTCCCCTCGAACCCGCTGTCGGTCGTGACGCTGACGCCGGCGAGCGGCTGCTCGTCCGTGTCGACGACGGCGATGGTGACGTCGGGCGACGGAAGCAACGGAACGACGCCGAGGTCTACCTTGCCGCCATCGAGCTTGACCCTCTTGCGGAACGTCGCCCGCCCTTTCATCGACGCGCGCACGATGACGTCGCGGCCGGGCAGGTTTCCGACCGCCCATTGCCCGCTCTCGTCGCTCACGGCCTCGCCGCGCGACGCCGCGGGCGCGTCCGGCGAGATCCACCCCTCGGCCTCCACGCTCACGCCTGGCAGCGGACGGTTCTCCTCGTCGACGAAGCGGCCGCGGAGCTGCCCGCCGCGCTGCAGGCGGAGCTCGCGGGTCAGCTCCGCGGCGGTGCCGGAGAGCATCCGCGGCTCTGCGCCGTCGCCGCCGATGAGCATCAGCGCGAGCACTTCCGCCTCGGGGAGCGACGGAATGCGGATCGTGCCGCGATCGTCCGCGGCGAACTGCGCCTGGAACCGCGGCTGCGCCTCGCCGCGGCGCGTGTACATGACCGTGGCGAACGCGCGCCGCACCGGCGTGCCGTCGTGAGCGAGCAGCTTCAGCTCCGCATCCGCGACCGGCCGCCGCAGCGCCACGTCGATCGCCTTCGCGGAGCGGCCCACCGGCTCCCACAGCGTGCCCACTCCGTCGCCGACGATGCGCACGCGCATCGGATCGCGCACGGCCAGCGTGACCCGTCCCTCCTTCGACACGGGGAAGGCCGGCAGGAACGGCTCCGGCACGCTCTCCCACATCTCCGCCGGCGCGGCGATCACGCGCAACGACGCGAGCTCCTCGGCGCGCGACCAGCCGCGCACCCGCACGTCGAGAGCTCGCGACTGCGAGCGCCCGAGCTCCGCGGCGATCTGCGCGCCGTCCGTCATCGGCTTCAGCTTCCGCGGCGCATGGCGATCGCTCCACGCCCAGAGATGCTCGGCGCCGCGAAGCTCGTCGCCGCTCAGCGGGAGCTTCGCCGCCGCGTGCGTGCCGTCGGCGCGGGCGATGAGCAGCTGCAGCGCCGGCTCATCGCCGCGCACGCTCGCCGAAAAAAGGAGCACGAGAACCGCGGCTGCCGCTCTCATTGCCCTGCGATGGAGAGGACTACCAGTCGCGGCGGTGCCAGTGGCCGCTGGCCCGGCAGCGGATCCTCGAACGCGAGCAGGACCACCTGGTTGCCGCGCACGTCGCCGCGCACATGCGCGCGTGGATGCGGCATCGTCACCGGCAGCGCCACCCGCTCCATCCTCCCCTGATACGGCAGGCGCACGAGGTCCCACTTCGTCACGCCTTTCTCCACGCGCCGCAGCAGGAGGCCCGGTCCGCCCGGCAGCGGCAGGATGTCGTCCACCGTGACCTTCGTGGCCAGCCAGTCGATGCGCTTCCCGAAGTCGCGCGCCACGAGCTCCAGCTCTTTGTCGCCGATCCAGCAGTCGTCGATGATGCCGAGCGGATCGCTGTCCCACGTCTGCACGAGCTTTCCGGCGGCGTCGTAGCGGAACACGCCCGGTTCCACGCCGGGAACGACGATGAGCGAGCCGTCCGGCATGAAGCGGATGGAGCCGGTCTCCAGGATGCTGCAGCGGGCCATGTCCTTCCCGCCCGGCTTGGAGCGCCCCTTCATCAGCGGGCGCATGTCGCTCATCGACTTCGAGAGGGAGCCCACCCAGGCGATCGTGCCGTCGCGGGCCAGCCCCTGCACCTTCCCGCTGTCGGCGCCGAGGACGGCCACGCGGTCGCCGCGGGCATCGATGTCCATGACCGACAGCAGCGGCCTGTGCCCGACCGGGCGCGCGCCGTTGGTAGCCAGAGGGATCCATCCCACGCCCCCCAGGGGCGAGGCCACGACGAGATGCTTCTGCGCCGCGGCAATCCTCCCGGTGAGGGGAAACCCGCCGTGCTCGCCGGCCGGCATGACCGGGGTGAAATGCACGGTCGAATCGACGCGCGTGCGGATCGCGCCGCGCTTGCCGAGGCTCACGTAGACCTCGCCCGGCCCGGCCCAGCGGACGTCGCGGGCGATGACGCCATCGAAAAGAGAGGCGTTGCTGACGACGTGCATCGTCATGGCGGCGTGCGACGAAAACGCCAGCGCCGCGAGGAACGGCAATGAGGACAGACGCTTGATGTTCATAGTGCTCCGAGGCGAGGAGCCGCCGGCGCGGCGGCCCCTCGCGGTTCCACCCCTTACATCGGAATCCGCTTCATCGGGCACAGCTTGTAGCCGTCGGCATGACACGAAGCGCCGGTCTCCGTGTCCACGCACTCGGTACAGGCGTGGCTCGCCCACCCGCCACATGCGTTGCATCCGCAGTCCGCGTAATAGCCCGCATAGCGGTTCTGGTAGAAATTGCAGACGGTATCGGCCTGGGCGGATGGCGGAGCGCCGAGGACAAGCGCAGCGACGAGGGTAAGAGCGAACCGCAGACTCTTCATGACGTTCTCCCTGATGATCGGCACGTCGCGCGTGGGGTGCCGATATTCGTTGATGGGAAGAGGCCGCGGCGGCCCCACAAGCAGCCGCGGTCTCCGAGCCTCGAGTGACACTCGATCAGAGTAGGCACGAGGCTCGGGCGCGTCAGTCGAGACGAAGTACGCTGCCGTTTATTACTACTTCAGCCGAGCTCGATTGCGACGATGGCCATCGCGCAGATCCCTTCGGCGCGGCCGATGAAGCCGAGATGATCGGTCGTCGTGGCCTTCACGTTCACGCGGCCCTCGGGCAGCTCGAGCAGCTTCGCAATCGAGGAGACCATGGCCTCGCGGTGCGGCGCGAGCTTCGGCTGCTGCGCGACGATCGTCACGTCGACATTCGCCAGCGCGGCATTCCTGTCCTTCAGGATGTGCATGGCCTCGTGCACGAAACGCGCGGAGTCGGCGTTGCGCCAGCGCTCGTCGCTCGACGGGAAGTAGTGGCCGATGTCCCCCGCGCCGAGGGCGCCGAGGAGCGCGTCGGTGATGGCGTGCAGCACCGCGTCGGCGTCGGAGTGGCCGGAAAGGCCGCCCGTCTCGCTGATGCGCACCCCGCCGAGGACGAGCGGACGACCGGCGTCGAACGGATGGACGTCGATCCCCTGCCCGACCCGAATCACGTCTCGCTCCACTGGCGCAGGTACGACTCGGCCAGCTCGAGGTCCTCGGGGACGGTGATCTTGAGGTTGCGCGGATCGCCGGGCACGCCGCGGACCGTGTAGCCGAAGCGCACCGCCAGGCCCGCCTCGTCCGTCCCCTCGATCTGCTCGCGCGCGGCGCGCTCGAGCACCTCGCGCAGGATCTCGGCGCGGAAACACTGCGGCGTCTGCGCGGCGCCGAGCATGGCCCGGTCGAGCGTCTGCGCCACCGTGGCGTCCTCATTCATCACGTGAATCGTGTCCGCCACCGGGATGACCGGCAGCGCCGCCCCCGCCTCGCGCGCGGCCGCGATCACCGCGTGAAAGATCGCGGGGCTGAACAGCGGACGCGCGGCGTCGTGCACCGCGATCAGCTCCGCCTCGTCCGCCTCGGCGAGCCCGTTGATCACCGACTGCTGGCGCGTGGCGCCGCCGGCGACGAACGACACGCGCTCGCTGTTCTTCACCGACGCCAGCAGCACCTCGGCCACCGGCACGATCACGCGGGTCACGTGCTCGTCGAGCAGGAAGCGCTCGATCACATGCTGCACGAGCGGCTTGCCCGCCAGCGGCTGGAACTGCTTGGGAACGCCGGAGCCGAAGCGGGAGCCGGTGCCGGCGGCGGGGACGATGACGACGACGCCGCTCATGCTGCGCCCGCCGGGTTGAAGAATTGAAAATTGAAAATTGAAAATTGAAAAAACGGGGAGATCATCGCGCGGTTCTCACTTTTTCAATTTTCAATTCGGCGTCGCGGCGAGCGTCACACCGCCATGATGTCCTGTTCTTTGCCCTTCAGCACACTCGCCACTTCATCAATGTGGCGATCGGTGAGCTTCTGGATCTCGTCGAGGGCGCGCTTCTCATCGTCCTCGGAGATCTCGTGGCCCTTGAGCATCTTCTTGAGCTTGTCGTTGCCGTCGCGGCGCACCTGGCGGATGGCGGTGCGCGCCTCCTCGGCCATCACGTGGGCCTTCTTCACCAGCTCCTTGCGGCGCTCCTCGGTGAGGACGGGCACCGGCACGCGAATGACCTTGCCGTCCGAGGCGGGATTGAAGCCGAGATCGGCGGTGCGGATGGCCTTCTCGATCGGCCCGACCATCGACTTGTCCCACGGCTCGACGACCAGCAGCGCCGGCTCCGGCACCTTGATGCTGGCCGCCTGCGCCAGCGGCGTCGGCGTGCCGTAGTAGTCGACATGGATGCTGTCGAGCATGGCCGCGTTCGCGCGTCCGGTGCGGAGGGTTTTGAAGTGCGCGTGCAGCGACTGGATGGAGCTGTCCATCCGGTGCTTCACGTCGTTGATCACAGCATTGATCGGCATAGTTACCTCAGAGATGAGTGATGAGCGATGAACGATGAGCGATGAGCGATGAGCAACGGTCGTTCATCGCTCATCGCTCATCGTTCATCGCTCGTTACGCAACTTCATCGCACACGATCGAGCCCACATCCTCGCCCAGCAGCGCCCTCTTGATGTTGCCCTTCTCGCGCAGCGAGAAAATATAGATCGGAATCGAGCTGCCGCGGGCCAGGTCGATGGCCGCGGCGTCCATCACCTCCAGCCGCTCGGCCAGCACGCGCTGGTAGGTCACGTGCGGCAGGCGCACCGCGTTCGGGTCCTTGGCCGGATCGGCAGTGTAGATGCCGTCCACCTTCGTGGCCTTGAAGATGATGTTGCACTTCAGCTCCGCGGCGCGCAGGGCGGCGGCGGAGTCGGTGGTGAAGAACGGATTGCCGGTGCCGGCGGCGCAGATCACCACGCGTCCCTTTTCGAGATGGCGGATGGCGCGGCGGCGGAGGAACGGCTCGGCCACCTCGGCCATGGTGATGGCGGTGGTGACGCGCGTGGGGATGGCGCGGCGCTCGAGCGCATCCTGCAGCGCCAGGGCGTTGATGACCGTGGCCAGCATGCCCATGTGATCGCCGGCCACGCGGTCGATGCCCTGCGTCGCGCCGGTCACGCCGCGGAAGATGTTCCCGCCGCCGATGACGATCGCGACCTGGACCCCCATCTGCTGCACTTCGGCGATCTCGTCGGCGACGGCGGCCAGGACATCGGAGTCGATGCCGGAGCGCCGCCCCCCCATCAATGCTTCGCCGGACAGCTTGAGAAGGATGCGCTCGTACTTGGGCTCGGGCATGCGAGGCGGGTTATATCAGAAGGTTGGCGGTTGGCGGTTGGCGGTTGGCGAGGGAGACGGGCCCGGATGCAGGCGCATGAAAAAAGGCGGCCCGAAAGCCGCCCGTCCCGTGGCGGCCGGCGTCTCCCGCCAACCGCCAACCGTCAACTGCCAACCGTTCACTGCTTCATGTAGCTGGCCACTTCCGCGGCGAAATCCTCGGAGCGCTTCTCGATGCCCTCGCCCAGCTTGTAGCGGGTGAAGCGGGTCACCGAGAGCTGGCAGCCGGTTTCCTTGCCGCGGCTCTCGAGGTACTTCGAGACGGTGAGCTTGTCGTCCTTGATGTAGGCCTGCTCGAGGCAGCAGTTCTCGGCGTAGAACTTCTCCATCTTGCCCTGCACCATCTTCTCGACGATGTTCTCGGGCTTGCCGGACTTTGCGGCCGCGTCGCGGGCGATCTCGCGCTCGGTGTCGAGGTCCTTCTGCGTCACGTCCTCGCGGCGCAGGAAGCGCGGCTCGGCCGCGGCGACGTGCATGGCCACGTCCTTGGCCACCTCGTCGACGACGGTGTTGCCGTCGCACCCCTCGGCCACCACTTCCACCATGACGCCGATCTTGCCGCCGCCGTGGATGTAGGTGCCGATGCGCGCGCTCGCCGGCGCCTCGTAGCGGGCGAAGCGGCGGATGGAGATGTTCTCCTTGATCGAGGCGATCTGCTCGGCCACCTTCTGGCTCACCGGCTCGCTCGTGCCCGGCCAGTTCTCGGCCAGGAACTCCTCGACCGTCGAGGCGCTGCTCTGGGCGATGGCGCCGGCCACCTCGGCGGCGAACTTCTGGAAGAGCTCATTGCGGCCGACGAAGTCGGTCTCGCAGTTGACCTCCACCAGCACGCCCTTGTTGCCGTCCACGCGCGCGGCGATCGTGCCTTCCGCGGTCACGCGGCCGGCCTTCTTGCCCGCCGCGGCCAGACCCTTCTTGCGAAGGATGACCACGGCCTGTTCCATGTCTCCATTGGCCTCGGTGAGCGCGTTCTTGACGTCGCCGAAGCCGGCGCCGGTCTGCTCGCGAAGCTGCTTGATCATCTGGGGATTGATCGACATTGATGAACCTCTCTTTGATGGTTGCTGTGTTGCTGGTTACTGGTTGCTGGGCGGTCCCGCGTCACGGCACCACGAACCAGCAACCGGCAACCAGCAACGGGAGCGAAGAGGACGAGCGCGGAGCGCTCGTCCTCGCAGCGACGGTCAGACCGCGGGAGCGGCCTGCATCTGCTCGGCGGCGAGCTCGGCGGGCGGCTGCGACTCGTCGGCATTGCTGCCGGCGGCATCGCCCTTGTCCGCGACCCCGATGTAGCGCTCCTCGGCGAGGTTGTAGCCCTCGAGGACCGCGTCGGCGATCTTCGTCGTGAACAGACGGATCGCGCGGATGGCGTCGTCGTTGCCCGGGATGACATAGTCGATGTCTTCCGGGTCGCAGTTCGTGTCGACGATGGCCACCACCGGGATGCCCAGCTTCTTCGCTTCCTGCACCGCGATGTACTCCTTCTTCGGATCGATCACGAAGAGCGCATCCGGAAGGCCGTCCATCTCGCGGATTCCGATGAGGTTCTTCTGCAGCTTGTCGCGCTCCTTGTCGAGAGCAGCGCGCTCCTTCTTCGACATTTCCTTTTCGGCGTCGTTCAGGAGCGACTCGATCTCCTTGAGGCGCTCGATCGACTTGCGGACCGTCGTGAAGTTCGTCAGGGTGCCGCCCAGCCAGCGGTTGTTCACGTAGAACATGCCGCAGCGATTGGCCTCCTCGAGAATGGCATCCTGCGCCTGGCGCTTGGTGCCAATGAAGAGAATGCGTTTCCCCTCCGACGCGAGGCCGGAGATGAACGCGGAAGCTTCCTTGAAGAGCTTGAGCGTCTTCTGCAGGTCAATGATGTAGATCCCGTTGCGCTTCCCGAAGATGTACTTCTTCATCTTGGGATTCCAGCGCTTGGTCTGATGACCGAAGTGCACGCCAGCTTCCAAAAGCTCTTTCATCGTAATAGAGACCGCCAAGTGAACCCTCCTTTGAATTTGAAAATTGAAAATGAGTACTGCGCCTGAAAAACAAAAGACAGGAGCTGGCGACGCTCCTGTCTTCGTACGAACTCTAGAGCAACCGAACCATGGGACCGACTAGCGCTTGGAGAACTGGAAGCGGGCGCGGGCGCCCTTCTGTCCGTACTTCTTGCGCTCCTTCATGCGCGGGTCGCGCGTGAGGAGGCCGGCCTTCTTGAGACGCTTGCGCAGCTCGGTGTTGTAGACCTGCAGCGCGCGCGAGATGCCGTGGCGGATGGCGCCCGCCTGACCGCTCGGGCCGCCGCCGTCGACCGTGATGACGATGTCGAACTTGTCGACGGTCTCGGTCAGCGAGAGAGGCTGCCGGATGATCATCTTCAGCACTTCATTGCCGAAGTATTCGTCCATCGGGCGGCGGTTGATCGTGATCGCACCCGCTCCCGGACGGATGTGTACGCGCGCCGTCGACGTCTTCCGTCGTCCCGTTCCGTAGTATTCGACCAAAGCCAAGGAATCCTCCTGTGATTACTCGCCGACCTGCAGCGTCTCGGGCTTCTGGGCCTGGTGACGGTGGTTGGTTCCGCGATAAACCTTCAATTTCTTCAGCATCTTGCGGCCGATCTTGTTCTTCGGCAGCATGCCCCACACTGCTTCTTCGATCATGTGCTCCGGCTTTTCGGCGCGCACGAAACGAGCCGCCTTTTCCTTCAGGCCGCCCGGATAGAGCGAGTGGTGACGGTAGATCTTGTCCGTCTCCTTCTTGCCCGTCAGCCGGATCTTCTCGGCGTTGATCACGATCACGTGATCGCCCGTGTCGAGGAACGGCGTGTACGTCGGCTTCGCCTTGCCGGAAATGATGTTGGCGATGGCCGTGGCCAGACGGCCCAGGACCTGCCCTTCCGCGTCGATCACAAACCAGCGCGGCTCGATGTCACCCTGCTTGGGGAAATAGGTACGCATGACTCTCCCTGAAAACTCGTTGTCGGTCGTCGGTCGTCATCCTTGTCCGCGGGGCTCGTGGACGGACAGCGAGACAACTGACAGGAACTGCCTGGAACCGGGCGGCGCAGGTGTGGACCGCAAACACCGACCGATCAATACAAAGACGAAACACACCTTCCCTCAGGGGAAAGGGTCAAAACGGTAACACTGCCGAACAACCGGCGTCAAGCAGTTCATTCCCTCTGGAGTGCGGCAGCGCCAGCTGCCGCTCTCGATGCGGAGGCGCCAGCCTCCGCCCGCCCGCGGCAGCTGCGGCTGCCGCATGGAAAGCGGCAGCTGGCGCTGCCGCACTCCAGAATGGTACAAGCCGCCCCGTGACCGCGCGCCTCATCGACGGCAAGGCCGTCGCGCAGCAGATCGAGCAGGAAGTGGTCGAGGCCATCGCCCGCACCGGCCTGCGGCCGGGCCTCGTGGCCGTGCGCGTCGGCAGCGATCCTGCCTCCGAGATCTACGTCCGCAACAAGGCCAAGAAGGCGCGCGAGCTGGGACTCGAAGGGACGGAGCTGGTCTTCCCCGAGTCGATGTCCGAGGGGGAGCTGCTGGCCGAGATCGACCGCCTCAATCGCCACGACGCCGTCGACGGCATCCTCGTCCAGCTCCCGCTGCCGAGGCAGATCGACGCGAAGAAAGTGATCGACGCCATTCATCCCGCGAAGGACGTGGACGGCTTTCATCCCGTCAGCGTGGGCATGCTCCACCTCGGGCGTCCGACGCTCGTGCCGTGCACGCCCGCCGGCGTGATCCGGCTCATCGAGTCGACCGGCGAGCCGATCGAGGGAAAGCACGCGGTGGTGATCGGGCGCAGCGACATCGTCGGCAAGCCGATGGGGGCGCTGCTGCTGCAGCGCAACGCCACGGTGACGATCTGCCACTCGAAGACACGCGACCTGCCGTCGATCGCCGGCCAGGCGGACCTCCTCGTGGCCGCCATCGGCCGCCCCATCTTCGTCACCGACGACTTCGTCAAGCCGGGAGCGATCGTCATCGACGTCGGCATGAACCGCGTCGGGCTCGAATTCGCGGAGCGGCTCGCGCACGATCCCGACAAGACGCGCCTCCTCGAGAAGAACGGCTCCGTGCTCCTCGGCGACGTCGACTTTGCGCGGGCGAAGGAGCGCGCGTCGTGGATCACTCCCGTGCCGGGCGGCGTCGGCCCGATGACCATCGCCATGCTGATGCAGAACACCGTCACCGCGGCGCAGCGGAGACGGGGATGATTCTCCGCACCGGCCTGACCGGCGGCATCGCCTCGGGGAAGTCGACCGTGCGCGAGCTGCTGGCGGCGCTCGGCTGCCACACCATCGACGCCGACCGCCTCGTGGCCGAGCTCTATGAGCCGGGACGCGCCGGCCACACCGCACTCATCGCCACCTACGGCCGCGGCATCCTGCGCGACGACGGGACAGTCGACCGCGTGCAGCTCGCGAACATCGCCTTCTCCAGCGCGGAGGAGGCGAAGAAGCTCAACGCGCTCATCCATCCGATCGTCATCGCCGAGACCGAGGAGCGGCTCGCACGATTCGAGGAAGGCATCGCCGTCGTCGAGGCCACGCTGATGATCGAGTCGGGGGGACGGCAGCGCTACGACAGACTGGTCATCGTCGACGTGCGGCCGGAAGTGCAGGTCGAGCGCGGAATCGCCCGCGGCCTGGCGCGGGAGGAAGTGGAGCGCCGCATCGTCAACCAGTTGCCGCGCGAGGAGCGGCTGCGCTTCGCCGACTACGTGATCGACAACAGCGGCGACCGCGCGCAGCTCGAGGCGGAGACGCGGCGCGTGTACGAGCTCCTGTTTCGCGACTACGTGGCAAAAAAAACGTAGGGCGGGCTTCAGCCCGCCCCACGAGAGTGCGAAACGCGACGACTAGGTCGTGGTCGTGCCGCCCGTGCCGGTGCCGCCCGTGCCGGACGTGTCGGTGCCGGTCGTGCCGGTGCCCGACGTGTCGGTCATCGTGCCGCCCGTGCCCATCGTGTCGGTGGACATCGTGTCGGTGCCGGTGGTCATGCCGGTGTCGGTGGCGCCGTAACCGGTGTCGGTCGTGCCGGCGGTCATCGAGGTGTCGGTGGCGCCGGTGTCGGTGCCGGCCGTGTCGGTGGTCGTTTCATTCTTCTGGCAGGCAACGGTGGCGACGAGCGCCACGATCGCGAGCAAAGTGAGCAGTTTCTTGGCCATGCTTTCAAATCCTCATTTCTTGTTTTTGTCGTATTCGGTTGGTCGAGCTCCCAGTCGAATGCGTACTCTGAGTGCCGGCGTCACCTCCTTGCCGTTCTTTTCACCGCAAATGCACTATGTCCGTTTTGCATGCGGCGCAAGGCGCCGCGAAGGAGAACCCGCGAAGTGAGGAGCAACACGGATGCCAGCAGGCAGGAAGTCGCCCAAAAACAAAACGCCCCGCCGGGTGGCGGGGCGCTCGTTTCCGCGGGCGGAAAAAAGACTAGGTCGTGGTCGTGGCGGTGGTCGACGACGTCTCGGTGGCGGTCGTGGCCGACGTGTCGGTAGCCATCGTGTCGGTGGCCATCGTGTCGGTGCCGGTGGTCAGGCCGGTGTCGGTGGCCATGGTGTCGCTCATGGCGGTGTCGCCGCTGGTCATGGACGTGTCGGTGGCGGCGGTGTCGGTGGCGGCCTCTTCCTTCTTGCAGCCGACGGCGAACAGGGAGAGGACGACGAGGACGAGCAGGGTCACGACGAGGGACTTCTTCATTGCAGATATCTCCTTCACTTTTTCAGATCTCCCGATCTGATTCTCGAATCCGATTGTTTCCGGGGGGCATGGAAGGCGCAGGACTCGCCTTCGCGACGGCGCTATCATAAGAACAGGCTCGACAATGTCAAGCAGTAGTTTGACTGCGATTCACTCATATCCTGACCCGCATCACGCCCGGACCGTCTCATTTGACGGTACGGCGATCCATTACGACGTCTACGACGCCCCGTCGCCGGCGGCGGTGGTGGTGGTGCCGGGGTTCTGGCGCGACCGGCGCCATCATTCGATGGTCCGGCTGGCCCATTTCCTCGTCGACCAGGGCTACCGGGCGGTGGTCATGGATCCGCGCGGACACGGCAACAGCGAGGGGACGTACGGCTTCAACCAGCACGAGCATCACGACGTGGACGCCGTCGTGCGCGACCTGCTGGACCAGGTACGGACCGTCAGCTCGGTGACGCTGGTCGGCTTCTCGTACGGCGGGGCCATCGCCATCTCGACGGTGGCGCGGCACCCGGAGCTGCCGGTCCGGTCGATCCTGCTGATCTCGTCCGTGGCCGACTTCGCCATGATCACGCCGCGCCTGAACCCGTTCACGATGCACCGGCACATCGCGCTGTCGCAGGCGCTGCGCACGCCGAAGTTCGTCTGGAACGTGCGCAAGTGCGCCAAGCTGCGCGCCCTCGACGACATCTGCGACGTGCACGTCCCGGTCTGCTTTATCCACGTGAAGAACGACTGGCTGATCGCGCACTCGCACTCGGTGGCGCTCTACGAGGCCGCGCACGAGCCGAAGGAGCTGCACCTCCTGGACATCGAGGGGAACTACCACGCCGACCGCATCTTCAACGTGGCCTCCGACTCGATCGAGCCGATCGTGCGGGAGTTCCTGGCGCGGCATACGCCGCGGTGAGCCCCCGTCCCCGCTCGCGACGGAGTGGCGCGGTAAGATCCACGCGGCTATCCGATGAACGAACAGGAACTTCGCGCGCTGATCGCGAACCATGAAGCCGACCGTGTCGAGCTCACGATCTCGACGACGAATACGGAGAAGTTCTCGGAGGCCGTCTGCGCATTCTCGAACGACCTGCCAGGCCACGGACAGCCGGGCTACCTCGTCATCGGCGTCAATGACTCCGGCACCTTCGCCGGAATCCAAGTGACGGACGAACTGCTCCGGAACCTCGGAGCGCTGCGCGATGACGGCAACGTTCAGCCGCTGCCGGCGCTGTCCGTCGAAAAGGTCGTGACCGCGGACGGCGAAGCAGCGGTGGTCACCGTTCAACCGTCTCCTCTTCCGCCCGTTCGGTATCGAGGACGAACGTGTATCCGCATCGGCCCGCGCCGCGGCTATGCCACCGAGCACGAAGAGCGGCTGCTGATCGAGCGGCGCGTGTCGCATGCGAAAACGTTCGACGCGCAGCCGGCGCTGGGAAGCACGATCGCAGACCTGTCGATGTCGCTGTTCCTCATCGGATACCGAAGCCAAGCCATTGCTCCCGAAGTGATCGAGGAAAACCACCGGTCGGAAGAAGAACAGCTCGCGTCGTTGCGCTTCTTCGACCTTCGCAATGGCTGTCCGACCAACGCCGGCATTCTTTTGTTCGGCCTCGACGTCCGGCAGTGGCTTCCTGGCGCGTATATCCAGTTCCTGCGTGTGGACGGCGATTCGCTGGCGGGCGACGTGATCAACGACCGCGAGATCTTCGGGGACCTGCTGTCGGTCCTGCGCGAGCTCGACGCGCAGGTCGATGCGCAACTGGCCCAGTTTCCGGTAGCCACGAGCACGCTGCGCGAACGGACCGTGGAGTCGTTTCCGCGCGTCGCCGTGCGCGAGCTGTTGATGAACGCGGTGATGCACCGCGACTACGCATCCACCGCCCCGCTGCGCATCACATGGCTCAACGACCGCGTCGAGATCCAGAGTCCCGGCGGCCTCTATGGCGAAGCATCGCCGCAGAACTTTCCCCGCCAGACCAGCTACCGCAACCCTGTGGTCGCCGAGGCTCTCAAGGCGCTCGGCTACGTGAATCGCTACGGACGCGGCGTGCTACGAGCGCAGGACGCGCTCGCGGCAAACGGCAGCCCGCCGGCCGAGTTCCAGTTCGACGCGGGATACGTGCTGGCCACGGTCAGGAGACGCACGTGAAGACCGTCGCCTTCTTCAACAACAAAGGCGGTGTCGGGAAGACCACGCTCGTCTACCACCTCGCGTACATGCTCGCCGATCGCGGAGAGACGGTCCTGCTGGTCGATCTCGACCCGCAGGCGAAGCTCACCAGCATGTTCCTGAATGAGGACTGTCTCGAGTCTCTCTGGCCGGCCGGCGAGCACCCGGACACGATCTTTGGCGCGTTGCGGCCGATCAGCCGTGGAGTGGGTGACGTGCTCACGCCGCACATCGAGGCGGTCATGCCGCGTCTCGGGCTCATCGTCGGCGACCTGGCGCTCTCCACGTTCGAGGACAAACTGTCCGACGCGTGGCCGCGCAGCCATAACCGCGACGAGTCCGCGTTCCGCACCATGAGCGCGTTCTATCGGGGAGTGCGGTCCGCCGCGAGGAAGTTCTCCGCGACGTGGGTGCTGATCGATGTCGGCCCGAACCTGGGCGCCATCAACCGCGCCGCCTTGATTGCCAGTGAGTATGTCGTGATTCCTCTGGGCCCGGATCTCTTCTCGCTGCAGGCTTTGCGCAATCTCGGTCCGTCTCTTCGGTCGTGGCGGACGAGCTGGATGGAACTGCTCGACAAAAATCCGGATCCCTCGCTCGATCTCCCGCCCGGACGCATCGAGCCTCTTGGATATGTCGTCATGCAGCACGGCATGCGCGAAAACCGTCCACCGAAGGCGTATCAGCGCTGGATCGATCGATTCCCGGCTGCGTATCGCGAGGCCGTTCTCGCCGAGAATCCGGCCGGTGCGCCGCCCGCGGGCACAGATCCCTATTGTCTGGCCATGCTGAAGCACTACCGAAGCCTCATGCCGATGGCCATGGAAGCACGCAAGCCGGTGTTCACGCTCAAGCCTGCCGACGGCGCGATCGGAGCTCATGTGGAGGCCACCCGCAATGCATACGACGACTTTTTGACACTGGCTCGCCGAATCGCCGAGCGATGCGGAACGTCGTTATCCTGATCGCGGCTCACCGCGCGGCCGCGCGGGCCACGGCCACGCCGAGAGCTTCCATCTCCGCCAGTTTCGCCGTGGCGAGCTTCTGCCACCGCACTCCGGCGGGAGTATCGCTCGCGAAGCCGTTGAAGAGCTGGCGGATCTCGCCCAGCGAGAAGCCGGCCTCCTTCGCGAACGCGATCACCTGCAGGCGTTCCAGCAGCGTCGCGTCGTCGAACACGCGACGGCCGCTCGCGCGCGCCGCGCGCGGCAGCAACCCGACCTCTTCGTAATAGCGGATCGTGGAGGCGGCCAGTCCTACCCGCTTCGCGAGCTCGCCGACGGTCATTTCCATGCCGGACCTCTTGACTTCAAGCGTACTTGAAGTCTTACGTTGCACGGCAGGAGAAAACCACCATGCCGATTCCGGAGCTCACCGCGCATCCGCCGCGCCTCCTCGCCTGCAACATGAACGCGCTCACCCGGGAGCAGCGCGCGCGTCACGAAGCCGTGACCCGGCGCCTGCTCGAGCACGCGTCGCGCGAGGAGCTGACGGACGGCTACCGCTTCACCGTCGATCGGGCGCACCTCTCCGTTGCCGAGCTGGCCGAATGGGTGGCCGACGAGTCGCGCTGCTGTCCGGCCGTCGACTTCCACGTCGAGCTGCCGGCGTTCGGCCCCCTGGCGTTGCGCCTGGACGGCGGTCCCGACGTGAAGGCGTTCATCGCCGCCGAGCTGGGACTGGACCGTCGATAATCGGCGGATGCCGAACGTCGCCTGGTTCCTCGTTGCCGCCGCGTGCGAGATCGCCGGCTGCTATGCCGCCTGGATGTGGCTCCGGCTCGGCCGCAGTGCATGGTGGCTCGCGCCCGGCGCCGCCAGCCTGCTCGTCTTCGCGGTCGCGCTCACCCGCGTCGATGCGGCATTCGCCGGCCGGGCGTTTGCCGCCTATGGCGGGATCTACATCGTCAGCTCGCTCGCCTGGATGGCCGTCGTCGAACGGACCGCGCCGCGCATGACCGACTACGCCGGCGCCGCCGTCTGCCTCGCCGGCGCCGCGATCATCCTGTATGGCGATCAGTGAAGACAGCTTCATGGCCGGATACCGCCGTAGTGCACCATCCCGTCAATGTGGGGTCGCGAAGGTGGCCGGATATTCGGGTTTCATGGATTTCTCATGGAGAGGTGCGCCATGAAAAGACCCCTGCCGCGAATAGCAACGTATACGCGTCTTATTGACACGCATCCACCCGTGCCCATCTACTTCCCGCAGATGCACGGCAGCGATCCAGCCCAGTTCTATAAAACGTGGTCCGAGCGGCTTCGGTCGATCGGCATCGAGGAGTACGGCATTCCGGCGGAGGATGCCGAGCAGCTCGCTCACGAGGTGCTGCTGAGCAGCCTGCACGCGGCGCACGCCGACGCCACGCCCGAGATCTGGCTGCCGGCGACGATGCGCTCGGCGTGCCGTCACCACGTCGCGCGGCGGCCGCCCGGCGAAGGGTCGTGAGCGTGCCGGAGGCCGCGCAGGCTTGTCATTTTCTGACTGCACGAAACTCCCCCGGCGGCACCCCGTGCACCTGCTTGAAGCAGCGGTAGAAGGTGGAGATGGTGCCGAAGCCGGCATGGAGGGCGATCTCCTGCATGGGGAGCGGGGTGCGGGTGATGAGCCGCTCGGCCTCCTCGATCTGCTTTTTGCGGAGGTAGCCGCGGAGAGACATGCCGATGATGGAGGCCGCGGTGCGCGACAGGTAGTCGGGGCTGCGCTCCAGGAAGGCGGCGAGCTCGGACACGCGCGCGGCCGTCTTGTTCGCGTAACAGTCGTCGAGATAGTGCGCGACGGCACGATCGAGCCGCTGCCGGTGAGCGTGGGTGAAGGTGCGGTTCCGCTCTCTTCGTGTCGTGGCCACGCCGAGGAGAGGCCGGGGCAGACCTCTCCCCTACCGCGTCATCGGCGGGATTCGAGGCACTCGGCGCGCGATGGGTCCGGCTTCGACCCATCGCGCGAGCAGGTGTCTCAGCCGATGGGCGGGCCGATGCGCACCCGCAACCAGACCCAGAGCAGCTCGAACATCGATGGTGACTCGTCGGTGGCCGAAACACCGCCCGGCGGCGCGATCCGAACCTGCGGCGGCTCGGTACCGGGTGGTGGATCGTCGGCGAAGACCGCAGGGGTGATGAGAATGGCGAGAAGTGTGAAGACAGCTCCCGCCGTAGATACACGTCGCATAAGCCCTCCTTCGCCGGCTTCCGGCCGGCGGTTCGGGAGGGTCCCCTCGCGTTCAGGGGTGACCGAAGGCGACGGTTTTTATATGCGATCTTCGGGAGGCCGTGGCGGCGGCACGAATTGTAAGGATGGCTGCCGCTCGACGCGTTGCAGAAACGTACGCACGGCAGCTACATCCTGCCTGGTCAGACGATTCGTGGCGGCGGCCTCCTTCAGGTACGCAAGGGCGGAAAGCGCCCCCGTGAGCATGCCCGCCTTGGTGAACGCGGAGAATAAGCGTTGCGCAAGCTCCACGATCTCTTTCGGATGATTCAACGCGAGGAGGCCTTCTACGATGTCGAGTCCGACATAGGCGGCATACGTCGCCATTCCGCGCTTTTCGAGCTCGACTGCGATGGCCCGCATACGGTTGATGGCCTCGTGAAGCTTCCCACCGTGGAAAATGACGCGAGCGATGCCCCACTCCGTCAGCAGTCGTTCCGTCTCGGGACCCTGCTTACGGAAAGTCCGCAGCGCCCGGTGAAAGAGGATGCTGGCCTCCCCCATGTCGCCGCGGTCCACCTCGCAGTTTGCCGCGGCGTAGGAGCCGAGCGCGATCCACTGCTCGTTTTGTGTGTTTTCGCCATGCTCGATGATCCCGCGGAAGATCGGAAGCGCGCGGTTCGGATCTCCTGCTTCGAAGAGGATGCTGGCTCGCAGAAAGGCAGCGTCCATCCGCCGCTTTTCGTCGCCGGCATGAGCGAACCCACGCTCCGCACGCTCTGCCATCACTAACGCTTCGTCGGGTCGGAGCTGCGCGTACAGCACGCCGGCACGAACCAGCGCCACAATCGAGAGTCCGAGACCACTGTGCGGTGTCTTCGCGTACGCTCGTTGGGCACGATCCAGAGACTCATGGGCCTGCGGAAACTCGCCGAGGATCATCAGCGCGTTCGCACGCTCCTTCCATGCGGCACCCCGCAACTGGTACACCGCACGAGCGGGATACATATCATCCGGCAGCAACTCGGCAATGGAGATCGCCGCGTCGGCGAAGGTGAGCGCCACGCGTGGTTTGTTCTTGTAGTTGGCGTGCGCGGCGGCGTTCAGCTTTCGCACGACGCCGCCGGTCCGGTAGCGGCGTTTCGTCGTGAGCGCATCCCAGGCGATTCGGATCGGATGCTCCAGGTAAGACCTGAGGAGCTCTTCGGCCTCGCGGTCCTCCTCGGCGACCCGCGCGCCGTGCTCCATCAGCGCGTCGTAGGTCGGCGACCCGAAGACGGGCTCCCAGGTGTCCTCCTCCATGAGTGCCTCGTCCACCGCTCCCTCGTCATGGATGGCCAGGAAGTCGTGCCTCTCCTGGCACTCGGCGCACGTGGCCAGGTGGCTCTCGATCTCAACGCGGCGGCCGGCGGAGAGCGCGCCGGACTGCATGGCGTACAGCAGCAGTTCGTCTTCAGGGATGTGGCTCATGGTCTCGTCTCCGTCATGGCCTCGTATGCCGCGCGGGCCCGCTTCCGGCATTTTGCGAGGCAGATCAGCACCGTCATCGGCTTGAAGTGCAGCGCGCCGGCGATCGTCTGCGTGCTCTCGCCGGCCAGGTAGTAGCGGTGCAGCAGCTCCCGGCAGCGGCTGCCCACCCGCGCCAGGAGGCGCCGGAGCAGGAGCTTGCGCTCGACCTCCTGCAGGATCGACTCGGACGGGCTGGCGGCGCAGGGATCTTCCCCGCAGAAGATGGCCTCGCGCGCGTCGCGCCTGCGCAGGTAGTGGCGGGCGGCGTTGCAGATCCCGCCCACGAGGTACGGCCGCACGTCGTTCACCTCGCCGGCGTTGGTGAAGTAGGTGGCGAACACGTCATGGACGAGCGTTTCCGCCTCGGCGAGCGGGATGCCGTACTTGCGTACGGCAATCTTGCGCAACAGTGGAGCAAATCGCAGATAGGCCTCCTCGAACGACGCGGGCACCCCCGGGGTCCCTCCCGGGGAGACCGGCGTCATGGACTTCGTCTCGCGGAGCTCCTGCGGCATCTCTTCTCTCCTTCATGGAGTGACCAAAACTCATCGGATGCTACCGGTCGCATGGAGCCGGCGAGTCGCGACGCGCTACGCTATGGCCATGCCGCACTCCACGGAGTCGCTTCCCGCGCGGAGACCCATGGGGCAGCGCGTCGGCTGCATCGCGCTGCCGGCCGCCGGTTTGTTGCTCTGCGTCATCTACGCGAACCTGATCCTTCTGAACCCGCTCGAATGATTATCGCCGCGCGGCGTTGGTCCCCGGTGCAGTGTCAGATCCTGTCGAGCGCGGTGGTGCGCCGATCCGGCGTGGGAAGCCGGACGGTTCATCAACTCGACATCCGATACCGTTACACCTTCGATCACCGCACCTTCACGTCCCACCGCTTCGACGCGATCAACGACGATGGCCCTGGCGGCTACGACTCGAAGCGGCGCACTGCCGAGCGCTATCAGCCGGGTACGACCACGACGTGCTATGTCAGCCCGGAAGCACCCGACGAGGCGCTGATTGACCGGCGGTTTCCCGCACGCATGTGGTGGGGCGTGATTCCGGTCGCAGGGCTTTTGTTATGCCTGCCCGGCCTGCTGCTCGGGGCGGCACTGGAAGTCTTCGACCGTACGACGTAGCGTCAGTCCGCCCGTTTACGCACCGATGAGCGCGAGTATTCATATCGTGCGTTCGGTGGAAGGCGACAAAGCGTTCCGGCGACGCTCAGGCGCGGTCGAGAGGGGCACTCACGCGCCGTCCGCGTCCGATTCTCGCGTCGATCGACCAGGGCCCGGGACCGGCGAAGGCCAGGTAGAGAAACACGAAGCAGTAAAGCACCGCCAGCTCTCCGCCATTCAGCGTGGGCCAGAAGCCGCCCGGCGCGTGCTGCTTAAAGTACGCGACCGCCATCTCCCCCGAGGCGAGCAGCGCGGCGATGCTGGTGAGAAGGCCGACGGCGAGGAGCGCGCCGCCAACGAGCTCGATGATGCCCGCGGCTTTGATGAGCGCCGGGGCGTGGGCCGACAATTTGGCTCCCGGATCGGGAAACCCCAGAAGCTTCTGCGTGCCATGAAGCATGAACACCAGTCCAGCGACGATGCGCAGGACGCTGCGGAGTCGAGGCGCCCAGGTGACCGGAAAAGCAAATGCCATAGCGTGCTCCTTCTCGCTCGAGCGTAGGGATACATTCTGCCGGGCGCCACTCAATTCGCATAGCACCAGGGGCCGGCTGATCTGACATTAGAATG
>DASPMO010000122.1:0-29957 GCA_035627015.1 Thermoanaerobaculia bacterium | reverse complement strand
GCCAACGGATGCGGACCGCCGGCGTCCTCGCCGGCTGTCGTGGCGGCGTCCCGCGCCGCCACTCCCCCGCCCAGGGCGCAGGCGCGGGACGCCTGCGCGACAGCCGGCGAGGACGCCGGCGGTCCGCTGTGTTTCCGTTGGCGAAGCCAGTGCGGTCTGCTTAGTACAGCGCCCCGGAAGTGAGTGTCCGCTGGGTCTCACGCCGCTGCGGGAACCGACGCGTCGGCTGTACCGAGAACCTTCGCGAAAGAGGCTTCCGACCAGCGGAACGGATGTGCGTCGTCGTTCCATTCGGAGATGAAGTCGAGAATCCGGCGCTCAAGCTCCTCCACGCTGGAGAAGTTCGGAGCGGAGAGTCGTTTTCGCTGAAGAATCGAGAACCATTGCTCGATTTGATTCATCCACGAACAATGAACCGGAGTGAAATGAAAGCGGAATCGTGGATGCTCGGCGAGCCATGCTCGTACTTTCTTGCCCTGATGCAGGATCAAGTTGTCGCAGACCACATGGACGAGCGTCACTGAACTCGGAGTATCGCGATCGATCACTTCGAGAAGCTCGATGAACTCTTCCTGACGCTTCCGTTTTCGACAGATTCCGGTGACCGCACCACTCCGCGTGTCAAAGGCAGCAAGCAACTGAAGCGCACCGCGCCGCCGATACTCGTGCTCGAGGCGAACCGGTACACCAGGCTTCGCGGGGCGTGTGACGCTCGTTCTCGGTCTCGGCTGCAGCGAGGTCTTCTCATCGACGCATAAGACGCGCTCATGCGACTCCAGATCTCGGGTGTAGAGATCACATACGTCGTTGCGACGAAACTCCTCATCCCGCGGAGTCTTGCTGCTCAGCCAGTGGTGCACTCGCCACGGCTTGAGCCGGTACGACGGTCAGGCAGCTCGCACGCGAGCTTGACCAGATGCGCGGCCACCGCCGGGGGGAAAAACCGGCGGTCGGCCAGAGCGAGCTTCATCGGTCAGCCCGACCATCCGCTTGAGTCGGAACCGTTGCGCCCACTTTCTCGCGATGCGCCGTCCACACCCACCTATGCGGGCCGCAGCGGCGATGGTCTGTCCATCAGCCACAGCCAGGATGATCCTCGCACGGCTGACCATGCGATGCGGCATAGTCTGCGCACGCGACATGATCTCGAGCTCGCGCCGCTCCTCAGGCTTCAACTCGATGTGTATCGGTGTCTTCACGCCCATCTCGTCCTCCCCACCGAATCTGTCGCTTCATTCTAACGGACACTCACTTCCGGGGCGCTGTACTTAGCAGACCACACGGACTTCGCCAACGGATGCGGACCGCCGGCGTCCTCGCCGGCTGTCGTGGCGGCGTCCCGCGCCGCCACTCCCCCCCAGGGCGCAGGCGCGGGACGCCTGCGCGACAGCCGGCGAGGACGCCGGCGGTCCGCTGTGTTTCCGTTGGCGAAGCCAGTGCGGTCTGCTTAGGCCGCACACCGCGCGCCGGATCGCTCGAGCGCGGCAGCAGCAGCAAGCATCAGCGCGATCGGGTCATCGAGATCGATCGCCATCGGACGAAGGCTCCGCCGCGACCCGCGACTGAGGCGAGCCAGCCGTGCGGGAACCTGCGCGCGTGACTTCGGCCCCTTTTTGCAATTAGTATTGACCGATGGCTGAGTACGCCATCCCGTTGAACCTCATCCTCGCGCCGGGGATCTCGTTCGACGAGGTCTCGTTCGTTTTCCCGCCCCACAACCTGATCCGGGTGCGGCGGCTGCGGGAGAGCTGGAACGACACGCATTACATCGTCACGGGCGAGGCGCTCCTCGGCTCCGACACGGGCCTCGACCTCAAGATCTTCGAGCTGCTCTTCGGGCACGGCAGCGGCGGCGACACGGTGCTGCGATTCGAGCTGGCCGCGGCGCGGATGTCGATCGCCAGCCTCATCGCCGCCAAGGGGGAAGAGCTGTTCGGCGTCGACGAGTCGGTGCTCCAGTCCGAAGACGTCAAGTTCCAGGCCTTCTGGCGGGCCGACGGCCCGTGCCCCTCGTTCCGGCTGGCGATCCACGACATCGCCGCGCGGGTGCGCCTGCCGGAGCGTTTCCTCAAGGGCCGGCTGATCGAGGACACGGAGGACCCGACGGAATTCGTCGGGATCGAAGCGCTCCATCCGCCCGAGCGGGTCGAGTTCACCCTCGTCTCCGCCTCGCTCTCCATCGACACCGAGCGCGGCTTCTCCCTCGACCTCGATCCGTCGCAGGCGATCACCCTCCCGCCGTTCGTGATCGGGGAGGGAGGCGTCGGGCTCCAGATCGAGAAGCTGAAGTTCGACTTCTCCGCCGAGAGCGGCATCCCCGAGGTCCTGTCACGCCCGACCTTCGACGAATCGTGGAAAGGCGTGTACATCGAGAAGGCACGCCTGTTCGGGCTCGACGACTGGATCCCCTTCTTCCCCGACAAAGTCGAGCTCTCGAACTGGCTGCTCGACGGCGACGGCATCACCGGCACGGCCACCTTCGACCCGACCGCCGGGGTGGGGGTCCTCGGCCCGTTCGAGCTGAACACCTTCACGCTGGAGCTGGAGCGGAACGAGTTCGTGCGGGGCGTCTTCGAGACGACCTTCCACTGGGGCGTGCTGAACGAGGAGTGGGCGGACTGGCACGACCTGCTCGTGACCTTCACCCTCCGCCACAACGCGGGCGTCAGCTCGGGCTTCGGTCTCAACACGGTCGGTTTCGACATCAGCATCCGCTCCGTGGCCGACGACCCCGACGCGCTGTTCACGCTCACGCGGGCCATGATCGCGCCGATCGAGCTCGGCTTCGCCGCCGCCATCATCGCGGCCATGGGGCTCGACTCGGATCCCGATCCCTCGGTCGACAAAGCGCTGGTCATGACGCTCCTCCTGATTGCCGCGTTCCTGCAGGCCGGCGATGCGCTGGTCATCGAGGAGATCAAGTTCGTCAAGGCCACGGGGCGCTACTTCACCGAGCAGATCAACGGGAAGGACGAGCACTTCGTCGACGTCGCCGCCGACTTCCGCGGGCGCATCTCGCTGGACATCCCGCTGGGGCCTGTCCTGGGCAGCATCCTCCCCCACCTCAAAACCGACCGGCCCATCGGCTTCGAGCTGCGCGGATTCACGCTCCGCTTCCACGGGCTCGACGCCCCGGAAGTCGTCTTCGACGCGAAGAGCGGCATCAGCTTCGACGTCGGCGAGCAGACCATGATCGAGAACACGCCGTTCCTGATCACGAAGGCGGGCCTCGGCAAGTGGGAGAAAGGGGTCTGGCTGGACCTCGGCCTCGGCTACGCGAAGGACACCAACAAGCTCGCCGTCTCGATCGACGCCATCCGCCTCTGGTTCCTCGACGACGGCTCGCTCGACCACATCTCCTTCCAGGGACTCTCCTTCTCCCTGCTCATCCCGCCGTCCGTGTACGTGAAGGGAAAGCTCGAGTGGGGGGAGAACGTCCGGCTGGGCACCGGCCGCGCGTTTCTCTGCCGCAAGTCGCAGGAGAACCACGAGGATCGCGCGAACTGGCTGTGGGACCTGGAGCTGGCGCTGCGGGAAGAGACGCAGGGCGACGTCACCTCGGTGGTCGGATCGCTCGAGATCACCAACAGCGACGGCTGGCCGTGGGGGAGCATGGCCCTGTACGGCATCTCCGCCCTGCTCGGCGTGAACAGCCGTCCGGCCGTGCTCGACCCGGAGCAGCCCGACTACGTACAGTGGTACCGCGAGCAGCCTCCCGCCAACCGCATCATCGCCACCAAGTGGGCGCTGGAGGACGGCTCGGAGGCGGCGGCGTTCGGCGTCATCATCGGGTCGGCCGACGGCGGCCGCGCCTGGAGCGCCAAAGCCGCCATCGTCTACTCCTCCGGCGTCATCATCATCCCCGGCTCGCTCAACTTCCTCTCCGACCGCCCCAAGCTCTCGGATGACAGCCACGCGGCGCTGGACCTGGTCCTGGTGGCCGACTGGGCCCACGACATCTACGCGGCGTCGATCCGCTTCGACTACAAGAAGCCGGCCGACGGGAAGCTCCTTCACATCCACGTGCCGATCGACCTGTACTGGCGGAAGTCGCCGAAGACGTGGCACGCCTGGATCGGCCAGCACATGCCGGTGGCCAGGCGGGTGGGGGCGAAGTTCCTGGCCCGGGAAGCCTCCTTCTATTTCATGATCGACCGGGAGGACATCCCCTCCCTCGGCGGGACGATCATCAACGTGCCGGGGACGGCCAAGGTCCTCGGCGGCTCGGTCGGCTTCGACTCGCAGTTCGGCAAGGGAAAGGTCAAGGCCTTCCTGCGCGCCGGGCTGGAGGTGCACATCGCCTTCGGCGAAGTGCCCAACTCCGGGGGAGCGAGCGACGACGAGGACCGGATGTTCTTCGGCGGCGCGCTCCGCCTCTTCGGCGGGATCGGGCTGAAGGTCTTCGGCATGGGCTTCGAGTTCGTGGTCGACGCCAGCGTCATCCTGATGACGCCCGAGCCGAAGTACTTCAAGCTCGAGCTCCTCTTCAAGATCGGCCTCCCCTGGCCCATCCCGGACATCAAGTTCACCGTCAACTGGACCAAGGGAGCGGACGGTCCGCTACGCGAGCCGGGACGGCTCTGCGCCGGCCTCTCCCTCCATCCCCGCTCGCGCAATGCGCCGATCGAGCTGCAGGAGGGGCAGCTCCAGCTCGACGTCCCGATCGATCCGGCGCTGACGCTGGCCTTCACCTATCCCGTCCGCAACGCCATGACCTCGGTGGGCAGCTTCAACTTCGACAGCGTCGACACGACGGTCAACTGGCCGATGAGCGACAGCAAGGGCTACGCGGTGGAGCTGGAGAACCTGACGCTCTTCGTCGAAGGTCCGGGCGGCATCCTGCAGCCCGTTCCGGGGCCGTTCCCCGCGATCTGGCTCGACGCCGGCGATCCCGCGCCGGGCGGGCAGCCGTCGCGGAAGATCCTGCAACTGTTCGCCTACGACGGCGTGATGACCTCCCGCTACATCGGGGCCACCGCGGACTACGTGCAGGGGATGTTCGAAGAATTCGATCCCTGCTCGAAGAAGCCGCCGGAGCCGGTGTGCTACGGATACGCCGAGCTGCCCCTCGGGCCGCTGACCGCTCCCGCCACGGCGACGTCTCCTCCCGACGAGCGCCGCCTCGCGGTCGCGGTCATTCCGGAGCTGCCGGGGGCGGAGACGGTGCGCCGCTACGCCGGTCTGGAGGCGTCCGGCACGTCGGTGGAGGACATGAGCTTCCTGCCGGCGCGCGTGATCATGCTGCCGGCCACGCACGGCCGGAACCTGCCGGGAGAGTCCGCGGAGCCGATGGCGTCGGAGCGGCTCGAGCTGGCGTGGCAGCGGGCGCGGAGCGCGGAGCTGAGCGTGCTGCGCATCGAGCGCGATACGCGCGTCGTGGTGCGCTTCTTCGACGGCGACCAGCTCGTCCTCGAAGAGCTCGAGGGGATCGTCGTGGGCACGGTCCTCGGGAAGCTGCTGGACGTGCGCTACCGCTGCGACGTCCCGACGACGCGCGCGGAGATCTTCGCCTTCCAGCACATGGGCGAGCAGTCGTTCGGCGACCCGGTGTCGCAGACCGCCCTCTACCGCGCCTGCGTGGTCTACGAAAGCGACATGCGCGAGTGGGAGGACGGCGAGGCGACGGCCGCCGCGTGGAGCGACCTCTGGTCCGATCTCTTCAACTCCAGCGCCGCGACCTCGGACGCGCTGCTGCTCGAGCCGGGCCGCCGCTACACGCTCGAGGCGAAGCTGCGCTGGCTGCAGGTGGACGGGACGACGGAGACGCCGGGAGGGACGGAGACGCACTCCTTCCGCTTCCAGACCGTGGCCGCCGACCAGCCGCCGCTCGAGCGCCTCCGCCCGGCCGACCAGATGGTCGACCGCACTTCCTGGGACATCGACACGATCCCGGGCAACGACGCCGCGGCGCACTACCGCGACCGCGGCATCACCATGCGGATGCGCGACCCGCGCCTCGACTCGCTCTACAAGGCCTTCGGGCGCCGCCTGACGCTGCGCGTCGTCGACGACCGCGGCCAGGATCTCTTCGACCGCCTGGCTTTCCTGGCCGAGCACGCGGCGGAGATGCCGGAGTACCAGGAGGTCTTCCACGACATCGTCCTCGGCACGACGTGCGCGAACGGCGCCCACACCTCCCTCTGGTCGATCGGCGTGGCGCACTTCGGGTCGCTGCTGGAGCTGGACCGCGGCTACGAAGGGATGCTCGTCCCGGTGCCCGATCCCACCGGCACGGTCGACCTCTCCACGGTCGACTTCGAGACGCTGCCGGTCATCCACTCCTTCCGCTTCCGCACCTCGCGCTGGTCAAACCTGCCGGAGCATGTGGCCGCCCACGCGCTGCTCGACGAGATCCTCGACGCCCCGAATCCCGGCGGGATCAACCTCGTTCCGCCGCGGCTGTGGGACGACGTCGCGCTGGAAGAGGCGCTGCACGTGCGGCTGCGCGCCGTGCCGCGCGCCCCGGCGGCGGCGCCGGAGATCGTGCGCCTGTGGCGTCCGGCGGGAGGGGGCATGACCCAGGCGGTGGTCGGCGTGCTGGTCGACGGTCCGGAGCCGCTCCTCCGGCCGGAGGCGACGATCACCATGACCGATGCGTCGTCCGCGCCGGTGCCGATCGTGATCCGCGCCGCGCGCACGGCCACGCGGGCCCTGATCCTCTTCCCCGCGGGTGTGTCTCCCCTCGGGACGCTGACACTCACCATCAACGACGGCGTGGAGAGCGCGTCGACGGCGATCGAAGTCGGCGCCGCCCCGGCGTTCATGGCCGAGGAGCTGGCGCCATGACGGCCTGGATCGATCCCAACCTCCTGCAGCTCGTCGGCCTCGGCACGAAGGACGACCTCTACACGCAGGATGGGCGTCACCTGCGCTGGTTCTTCGGGCGCCTGCTCGGCTTTCCGCGCTCGGGATTCCGGCTGCGCCGCACCCGCAGCCCGATCGACCCGCAGCGCTGGAAGGAGATCGAGGGGGCGGGCGTCGGCCGCTCGCAGCTGCTCTCGCAAGCCCTGGTCGGCCCGTTCACCCGTCGCTTCCCGAACGGACTCACGGTCTCGAAAGAGGGAGCGCTCGTCTACACCACCGTCCCCACCGACGGCGGCTCGTACGTCACCATCGACTCGAAGCCGGTACGCCTCGGCTTCGGACACGAGGGGCCCTCGGCCACGCCTCCGCTCGGGCCCGCGGCCACGAATCCCGCCGCGTGGGTCCGCCTGACCATCGTCCGCAAGAAAGACTCCGGACTCGCCTCCGCCACCGCGTACGCGAAGGGACAGGGGACCTGGAACTATCAGGACAGCGCCTTCGTGGGCGTCGGGATCTTCGCCACGACGCCTGGGCTGGTGGTGGACGGCATGGAAATGGGGGGAGCACTCGCACGCCGTCTCGGCGAGAACCGCATTCGCACGCTGCGCCGCACGGCGGACCGCCCGGCCGTTGCCCGTCCGGGACTCGCCACCACCCAGGCAGCCGCCACGTCCACCTGGGTCGTCGAGACGATGTTGCTGCACGGCGGCCTGATCGAGCGCATCGAGATCATCGGGCGCGATGCCGTGGTGATGAGGGTGGATTGGTTCCCGACGCGCGCCTATGCCGCCGCCGACATCTGGACGGACGTCGACCAGTTTTTCCTGCCGCTCACCGACGAGCCGTCGATCTACCCGGCTTGGACGACGACTCCCGGCGAGCAGGTGGCCAAGGACCGGCTCTTCTCGGCCCCGCCGCGGGCGCTGCCGCCGTGGGACGAGCCGAGCTACCCGCCGCCTCCCGCTCCGCCGGGTGCCGTAGAGGACGATCTGGCGATGCGCTACCTCGGCGTCGGCTACGACCGGATGCGCGAGGCGATGAAGATCTTCCTCGGCGGCGAGCTGTCCGAGAACCGGCCGCAGGCGCTGATCAAGACCGAAGAGCTCCTGGAGGCCGACCCGCCGGACGAAGAGTTCGACGGCGGCACCACCGACGTCTACCCGTTCGAGCTCCTGGTCGGCGCCTCGATCGACCCGCACGTCGCGCGCCTGCTCGGTCTCCTGACGACCGACACCAAGGAGCCGGACGGCATGTGGGACTACGCGCTCGACGCGGGGTTCGCGTCGCAGTGGCTGCTCTGGACGATCCTGGAGGGCCTCTCCCCCACGCCGATCGAGAAGCTCGACGAGCTGCCGACCTCCATCCCCGGCCTGGACAAGCTCCGCGAGCAGGGGATGCGTCCGGAGCTGGTCCTGTCCGTGGCTACCGCCATCGAAATCGCCGCACAGCCCGCGCCGGAAGCACCCGCCGACCTGCGCGCGGACGTCGTGCCGCTGCCGGCCGGCAAGCCGATCGAGGCAGAGGCCGGCCTGAGCTGGCTGGCCAACCTCGGGAACTTCTTCCAGTCGCCGGAGAGCGTGCGGGTCTTCTTCGCCGCCCGGCGGCAGGACGAATTCGGAGGCGACGAGCCTCTGCATCCGAAAGACGACGAATCGGGCGTGCTCCTGCCGCACGTGCCGACCCGCAGCGCGATCAAGAACGGCCGCATCACGCTGCGCGACAGGAGCATGCCGAAGTACGGGATCTATACGTGGCGGCTGAGCGGCATGGACCTGTGGGGACGCTTCAGCCCCTTCGCCGAGACGACGGAGAAGGTCGCGGACCTGATTCCCCCACCCTCACCGGCGTCGCTGCGCGCGGTCCTGGCCGGCCCCGACTCGGGCGCCCCGAGCTGGACGCTGCGCATGAAGTTCGACTGGGGGACGGGATCGGCCATCGCGGCGCCCGACGTGGAGCGTTTCGAGGTCCACGTGCGGCAGGGAACGGTCGATCCTTCCGACGGCGAGAATCCCGCGCTGTGGGGACGGACGGAGCACGTGCCCGGCGCCACGGCGCCGCCGCTGGTCGTGGCCTGGCCAGGCGGGACGCTCACCGCGCCGCCGGGTGTCTCCGCCTCCATCGCGGTGACGCCGATTCCCCCGGAGGAGGGAGGAGACGGGACGAGGGTGACGATCGAGATCGCCGGCGTGACGGTGCCGTTCAATGCCGAGGGGCTGGCGAACATCGCGTTCAGCGCGCGGGCCATCGACCAGAGCGGAAACGCCAGCACGCTGGCCCGTCCGGCGACGGCGAGCCGCGCCGACGTCGCCCCGCCGGCACCGCCGCCGCCCACGGGCGTGCTCCGCTTCGCCACGCAGCCGGACGCCCTCGGGCGCTCGTCTTACCGCATGGCGCTCAACGCTCCGCCGGGCGGCACGATCCAGGTCATGCGCTGCTCCGGCGCCGCGCTCCTCGGCGCGGCGGCGATCGACGATCCGACCTTCCAGGCGCTCGACGAGAGCGCGCGCGTGACGCTGCTGCAGACGCTGAGCACGCAGCATCGCGAGGTCTTCGCCATGGACCACGAGGTGACTTACCCCGCCTCCGCGACCGCGCACACGATCGAGCTGAATGGAAACGATCGCGGCTGGACCCTGGCCACGACCCTCGGCTTCTCGCGCACCGGAATCCGCGAGCAGTGGCCCAGCGATCCGCTGCGCTTCGAGGTCATCGCCGTTCCCCGCTCCGCCGTGCCTCCGTTGCCGGTGGTGGTCGAGGCGCGAGGCGGCGACCGCGGAGCCACGCTCCGCATCCGCCCCGACTGGACCGCGAGGTCGGAGCACTTCCGGATCTATCGCACCCGCGAGCGCGCGGCGACGTCCGACGTCCGGCTGATGCGGCCGGTCGCCACCGTCCCCGCATCCGCGGCGGAGACGCTCTTCGTCGACAGCGGGTTGTTCGAGAACATCACCTACTTCTACCGGGTGGAAGCGCTGGGCAGCGGCGGCGTGCGGTCGCAGCCGACGTCGGCCATCGCCGTCACGCCGTACACCACCGCGCCTCCTCCCCCGCCGGAGGTGCTCGGCGTGCAGAAGCTCGCCGATCCGGCGAAGCGCCGCGTGGAGTGGCTGCTCCCCCGCCGCGATTACGGCGTCGAGCTGCTGCGCCGGCCGCACGGCGTGCCGCAATGGACGCCCGCCGAGACCGTCGCCTCCCGCCCGGACGGCACGCTCGACCTGACCCTGCTCACCGCTCCAACCGTGCAGGACGGCGCCTGGCGCTACACGGCCGAGGACACCGTGCCTGATGGGGCGATTCGCTGGACCTACCGCGTGCGCATCACCGATCCGCAGGGACGCGTGGCCCTGAGCCCGGTCGTGGAGGAGACGCCGTGAGCCTCATCGACGACCTGGGAGTCTGGCTCGCGTCCGGTCCCGGCGCGCCGCTGTTCGCGCAACTGTTCTCTACGGCTCACGCGCCGCTGAAAGAGTTCGGGAGCCCGGAGTCGGGCCTCCCGCCGCGCACGTTCGGCGGTCTGCAGGTGCACCTCAACGCGGACGAGGACCTGCGGGCGCCGTCGAACGGCCTGCTGTGGCGCGTCCCGGACGTCAACACGCTCACCGACGACGAGAAGAAAGCGTTCCGCGCCGCGTGGCCGGTCCTGCGGTCGACAGACGGACTGTTGTTCGGTCCCGACAACTTCGTGCAGCCGGGAGATCTCCTGCTCGAGGTCTGGGGCGGCGCGCACCGCCGCTACGAGTATCTCTGGCTGGCGCTCGACTACAGCGCGCCGGAGTCGACGGCCAGCGAACAGCATCCGCAGATGCCGGTGCCGCGCTGGTTCTGGATCCGCGGCGTGGACGCGGCGGCCAACGACACGGCGGTGACGGCCATCGTCACCGCGCAGTTCGTCGGCGGGATGTTCCCCATTCCGACGTTGACGGAGTTCGGTAAGGGGCAGTCGCCGATCTACGTGCAGTGCAACGACGCGCTCGGCCACGTCGCCGCGGCGCAGAGCGTGACGGTCCGCGTCTTCGACGGCGCCGGGCTGCCGGTCGATCCTTCCTTCGTGTTCGCCCAGTTCGCCCGCCTGGCGTCGGAGGGCTTCGGCCGGCTGGCCCGCCCCGACGAGACCACGGTCGCGAACTGGAAGACGGCCTGGGCCACCGTCACGCCTCCGCGGCAGACGCTCGTCTTCTCCGATCATGTCGGGAGACCGTACGTGCCGTGGGAGGACATCGACCCGCCTCCCCACCCGCCCGAGACCCCCATCCCCGCGCCGGAGCGGACGCTGTTCATCGAAGAGAAGGACATCGAGGCGGACATCCCCGAGCACGGCGTGGTGGTCTTCCCGAAAGGGTCGGCCGAGCACACGAGTCTCGAGGATGAAGTGGTGGAGCTCACCATCGCCGGCATCCACACGCGCGTCGGGCTGCACCCCCACGGCAAGCTGGGAGCGAACCTCTCCGCCGGCTTCGCGGAATGGGCCTTCTTCCGCGTGCAGGTGATCGACTACGCGCTCTGGTTCCCGCGCAACGCGAACGACCGGAACCAGATGCAGAGGTACTCGGAGGGGAATCACCTCCAGTTCCTGATCGACGGGCAGTCGACGTTCCGCGAGATCTACCGCGACATCCGCGCCACACACCGGGACGAGGAGTACCTGCGCGACGACGACATGCCCGAAGGAATCGCGCGCCCGGCGAACGAGGTGGCGGGCACGCAGGTGCTGGCCATCAACTGCTGGATCAGCCCCGGCCACCCGCTGCTCGGCCGGCGGTCGATGCTGGTCACGCCCCGCATGCAGAACGGGCCGCGGCCGCCCGAGGACCTGCCGGGCCGCCTCACGGCCCGGCCGATGTTCGAGTTCCCGGGCGATCCGGCCACGCGCGTCTCCTCGCAGGATGGGCTGCAGCGCCTGTATTGCCTGCTCATTCCGCCCGGGACGCTCCAGCCCGGGACCTTCGTCGAGATCCGCCAGCTCCAGTTCTCCAGCCGCTTCACCGCGGACGACCCGCGCATCGTGGGGGAGGACTCCGGGGCGGACATGTTCGGCCGCATCGCCCCCATGCACGACGCCTCTTCGTGGACCTTCGCCGGCCCGTCCGGCGGCTGCGTGCTCCGCCCGGTCTTCGATCCCGACTGGGATGGCGAGGCGTTGCTGCGCGCCGTGACCTGGGAGCCGGACGACGACGATCCCGGCCCGCTCGATACCTTCACCTCGGGGCGCGGACGGATGCGCATCTGGGCCTACGGCACCGTCGACCTGCCCACCGCGCCGGGGGGACTGACCCCGCCCGCGCCGGACGGCGTCGATCCCGCTGTGCCCGCGCAGCTGCTCTGGGACGGCACGCTCGGCCACGCCACGGTGGTGATCCCCGCCGGCCTGGTGACGTCGGCCGGGCTCTCCGCGGTGGTCGTCAACCAGCGCACGGGCGAAGGGGTGAGCGTCCCCGTACCGGCCGGCACGACGGTCGAGATCCCGCTCCTGCAGTTCGCTCGCGACGACTCGGCGCTCCTCGGGTTCACCACGGCCAATCCCGTCACGGTGGCCGATTGCCCCGGCTTCTTCGAGCTGCACTCCAGCGACGGCCAGAAGGCCGCCGGGGCGGCGCCGCTCCATCCGAAGGAAGCGGGAGGCACGCTCCGGGAGGCGATCCAGGCCGGCGTGGACGTGCGGCTGCTGGCCTGGAACGACCAGTTCGACCCGGGCAATCTCGAGCGCGACAGCCTGGGCATGACCCACGTGCTCAACCCCGTGATCGACGGCCGCCGCGGCCAGGCGATGCTGGACCGCATTGGCCGAGAGACGGGCGTGCACCACCAGAAGTCCACCTTCATCCGCACGCCGGAGGGGGCGGTCGCGTTCCTGGGCGGCATCGACCTGCGGCGCGGCCGGTTCGACGAGCCGACCCATCCCGACCCGAGTCCCGACCGTCCCACCGGCCTGTGGCACGACCTCCACTGCCGCGTCGTGGGGCGCGCGGTGTGGGACATCTACCGCAACTTCCAGGAGCGCTGGAACATCGCCGTCACCCGTCCGGACCTGCAGCCGGTGCCGGCCCACGCCACCACCGTGCCGCCGCCGACGGAGACGGAGATCCTGGCCTCGCCGTCGGACGGCCCCGTCGCGGTGCAGATCAACCGCACCATTCCTCCGTACGTGGACGCGTACACGCCGATCGTCGATCTCGACCGCGGCGACCAGTCGATCCGGCAGGCGTACCTGCGCACCATGAACCTGGCGCGGCGCTTCCTCTACATCGAGGACCAGTACCTCTGGGATCCGGCGATGGCGCACAAGATCCGGGAGCGGCTCACGGCCGCGGGCGGGATCGACTGGGCCATCCTGATCCTCCCCCGCCAACTGTCCGAGTTCCCGGTCCTGGACCTGGTCTTCTATGCAATCCGGCGCCGGAACATCAACATCATCCTGAACGGCGTGGAGACGATCCCCGAGGGGGAAGACCCGGCGGCCATGCCGGGCTATGTGGGCGATCGCGTGGTGATCGCCCATCCGGTCACGAACAGCGGCGTGCCGGTCTACGTGCACGCCAAGGGGATGATTGCCGACGATCTGTGGATGTCGATCGGGTCGTCGAACCTGAGCCGCCGCTCGATGAGCGTGGACAGCGAGATCAACGCCGCGAGCATCGACAGCCGCATCCGGCGGGGCACGCCGCTCACGGCGCGCGAGTTCCGCGTGGCGCTGATGGCCGA
This sequence comes from Thermoanaerobaculia bacterium, assembly GCA_035627015.1. GTDB lineage: Bacteria > Acidobacteriota > Thermoanaerobaculia > Gp7-AA8 > Gp7-AA8 > QHVT01. Next base: position 16,454 of record DASPMO010000122.1, on the reverse strand, counting down.
TCACCTGCGCCTCCTCCCCGAGGAGCGGGCGCTGGTGGACGACCCGCGGGAGGGATTCCGCCTCTTCAAGGCCACGCTGGCCGGCGAGCGCCCGTGGGCCCGCGTCGGGATCACCGCCTACGACCCGAACCACACCCAATACGGCATCGAGCCCCCCGGCTTCGACCCGCACTTCCCGGAGGCGCTGGCCGCGGGGATGGATCCGGACGGCAACGACCCCTCCGGAATCCGGCTGGTCGATTTCCTCTCCCTGCGCCAGACCTTCGCCACCGCGGCCACCCCCGCGGACCTCGGCAACCTGACCGCGGTCCGCGTCCACGCCGACATCGCGGCCCTCCCCCCGCCCGCCGACCCGGCCGACCCCTACGTCTGGACCGTGGTGCTCACCGGCCCCCAGCCCCCCTCCCCCCGCACCACCGGCCCGCTCCCCGTCACCCAGGACGCCACGCTGGGAGTCGTGTCCAGCAGCGTCACCTGGCACGTAGCCGGCGCCGTCGCCCTCGCCAGCGCGCCGGGCACTCCCATCGCCACGGCGGAAGTGGATGTGACTCCGTCGTCGCTGGTGACGAATGTGACGCTGGTGTTTGTGTAGGTCTGCATCAGAGCGGATCGAGCTGCCGGATGCGCAGCACTTCGTAGCCGAAGAGCGCGCGCGGGCGTTCGGCGAAGCGGCGTCCGCGCACGCGCCAGTCGTCGAACGCGGCGATGGCGAAGTAGACCGCACCCGCGGCCAGCGGCGGCCACGACTCGTCGGGCCACTCGCGAGGCGTCAGCGCGACAACGATGACGATGGCCGCGACGAACGACCCAAGGAGCGTCAGCGCGGCCACGATACGATTCGAGATCAGTGCGCGCGCGGCGATCTTCTCGATGCGCGGGCGCTCGGGCAGGCGGCGCAGGATCGCGCCGCGCTCGATGAGCGAGAGCAGCATCGACATGAAGACGTAGAGACCCATCGCCCACGCCGCCCGCAGCACCGCCATCGGTAATCCGAGAAAGAGGATGAGCGCGACGACGATGGCGATGATGGCGCCGGTCGGAAGCTGCTTGTCGAGGCGCGTCCCCATGTCCACGAGCGCCAGTTGCAGGATGAGAAACCCCGCCTCGACGTACATCGAGAAATAGAGCTCGTTGCGGCCTTCCAGGATCACTTGCGAGACTACGTTCGGAAAGACCTCGGCCGTGGCCGCGAGCGCGAACAGCACCGCCAGAATCCCATCCGGCAGTGAATGCGCGACCCGCGACGCGCCGGGCGACAGCCTGACGGGAAGCCGCCATACCTGAGGGTCGGTCATCGGTGCGCCATCATAGTGGCGAACGGGAGGGGGCCGCGAACGGCGTAGAACGGCGAGCGCTCAGCCGCGCGGTGGAAGGTTCCGAGAACTCCTGCCATACTGGTGCTGGCGCTGCTTGCGGATGCACTGGAGCAGAGCGGCTTCGTACCATACGAGCTCGTACGCCGCGAGAGAAAGAATGGCGCGCGCAGTGGAGAGGCGTCCGTAGAGTCTGAGGTCATCCTCCACGAGACGGACGTCCGGTCGCGCTCGGCTGGCCGTGGCCGGCACGGCGTGCCGCGGGAGGTTGCACGCCATCACACCCGCGCGAACATTGTCCGCATCGGTGACATCGAGAAGGTCCGCAATTCGCCGACGGCAAGCCCGCTGATGTGGGAGCACCTGTTCAACGAGAAGTCCCCGGCATTCCTGGTGGTCGGCTACGGCGCGCAACGCGCGCTGATCGGCACAAAGGATGCCGACGCGTTCGCCTATCAACGCAAGCGTCGATTAGTGCGGTATCAACGCGTCGCGGGACTCTTTGAGGATCAAGTACCGCTGACGCCACTGCCACTGTGGCTCGCGCCGCTGCGCCGAAAGAATCCAACGCGCGGCGTGAACGTGCCGAGCGGCGCGCATTCCGATGGTGATCGCGCATATCTCGGATGGGTAACCGATCTTCTGAATCATCTCGTGACTGGTTGTCCACGCACTTTGAAGCTCACCGATGTCCCGGGCGTCGTAATGGTCGACGAAGTCGACCTTCATCTCCACCCGGCGTGGCAGCGCGAAGTCATCCCAACCCTTTCGCAGATCTTTCCACGCCTGCAGTTTGTACTCACTACGCACAGCCCCATCGTGGTCGGCACGGTCAGTTCTGCAAACGTGTACCTGCTGGAAGCAGAGCCGGACGGGACTTCCGTGCCGAGTCAGCTGCCAGAAGCTGTCCATGGCTTGAACGCGGAGCAAATCCTTCTCAGCTCTTACTTCAACCTGAGCACGACGCGGGCACCCGGATTTGTCGACGAGATCGCTGCGGAGGCGTCGAGCCGGAGTGCTGTTTGATTCGTTACCCGGTGCACCCTCGGCGACTGCTGAAAGAAATCGGGCCTGAATGGCTGGCGGATGCGACGAAGCGCACGGCTAAGCAGACCGCACTGGCTTCGCCAACGGATGCGGACCGCCGGCGTCCTCGCCGGCTGTCGCGCAGGCGTCCCGCGCCTGCGCCCTGGGCGGGGGAGTGGCGGCGCGGGACGCCGCCACGACAGCCGGCGAGGACGCCGGCGGTCCGCATCCGTTGGCGAAGTCAGTGTGCTCTGCTTAGATTTAAACGTGCGGGCAAGTACAACGAGAAGAAAGATGCCTGGTCGACGATCAAGCACGTCTTCATGCAGCGTCAGCATTCGAAATGCGCATATTGTCCGTTGCTGGCGTATTCTCCGTTCAATTACGCGATCGCGTGCAAAACGTGCAATACGCCCGGGGAGCTCCGCCCTACCGCTCTTCGCCAAGAGTCCGCCGAACCAATCGAAGTTTCGCGGAACGAATCGATCGATTCCCGGAAGCCATCGATCCCTCCGGCGGGAGCCGAAGGGGGTGGCGGCGGAGCGCCGGCGTCGCGGCCGGCGCTCCGCCTGGAGCATCAGAGGGAGCGGCCCAGGCCCGGCTGGGATGCGTTGACCAGCACGGCGATCTTGCCGAGGTGGTCGCCGTCTTCCTGGAGGGTCTGGGCGGCCGGGACTTCGGCGAAGGGGAAGGTCTTCCAGAGGACGGGCTTGATCCTGCCGTCGATCACGAGCTGGTTGGCCTTCTCGGCCTCGTAGTAGTTGGCGAAGTGCGAGCCGAGGATGGACTTCTGGCGGAGCCAGAGGTAACGGACGTCGAAGTCGAGCTCGTAGCCGGAGGTCGCACCGCAGATGACGATGCGGCCGAACTTCCTGCAGACGTACACGCTGGTCGGGAACGTGGCCTTGCCGACGTGCTCGAAGACGATGTCCGGGTCCTTGCCGCCGGTCAGGCGGCGGATCTCGCCGCCGAAGGCGCGCATGCCCTTGAAGTCGGAGAGGTCGAACTTGCGGCGGTCGATGATGTGCTCCGCGCCGAGCTGGCGGCAGAGCGCTTCCTTGTCCTCGGACGACACGACGCAGACCGGGTTCGCGCCGAACAGCTTGCAGATCTGGATGGCGAAGACGCCGAGGCCTCCGGCGGCGCCCCAGATCAGGACGTTCTCGCCGGGCTGCACGCGCGCCTGCGTGACGAGCATGCGGTACGCGGTGAAGAGGCACAGCGCGTAGGACGCCGACTCCTCCCACGTCAGCTGCTTCGGCTTCGGCAGGAGCTGGCGGGCCTGGACTTTGGCGAAGGGGGCGAAGGAGCCCCAGTTGGTCTCGTAGCCCCAGATGCGCTGCTCGTCGCAGGCGAGGGGATCGAAGCCGTTGCAGAGCGGGCACTGTCCGCAGCTGACGTTGCAGTGGACGATCACTTCGTCGCCCGGCTTCCAGTTCTTCACGGCCGAGCCGACGCGCGCCACGACGCCGGAGGCGTCGCTGCCGGTGATGTGGAAGTCCCAGCCGGTCTTGAGGCGGGAGAGGGGAACGGGCTTGCCGCGGCTGACCCACGCCCCGTTGAAGTTCACGCCGGCGGCCTTGACGTCGACCAGGACCTCGTCGGGTCCGATCTCCGGCACGGCCACGTCCTCGAGCTGCATCGCGTTATGCGGCGCGCCGTGGCGCTCCTCGCGAATCACCCACGCCTGCATGGTGCGCGGCAGGGCGTCGGGCGCGACGGGGGGCTCTACCGCTGCTTCCTGTTCCAAAAGTCCCGTGGTCATGATCTCAGTACTCCATCTGGATTGACTTCGTTGATCGGACGAACCGTCGATGCACGCGGTTCGGTAATCCTGCTGATGGGGAGATTTCGCTCGAGGGCCCATGCCTCCCACTCGTCGGCGGAGCGGGTGAGGAAGACATCCTGCAGCCGCTCGCGCGTGGCGTCGGCGAGGCCGAGGGCCTGACGGACGGCGGCGAAGAGGTGCGGCTCGAGCGCGGCCAGCGCGATCCATCCGGGGTTGGCCGCATAGATGTTGTATTCGGCGAGACCGCCGCCGAGGAGCGCGCCGGGGCGCGTGAGTCCGAATTTCATGGGCTCCGCGAGCTCCGCGGCGCTGTCGGCGAGCGACACGGAGCGCCGCTGACCGGCGCCGCCGCGCGACGCGGCATACAACAGTGCCAGGGCGACGGAGACGGTCTTCTCCGCGCCGGTGAGATCCGCGAGCAGCGTGGCCGGCATCTGCGGCGGATGCAGCAGCCCAAGGCCGGAGACGTACATCAGGTCGTGCCCCGGACGCTCTTCCATCGGCTCGCGGTAGCCGATGATGGCCGCGTGACTGAGGCGCGGGAAACGCGCCTGCAGCGCTTCCCAGCCGAGGCCGAGGCGCTCGAGCGACGAGGGACGCGACGCGGTGATGAGGAGATCGGCGCGCTCGAGAAAGGTGTCGAGCCGCGCGCGGTCGCCGGGGCTCTTCAGGTCGAGCCGGTGCACGTCCTGGCCGGCGGCGAGGCGCTCGTACCACTCCGGGGCCATGCGCGCGAAGGGATCGCCGTGGAGCGGCTCGATCTTGACCACGCGGGCGCCGAGCGCGGCGAGGCGCGACGCGGCCAGCGGACCGGGAAGGTTCACCGCCGTCGAGACGACGGTGACGCCGTCGAGTAGACGGTCGTTCGGCTGCTGCGCGGCGGTGCGCGGTTCTGCCTGACTGCTCATTTATCCTCGGAGAATCCGCTTCCTGAACCGGGTCAATGCTGCCTGAAATCCCGTCGTTATTAAGATTGCGTCAACAAGCAGAAACGCCGCGCAGGCGACCGTGTACGGAACGCGGGACAGCACGAACAGCTCGACGGCGAGCAGCAGCGTGCCGAACGCGGTCAGGACGAGCCGGACCGGCGTCAGCGGCGCTTCTTCCTGCATCAGCCCCTGGAGCCCCCCTTCGACTTCGAGGTCGAGATCGACGTCGAAGACGCTGCCGAGGACGAACAGCGCGGAGATGCCGATCAGCATCAGGACCACGGCCACGGCGAGGCGCAGCGCGCTCTCGCCACCAAGGCCGATGGCGAGCGCCAGTCCGGCGGTCGTGGCCGCGGCGGTGATGGAGAAGGGGACGACGAACGACGTGAATTTCGCGCGGAGGACCCTCGGCAGCGAGACCGGCGCGGTCAGCAGAAGCGTCAGGCGGTTCCCCTCGCTGCCGAACGGGCTGCTCACGCCGTCGACGATCGTCAGGAGTATGCCGCCGAGGACGAAGCCGGCGATGATCATCGCGTCGTCGAATCCGCGGCCGCGCAGTTGCGCGCGCAGGAGCGGAAAGGCAGCGATGGCAGCGACGGCCATGATCACGCGGCCCCAGTTCGCCCAGTGGCGGCTGCGCGTGAGGAGGTCCTTCACGAAGAGCGCGGCGCCCGGGGCGCGCGAACGGAGCAGCCACGCGGTGATGACGGTCATCCAGCGGCGCTTCACGGCGCGCGGGCTGGACGCCTGGATGACGTAGAACGCGCGCGCGTAGAGATCCCCGAAGGCGCCGGCGAGCGGGCCGAGGGCGACAACCAGCAGCACCACGAGCGCGCCGGCCACCGCGAGCGGCCAGGGCGCGGGGACATTCCGCACGAGAGCGAACGCGCCGAAGGCGACGGCCGCGAGCACGACGCCGGCGATCCACAGCGCTTGCGCGGAGCGCGGGAGCAGCCAGCGGATCGCGGCGAAGAGCAGGAGCAGCGCGAAGAGCACGGCGAAGGCGTGGCCGGTGAGCTGCAGGACGAGCCAGGCCAGGCCGCGCACCCCGATCGTGGAGACGACGGCGATGCCGAAGCCGCAGCCGGCGATCACCCACAGATTGAGCAGCTGATAGACGACGCTGCCGTAGAGGATGCGCAGGCGCGCGGGATTCGGCACGGGCAGCGTGAAGGTGAGGATGGCCTTCTGGCCGAAGCCTTCCTGCAGCGCCGCCAGCATCGAGAGCGCGGCCGTGCCGCCCCACGACACGAGGCAGAGGAGCCACAGGTTGCGGTCGAGCAGCCCGGAGCCCTGCCAGTCACCGATGCGCGGCGCGAGCATGCGCACGACGCCGAAGATCGCCGCGGCGTCGAAGAGCAGCACGGCCGCCAGCAGCATGCGCGCCTTCCGCGAGTGCGCGAGACGCCGCACGGTCACGGCGGGGACGGAGAGAAACGATCCGGCGCTCATGCGACGACCTCGTCGACCTCCTCGCGGGTCAGGTCGAGGAAGATCGCCTCGAGATCGGAGCCGGCGGCCCGCTGGTGCAGCTCGTCCGGCCTCCCCTCCGCGATCAGGCGGCCGTGATGGAGGATGCCCACGCGGTGGCACACGGCTTCCGCGGTGGCGAGATCGTGGGTGGAGAGGAAGATCGTCGTGGCTCCGGACAGCTCGCCGAACAGCTGCTTGAGGCGGTGCGCGCTGCGCGGGTCGAGGCCGTTGAACGGCTCGTCGAGCAGCAGGACCGAAGGCTGGTGCAGCAGCGCGCCGGCCAGCGAGAGCTTGCGCTTCATGCCGAAGGAGTAGTTGCCGCAGGCGACGTGGGCGTGGCGCTTCAGCTCGAGGAGCTGCAGCAGCTCTTCGATGCGCTGCCCGGAGGCGCGGCGGTCGAGTCCGCGGACCTGCGCGAGGAACTCGAGGAACTCGCGGCCGGAGAGGCGGTCGTAGAGAATCGCTTTGTCGGGAACATAGCCGAATGCGGCCTTGGCCTGCAGCGGCTCGCTCCACACGTCATGGTCGGCGACGAAGGCCCGCCCCGCGGTGGGCTCGAGCAGTCCGACCAGCATCTTCATGGTGGTCGTCTTCCCCGCGCCGTTGAGGCCGAGGAAGCCGTAGATCTCCCCTTTGCGGACGCGGAGATTCAAGCCGTCGACGGCGCGGAAATCGCCGAAGGCCTGGGTGAGACCTTCCGTGCGGATGGAGAAGCCGTTCGCATTCGAGAAGGGGACCGGCTCGGACGACGACGTGACGTACACACGCTCGCTCTTCGGCGAGGCGGCATGCGCGGCGATCGGCTCGGGCTTCCGCTCGACCGGCACCTGGGTACCGAGGCGGCGCAGGAGGTCGTCGCGGTCATCGACGTTGAAGAGGATGCGGTCGACGGGGACGTCCTCGCCGGCCAGGGAGAGGCGGTACGTCTGCGGCTCAGTGAGCTCGAGGAGGATCTGGCCGCGCTCGGAGAACGAGGCGATGACGCCGTGGTGCTTCTCGTCGATCTGCGCGCTGAGCGCCTGCGCGCCCTGCAACTGCTCGTGCGCGGGGGAGGCGCTCCTGATGAGCTTCCGCGGCACGACCATCTTATGGCGGCCGTAATGGAGCACCAGCTCGTCGTCGGTGAGCGTGTGCTTGGTGAAAAGCGGCGCGAGCAGGACCCGCAGCGGGATGCCCATCATCACCGCCGCCAGGCCCGCGGCCACGGAGTAGCGCACGACCGGGCTCTCGATGAGGAACAGCGCCCCGCCGACGAACAGCCCCCCCTCGATGAAGACCAGCCCCAGAAAAACGGAGGCCAGCGACCAGTAGGAGCTCCCCTCCGCGCGATACGTGTACTTGATTCCCTGCGACTTCATAGTTCTCCTTCGATGGCGGATTCGGGCGATCCGAATCCGGCGGGCAGCGGCCCGACCTGCGCCGAAGACGACGCTTCCTCGAGCAGCGCGTTCAGCCGGGTGCCGATGCGCCCGACCAGGGGCTCGACCACGACCGTGTGGTGGTTGCCCGGCACTTCGATGACTTCGACGTCTTTGGCCGACAGCGCATTCCAGCCGTGGGCCGCGTCGCGCACGTGCTCGGCCTGCACGACCTGCTCGGTGGCGCTGAAGAGGTGGATGCGTCCGTCGTACACGCGCGGCTCGTAGCGGCCGTACATGCGCACGTTGGCCTCGTAGGTCTCGTACAGGCGCCGGAACTGCGCGGCGGTCATGTCGGGATCGAGCAGGTCCGAGCCGCGGGCCGTGCTCATGATCAGGTCGAGACGCTCGTCGAGGCTCATGGTGCCGAAACGGTGGTAAGGCATCGCCAGCGCAGCCGGCGAGTGGGCCATGAGGTCGAAGGCGAAGCCCGCGGCGACGTCGGCGTCGGAGAGCACGCGCAGGCGCTCGTCCGGCGGATGGCTGTCGATGAGAGCCAGCAGCGAGACTTCGTCGCCGGCGCGGTCGAGCTGCTGCGCGATCTCGAACGCGATCACGCCGCCGAGGCTCCAGCCGCCGAGGCGGTACGGCCCCTCGGGCTGCACGCCGCGAATGATCTCCACATAGCGCGCCGCCAGGTCGCCGAGATTCTCGTAACGCTCTTCGGCGCCGTCGAGCATCAGCGGCGACTGGATGCCGTAGAACGGCTGCTCGGCGTGGAGGTGCCGCGACAGCGCCGCGTAGCAGAGCACTCCCCCGCCCACGGGATGGATGAAGAACAGCGGTGCGCGCGCGCCGCCGCGGCGCATGGTCACGAGCGGAGCATTCGTGCGCGTGCCGCGCTCGGCGATGGCGGCGGCGAGCTCCTCGATGGTCGGGTGATGGAACAGCTCCGCGACCGCGAGCGTGCATCCCAGCTCTTTCTGGACGCGGGCCACCAGGCGGAGCGCGAGCAGCGAGTGGCCGCCGAGGTCGAAGAAGTTGTCGTGGACGCCGACCGACTGGACCGCGAGCACGCCGGCCCAGATGGCGGCGAGCTTCCTCTCGACGTCGGTGCGCGGGGCGACGTACGGCCGCGTGGAGCGGATCGCCGCGACCGCGGGCAGGCGATGGCGATCGATCTTCCCGTTCGGCGACATCGGCATCGTCTCGAGCTCGACGAACACGGACGGCACCATGTAGTCGGGCAGGCGCTGCTTGAGGTACGCGCGCAGGTCGAGGGCCGCTTCGCCGCGATCCTTCTTCGGCTCGTAGTAGCAGACCAGGCGCGTGCCGAGCTGCGCGTCCTCGTGCGCGACGACGACGACCTGCGCGACGGCGGGATGCGCGGAGAGGACGGACTCGATCTCGCCGAGCTCGATGCGGAAGCCGCGGACCTTCACCTGATGGTCGAGGCGCCCGAGGTATTCGAGCTGGCCGTTCTTGCGGTGGCGCACGAGGTCGCCGACCCGGTACAGGCGCTCGCCGTCGCCGAAGGGGCTCGGGACGAAGCGCTCGGCCGTGAGATCGGGACGGTTCCAGTAGCCGCGCGCCAGACCTTCGCCGCCGAGGTACAGCTCGCCCGGAATGCCCAGCGGCACGGGCTCGAGGTTCTGGTCGAGGACGAAGGCGGTGCTGTTGCTGATCGGACGTCCGATCGCCGGCGCGCCGGTCTCGCCGCGCTCCGCGAGCGTCACCGTCGTGTACGTCGTGTCCTCGGTCGGGCCATAGCAGTTGAACACGCGCACGTGCGGATGCCGCTCGTGCACGGCGTCGACGACGGAGCGCTTCAGGGCCTCGCCGCCGAGGTTGAGCACGCGCAGCGTGGGCGGCAGGCCGCCGATCTTCAGCAGCTCGCCGACCGCGGACGGCACGGTGCTCATGATGGTGAGGTTGCGGCCGCGGACCGTGTCGAGGTCGAGCACGTTCTCCACGAGCACGATGGTGCCGCCCGCGATGAGCGGGACGATCATCTCGACGATCGAGACGTCGAAGCAGACGGAGGTCGAGGCGAGCGCCTCGCCCCTCAGCTCCTCGCCGAAGCTGGCCGTCGCCCACTGCGCGAAGGCGACGGTGCTGCGGTGCTCGATGGCGACGCCTTTCGGGCGTCCGGTCGAGCCGGACGTGTAGATGACGTAGGCGAGGTTCTCCGGCCGCGTCGTGCGGGACGGATTGCCGCGATCGGGTGCGGTCCCGTCTAAGCAGAACGCAGTGGTTCCGCTCACGGTCCCCTCTCCCCACGCGGTGGGGAGAGGGGACTGTGGGTCGAATGGGTGCGTTCTGCTCAGCCGATCGACGCACACGGCCACGCCGCCGTGCTGCGGGAGGCGGTCGAGGAGGGGCGTGGAGGTGAGCACCACCGGCGCCTCGGCGTCGCCGAGCATCGCGGTGATGCGCTCCGCGGGATAGGCGGGATCGAGCGGCACGTACGCCGCGCCGGCCTTGAGGACGGCCCAGATCGCGACGACCAGCTCGATTCTGCGCTCGAGATAGATGCCGACGAGCACGTCCGGACCGGCGTGCAGCTCCTGCAGGCGGTGCGCGAGCTGGTTGGCGCGGCGATTCAGCTCGCGATAGGTCAGCGACTCGCTGCCGTACACGAGTGCGACGGTGTCGGGCTGCACGTCCGCCTGCCGCTCGAAGAGATCGGCGAGCGTGACGCCTTCTTCGAAGGCGGCGCGCGGATCGTTCAGCGCGGCGATGGTGTGCGCGCGCTCTTCCGCGGCGAGGAGCGGCACGCGCGAGACGCGCGTCTCCGGCGCCCGCACCACCGCTTCGAGCAGGACCTGCCAGTGGCGGAACATCCGCTCGACGGTGGCGCGGTCGAAGAGCACGCTGTTGTACTCGATCTCGCCGATCAGCCCCTCCTCGGTCTGCGCCGCGGAAACGGTCAGGTCGAACTTCGCGGTGTCGCGCCGCAGGACGACGGGGCTCAGGCTCACGTCGCCGAAGGTCAGCGGGCCGACGCTCGCGTTCTGCAGGACGAACATCGCCTGGAACAGCGGCGCGTGGCTGAGGTCGCGCTCCGGACGCAGCTCTTCCACGAGCTTCTCGAACGGCAGGTCCTGATGCGCGAAGGCGTCCATGGTCATGGCCCGCACGCGGCCCAGCAGCTCGCGGAAGGAGGGGTCGCCTTCCAGGTCGCCGCAGAGCACGAGCGTATTCACGAACATGCCGATGAGGCTCTCGATCTCGACGCGGTTCCGGCCGGCCACGGGCGTACCGACGGCGATGCGCTGCTGGCCGGTGTAGCGGCCGAGGAGCGCGTGGAACGAAGCCAGGAGCGTGAGGAAGAGCGTCGCGCCTTCTTTGCGGCTCAGCTCCTCCAGATCGCGGGAGAGCTGCACGGGAAGGGCGAAGGTGATGTGGTCGCCGACGAACTGCTGGACGGCGGGACGCGGGCGGTCGGTGGGGAGATTGAGGACGGCCGGCAGGTCGCGCAGCGCCTCCTTCCAGAAGGCCAGCTGGCGCTCGAGCTCCTCGCCGGAGAGCCACTGGCGCTGCCAGACGGCGAAGTCGGCGTACTGGATGGGCGGCTCCTCGGTGCGAGGGGTCTCGCCGCGGCGGAAGGTCTCGTACAGCTCCGTGAGCTCGCCGAAGAAGACGCCGAGGGACCAGCCGTCGGCCACGATGTGATGGAAGGTCATCACCAGGACGTGGTCCTGTTCGCCGAGGCGGAGCAGCTTCGTCCGGAAGAGCGGGCCGTGGAAGAGGTCGAAGGAACTGTCGGCGTCTTCCTGCGCGAGCCGCTCGGCGGTTTGTTCGGAATCCACTTCGATCAGCTCCAGCGCGCGCGGCTCGAAGTCGTGGATGCGCTGGCGCGGCTGGCCGTCATCGGTCGGGGGGAACGACGTGCGGAGCGACTCGTGCCGGCGCACGATCTCGTTCAGGCTGGCCTCGAGGGCCGCGCGATCCAGCTCGCCGCGCAGGCGGTACGCGAGCGGGACGTTGTACATCGCCGACCCGGGCAACATGCGGTCGATGAACCAGAGGCGCTCCTGCGCGAACGACAGGGGCATGTTGTCGGTGCGCGCGACACGGGCGATCGGCGCGCTCGCGGCGCCGGCGCGCGCGTGCGCATCGAGCCAGGCGGCCACACCCGCGACGGTCGGCTCTTCGAAGAGGACGCGCGTCGGCATCTCGCGCTCGAAGGTCTTGCCGATGCGGGAGACGACCTGCATGGCCAGCAGCGAGTGCCCGCCGAGGTCGAAGAAGTTGTCATGGACGCCGATGCGCTCCACGCCGAGGACCTCGCGCCAGATGCCGGCCACGAGCTCCTCGGACGGCGTCCGCGGCGCGACGTGCGCGTCGGAGCCGGCCTGTTCGGGCGCGGGAAGAGCGGCGTGATGGACCTTGCCGTTCGGTGTCAGCGGCAGCGCGTCCATGACCACGAAGGCGGACGGCACCATGTAGGACGGGAGCTTCAGGGCGAGCGACGCGCGCAGGTTCTCGACATCGAAGTCCGGGCCGGCGACGACGTATGCCACGAGGCGCTTGCCGCCCTGGGCGCCGTCGCGCGCGAGCACGACGACTTCGCGCACGCCCGGCTCGGCGCGCAGGACGGCCTCGATCTCGCCGAGCTCGATGCGGAAGCCGCGGATCTTCACCTGATTGTCGATGCGGCCGAGGAACTCGACCGCGCCGTCCTCGCGCTGCACGACGTGATCGCCGGTCCTGTACAGACGGCTGCCCGCCGGGCCGAACGGGCTCGGAACGAAGCGCTCGGCGGTCAGGTCGGGACGGCCGTGATAGCCGTGCGCGAGGCCGATGCCGCCGACATAGAGCTCGCCGGCCACACCGGCGGGCACCGGCCGGAGGCGGGCGTCGAGGACGAACATCGTGGAGTTGTCGATGGGGCGGCCGATGGGGACGGTGACGTCGTGCTCGCCGACGTGCTCGACGAGGTGCCAGGTGCTGTAGGTCGTGTTCTCCGTCGGCCCGTAGACGTGCAGCAGGCGGCCGGGCCGGCCGTGGGCCAGCACCTCGCGCACCGCGCGCGGATCGACGGCCTCGCCGCCGAAGAAGAGGTTGCGCAGCGACGCGAACGCCGACGGCTCCTCGCGGCTGACCTGGTTGAAGAGCGCGGTGGTGAGGAACAGGACGGTCACGCCGTGCTCGCGGACGAACGCCGCCAGGCGCGCCGGCGCGAGCGTGACCTCGCGCGGCACGATGACCAGGTGGCAGCCGTTGAGCAGCGCTCCCCAGATCTCGAAGGTGGCCGCGTCGAAGGCGGCGTTGGCCGTCTGCGTCACGACGTCGTCGTGGCCGAGGGAAATGTACGCCGTCCCGAGCACGAGCCGGGCCACGCCGCGCTGCGGGATGACGACGCCCTTCGGACGGCCGGTCGATCCGGAGGTGTAGATGACGTGTGCCGTGTCTTCGCCCGCGACCTCGAGACCGAGGCGCTCTTCCGATTCGCCCGCGATCGCGGGAGCGGCGTGCTCGAGGACGACCAGCATCTCGCGCGCGCAGGTGAGCTGCGCGCTCCAGCGCTCCTCGGTGATGACCACGCGCGCGCCGGCGTCTTCGAGCATGTACGCGAGGCGCTCGGCGGGATGCTCGGGATCGAGCGGAAGGTACGCGCCGCCCGCCTTCAGGATGGCGAGCATGGACAGGATCATGTCGGCGGAACGGTCGAGGCAGATGCCGACGACGTCGCCGCGGCGGACGCCTTTGCCGCGGAGGTGCCACGCCAGACGGTTCGCGCGGTGATCGAGCTCGCGATAGGTCAGCGTGACGTCGGCGAAGGTGACGGCCGGCGCGTCGGGGCGCGCATCGGCCTGCTCTTCGAAAAAGGCGGCGATCGGCTTCCCCGCATCGAGCGGAGCGGCGGTCTCGTTCCACTCGACGAGCATGCGGTGCTGCTCTTCGTCACCCAGGAGCGCGAGATCGCGGATGCGCTCCGCGCGGCCGTACGCCATCCCCTCCAGCAGGTTGCGGAGGTGCTCGATCATCCGCGCGACCGCGCCGTCATCGAAGCGGCGGCGGTCGTACGTGACGCCGAGGAGGAGGTCGCGGCTCTGCTTGGAGCGGACGGTGAGCGGGTAGTGCGCCCGCTGGAAGGTGACGATGTTCAGGTCGTCCAGCTCCGCGGTCTGTCCCGGATCGCCCTCGTAGCTGAAGCCGAGGGAGAGGATGCTGTCGAACATCGGCTTGCCGCGGGAGAGGTCGCTCCACCCCTGCACGTCGAGGAGCGAGCAGTGCTCGAACTGGCGCGCGGTGGTCTGCTGCGCCTGGAGGCGGCCCAGCCACTCGAGAAGCGTCTCGTCCTCGTCCACCTTCACGCGCATCGGCAGCGCGTTGATGAAGAGGCCGACCATCGACTCGGAGCCGGCGAGATCCGCGGGACGGCCGAAGACGGTGGCGCCGAACAGCACGTCCGGCTGCCCGCTGTAGCGGCTGAGGAGCAGCGACCATGCGCCCTGCACGACGGCGCCGAGGGTGAGGCGGTTGCGCTTGGCCAGCGCCTGCAGCGCGGCGGTCGACTCGGCGGAGAGGCGCAGGTCCTGCTCGCGGAACGCGTCGTCGGCGGCGATGTCGTGGCGCGTGCGGCCATTGCCGATCGGCGTCGGCGTGGTGAAGCCGGCCATGGCCTCGCGCCAGTACGGCTCCGCTTTGGCCGGATCCTGCCGGCGCAGCCAGGAGATGTAGTCGCTGTATGGACGCGCCGGCGGCAGCGCGAGCGGCTCGCCGCGCACGATGGACTCGTACAGGGCGGAGACCTCGCGGAAGACGAGGATCATCGACCAGCCGTCGAAGAGGATGTGGTGCGAGCTCCAGACGAAGCGCGACTCGCGCTCCGACAGGCGGATGAGGGCGAAGCGCATCAGCGGCGCGCGCTTGAAGTCGAAGCCCTCGCGGCGGTCGGCGGCGAGGAGCTCCTGCAGCCGCGCCTCGCGCTCGTCCTCGGCGGCGTCGCGCCAGTCGAGGTCCGTCCACGGCAGCTTCGCCTCGCGGAAGACGACCTGCAGCGGCTCCTCGCGGTTCTCCCAGACGAAGGCGGTGCGCAGCACGGAGTGGCGCTCGATCACGCGCGTCCACGCCTCGCGGAGCGCGTCCGCGTCGAGGTCCGTGAACGGAAGGGAGATCGACTGGTAGTAGACGCTCAGCTCCGGCTCGTGCAGCGAGTGGAACAGCAGTCCCCGTTGCATGGGAGACAGGGGACAGATGTTTTCGATCGGTTTCTTCGCCACGGGGTCAACGGCTCCTATTCGTCATCGAACGCCGCGAGGATCTCGTCGAGATCGTTCTGCGACAGGTCCGCCTCGGGGAAATCGGAAGGCGTGTAGCCGCCGGCGTCCTCCGCGACGCAGTGGAAGATGAGCTGCCCGAGCGCCTCGATGGTGCGGTCGGCGGCTGCCTCGATCGCGGCGCGCTGATGGACGTTCCGGCTGTAGTGCCAGTTCACGTGGAGCGCGCCGCCGGTGACGGCGACGCTGACGTCGACGAGATACGGACGCGTCTCCAGGGGATTCTGCTGCGCGCCCGCCGTCTCGGATGCGGGACGGAAGAGCGCGGCCAGCGCGTCCGCGGATTCCGCGACTTCGCCGAGATAGACGAAGCGGACGTCGGGCGCGGAGGCCTTGACGAGCGATTCCGGCAGGCGCTCCGGCATGAGCGTGCGCAGCAGGCCGTACCCCGCGCCGCGGTGCGGCACGGCGCGCATCTGCTCCTTCACGCGCTTGATCGCGGCTCCCGGATCGGCGGCGCCGGAGAGGTCCAGCACGAGCGGGTACTCGAAGGTGTAGCAGCCGGCGGTCCGCGACGAGTCGAGGTCGTCGAACAGCACTTCGCGGCCGTCGACTTCGAGGGCGACGGCGAGACGCGGCTCGGCATTCGCCTTGATGTTCGCCTGGACCAGCGACGCGAGGAGGATCTCCTCGATCTCGGTGCTGTACGCCTTCGGGACTTCGCGGATGAGCGTGGCGGTCTGCTCGGCCGACAGCGAGCGCGTGACGATCTCCACCGACTCCTCGGTGTTCGCCCCTTGGGTCGACGGAAGCTGCAGCCGGCCGCTCTCGCCGAGGGCGCCGATCCAGTATTCAACGTCGGCGTCGAAGTCCGGCGACGCGGCGAGCGCGTTCAGGCGCGCCGCCCATTCCTTGTACGAGGCGGTCTTGCGCGGCAGCTCGATGGCGGCACCGCCGCGCGCCTGCGCGTACGCGGTGATGAGGTCCGTCACCACGACGTTCCAGGAGAGGATGTCGACGACGAGGTGGTGCGCGACGATCAGGAGGCGGCCGGGCTTGCCCTCGCCGAGGTCGAGCGAGGCCACGGCGAAGACGCGTCCGCGGGCGAGGTCGAGCGTGCGGCCGAATTCGTCCGCGGCGGTCTCGATGCGCGTGCGCTCGTCGCCGGGCAGCGACGCGAGGTCGATCGTGGTGAAGGCCTCCGCGGGGGGCGCCTCGGCGAGCAGCTGCGCGGTGCCTTCGAAGTGCGAGCGCAGCACGTCGTGGTGCAGCAGCACGGCGTCGACGGCCTTGCGCATGGCGGCGGCATCGAGGACGTGGTCCGGCTCGAGCAGCGC
>DASPMO010000121.1:0-17491 GCA_035627015.1 Thermoanaerobaculia bacterium | reverse complement strand
TTCGCCAACGGATGC
The DNA here is from genome assembly GCA_035627015.1 of Thermoanaerobaculia bacterium. GTDB lineage: Bacteria > Acidobacteriota > Thermoanaerobaculia > Gp7-AA8 > Gp7-AA8 > QHVT01. The sequence continues at coordinate 17,476 of DASPMO010000121.1, read as the reverse complement.
GGACCGCCGGCGTCCTCGCCGGCTGTCGTGGCGGCGTCCCGCGCCGCCACTCCCCGCCCAGGGCGCAGGCGCGGGACGCCTGCGCGACAGCCGGCGAGGACGCCGGCGGTCCGCTGTGTTTCCGTTGGCCAAGCCAGTGCAGTCTGCTTAGGTTCCCCGCGACACCGTCCGGCCGCGTTTGTGGGACGTTGCGCCGCCCGGAACGCCCCATTTTTTTCCGGCGCGCCGGTGCTATGATGCGCGCCGTTTCTTTTGCCGTATCCCACTGGAGAACAAAAGACTTAGGAGGTCACCCCTTTGCAATCCCTCAGAGCACTAACTGCCATGGTCTGCGCCACCGCGTCCTTCGCGGCGTTCGGCGCGGGCTTCTCGATCTTCGAGCAAGGAGCGAAAGCCAGCGCCATGGCCGGTGCGTTCGTGGCCACGGCCGACGATCCCAGCGCCATCTTCTACAATCCCGCCGGCCTCGCGCAGCAACGCGAGCTCACCGTCCTCGCCGGCGCCACCTTCATCAACTTCAGCAACGAATTCAACGGCGATCCGAACAGCGAGTACACCTCCGGCACCTCCGGCAAGTACGACCGCCACACCTTCATCCCGCCCAACATGTACATCTCCAAGGGCTTCGGCCAGAACCTCACCGTCGGCGTGGGCGTCTTCGCCGCGTGGGGCCTGCGTACCGACTGGGCCGATCCGTGGGTGGGGCGTTTCGTCTCGCGTGACGCCGACCTGAAAACGACCTCCGTGCAGCCGACCGTGGCCTGGCAGACTTCCAACGGCCGCTTCGCCGTCGGCGGCGGCGTCGAGTACCGCCGCGCGCGCGTCATCCTCAACCAGAACATCCCCCTGCCGTTCGTCAACCCCTTCACCGGGCGGATCACCGATATCGGCAACGCGCGCCTGGCCAGCGAGTACGGCGATGACATCGGCTGGAACGTTGGCGTGCTGTTCAAGCCCACCGACCGCTTCCGCATCGGCGCGTCGTATCGCAGCGACATGGACATCGAGCTGGACGGCGAGGCCGACTTCACGCAGATCTCCACCGGCAACGCGCAGCTCGACGCCGGCGTCGCGGCCACGTTCCCGCAGGACGACACCATCAACACTATCTTCCCCTTCCCCGCCGTCGCCGCGGTCGGCGTGGCCTTCAGCCCCTCCGAGCGCGTCGACGTGGAGTTCGACATCACGCACATGACCTGGAGCCGCTTCGAGGCGCTGACGGTCGACTTCACCAACCACCCCGAGCGCGGCTTCGTGCGCGAGCAGAACTGGGAAGACTCCTCCGCCTATCGTCTCGGCACGAACATCGAGGCCACCGCGAACTGGGACGTGCGCCTCGGCGCCGTCTACGACCAGAACCCGCAGCCTGTCGAGGCCGTGAGCCCGCTGCTTCCCGACTCCGACCGCCTCGGCTTCACCTTCGGCGCGGGCTGGCACACCGGCCCGTTCATCGTCGATGGCGGCGTGATGATCCTCCACTTCAAGGACCGCAGCACGCAGGGACGGAACCCCGAGGGGTTCGACGGAACGTACGAGACCGACGCGGTGCTGTGGAGCTTCAACCTCGGCTATCGCTTCTAAAGGAGACCCACTCATGAACAGATTCTTCAGACTCGCAGCGGCAGTTGCGGTTACAGCACTCCTCGCCGTCCCGTCGTTCGCCCAGCGCGGCAGCGCGGACTTTTCGGAATTCGTGGCCCTCGGCGACAGCTACGGCGCCGGCGTCGTCAGCGGCTCGCTCAACGAGCGCCATCAGGTGTGGAGCTGGCCGGCCGTCATCGCCCGCCAGGTCGGCTACCAGCTGTGCCAGCCGCCCGTCGGCGGCCCGGGCTGCTTCTCGCAGCCGCTCGTCACCTTCCCCGGCATCGGCCCCGAGCTGCAGCTCGTCAACCTCGCCCCCACCATCGCCCCCGCCGCGGGCAGCGGCGCGCCGATCATGTCCAACCTGCCCGGCAGCTTCAACAACCTGAGCATCCCCGGCGCCACCGTCGGCGCGCTGCTCACGCTCACCGGCGGCGAGACGCCGGCCGCGGGCGAGCCGACCGCCGTCTCCATGGCCCGCTTCATCCTGCGCGGACGCGGCACCGCCGTGCAGCAGGCCATCCAGCAGAACCCGACCTTCATCGCCATGTGGATCGGCGGCAACGACGCGCTGAGCGCCGTCTTCGCCGGCACCCCGGCGGTCATGACCTCGGCCGCCGATTTCCGCACGCGCTACGAGGCGGTGCTCTCCGCGCTCGTGGCCGGCGCGCCGAACGCCGGCATGGTGGTGGGCAACATCCCGACGGCCAACCTCCCGTACATGCAGCTCATCGCGCCGGTGGTCATCAATCCGGCCACCGGCCAGCCGGTGCCCGGCCCGAACGGCCAGCCCATCCCGCTCATCGCGGAGCTCGGCGACGGCACCGTCGGCCCGCTTCCCGCGGGCAGCTTCGTGCTGCTGCACGCGCGCACCAACCTGGCCACCGGCTTCGGCCTGCCGAACGTGGCGCCGTTCAACGCGCTGCCGAACGCCGGCCGCCCGCTGCCGAACGGCGACGTCCTCACGCCGACCGAGTACGCGGCCATCATCGCCCGCGTGAACGAGTTCAACACCGCCATCCGCGACGCCGCGGCCGCGCGCAACATCCCGGTCGCCGACATCAAGGGGCTCTTCGACCGCGTCGCCGCGCCGGGTGGCTACCACATCGGTCCGGTCACCATCACCGCGGCCCCGGTCACCGGCGGCTTCTTCGGACTCGACTTCTTCCACCTCACGGACCTCGGCTACCTGCTGTTCGCGAACGAGTACATCCGCACGATCAACAACGCCTACGACACCGAGATCCCGGTGGCGTCGATCGCGCAGCTCTTCGCCAACAACGGCGCGTTCTTCCCCGAGACCGGCAACGACAACATCCAGATCACCGACGAGGCCATCTCGCAGATCCGGACCATGTGGGCGCAGCCGACGCTCAAGCGCATCCGGCGAATCTCAGTGCACTGAAGATGAAAAAGGCGGCCGGAAACGGCCGCCTTTTTGTTGCTGGTTGTTGGTTGCTCGTTCGTGGTGGCTCTACGAGAAACCGCAACGAACCAGCAACCAGCAACACAGCAACCCTAAGTCCCCGCCGGCCGCCCTCGCGGCGACGGCCTCGAGATATCGATCATCGCCATCCGCTCCTTCTCGTCGTACCAGCAGTGGAAGCGCTTGATGCCGGGCACTTCGATGTCGTAGGAGCGGAAGAAGCTGGGGACGTGCAGCGAGGTCGATTTCTCCGACTGGCGGATCTTCGCCGCCCCCTCTTCGCGCTTGTCCAGCGGCTTGATGCCGATGATCTTGCGCTTCTTGTCGTAGTAGAGATTCGCGCTGGTTTTTCCGCGCAGGCGGAGCATGTTGGCGACCGGGGACGGCAGGCGGATGAGGCGCGACTGGACGATCGTCGCCGAAGCGGGAAAGCGTTCGAACTCGGGCTGAGGCTCCCACTTCTCAAAGGCCATATACCGACTCCTCACCCATCACGGACCCTCTGGCAACCTGATGATCATAAAAACTGGAATGATTTTGTCAACAATTAATCGGACGTGTTTCGCGACGGGAAAACGTCATGCCAACGGCGGAAATTCTGAATGCGGGGAAAACAGATTCAGTTTCTGCACGGAAAGGAGTGAGGCAAAACGCGTGCAGAAAACCCCTAAGTCGTTGAGTCCAATGGCCTAGCCAGGACGACCAGGGCGTCCGACTTCCCTCGCAGCCGTTCCAGAACGCTCACCGCCAGGAGGAACGGCAGCGCCAGCCGCGCCAGCCAGCGGGGCATGCCGCCGTCGAGGGTCAGCCGGTCGACGGCGGTGGCCACGGGGAGCTCGTCCAGGTAACGGACCGCCAGCACCTCGAAGCCGCTGGCGGCCAGAAAGCGGGTCAGCGTGGCCCGGTCGAAGTAGAGCGTGTGAGGATGCTCGTAGTCGGCCTGCCACAGCCGCCGCACCGCGCCGCGCAGCCGCAGCGCGTGCGCGGCGCGGAAGAAGAGTCCCTCCGACGACGGCACCTTGATCACCCACAGCGCGCGCGCCTTCCGCCGCACCAGCCGCGCGAACGCCCCCACGTCGTCGAGGTGCTCGATCACGTCGAGCGTCGACACGACGTCCGCCGCCGGAGTCGTCTCGTCGAGCGTCCCCCGCGCGATCGCATCGCCGAGGCGCTCGCGCGCGGCGCGGGCGGCCGTGGGGTCGGGCTCGAGGCCGCGCACGGTGAAGCCCGCCGCGCGCGCCGCCTCGAGCACGAAGCCGAAGCCGCAGCCGACGTCGAGCCACTCCCCGCCGCGCACGTGCCCCCGCGCGAAGCCCACGATCTCCTCCCCCTGCACGCGGCGCACGCGGGCGATGGAGCCGAAATACGCCCGCGGGTCGACGTCCGCGTAATTCGTGCGCTTCCGCTCCCCGAACGTGGCCGTGTGCATCCCGCACTCGACACAGCGGCGCATGGCCACATCCGCGATCGCGCGCGCCTCGAACCGTTCCCCTCCGCAGACCGGACACATGGCGGGCGGAGGATATCGCTACGCGCCGTTGCTTCAGCATCCACCTGCACTCGGACGCGGTCCAGGCCGAACACCAGTGATTCCGGCACGCGGGTCTTGGCGCGCAGCTTACTGCAGCTACGTTAGGCGGCGGTCGCTTCAGGCAGCAGTCGGTATAGATAGATCTCGTCGATAAAACGGCCGGCCAGCGCCTGACGTGAAAACCTGATCGCTTCGATCGCACGACCAGTTTTCACGGCCGTGGCTAATGCGCGTACCAACGGGTGATTCGGCGCGATCACCGTGATGTATTGCAGGTCGGTGAAGTGATGCGGCAACCCGGCCAATGCAACACTGATCGCCTCATATGCTTCTCGCGGGCCTCTCGTTGTGACCTCCGGTGAAACGATCATGAGCTTCCAGTGATTCTCTTCCGGATCAAACAGCCAGAATGCTCCCACTACGGGCCAGCCGCTTTCATCGAGCTTTGAAGTCAGCGACGCGCCGCCCTGGATCATGCCGTCGGTGAGCGTCTCTTTCACCAGTATCTCTTCAGCCACGTGAGCACTCCATTTGTTGGATCAGTAACGGCACCAAGAAAGTCGCGCGCCACCGGCTCGCCGATGGAATGTTCATACCGACTCTCCTCTGACCAGTCCTTCACGATCGTCCAGTTCGCCTCAAACGCCTTGTTCACCTTGATCTCTGCCTGGTGGAGATGCTTGACTCCGGAGATGTTCAGGAGTTTCTCGAGATCATGAACGTAGCTATCGTTGACCAACTTCCGGTCGGGGAAGTCGTGCTCTCGTATCGGTTTGGCAATACATGACTTGAGAGCGCATTCGAGAGCGTATCCGGCGAGGTAATACGCGCCATCGAAGCGGTTGGCGGCCAAGAGAACATTGGCATCGTCGACGCGAGTGTCGGCAATCTTCTGAAGGTCGGTTCGATTCATGAAGTCACTCGCGACGGACAAAGATCTTATCAGGCTGCGTCTTAATTACTGGGGCTTGGTGTGGCTCGTGCTTGTTCGAGAAGTCGCTCACGGGATCTCGTGGCGTGTCTTCCCGCTGCGGCGCGGTTCGTCGAACAAGTCAACGCTACCAAGAGTCCATTGACCGTGCATTTCCCATTCGGAAAGTGCCACAGTCGTTCCTTTGGGGGCGCCCTACGCTGACGCTGCTCGCGATGCGTCCTTTCCACTATCGACACGACTGAAACCTCGGAGGAACTGTGTCCAACAAACTTCGCCTCAACCTCGACGACCTGAAAGTTCAGAGCTTCGTCACGATGACTCCCGCCGAAATGGCCACGATGTACGGCGCGGTCGAAACCGGCCCGCTGGCCTGCAACAACGAGCCGAGCTCTCCGGCGGTCTGCGGCACGATGCCCGCCGAATGCGGGGAGACCTCGCACGGCTGTACCGGCTGGGCCGAGTGCGGCCAGAGCGGTGCCTACTGCTACGACACCAATTCGGGCTGCAGCGTCCCCAGCGAGACGAGCTGCACGTACAGCCTGTCCTGCGAGCCGCCCACCTACCCCTACAACTGCTGATCGGCAGCACGAAGCGGCCGCCATCGAGAGCACGCACGGCCCGCGCAGCACGCGCGGGCCGTTGTTTTTCTACGCCGCCGGCACGAGGATCGAGGCCAGGAACGCGCGGCGGATCTGCTCGCGCACGATGTCCGCCAGCTCCGCGGGCCCGCCATCCACTTCCCGCGTCACCCGCTCGACGGCTTCGTCCACGCGGCACGCCTCGCGGAATGCCGCCAGGATGAGCGACGTCAACGGCGCGAGGCCCACTTCAGACGCGCCTTCCGGCGTGGCGAAGACGAGGACCCCGTCGACGATCACCGCGTCCGCGCTCAGGCGCAGCGGGACGGTCGCGAAGAGCGCATCCGCGTGCCGGCCATGCACGATCTTGCGGATCGCCAGGAGCGCGGGGCTGGCCCGCTCCGCGACCTGCCAGCGGATGCGGTCGCGCGCACTGCCGCGGGGAAGCAGCTCCTCGAGCGTCGCGTCCAGGATGCCGCGCGTTTCTCCCCGCATCGACGGCGTCCCGAGGACCGGGAGCAGCAGCGGATCGCGGCGCGTGCCGTTCGCGAGTTGCAGGAGAAACCAGCCGACGCCGCTCGTGCCCATCATCAGCCCGTCGTCCGGCTGGCGGGACGGATGTCCCGACACATAGCCACGGGCGCGCGCCCTTCCGATCGCCGTGGCGGCAACGTGCCGCACGAGCTCCTCGTGGACACCGGCAGCGTGCAGGAGCGCCGCGTTGCCGAGCGCGCCGTGACAGAGCGTCGCCGTGCTGTACGCTGTGTGCCGGAGATCGGTGGCCACGCGGCGGATCGCGGCCTGCAGCTCGTCCGCGAGCACGGCATCGCCGAGGAGCTCCAGCGCGCGCATGCGGGAGAGGCCGATGCCGGCCGCGCCGTGACACCACGCGTTCATGTCGCCGCCGGCGGAGAACGCCGACAGGTCGCCGCGCAGGTATTGCTCCTCCAGCCGCTGCACATCCTCGGCGCGCGAGGTCATGCAGCGGTAGTCGATCCAGTTCCCCCGCGCCGCGTCGAAGTGTGCGCGCTCGTACGCGAACGCCTCCCGGGCGATGCCGGCGAAGGCGTCGTTGCCCGTCGCGTGCGCCAGCTCGGCGAACACCCAGCCGATCCCGGCGGCGCCGTGCGACAGTCCGCACAGCCCGCGGTTCTGGTCGGGACCGCGATCCCAATACAGGCCGGCCCGCGCGGGACGGGCGCGGCCGATCAGCTCTTCCACCAGCGCCGCGGCCATCTCGATCAAGGCCGGCTCGCCCGTCGCGGCGTGCAGGTGCAGGACTCCGAGCAGCGTCCCGGCCACGCCGCCGAGGAGGTCGGCGGTGTGGGAGCGGCGCGCCTCGAGCGCGTCGCGCGCCAGCGCCAGGGCCGCCTCGCGGCGGTCGCCGGGGAACTGCAGCATCGTCCAGGCGATGCCGAGGCGGCCGGTGTAGAAGCCGGAGCCCGGCGCGTCCGCACCGTCCAGCGCGCGGGTGGCAGCGTCGAGATACGCGGCCCTGCCGGTCGTCCGGGCCAGTTCGAGAAGAAAGAGCGCCACGCCGGCCGAGCCGCCGTAGAGCGAGCCGGAGGAAGGAAGGACGAGGGCCGCGGCGATCCGTTCCGCCTCGGCGATCAGCTCCTCGCGCGTCATCGCGCCAGCGCCCGCGCCACGAGCCAGGCCAGGTACGGCTCGTCCAGGGAAGTGATGCCGAGGCGGTTGTTGGTCATGTGCACCTGACTGCTGAGCAGCATCCACGGCATGCGGAAGCGCGGCGGGATCGCCTCCTCCAGATGTTGCGGGAGCGGCATCTCCGTGCGCACCGGCACGGCGGCCAGCCGCTGCACGAGGCCGCGCACGCCGGCGATCCACTCCTCCAGCCACGGCAGCTCCATCGCCCGGCCGTGCTCGAGCGCGTCCCAGAGGACGTGCGGCGCGGCCGGCACGGAAGCGCGCGACGCGAGCTCCTCCAGCACGCGTTCCGGGTCGCGGAAGATGCGCGACCGCGCCACCGCGTCGAAGAACTCCACCGCCTCGGCGCGCGTCATGCCGGCCGCGTGGGCCAGCGCCACGTGCAGCAGCATCGCCGCGCCGCGGGCGCCGTCGTCGTCCGTCGCCCGCAGGACCTCGAAAGCCACGTGCGACGACAATGCAAACCACTCCTCCGCCAGCCCGATCGCGGCCGGGCCGCCATAGCGGTCGACCTCCGGCTCGTACGCGACGTACTCCAGCTTCAGCACGTCATCGGACTCGCCGAAGCGTCTTTCGAGCTCCGGCATCAGCAGAGTGGCCTTGCCGTGGAAGCGCAGGCGGAGGTGCGGGCCGCCTTCCCAGTAGCGGATGAAGAAGAAACGCTCCGCCAGGCCGGCGTCCAGCATCTCCGCGGCGAACGGCGCCACGCGCTCGACGAGCAAGTCGCGCAGCGAGCCGCGGGTGTAGACGTAGGCGGAGAGCCATTCAGCGGTACCACTGAAAGACATGTTCCGTGACATGGCGTTTTCCATCGATGCGGGTGAGCTGCTCCGGCGCGGGAAGCATTTCGCTGATCTCGAGGGCGGCCTCCGTCTTCGGGAGGAGCTTCTCGAACACGCTGACCAGCAGCGGACTGTCGAAGCTGACGAACTGCGGCTTGCGGTCGTCCTTGTTGCGCAGTTTCGAATCGTAGGCCGGGCCGAGGCGCACGAAGACGTGCCGCGGCAGCTCGTGCAGGCGCCGCCAGCGGTCGACGCGGCGAAAGTACGCGAGCGGCGACTCGCCGCGCTCGCGCAGCGGCAGCAGCGCTTTCGGGAAATCCCAGCGCCGCCGCTGCAGGACCAGGCGCTCCTCGAACACGATCCGTGGCCAGCGCCGCACTCCCCCGCCGTCCGGCTCCAGGAATTCGCTGTTCAGCGCCGCGAACAGGACCAGCGGATTCGGCTGGCCGCCGGGAGAGAAGAGCGCCAGGAGCTGATAGAGCTTCGAGCGCGTGCTCAGGCGCTGCAGGCCGCAGTCGAACGCGTGCACCACGCGGCCGCTCGGCGCGTGTACGAGGGTGAGACCGGCGTCGACCATCAGGTCGGAGACCGCGATCTGCCGCGACGGCGGCAGCGACGTCTGCCCGCCCGGCGTCGAGATCTCGAAAGGCATCAGCGGGGGGTGCAGGTTGGCGTTGAAGTACGACGCGTCCACCGCCTCGGCCAGGATGGCATTGCCCGAGATGCGCTCGTGCCACGCGCGCATCTCGCGCGTCGCCTCCGGCGGCAGGAGGTGCAGGAAGCGGTTGGCCAGCTTGCCGAAGCCGGGGGCCAGGGCATTGGCCACGCCGCAGAGGACGCCGCGCTCGACGAAGCACTGCAGGAATGTGGCGTTCGACGAGGGACCGCCTTCGCGCGGACGATCCGGCAGGCCGGCCGTATCAAGGTCCGCGCGGGTCAGCTGCAGCGTCTCGCGCCCGGCGCCGGCGCGGCCGCGAATCCCCTCGCGCAGCCGCGCCAGGCGGGCCTCGTTGCGCGCGACGCGCTCGGACCGCGAGCGCCGCGGCGCGGCATCCGCCACCTCTCGCTGATGGCGATGAAAGTCCTCGTACAGCGTCAGCAGCGGGACGGGGGCGCCGGCGTAGCGGCCGGCGACGAAGGACTGCAGCGCCTCGCGCTCGTCGAGCAGCGGATCGAAATCGGCCACCGCGTCGATGACCCGGCTGGCCGCGCGGGCCAGCACCTCCACGTCCTCGCGGCGGACGCGCATGCCGAGGGAGAGCGTGGCGTCCTCGTAGACCAGCAGCCGCGTCGACAAACCCTGCCGCACGCGCGCGTGCTCGAAGGGACGCGACTCGCCCTCCGTCTCCACGCGCTCCGGCGCCTCCGTCTCGATCGCCGTAGCGGCCTTCAGCGTCGCACTCATCCGCTCGCGGATGGCGATCCGCTCCTCCCCGTGCGCTTCCCCGAACGCGGCCGCGCCGTCGCGCAGCTCCGCCAGCGCATCCGCCAGGAGCGGTGCGTCCATCGCGCGGAGCATGTGCGCCAGGCGAAGGTCCCAGTCGGGGTCGGAAGCGGAGATGCCGAGGTCCACTTCCACGAGGCCGAGGGAGACGAATTTGCGGACCAGCGCCGCCGCGTCCTCGGGCTCGCAGTCGAAGAAGCCGGCGGCGGCGGCTTCGAGGTCGCACCAGCGGACGGTGCCGTCGCGCAGGCGTTCCACGACAAAGTCCACCGCCGGGTGCGCGGCCACTTCCTGGAACGCCTCGACGTTGCTCCAGTTCGTGAGGAAGCGGTAGCCCCCCTCGGCCGCCGCGAGCGTGGAATTCAGGCGCAGCGGCAGGTGCACGCGCAGCGTCCGGTCGTGCGTCAGCACGTTGAGCAGGAGGAAGAGCAGGCGGACGTTGAGCCGCACGTGCGACTGCATGGGCGACGCCTCGCCCGCCTCGAGCGGCGCGGCGCCGTCGTCCACGGTCACGGCCGCGAGCGGCGTGAACTTGCTGAACGGCGACGTTTTTGCCGCGGCGCGGGAGAAGTACTTCATCGCGCCGAGCTCCGTATCGAGGTCCTTCCCGTTCAGCTCCTCGCGGAGGAGATAGAAGCGGTTGATGCTGTCGAGCAGCTTCATGCTGGAGAGGGCCAGCCCGTCCTGCATCACGTCGCGCCGCAGCAACTCGCGAAAGTCATTGCGGATCCGCGCCAGCTCCTCCGCGAACACATCCTCGGCCTCGGTATCGAGCGACGCCACGGCCGCGAGCGCGCGGCGATAGGCGTCCAGCTCCTCCGCCGCCACGTCCAGGGAAGCGTGCACGGGCTTCTTCCGGAACGCGGCGCGCTGCGCGGCGAGCAGCAGGCGCCGCGCCGGCGGATCGGCCGCCCGCGGCACGGCCGCGAACAGCGCGGCGCAGAGGCGTGCCGACGCCTCCTCGAGCTCTGCCGCCGCCTGCTCGGCGGCCACGACCAGGGCCGCGCTGCGCCGCGCGGAAAGGGCCAGCAGGTCGTCGAAGCTGCAGCCGGCGATGCGGCCCACGGCGTGCGAGAGCACGCTCAGCGTGCCCCGTTCATTCATGGTGTCGATCAAGACGATTCCTCCCGGAACAGGCGGACCAGCAGGCGTCCGAGGATCGAGCGGTCGCGCGTGGCGATCCGCGCGCGGCCGGTCATCCCCGGCTTGAGCGGCGATGGATGCGCGGAGAGCGCGACGTCCACCGCGTACCCCCCCTCGCGCGGCATCGGCGCGATGCGCAGCACCCTGCCGCGGAGCGGCGGGACGTCCGCGGCCGGATACTCGGCGAGCTCCACGCTCACCTCCTGCCCGGCCTGGACGTCGCCCGCGCGGTGGAGCGGCACGTCGACGCGCGCCATGGCCTTCCACTGCTCCGGCAGCACGAGCATCAGCGGCTGCTCGGCGCCGACGTGCTGGCGGTCGACCGCGGCCGGCAGGAGCCACACCCGTCCGGCGCGCGGGGCCTCGATCACGTGCAGCGCTTCCCACTGGTCGAGCTGGGCGAGCAGGTTCTGCCGCGCCTCCTCGGCCGCGCGGCTGCGCTGCTCGAGCTGCAGCGCGCGGCTGTGCCGGAAGTCGGCCAGGGCCTGCCGGTAGCGCGTCACGCGCGTCTCCGACATCGCCTTCGCGGCGCGGCCGTTCTCCACCGCGCCGCGCGCATCGAGCAGCGCCGCCTCGGCGCGCTCGACCTCCTGCTCGGCCACCAGGCGCTCGCCGAACAGGCTGCGCGTGCGGTCGTACGACGAGCGGGTGAGGCCCGCCTTCGCCTCGATCGAGTCGATCGAGGCGCGGTCGGCGAGCAACTGCCGCTCCGCGTAGTCGATCTGCAGCGAGAGCTCCATCTCCCCACCCGTCGACTGCGGGTCGTGGAGGATGTCCCGCCAGCGGTGCATGGCATCGAGGAACGCGGCGTAGTGCGGCTGCAGCTCGCCAACGCGCAGCGGCGGATAGAGGGCGTGCAGCTCCGCGCGGTCGCCGAGGAGCTGGCGCAGCGCGCGCACGTCCGCCAGGCGCGCCGTCGTCTCCACCACCGCCAGCGCCTCATTCGCGGCCACCGCGTGGCCGTCCTTCACCAGGATCGTCAGCACGCCGGCCATGCGCGACACGGCCGCCGTCGGCGGCGGGTCGGCGGCGATCGTGGCGCTCCCCTGGATGGCGTCCGGATACGGCACCACGGCTGCCGCCGCGAGCACGGCCGCCACGCCGCACAGCAGCACGAGATTGCCCCAGCGCACCATCCAGTGCGGCGACGCCAGCGGCAGCGCGTCGGCGCTCATCGTCCCAGCTCCAGCTGATTGCGCACGAGGTGGTAGTACGTGCTGCGCTGCGCCGTCAGCTCCGTGTGCGTCCCCTGCTCCACGATCCGGCCGCGGTCGAGGACGATGATCTGGTCGGCGCTGGTGACGGTGCTCAGGCGGTGGGCGATGATCACCACCGTGCGGTCGCGCAGCACGGGCTCGAGGTCGTTCATGATGGCCCGCTCCGTGGTCGCGTCGAGAGAGCTCGTGGCCTCGTCGAAGAAGAGATAGTCGGGATCTTTGTAGAGCGCCCGCGCCAGCAGCACGCGCTGCCGCTGTCCCTGGCTCAGCCCCTGCCCGTCCGCGCCGATGCGCGTGGCGGCGCCCATCGGCAGCGAGTCGATGAACTCCTCGAGATGAGCCGTGCGCAGCGCGGCGCGCAGGCGCTCCCGGTCGACCTCCGCCGCGCCGACGGCGATGTTCCGCTCCACGGTATCGGCGAAGATGAAGCCGTCCTGCATGACCACGCCGCAGCGCGCGCGCCACGACGCGCTCTCGATGGAGGAGAGCGGCGTGTCGCCGAGGGCGATGCTCCCGCCGCGCGGCTCCTGAATCTTCAGCAGCAGCTTGAGCAGCGTGGTCTTGCCGCTGCCGCTCGAGCCGACGATGGCCGTGGTCGAGCCGTGCGGGATCTCGAGGTCGATCCGCTGCAGCACTTCCTGTCCCGGCACGTACGCGAACGAGACGTCGCGCAGCGCGATCCCGGCGCCGCGCGGCACGGGACGCGGCTCGCGCAGCTGATGGTCTTCTTCGGCCACGTCCTCGATCTCGGCGATGCGCTCCATGCTCAGCTTCGCGTCCTGCGCCGACTGCAGGAACGCCAGGAGCTGCTCGACCGGCGCGCTGAGCTGCCCGATGATGTAGGAGATGGCCATCATCATCCCCAGCGTCATGCGTCCTTCGATGACGTAGGAGGCCGAGAGGAAGGCGATGACGATGTTCTTCAGCTCGTGAATGAGGAGCATGCCGCCCTGCTGGTACTGGCCGAGGGAGACGCCGGCCAGGCTGACCTCGAACGTGCGCGCCTGCAACTCCTCCCACTCGCGGCGCTTCCGGCTCTCGCATCCGCTGAGCTTGATCTCCTGGATGCCGAGGATGACCTGCACCAGGCCGCTCTGGTTCTCGGCCGAGCGGGAGAAGCGGCGGAAGTCGATCTCGCGGCGGCGGCGCTGGAACAGGAGCACCCAGGCGCTGGAGAGGATGGTCGCGCCACAGAAGACGAGGAAGATCGCGCCGCTGTAGTGCAGCAGGACGAAGGAGAAGACGATGAAGTTGAGGAGCGAGAAGATGCTGCCCAGCGACGTGGAGGTGAGGAACGACTGCAGCCGCTGGTGATCGCTGATGCGCTGCAGGATGTCGCCGATCTGGCGGTTGTCGTAGAACGACAGCGGCAGGCGCATGAGCTTGCGCAGAAAGTCGGAGATGACGGAGATGTGGATGCGCGCGCCGGCGTGCAGCAGGAGCCGGTTGCGGATGAACTCCACCGCGGCGCGGCTGACGGACATGGTCAGCTGCGCGATCAGGATCAGGCGGATGAAGCCGAGGTTGCGGCTGGCGATGCCGTGATCGACCACGGCCTGGGTGAGGAAGGGAGCGACGAGCTGCAGCGCGGAGAGGACCAGCAGCCCGAGGAACAACTGCACGAAGAGCGACTTGTGCGGAGCGATGTAGCGGCGCAGCAGGTCGAGGTTGACGCGGCCCCCTGTGGCGGCGACCGGCGCCGCGTGCGCGTCCGTCGACGGCTCCATGAACAGCACCGCTCCCCGCTCCTGGCCGGACGGCATCCAGGCGGCGAGGAACTCTTCCCGCGAATAGCGGATGCGCCCGTGCGCGGGATCGGAGACCCAGACGCGGCCGGCCTCGACGCGGTAGACGACGACGTAGTGCCGCCCCTGCCAGTAAGCCACGCACGGCAGGGTGGCCCGGCGCAGGTCGTCGTAGGTGGCCCGCGCGGCCACGGCCTTGAACCCGAGCGCCTCGGCGGCGCCGAGCATGGACTGGAAGGAGCTGCCGGAGCGGCCGGTGTTGCACTGCTCGCGCACGGCCTGCGCGGGGAGCTCGCGGCCGTAGTGTCTGGCGATGATGCGCAGGCAGGTGGGGCCGCAGTCGAGCTGGTCGAGCTGCCGGATGACGGGGAAGCGGCGCATGAGGGTCAGAGCCGCTCCATTGTGGCGACGCGCTCGGCGCTGACCGTGGCACTTTCGGAACCGATAGCCTGGGGCACGCCTGTCGCCCGAATCGTCGGCACGGCCCAGCGCAACTCCGGGGGAGCCACGCCGGCGTGTGCGGTGAGCGCGCGGAAGCACGGCGGATGGATGAGCGCATGCAGGCGGTCGACCTCCGGATGCTCCGCATCGCCGCGGCCATTCAGCGTGCGCGGGTCGACACAGCCCGAGCCCCACGGCGTGCAGGCGGTGAGGGCCGCGAGCACCACCTCGCGCCAGGGGCGCTGGTCGTGCGTGGCGGCGAAGCGCTCCTCGGAGCGCGGTCCGCGCGTCCGCGTGACGCCGGAGAAGCGCTGCTCGATCTCGCGCATGAGCAGCCGCTTGCGGGCGCGGTAGTAATAGTCTTCCTTGACGTAGTCGCGCTCGTGCAGCAGCGCGCCGTAGATCTCCATCGTCTCCGCGGTGGAGTAGCCGAAGAGGAGGCGGCAGAGCGCCAGCGCGGCGTGGAACGAGTTCCGCCGCGCCGATACGGAGACGAGATGCTTCACGTAGCGCGTGGCGACGGCCGCCTGCGTGGCCCCGCCGCGGCCCTCGTCCGAGCGCTCGAACGGCTCGGACTCCGAGAACACCAGGAACTGCAGCAGCGCGTCGCGGGGAAAGAACGTCTTCAGCTGCTTCGGCCCCGCGGCGCGGGCGTAGTAGAGACGCTTTCTCTGCGCGTCCGCCGCGGCGTCGAGGCCGGCCAGGGCCCGCTCCGCGATGGCCGCCGACACGGCCGAGTCGTGGTGCAACAGGTGCGCGAGATCGAAGGCACGGAAAAACCACCGGGAGGAAGAAAGCTCGGGACCTGACATCTCCCGGAATGACGGTCGGCCCGCGGATTTATGAGCATTTCTTTTTTTTCCGGGACGGCGGTAAGAATCTCCCGCATCGACCGTCAGTCATCCATGAACATGAGCTCCATGACTCGAGCCGTCGACGAGCGGATCGAGCGCCTGCGCCTGGCGCGTCCCGACGAGCGGGAGCAGGGCATCGCCGACCTTATCGACCGGGTCGGCCGGCCGCTGGCGCGCCAGCTCCTGCAGCGCTTCCGGCAGGGCAGGAGCGTCGACGACCAGGACGCGGAGGACATCCTCTCCACCGTGTCGCTCCGCCTGCTGACGAAGCTGCGCGACGCCGCCGCCTCGCCCGTGGAGAGCATCGAGCACCTCGACGGCTACGTCGCCACGCTGACGCTCAACGCCGTCAACGACCATCTCCGCCGCCGCTTCCCGGAGCGCACGCGCCTCAAGAACCGCATCCGCTACACGCTCACCCACGACGCGCGGCTGGCGCTGTGGAAGGGGGACACCCTGCTGATCTGCGGGCTGGCGAAGTGGCGCGGGTCTGAGGCGGTGGCCGCGCCGCCGCCGCTGCACGACGTCGTGACCCGCCGCGCCGGCAACCGCGAGCGCCCGGCCGACGCGCTGGCGGCGTTCTTCGCGCACTGCGGGGGACCGGTCGCGTTCGAGACGGTCATCGATACGATGGCGGAGCTGTGGCACATCGTCGACGTGCGGGACCCGGCGGGGATGCGTGGACCGGAAGCGCCGTCGGCGCTGGAGACGGCGGAGTCGCGGCAGACCCTGGCCGCGCTGTGGCGCGAGATCGTGCAGTTGCGGCCGATGCAGCGGCAGGCGCTTCTGCTCAACCTGCGCGATCCGGATGCGTCCCACGCGCTGAGTCTCTTCGTCTTCACCGGCATCGCTTCGTTCGAGGAGCTCGCGGACGCCCTCGGTATGGCGCCGGTGGCGCTGCAGGCGCTCTGGAACGAGCTTCCTCTCGACGACCTGCGCATTGCGGAGATGCTGCAGGTCACGCGGCAGCAGGTCGTCAATCTTCGGAAGAGCGCGCGCGAACGCCTCACGCGGCGGCTGCGAAAGGGCGGGGCATGACGGACGAGCTGAAGGAACGCACGCGGGCGCTGGTGGAATCGCTCGAGCAGGGCGAGGAGCATCTCGACTATGAGACGCACCTGGCGCCGTACGTCGACGGAGCGATCGGGGCGGTCGAACGGGAGATCGTGGAGTCGCACGTCGAGGACTGCGCGATGTGCCGCAGGGAGCTGGAGGATTTGCTGCTGCACGCACAACGGGCGCGCGGAGGCGGGCTGAAGCCCGCCCTACGTTGGCTTGCCTTGGCGGCGGCGGTGGTGGTCGCGATTGGGGTGGCCGTGGTGATGCGGCGGCCGGAGCCAGTGCCGGCGGTCGTGCCGGTGGTGCGCAGCTCTCCGCCTCCCGCGCCCGCGCCGGCGCCCGCGCCGCCTTCCTATGCGAATCCGGAGTGGGCGCGGCTCGTCGAGCGTGCCTTGACCGAGGGACGGCTGCCGGAGCCGGCCATCGCGGTCGCAATGGCCACGGGCGACACGGTGCGCGGCAGCGGCGAATCCTCCCGTGCGGAGCTGAGGCCTTCCGGCGTGGTGGTGGAGACGGCACGGCCGACGCTCGAATGGCAGGCCACGCCCGGGGCGACGTACGACGTGGTGGTCTTCTCCGGCGAAGAAGAGATCGCGACCAGCGGCCCGCTGACCGAGCCGCGCTGGACGCTCCGCCAAGACCTGCCGCGCGGCCGCACGTACGTCTGGCAGGTCGAGGTCACCCGCGGCCAGTCGAGGACGCTCCTCCCGTCGCTCCCCACCCCTCCCCCCGCCTTTCACGTCCTCGGCGCGCAGGGGCTCGCGGAGCTGGAAGAGGCGCGCAAGCGCCATCCGGAAGACCGCCTGCTCCTCGCCGTCCTCGCCGCGCGGCACGGCCTGGCGGCCGAGGCGCGGCGGCAGCTCTCGTCCTCACCCGACCCGCGCGTGCAACGCCTCCTTCAGTAACTGCCAGTCCCCTCTCCCCACCGCGGTGGGGAGAGGGCTAAGCAGACCACACTGACTTCGCCAACGGATGCGGACCGCCGGCGTCCTCGCCGGCTGTCGTGGCGGCGTCCCGCGCCGCCACTCCCCGCCCAGGGCGCAGGCGCGGGACGCCTGCGCGACAGCCGGCGA
>DASPMO010000120.1:0-35683 GCA_035627015.1 Thermoanaerobaculia bacterium | reverse complement strand
CGACACGCCGACCGATCCGAACACCTCCACGAAGGTGACCATCATCAGCCGCGCGCTGGCGAAGAAGGTGTTCGGCGACGCCAACCCGATCGGCCGCGTGATCACGAACGGCGAGGGCGACACGCCGCGCACCGTCATCGGCGTGATCGACGAGTTCTACAACCCGTACGCGTGGAACATCGGCGAGTACGTGCTCTTCACGCCCGGCCGCTCGTTCGGCTCGCGCGGCTCGAGCTATCTCGTGCGCGTCGAGCCGGGAGCGATGAAGTCGGTCGTCTCGCAGCTCGAGCCGCGGCTCGTGGCCGTGAACGGCGGACGCATCTTCCGCACGCTGACCGTTTCCGAGACGAAGGACGGCTTCTTCGCCGGGGGAAAGCTGGTCATCCGCGCCATGACCGCGGTGATCGTGGTGCTGGTCTTCGTGACCGCGCTGGGGATCCTCGGCATCACCTCGCTGGCCGTCTCGGAGCGTACGAAGCAGATCGGCACGCGCCGCGCCCTCGGCGCGACGAAGGGGGACATCCTCAAGCACTTCCTGGCCGAGAACTGGATCGTGACCACCATCGGCCTGATCCTCGGCGTGATCGCCACGTATGGACTGAACTACGCGCTGGTGGCGAATCTCACCGATCAGAAGATGCCGTGGTATCTCGTCGCCGTCGGGATCGTGCTGCTGTGGCTGAACGGCCTCGTGGCCACCATCCCGCCGGCACTGCGCGCGGCGCGCGTCGCACCGGCCATCGCAACCCGCAGCGTCTAGGAACGTAGAAGCGAGAAACTGTTGCTGTGTTGCTGGTTGCTGGTTCGTTGCGCTGCATGGCCTGGAACCCGAGGTAGCGCAAGGAACCAGCAACATAGCAACATAGCAACCTCCCATGATGCCCAAAGTTCTCATCGTCGAAGACCAGCCCGCCGTGGCCCGCGCGCTGCGGCTGCTGCTCGATGTCAACGACATCGAGGCGGAGACGGCGTCGAGTGCGGACAGCGCACTCCGCGCCGTCTCCCGCGGCGGCGTGGACGTCGTTCTCCAGGACATGAATTTCTCCCCCGGCGCGACCAGCGGCGAGGAGGGGATCGCCCTCTTCCGCCGCCTCCGCCAGGCCGACCCGCAGCTCCCGGTCGTGCTGCTCACCGCGTGGACGTCGCTGGAGACGGCCGTGCAACTGGTGAAGGAAGGGGCCACCGACTATCTGGCCAAGCCGTGGGACGACACGAAGCTGGTGGCCACGGTGCGCGAGCTCCTGGAGCTGCGCGCGCCGAAGCCGCAGCTCGCCCGCTCGCACAACCTCTGCGGCATCACGTACGAGAGCGCGGCCATGGGGCGCGTGGTCGCGCTGGCGGTGCAGGTCGCGTCGTCGGACGTGCCCGTGCTCATTACCGGCCCGAACGGGGCGGGGAAGGAGAAGATCGCCGAGATCGTGCACGCGAACTCGCGCCGCCGCGCGAAGCCGCTGGTGAAGGTGAACGCCGGGGCGATCCCGGAGACGCTCATCGAGAGTGAGCTCTTCGGCGCCGAGGCGGGGGCGTACACGGGGTCGAACCGCCTGCGCCTCGGCCGCTTCGAGGCCGCGCACGGCGGGACGCTGTTCCTCGACGAGATCGGCAACCTCTCCCTCCCCGGACAGATGAAGCTCCTGCGCGTGCTGCAGAGCGGCGAGTTCGAGCGCCTCGGCTCGAGCGAGACCCGCCGCGTCGACGTGCGCGTTCTCTGCGCCACGAATACCGACCTGCGCCAGGCCATCGCCCGCGGGACGTTTCGCCAGGACCTTTACTTTCGCCTGAACGTGATCGAGCTGCACGTGCCGCCGCTGGGGGAGCGGCGCGAGGACGTGCTGCCGCTCGCGCAGGCATTCCTCCCGCTGAACAAGCGCCTCGGCGACGCCGCGCGCGAGGCGCTGCTCGCGCACGACTGGCCGGGCAACGTGCGCGAGCTGCAGAACCGCATCCAGCGCGCCACGGCCCTGAGCGCGTCCGAGGTCATCACGCCCGAGGAGCTCGGGTTCGGGGCGGCGCGGGAAACGGGCGAGGTGCCGGTCGAGCGGGCGCAGATCGAGATGGCCCTGCTCAACGCCAACGGCAGCGTGTCGCGCGCGGCCGAGGCATTGGGCGTGTCGCGGCAGGCGTTGTACCGGAGGATGGAGAAGCTCGGCATCGTGATCGAGCGGCGGCCGCGGTGAGCTTCCGCGCGCGCGTCCTGCTCGCACTCTTCCTGAACGCCGTCATCGCACTCGCCGCCGCCTTCCTGGCGCGGCGCGCGGGCGTGCCGGAGCTGGCCGCGCTGGCCATCGGCCTCTTCGCCGCGGTGCCGTTCCTCCTCTGGAGCACGGGGCGCCTCGTGCACGTCGTCGACTTCTCGCTGGTGGCCCTCGAGGACGGACTGCGCGCCTTCCGCGACGGCGACTTCAGCATGCGCCTGGCCGCCACCGGCGGGCGGCGGCTCTCCGGCGTGAAGGCGCTGTACAACGCGGTGGCGGACATCCTCCGCGCGCAGCGCAACGACGTCTATCAGAAGGAGCTGCTGCTCGACACCATCCTGCAGCGCACGCCGGTCGGGGTGGTGCTGGTGTCGACGACGGATCGCATCATCTACTCCAATGCGGCGGCGCGGGAGCTGTTCGCCTCCGGCGGGCGGCTGGACGGCAATCGCTTCAGCGAGACGCTGCAGCAGGTGGCGGCGCCGATGCGCGAGGCGCTCGACGCGCGCGCGGACACGATCGTGAACGTGGGCGACGAGACCTTTCACGTGTCGCAGCGGACGTTCTCGCTCAACACCATCGAGCACCGGCTCGTGCTGGTGGAACGCCTGACGGCGGAGCTGCGGCGGCAGGAGATCGCGGTGTGGAAGAACGCCATCCGCGTCATCAATCACGAGCTCAATAACACCATCGCCCCGATCAGCTCGATGATCCACACGGCGCGCATCGCCCAGGAGCGCCCCGAGCACCGCCACCGCCTCGGCGAGATCTACGGGACGATCGAGGAGCGGCTGTCGTTCCTGCGCGGCTTTCTGGAGAGCTACGCGCAGTTCGCGCGCCTGCCCGCGCCGAAGAAGGAGCGCACGGCGTGGCAGGACATCCTCGAGGACGTGCGCGCTCTCTACGCCTTCCGCGCGGAGGGCAACCCGCACGAGACGTCGATGATCGACCGCGCGCAGATGCAGCAGGTGCTGATCAACCTGCTGAAGAATGCCCACGAGTCGGGCAGCGACCCCGCGGAGATCGTGGTGGCCGTGCACCGCGCGACGGAGGGGACCATCGTGCGCGTCCTCGACCGCGGCCGGGGCATGCCCGACGCCGTGCTCCGCAACGCGCTGGTCCCGTTCTACACCACCAAGCCCTCCGGCTCCGGCCTCGGCCTCCCGCTCTGCAACGAGATCCTCGAAGCGCACCACGGCCGCCTGCACGTGCAGGCGCGCGAGGGCGGGGGGATGGCGGTGACGTGCTGGGTGCCGTGAGGTTCCGTTATCCTCATCGCATGGCAACAAAGAAACTCGGCCCTCTCTACATCGGACTGGGAGGCCACGTCGTGGCCATCGACCGCGCCACCGGCGCGGAGCTCTGGCGCACGCGGCTGCGCTCGTCCAGCTTCGTGACCATCACGGTCGAGCCGGACGCGATCTACGCCGGCGCGAACGGGGAGCTGTACTGCGTCGATCCTGCGACGGGGGCGATCCGCTGGCACAACCGGCTCAAAGGTCTCGGCACTTCGGTCATCGCCTTCGGCGGCTCCGGCCTGGTCAGCACCGCCGCCGCGATCCAGGCGGCACAGGCCGCAGCCGCGGCGGCGGCCACATGAGCCTGCGCCGCCTGATGGAGGCCGCGCTCCGCATCTGGGGCTGATGCTGCTCGTGCGCGCCTTCGCCTACGTGCCGATGACGGTGATGATGCTTTTCTCCGACCGCGGAGGAGCGGGCGCGGCGGCGATGCGCGCGTCGCAGCTCGGCAACCTCGCCGCCACCGCGCTGGTCGTGGCGTCGGGAGTGATCCTGCTCGTCTTCGCGCCCGCCATCGCGGCGCGGCTGGCGGGGGAGGAGACGGTGACGACGAGCATCACCGCGCGCGACGCGTTCCTCGTCGGCGCCATCCTGCTCGCCGTCGCGTTCCTCGTCTCCGGCGCGAAAGAGCTCGTGTCCGCGGCGTACACGCTGGCGATGAAACCGTCCTCGGACGAGAGGCGCAGCATGTCCTACGTGTGGGAGCGGCACGCGCAGATCATCCCCGGCGCGATCGTCGAGCTCATCGCCGGCGTGCTCCTGCTCTCGCGCCGGCGCGCCTACGCCGAGCGCTGGTTCGGCGAGGGGGACGAGAAGAGGCTCACAGGCTCATAGGAGCACAGGCTCACAGGAGCACCTCGGAATCAACTCCTATGAGCCTATGAGCCTATGAGCCTATGAGCCTATGAGCCTGTGAGCCTATGTACCTATGACCCTGGTCACGGGCACTCCGGCGCCCGCCCGGGCGTGCCGCTGAACGGGCGGATGAGCTGCTGCGGCTGCGCGCCCGTCCACCAGTTCCACACCGCGTCGTGGTAGCTCACACCGGCCAGCCGCACGCGGAACGTGGCCTGGTTGTCCGTGAACGACTCGTGGTCCATACACTGCGGCACGAAGAGGCCGGGCGTCGCGCCGCGCGGCTCTTCCGGGACCGGCAGGTTGCGCAGCTCCCGCTCCACCGTGCGCGCGTAGTCCGCGGGCGTGCCGAAGCCGGTCTCCACCCAGTCGCCCCCGATCGACTCGTCCTGCAGATCCTGGCGGATGAAAAACGGCGTGGAGAGGTGATGAAACGCCAGATGCTCGCCGTCGCTGCAGCGCCACTCCGTGCCCGGCGCATTCGCGGCGTGCCACTGCACGCAGGACGTCTCTTCGCGCGAGCCGTAGAGGCCGATCTCGATCGCCTCGTTCGTCGCCTTCGTGAACGCCTCGTACGAGCAGCCGCGGACCGGGTCCTTCGCGCAGTACGTGCTCGCCGCGAAGTTGCGGTTCTCGCCGAGGGTCCCGTAGACCGCATCGATCAGTCCGCGGATGTCGAGCGCCGGATTGGTGGCGCGGAGCTTCGCCGCCACGCGGTCGAGGTTCGTGCGCACGCCGCCGCCGCCCGCGGAGCTGCCGGCGAAGAGCACCGCCTCCGCCGCATCGAGATCCGGCCACGGCGAAGCCTCGGCAGAAACATCGTGCCGCGCCGCGCGGCGCCGCTGCGCGGGACGCGCGTTGCGCAGCGTGTCCAGCACCGCGTCGATGATGCGCGAGCCCTTGAAGTGAATGTCGAACTCCCGCGGCACGCCGTTCACCGTGGCCTGCAGCGTGCGCGTGGCCGTGCCGTTCCAGCCGTCGGAGCTGCAGTAGAAGATCAGCACGCGGTTCCACGAGCCGAAGCGGTTCTGCGCGTCGGGAGCGAGGAACCCGTTGCCGCGGATCTGCGGCTTGGTCAGCGACGACGTCATCTTGTCCATGCCGTAGTTCGTCTCGATGCTGCACCAGCGCTCCGCGCACGTCTGCCCGTCCGCGCAGATCCCGCCGCCCTGCAGGAAGATGATCCACTTGTCGCGGTCTTCCGCCCGCGTCGCCGCGCCGTAGTAAAAGACTCCCGGCGTGCCGTCGTTGCACACCGCCTCGGGGAACCGCGTGACGTCGATGGTGTGGCGCGTGAGCTCCACGCCCGCGCCCAGTCCGCCCGCGACTCCTTCCTTCCCGCAGGCGAGGACCTGCGGCAGCGTGTCGGCCGCGCGTGCGGCGGTGGCGATGAACAAAGCTGTCGCGAGGAAGATCCGTTTCGGCATGCGGCGGATTCTAACTCACACGTACAGCTCGCTTGCCGAGTGCCACTCGTGGGCGAGGTTGCTCGCCGGGGAACACCCGCCCGCCGGCGAGCTGGTTGAGGAGCGCCTACCCTCTGTATTCATGCGCGACGGACGACCAGGGAAACACGCAGCCGCCCGCGGAGCACGTGATCTGGAACCAGCACGGCCTGCACTACAACGGCGTGGCCCCGCATCCCGTGACCGTGATGCCGCTGGACAACATGCCATGATGGGTTGCTGGTTGTTGGTTGCTGGTTCGTGGTGCGTCTTCGAGAAACCGCCACGAACCAGCAACTAGCAACCAGCAACAGAGCGCTTCCCACCCGCCGCGGGACTCAGCACGCCGATGGAGATCGACAAGGAGTCCTCGTACGCCCTGGCCACGTGCCACCAGCCGCGGGGGACGTAGAGCCAGTCGCCTGGCTCCAGCGTCGAGGCGACGGTCGGCGTCGTCTCGCGCTCGTAGTGCATGTCGCGCGGCATGCGCTCGATGTGCGGCTCGGGGTTGACCGTGTTCGCGCGGAGGAAGTACTCCTTGCGGCCGAGGGTCTGGGCGATGAAGACATCCTCGCAGTCGTAGTGCCAGCCGAAGCTGTGAAAGTCGCGAGGCGTGGCGTAGACCTGGATCGACACGTCGCCTTCGAATTCCGCCTCGACGGAGTCCGCCAGCGCGCGCAGGGCGGGATCGTGCTTCTCGCAGCGGCGCAGCACGAGCGAGTGGCCGTCGCGGAACAGCGTCAGCGCCTCGGCGAACGTATGCGGGCGGTCGTTGACGAGACCATGGACCAGCTTCCCGTTGCGCACCACCAGCATGTCCGCGCCCGCTTCCACGAGCCGTCCCACCGTGTCCCACGTCAGCAGCCGGATGGCGCGGCGCGCGGTCGCGGGACGGGCGAACGGCGCGCGCTGAAAGTGCTCCCGCAGGAACGCCGGCAGGTCGTCGACCCACGAGGCGATCATCCGAAGACATCCCTCCGCAGGAACAGCCCGTAGGCGACGGCCAGCGCGGCCAGCGCCCAGATCCCGAGGAGCGCGATGCAGAACGCCATCGACATCCCGTCGTACGGCGGAGCCTGCGCGCCCGTGTAGTAGTCGGCCAGCGGCAGCGCGCTGACGAAGAGATACTTGCCCGCCGTCCAGTCGGGACTGACGCGCGTCAGCAGCGTGCCGCCGATGAGCGAGGCCAGCATCGTCCCGATCGACGCGGCGGAGCTCTTGAAGATCACCGACAGCATCAGCGAGATCGAGGCTACGGTCAGCAGCGCGTACCACTCCAGGCCGTACGCCAGCAGCGCGTCCTGCCAGAGCGGGAGCTGGCGGATGGACTCGAAGCTCACCGAGTCGCCGGCGAGCTGGAAGCCGTTGAACGACGGCGCGTCCCATCCGCGCGCGGGGAGCACGGGTGCCGTCACGGCGTAGGCCAGCAGGGCGCCCATGAGCAGGGTCAGCGAGGCGAAGAGCCAGAGCGTGATCAGCTTCGAGGTCAGGATCTTCCATCGTCGCACCGGCCGGGTCAGCAAGAGCTTGTCGGTGCCCTCCGCGTTCTCGGCCGAGACGATGTCGCTGCCGAGGACCGCCACCAGCAGCGGGAGGAGCAGGAAGCCGGCGACATTGGCGAACGTGCGCACCACCAGCGGCGCGGTCGGCTGTTCGGGATTGATGCCGCGGTCGAGGTAGAACTGCAGGCGGCGCATCTCCGCGCGCATCGAGCGCGCCCACGTCTCGTTGATGCGTCCGCGGCGCAGGCGGTTCTCGTAGCGGGCGATGCGCTCCTGCAGGTCGGCCCGCCAGTTCGCGTTGCGCGTCTCGCGGAGCTGCCGGTACTGCGAATACGAGACGATGGTCAGGATGGCCAACAGGATGGCCACCACGATGGCGAAGCGGCGGCGCCGCAGGAGCTTGACGGTTTCGTTGTGAATGAGGGGGATGAGCATGGTTGTCCATTAGGTACGAGGGACGAGGTACGAGGTACGAGTGGCTCCGCTTGGGCACACTCTGCGCCTGCCCACAGGCCTCGAGCGTGCCCAAGCGGAGCACTCGTACCTCGTACCTCGTCCCTCGTCACTGAGCATCAGTCGACCGTTTCTCCTCCGGTGGCTTCGAGGAACATCTCTTCGAGGGTCTGCACGCGCTGGCGTGCGTGGAAGACCGCCACGCCGTTCTGCGTCAGCGCGGCGAGGAACGGCGGGGCGTCGGCTTCTTCGATCGGGGCCAGGACGACGTCGCCACTCACCGTCGCTTCCACGCCGCGCTCGCGGACGATGGCCGCGGCGCGCTCCACGTCGTCGACGCGGAACTCCATGGCCCGGCGGCTGGAGATCAGCTCGCGCACCGGGCCGGTGCGGAGGATGCGTCCCTTGTGAATGATGGCCACGCGGTCGGCGGTGAGCTCGATCTCGGCCAGGAGGTGGCTGGAGACGAACACCGCCATGCCGCGCTCCGCGGCCAGGCTGCGCAGCAGCTCGCGGATCTCGCGGATGCCGGCGGGATCGAGCCCGTTGGCCGGCTCGTCGAGGATCAGCACGCGCGGGTCGCCGAGCATGGCCTGGGCGATGCCGAGGCGCTGGCGCATGCCGAGGGAGTACGTCCCCACGCGCTGGTCCAGTCGGTGGGCGAGGTTGACCAGCGACGCCACGCGCTCGATCTCCGAGGAGGGGACGCGCAGCATCCGGGCAAAGTGCTCGAGGTTCTCCCGGCCGTTCATGAAGCGGTAGAGGTCGGGGTTCTCGACGATGCAGCCGATGCAGCGCATGGCCTGCTCGAACTGCCTGCGGATGTCGAAGCCGCACACGGTGACGCTGCCGTGCGTCGGCTTGATCAGCCCGACCAGCATGCGGATGGTCGTCGTCTTGCCGGCCCCGTTCGGCCCGAGAAAGCCGAACACCTCGCCCGGCTGCAGGTCGAAGGAGACGTCGTCGACGATGGTGCGGTCGCCGATGGTCTTGGTGAGGTGTTGCGCGGAGAGTGCGGTCATTGGAATTGAGAATTGAAAATTGAAAATTGAAAGAGCGCGGGGCGGCGGGGATTTTCAATTCTCAATTTTCAATTTTCAATTCATACCATGCGCCGCTTCCTCTTCTGGTACCTCCCTCTGTCCGCCGGCCTCGTGGCGGCGTCCGTTTTTGCGTACGGGTTCGTTTCCTACCTGGTCGGGGAGCGCGGCGAGCCGGTGGACTTTCTGCCGCGGCCGGCGGCGGCCGCGCCGCAGCCGCGCCAGCTCATCGCTCCCGTGATCCTCGGCGATTCGCTCGCGCGCGGTGCGGGTGACGAGCGCGGCCTGGGCATCCCCGGGCGGTTGGACGCGGAATTGCGCCGCCGCGGGATCCGCGCGCGCCGCACCGTCAACCTCGGCGTGAACGGCGCGCGCACGGGCGACCTGCTGCGGCAGCTCGAGTCGACGAACGTGCAGCGCATCCTCGGCGAGTCGAACG
The DNA here is from genome assembly GCA_035627015.1 of Thermoanaerobaculia bacterium. GTDB lineage: Bacteria > Acidobacteriota > Thermoanaerobaculia > Gp7-AA8 > Gp7-AA8 > QHVT01. Next base: position 26,456 of record DASPMO010000120.1, on the reverse strand, counting down.
CCATCATCGTCTCCATCGGCGGCAACGACCTCTGGGGCGGCAACGACTGGCGCAACGTGGCCACCGCCGAGGCGGAGGCGCGCATGAGCGAAGTCCTCGGGCGCGTCGACCAGATCGTCGCCCGCATCCGCGCCGCCAACCCGCGCGCGCGCATCTTCTTCGTCGGCCTCTACAACCCCTTCGTCAGCTCGCCGGGAGGGAAGGAGCTGACCTCGCTCGTCAACCGCTGGAACGCGCGCCTGCTCGAAGAGCTCGGCGACGATCCCGACTTTACGCTCGTGGCCACGGCGGACCTTTTCTCCCACCGCGACCGGCTGGCGCTGGACCGGTTCCACCCGGGCGGGGAGGGGTACGAGCTGATCGCCCGCCGCATCGCGGAAGGGGTGTAACTCTGGAGTGCGGCAGCGCCAGCTGCCGCTTTCCATGCGGGAGGCGCCAGCCTCCCGCCCGCCCGCGGCAGCTGCGGCTGCCGCATGGAGAGCGGCAGCTGGCGCTGCCGCACTCCAGATCAGCGCACGGCGCGGCGTTTGGGTTTGGACGCCACGTTCGTCAGCTCCGCCCGCCACACCCCCCGGCCGTGCGTGAACGCGTACACGGCGGGGCCGTACTCGCCCTGGGCGATGAGCACGGTCTCGGTGACGGCGTTGGCGAAGCCGGTGTTCTCGACAGCCCAGGTGCGGCCGCGGTCGAGCGAGACGAACACGCCGAGGTCGGTGCCGAGGTAGAGGCGCTCGGGGCGCGTCGGATCGACGGCGAGGGAGTGCACCGGGATGTCCGGCAGAGTGGAGTCGAGCGGCGCCCAGGTGGCGCCGGCATCGGACGACATCCAGACGTGCGCGCCGCCGAAGCCGGCATAGGTCGCGAAGACCACGTTCGGGCTCGTGGGATCGAACGCGACCGACGACACGAAGCCCTCGCGCGGACGAATCACCTGCCACGCGGTCGAGGCATCGGCGGTCAGGGCGCGGTCGGTGCGGACGAGATCCCCCGCGGCGGTGCCGCCGACGACCACGTCGCTGTTGCCCGGCTGCACGGCCACGGCGGAGACGAGGGCAGGGAAGGGCGTGCTGGCGGCGAGCCAGGCGCCGTCGCGGTCGCGGAGGTGCCACATCACGCGCCCTCCCACCCAGACCCGCGCGGTGCGGTTGGGGTCGAGGGTGAACGGCGTGACGAAGGCGAACTCGCTGTCGGTCAGGTGGTCGGGACGGATGCGGCGGTAGAAGATGCCGCCGTTCGTGGAGCGGTAGAGATTGCCCCACTGGTACTCGGCGTAGAAGATCCTCGGGTCGTTCGGGTCGATGGCCACGTAGCCGCCGTCGCCGCCGATGTTGCTCCACCAGCGGTTCGGGCCGCGGCTCTGGATGCCCATCAGCGTGCCGTTGTCCTGCGAGCCGCCGATGAACGTCCGGCCGTCGGGCGAGACGGCCCCGTGGTAGAACTGCGAGACGCCGTAGCCGTGGTTGAGCGGGACATAGACCATCGACGACGCGCGGAAGTCGCACGGCGCCCCCTCGCCCAGCGCCACGTCGGCGCGCGCGTCGTCGCTGCGGTACACGCCCCCGTCGTTGGTGAAGTAAACCGTGCGGTTGGTCGCGCCGTCGTAGCGCGGATGAAAGACGATCGCGTGCTGGTCCGCGTGCAGCGTCGCCTTCGTATCCTCTTCCAGCGTCCACCAGTACGAGGCCAGCCCCCACGTGTCGCCGCCGTCGTCCGAGCGGAAGGCGTCCACGCCGGCGGCCCAGACGCGGTTCTCATCCGCGGGATCGACGGAGATGGTGTTGCAGTACCACCCCATCATCACGTGCCCGCGGCCGGCGCCCCAGCAGCCGTACGCGGTGCTGAGGTTCTCCAGCATCAGCGCGGCGAAGCCGGGATCCGTCCTGCGCAGGCGCGCCTCCCACGTGTCGCCGCTGTCACTCGAGCGGAAAATGGCGTGCAGCCCCTGGTCTTCATTGCTCGCCGAGAGCGCGTAAACGACGCCCGGGTTCGACGGCGCCACCGCCAGCGACGTGCGTCCCATGTTCGTCTCGGTCAGGACGGGTTGCCAGACGCCGTTGCGCGCGCGATAGATCGTGGCCTGCTCGAACGTGCCGCAGCTCGCGAAGAGATCGTGACCGCGTGCGAGATCGAGACAGCCGCCCATCACGTTCGTGGCCAGGTCGCGGCTCCACGTCGCGCCGGCGTCCTGCGAGCGCCACACGCCCGTCCGTGTCGCCGCGTAGAGCTCGTTCGCGGTGACGATGAGATCGTTGACGTAGTGAAAGTCCTCGTTGGCCGTCGAGGGGAGGCGCGTCCACGTCTCGCCGGCGTCGTGCGTGACGAAGATGCCGTCGCCGCGCAGCGAGAGGCCGGTGTTGCGCACGGCCTGGCGGAAGTAGCCCTCGCCGGTGCCCGCGTAGAGCGTGTTGCGATCCGTCGGATGCATCACCAGCGAGTTGATGGCGATGTTGGCCAGGTCGTCGCCGATCGGGAACCAGTCGCCCCCCGCGTTCAGCGACTTCCAGATGCCGCCGGAGACGCCGCCGGTGTACATGACCCGCGGCTCGACGGGATCGATGACCAGCACGCGCGTGCGCCCGCCGATGTTGCCGGGGCCGAGGAATTTCCACCTGCCGAAGGGACGGCCCGGATCCTCCGCCGTCGCATACAGCTCCATCTCCCGCATCTGCTCCCGCGCCTCCGCCAGGCTGCGCACCGGGTCGTCGCTGCCCTGCCGCTTCTGCGCGCGAAAGGCCGCCGCCGCGTCAGGGGAGTCGAAACGCGCGGGGATGCTCCCGACAACCGCCGACCGACAACCGCCAACCGCGGTCACCAGCAGCAGCAAAAGAACCTTGCGCACCTTCACCGCACCGCTCGCCGCTTCGGCTTCGACTGGAAGCTCAGCTCCGCGCGCCAGGCGCCGCGGCCGTGCGTGAACGCGTACACCGCGGGACCGTTCGCCCCCTGCGCCACGAGCACCGTCTCCGTCACCGCGTTGGCGAAACCGGTGTTCTCCACGGCCCAGGTCAGCCCCTGGTCGAGCGAGACGAAGACGCCGAGGTCCGTGCCGAGATAGAGACGGTTCGGGCGCGTCGGGTCGACGGCCAGCGAGTGCAGCGGGATGTCCGGCAGCGTGGAGCCGCGCGGCGCCCACGTCACGCCGGCGTCCGTCGACATCCAGAGGTGCGTGCCGCCGAAGCCGGCGTAGGTGGCGTAGACGTTGTTCGGATTGGTCGGATCGAAGTTGATCGACGACACGAACCCCTCGCGCGGCTGCGTGATCTGCCACTGCGTCGTCTCCGTCGCCGTCGTGGCGCGGTCGGTGCGCACGATGTGTCCGGCGGCGGTGCCGCCGAGGACGATGTCGCCGTTGGTCGGGTGCACGGCGACGGCCGAGACGAGCGCGGGAAGAAGCACGCTGCCGCGGAGCCACTGCTGGCCGCGGTTCGGCGTACGCCACATCTGCCGGCCGCCGAGCCAGAGGCGGCGTGTGTCGGTCAGGTCCATCGTGTACGGCGCGATGAAGAGAAACGGCTGGCCGGCGATGCCCGACGTGATGCGCTGGAACGAGCGGCCGCCGTTGGTGGAGCGGAACATGTTCGCGACCTGGTACGAGGCGTAGATCGTGTTGGGATCCGTCGGGTCGATGGCCACGTAGGCGCCGTCGCCGCCGACCACCAGGTCCCACTGGTTCGGCCCGAGGTCCGTCGTGCCGAGGAGCGTGCCGTTGTCCTGCGCGCCGGCGATGAACGTCCTCCCGTCGGGCGACACGGCGCCGTGGTAGAACTGCGTCACGCCGTAGCTGTTGTTGAGCGGCGTGAACGTCATCTTCGAGTTCTGCGGGTCGCACATCGCGCGCTCGCCCTTGGCCACCTCGGCGTGCGGATCGTCGGTGCGATAGATGCCGCCGTCGTTCGTGAAGTAGACCGTCTTGTTCGTCACGCCGTCGTACTGCGGGTGGAAGACGATCGCGTGCTGGTCGGCGTGCAGGAACGACTTATGATCGCCCTGGGTCGCCCACCAGTACGAGGCCACGCCCCACGAGGCGCCGCCGTCGTCCGAGCGGAAGAGATCGACGCCGCCCGTCCAGACGCGGTTCGGGTCCTTCGGATCGACCGCGATCGTGTTGCAGTACCACCCCATCGTCACGTAGGCGTTGCCGCTGTTCGTGCAGAGGTCGCCGTACGCGCTGATGAGGTTCGTCAGCATCATCGAGGCGAAGGTGGGGTCGGTGTTGCGGACCCGCGCGGTCCACGTGCCGGGGTCGCCGTTCGCCGTCGAGCGGAAGACGCCGAGCATCCCCTGGTTGCGGATGCCCGGCTCGTTGCTGGCCGAGAGGGCGTAGATGATCGACGGATCGGAGGGGGCGATGGCCAGCGTCGTGCGCCCCATGTTCGGCTCGGTGTAGACCGCTTCCCACGACTGGCCGTTCGCCGAGCGATGGATGGTGGCCTGCTGGAACGTGCCGCACGCGGCGAAGAGAGCATTGCCGTACACGAGATCGAGGCAGCCGCCCATCACCGTGGTCGGGAGGACCCGGCTCCAGGTCGTGCCGGCATCGGTCGAGCGCCAGACGCCCGTGCGGGTCGCGGCGTAGAGATCGTTTCCGGCGAACACGAGGTCGTTGACGTAGTGGAAGTCGTCCGAGTCGGTGGCGGGGAGGCGCGTCCACGTCTCGCCGGCGTCGTGCGTGACGAAGATGCCGTCGCCGCGCAGGGGGAGGCCGGTGCCGCGCTGGACCTCGCGGAAGTAGCCCTCGCCGGTGCCGGCGTAGAGCGTGTTGCGGTCGGTGGGGTGCATGACCAGCGAGTTGATGGCGATGTTGGCCAGGTCGTCGCCGATCGGGAACCACTCGCCGCCCGCGTTCAGCGTCTTCCAGAGACCGCCGGAGACGCCGCCGGTGTAGATCACCCGCGGGTCGGCGGGATCGATGACCAGCACGCGCGTGCGCCCGCCGATGTTGCCGGGGCCGAGGAACTGCCACTTGCCGAGAACGCGCGGCGTCTGGTCGACGATGGCGTCCTCGGTGGTGGAGTACTGGCGCATGGAGCGCATGCGCTCGCGCGCCTCGGCCAGGCTGCGGTACGGATCATCACTCCCCTGATGCTTCAGGGCGCGATAGGCTGCGGCCGCACCGGGGTCGTCGAAGCGTTCGTCGACCGGCATCGGTTTCGATGCGGTGCAGGCGGCCAGGGTGAGCAGAAGACAGACAGCGACCAGGTTTTGACGAGCCATGTGAAGTTATTCTACGTGACGGCCGAGGAGGAAATTGATGCAGCTTGGTAAAGATTCCTGCGCCTGCGGGCATCCCATCGACAATCACGACGGCGGACGGGGGGGGCCGTGCAACACCTGCGCGTGCGCCGCGGGCGAGCCGCCGACGGCGTTTCAGGTCGGCGTGATCCACGCCATGCACGAGCTGACGGTGACCATGGTGCGCCTGGTGAAGGAGATCCAGGCGCGGGGCGGGGGGCAGACGTAGGGTTTGTTGCTGTGTTGCTGGTGACTGGTTCGTGGTGATGCCAGTGTTTCCGGCCATGCCCCGCCACGAACGCAGCAACCAGCAACACAGCAACGAACGTGGAGCGGGCGTCAGCCCGCTCCACGTTCCATTACGGCTTGTTGAACGCGTTGGCGTCGATCGTCGGATTGATCTCCACGTTCGACACCTTCATGTCGCCCGACGGCTGGCCGCCGGTGGTCATGGTGGCGCTGGTGGCCATGTTGAGCGGGCCGAACTTCTTCCAGTCGGCGTACTCCGTCGTGGTCTCGCCGCGCTGGGTGGTGCGCACCGTGCGCAGGATGCGGCCGGTGGCGGGGTCGACGACCCAGCGCACGGTCGGGCCGTCCGCGTTGATCGTCAGCTCGCCGCCGTTCGCCGAGAAGGTGTACTTCGGGTTGTTCACGTTCCGGAGGATGCTGATCACATCCGACTTGATGTCGTTCAGCGCGTCATCCCGCTGGGACGTCGGCAGGTCCTGCGTCCCCATCGGCGTGATCACGAATGCCCCCTGCGGCGTGATGACCTGCGTCACCTTGCCCATGGGCAGCGTCAGCTCGTTGCGCAGCGAGTCGGGGTAGCGGACCACCGTGACCGTCTCGGCGGTCATCGGTCCCTGCGGCGTGACCATGTTGCGCGTCGACGCCACGCGCATGGCGCTCACGCCGTTCAGCGCCGCCTCGCCGCCGGCCCACTCCTGCACCTTCTTCACCAGCGCCATCCCCTCGGCATTGCTGCCGGTGGGACGGGGCGTGCCGGTGCCTGTGCTGCCGCTGCCCGTGCCGCCGTCGGCGGGGGGGATGGTGATGTCGATCGGCGTCACCGTGCCGAGGGTCGAGAGAGGCTTCTCGAACTTCGCCTGGTTGCCGACCACCAGCACCGCCAGGTTGTCGGGCTGCACGTACTTGCGCGCCACGCGCTGCACGTCCGCCGCCGTCACCTTCTCGATCAGCGACGGGTACTTCTCGAAGTAGTCGGGAGGGAAGCCGTAGAACTCGAGCATGACGCGCTGCTGCAGCGCCTTCTCGCGCGTGTCCATCGTGAAGACGTACGCGTTGAGGATCGATTCCTTGGCCAGCGACAGCTCGGCCTCGGTCACCGGATCGTTGACCAGGCGGCGCACTTCGCCGCGCAGCGCGTCGATCGCTTCCAGCGTGGTCTCGCTCTTGGTGGCCATCTGCAGGCGGAAGAGGCCCGGGTAATCCCACGGCGCGCCGACGCTGCCGCCGACGCCGTAGGTCAGGCCGCGCTGCGAGCGCAGGGCCTGCATCAGGCGTCCGGAGAAGCCGCCGCTGAAGACTTCGTTCATCACCTGCAGCGCCGGGTAGTCCGGGTTATTGCGCTCCGTGCCGGCGTGGACCATGGCGATGTTCGCCTGCGTGACGTCTTCCTTCGACACGAAGTAGACGCCCGGCTTGGCCGCGCTGATGGCCGGATCCGGCTTGGTGATCTGCGGGCCGCGCGGCCACGACTCGAAGGCCTGGCGCAGGCGGCGCTCCATGGCCACGGAGTCGAAGTCGCCGATGAAGGCGACGATGATGTTGTTCGGGTGGACGGTGCGCTTGTGGAAGTCGAGCAGGTCCTGCCGCGTGATCGAGGCGATGGTCGCGTACTCCGACTGCCGCGCGTACGGCGAATTCGGGCCGTAGCCGAGGCGCGTCGACTCGCGGGACAGGATGCCGCCCGGCTCGTCGTTGCGGCGCGAGATGGCCGTGTTGGCCTGCGTCTTGGCCAGGTCGATCTTCTCCTGGCGGAAGGCGGGATTCCGCAGCAGGTCGAGCCAGATCGGGAAGACCGTGTCCAGGTCCTGCTTCAGCACGTTCAGCGAGACGTTGCTCGAATCGTTGTCGGCGCCGGTCTCCACGAAGGCCGCGCGCGACTCGAGGAACTGATCGAGCTCGTCGCCGCTCTGTTTGGTCGTGCCGCCCGTGCGCCACGACTGGCCGTAGATGCTGGCCATGCCCGCCTTGCTGGCCGGGACGTCACGCGCGCCGCCGCGGATCGTGGCGCGGCCGCGCACCAGCGGCAGCTCGTGGTCTTCCTGGAGGAAGATGACCATGCCGTTGCCGAGCTGGATGCGCTTCGGCTGGGGCATGGAGAAGTTGCGCAGCGGCGGGGTCTTGATCTCGCGGTAGTCCTTGACCTGCGCGAGGGCCGTGGTGGAAAGGAAGAGGGCTGCCAGCAGAGTTGCGGTCTTTCTCATTTCGCACCCCCTCGCGGGGTGTTCTCGAGCTTGGCGACGGTGCGGTTGTTGTCGGTGAAGGTCGCATTGGCGACGCGCTTCACGTCGGCGGCCGTGACCTTGTCGATGCGCTCGACCTCGCGGAAGAGCTCGCGCCAGTCGCCGTACAGCGACTGATACGACGCCAGTTGCAGCGCCAGGCCGGAGTTGCCGGAGAGCTGGCGGATCAGGCCGGCTTTCACGCGCGTCTTCACGGAGGCCAGCTCCTCGGCCGGGATGTCCTCGGTCTTGATCTTCGCGATCTCCGCGCGGATGGCCGTGGCCAGCTCGTCGGGCGTGTGGCCCGGCGTCGGGATCGCGTAGAACGTGAAGAGGTTCGGATACTTCTCGCCGGGGTAGCCGTTGAAGCCGGAGGCGCCGGCGGCGAGCTTCTGGTCGCGCACCAGCGACTTGTAGAGCCGCGACGTGCGTCCGCTCGAGAGCAGCATCGAGATCACGTCGTAGACCGCGCTGTCGGCATGCGTGCTGGCGGGGCGGTGATACCCCTCCATGTAGATCGGCTGCGCGCTCTCACGCAGCGTGACCGTGCGCTCGGCGATCTGCGGCGGCTCGACGGTGCGCAGCGCGGGCGGCGCCGGCGCCTTCGGCAGGCGCCCGAAGTAGCGCTCGATGACCGGCCACGCCTCGGCGGCATTGATGTCGCCCACCACGGCGATGACCATGTTCGCCGGCACGTAGTACTTCTTGAAGAACTCCTCGGCGTCCGTGGCGGAGAAGCTCTGCAGGTCGCTCGGCCAGCCGACGGTGGGGAAGCCGTACGGGTGGGCGATGAAGGCCGCGCCGAGGAACTGCTCGAAGAGACGGCCGAACGGGCTCGACTCGGTGCGCATGCGGCGCTCCTCGAACACGACGTCGCGCTCCTTGTAGAACTGCCGGAAGACCGGCTTGCGGAAGCGCTCCGACTCCAGGTACGCCCACAGCTCGAAGCGGTTGGAGGGGAGGGAGAAGAAGTAGCCGGTCTGGTCGGACGAGGTGAAGGCGTTCATCCCCACGCCGCCGGCACGGTCGACGACCTGGCTGAACTGGTCGTTCTCGACGTACTTGTCGGCCTCGGCGATGGCGTCTTTCCACGCCTTCTCCAGGTTGGCCACCTGCGCGACATCCGGCTTCACCGCGCCGCGGGCCTGCTGATAGGCGGCATACGTCTCTTCGACGCGGCGCAGGGCGGCCTCTTCTGCTTTCCAGTCCTTCGTCCCGATCTGGTCCGAGCCCTTGAAGGCCATGTGCTCGAACATGTGCGCGAGACCGGTGATCCCCGGCACTTCCTGGGCCGAGCCGGTGTTGACCATGGTGGCGTAGGAGAAGACGGGGGCATCCCGGCGCTCCAGCAGGATCACCGTCAGCCCGTTGTCGAGCACGCGCATCTGGGTGCGCTTCTCGAACGAGGCGAGATCCTGCGCCGTGGCAGTCGACGCTACGAGAAGCAGTAGCGCGACGAGCATCGACGAACTACGAACTCTCATCAGTTCCTCCTTGTTGTTGTGATTGCTACAGCAGACTCGCGCGATTGCGCGGCGCACATTCTATGCGCCACACTATCGTCATGGCTCGCAGCGCTGCAAAAACTGTGGACGAGTACCTGGCCGAGCTTCCCGACGACCGGCGCGAAGCCGTGACCGAGGTGCGCAAGCTGATCCGCAAACATCTGCCGAAGGGCTACGAGGAGACGGTGAACTGGGGCATGCTCTGCTACCAGATCCCGCTGGCGAAGTATCCCGACACCTACAACGGGCAGCCGCTCGGCTACGTTGCGCTCGCCTCGCAGAAGAACTACTGCGCGCTCTACCTGATGACGCCGTACATGGATCCGGCGCAGGGGGAGGAGCTGAAGGAAGCGTTCGCCAGGGCAGGGAAGAAGATGGACATGGGCAAGTCGTGCCTCCGCTTCAAGACGGCGGACGACCTGCCGCTGCCGGCCCTCGGGAAGATCATCGCCTCCACGCCGCCGGCCGAGTACATCGCCATGCACGAGGCCGTGCACCCGCCCAAAGCGAAGAAGAAGCCGGCGTCGAAGTCGAAGAAGAAGTGACGTTCGACCTCGCCATCATCGGCGCGGGCGCGGCCTCGCCTACGGGACGCCGTACGGCGCGCACCTGCTGAACGTCCCCGCCGCGGGCATGAGCGCGCTCCCCGACGACCCTTCGCATTTCGAGCGCTGGCTGCACGCGCGCGGCGTCGAGGCCGTCTTCGCGCCGCGGCTATCGGCCTCGATCCCGATGCGCCGGTGCTGCTGATCGGCAGCGGGCTGACCGCGCTCGACGTGGCCGTGGCGCTGCGCCATCACGGGCACCGCGGCCGGGTGACGGCGATCTCGCGTCACGGACGCGTGCCGCAGCGGCACGCGCCGTACACGCCGCGAGGCGCGCTGCGCTGGATCCGCCGCGAGGCCGCCGCGCACGACTGGCGCGCGGTGATCGACTCGCTGCGCCCGCACACGCAGGCGGTCTGGCGCGGCTGGACGCTGGCCTGGCGCGCGTCGTTCCTCCGCCACGCCCGCAACCTCTGGGACGTGCACCGCCACCGTGCCGCTCCCGAGGTGGCCGTGGATCTCGAGGTGGTGCGCGGCCGGATTCTCTCCCTCTCCGCGGGGATCGAAGTGCACACCGATCGCGGCACCCTGCACGCCGCCCGCGTCTTCAACTGCACCGGCCCGGCCAGCGACTACGCGCGCATCGACCTGCCGCTGGTCATGCAGCTCCGCCGCGCCGGCCTGCTCACCCCCGACCCCCTCCGCCTCGACGTCGAGACCGCGGACGACGGCCGCCTGCTCGGTGCCGATGGTCAGCCTGTGGACGGCCTCTACACCCTGGGCCCCCTCCGCCGCCCGGCCCTATGGGAATCCACCGCCATCCCCGAGATCCGCGCCCAGGCCGCCGCCCTGTCTGGAGTGCGGCAGCGCTAGCTGCCGCTCTCTATGCGGCAGCGCCAGCTGCCGCGCCCTCACGTCGACCATCGTTCCCGTCTCGCCGAAACATCGCCCCATACGAACACGGCACTGCGATGCTGGTAATTCGATAGCGGCGGCTGGCGAACGCCAATTCCTGCATGCGGAGCTACTCGACGAGCGTCTCCGCTACCGCGGAAAGCGCATTGTTTCAGCGCCACTGCGACGTTCGGCACAGAGCACGCGCCGGAGGTGAAGATCTTGCGCCCGGCCCAGGTGACAGAAGAGCATTGCCATGAGTTGCTCCCAGCAGGTGAACCCTCGCGCATGACGCTCGGCCTGATGCTTTCGGACGAGGCTTTCGAACTCCGTTCGGGAGAAAACCTTGAGGATCTACTGGAAGACGCTGCGTACTCGGTTCATCGCCGGGGACCTCCTGTACCTGTTGTCGTTCACCAAACCAACTGTACAGGCCCCGGCGGTACTCGTCATGCTGGCGACGTTCAACTCAAAACGCTAATTTGGGCAGGAGTGACGGTGAGTAGCCCGGAATCGCGGCAGTCCAGGTAACGCGCGGCCTCGGGAACATCACGCGCTTCGGCACAAGCGCGGTTCCGGTATCGAGGCTGACCGACACGATCTCGAGTTTGTGGGCGGCTTAAGAAGTCGCTTTTTGTCGTCCAATCGGTGCGTGCCCGGCCACCAAATCGAGCTCACGCTATGCCGTAGTTGGAAGATATCCTCGTCCTCCAAGATATCGGCGAGAGCAACTTTCGAATCAACGTTCCGTCAGAGCGGTAGATGACCACGACATCATCTCCATAACCCATCGAATGCCAGTTGTCGAACGTCACAACCGTTCCGTCGTTCGCCACGAGCGCGCTCACAGTCGCCACCTCGTTCACGAATCGCCATCGAGCAACGCGCTGCCACGTACCGCGGGTGGTCTTGCGAAACAGCTCGCCTCGCGTCGTGTTGGCGGCCACTGTCTCGGCTACCCCAGCATCAGAACTGCCCGCGACTTTGTCGCTGAAGTACTCGAGTTGTCCCTTCAGCTGCTTCGGCGTGACGACCAGTCGCCACTGACCATCCGCCGAATGAAACGTTGCAACGTCCGGCAAAGACCATGAATCCAGCGGTGGCAATCATCGCAACGGCGATGAACAGTCGGCGCAGCATGTGTGAAGCATACGCGTCCGCCGGCCTGCGTAATCACTCCAAGTCGGAGTCGTGCAACATTGTTGCGAACACGGTTGCGAACACGTGTCCGGAACGCGGGACCGGAGAGTAGACTTGCGGCTCCATGCGCATAATGGCCAGTTTGACCAACATGTTTGCTGCTGTCTCGATCGACGCCACCCGCGCCGTTGCTGCTCATCCCCGGCGCGTCGTTGAACTGGGTTCTCGTACATCTCGCGCTGCGAAGCTTCTCGTCCGCATCGCTATCGCTCCGTGCCTCGCACTGCTCGGCCTCGCCTCGGCGGCGACCGCGCAGCAGCCGGCCCCCGGCCAATGGGGGACGCGGGCCCCGGCGCTCGAGCCCCTCTCCGAGTTGGCGCTCGCGGAATCGAACGGCAAGCTCTACCTCATGGGCGGCTATCCGCCGAATCGGGTGACCGCCCGTACGGTCCAGGTCTACGACATCGCCACCGACACCTGGGCCTACGGTCCACAGCTCCCGCTGCCGAACAACCACGGGATGGCGGCCAGCGTGAACGGGAAGATCTATCTCATCGGCGGCCAGTTGAACGCCGATGACCCCCCGGGCACGAACAGCTACGTGAACACAGTCTACGAGCTGGATCCTGCGGTCGGTGTATGGGCCACGAAGGCGCCGATGCCCACGGCGCGCAGCTCCGGCTTTGCCGTTGTGCACGACGGCAAGATCTACGTCGCCGGTGGACGATTGCCGCGCGGAGCGGACTTCGCCGTCTACGACCCGGCGGCCAATACCTGGGAGGTACTGCCGAACCTGCCCACGCAGCGCAACCACTTCACCGGCGCGGCGATCAACGGCCGCATCCACTACGTCGGAGGGCGTCAAGGCAACGGGTTGTCGCCCGAGATGACGACCGCGCACGAAGTTTTTGACCCACAAACGCGGACCTGGACGACCGCCGCCCCCATGCTGCGCCCCCGCAGCGGCATGAACGGGATCATGGCCCGCGGTTTGTTCCACGTCTGGGGCGGCGAGGGGCCGGGCGGCATGTTCCCCGACCATGACTACTACAACCCTCAGACCAACACATGGACAGAGCTCCCCGACATGCCTATCCCGGTTCATGGCATTGTCGGCTCAGCCTTCGTGGACGGTTTGATCTGGGCGACCGGTGGCGGCACCGGTATTGGCGGCAGCTCCGGCAGCACTCTGAACCAGGTGTACCGGCCAGCGGTCGGATTATCGAAGAAGGATTTCAACGGCGACGGACACTCAGATATCGTCTGGCAGAACAACCAGACCGGCGCGCGCGCGATCTGGTTGATGAACGAAACCACGTGGGAAGGCGAACGCTTCTTGCCGACGATCCCCCTCGAGTGGCAAATCGCGGCGACGGGCGATTTCAACGGCGATAGCCAGTCTGACATTGTCTGGCAGAACAACCAGACGGGCGCGCGCGCGATCTGGTTGATGAACGGAACCACATGGGAAGGCGAACGCTTCTTGCCGACGATTCCCCTGGAGTGGCAAATCGCAGGCGCAGGCGACTTCAATGCCGACAGCCATACGGACATCGTCTGGCAGAATACTGTGACCGGCGTGAGAGCGGTCTGGCTAATGAATGGGACCACCTGGGTCGGGGAGCGCTTTTTGCCCACTGTGCCACTGGAATGGCGGATCGCCGGCACTGGAGATTTCAATCGTGATGGCCAGTCCGATTTGATCTGGCAAAATCTCACGGACGGGCGCCGCGCAATCTGGCTGATGAACGGAACCACGTGGGCCGGGGAGCGCTTTTTGCCCTCGGTGCCACTGGAGTGGCAGATCGCCGGCACTGGAGATTTCAATCGCGATGGGGACAGCGATGTGATCTGGCAGAACAGCAGCACTGGCCAGCGTGCGATTTGGATCATGAACCAGACCACGTGGGTCGGGGAGCGCTTTCTCCCGGTCGTTCCGCTTGAATGGGACATGCGCAATCATTAGCCGAGCGCGTCATGGAACTGCGCGAAAGTCTTACCGCTTCCCCAATGCCGCTTTATGACGCTCCTGAATCGCCCTCTGACGCTCAGCGCTGATGGCTCCCGCGCGTGCGCGTAGGACGCCAGTTAAGGTCTGTTTGAATCGATTGCGTTGCAGAACCAGGCGGATGCCCCCGGGGCACTAACAGCTACGTGAACACAGTCTACGAGCTGGATCCGTGCTGCAAAACCGAAATGATCGCTGTCGACCTCCCCTGAAATGAAGGCTTCCAGACTCGGCCGCCGGCGAACTTTGGCGCAACCGCCGCGCCGCTCCGGCTTCGGCACCGGGACAGGCCGTGCCGCTTACACCAAGGGCGTCAGGCGGAGCTAAGACACGCGAGTTGGGTAAAATCGCGAGGGTGGTACGCCCCTTCACGATCGACGTTCCGCTGTCTGAGGTCGCAGAGTTGCGGCAGCGCCTCCACGAAGCGCGCTGGCCAGAAGGCGTCACCGACACCGGCGGCATCGCACGAGCGGAGATGATGCGCCTCGTTACGCGCTGGCGCGACATATTCGACTGGGGCGCGCAGCAGGCTTGGTTGAATAGCTACGAGCACCTCCTCGTCCATATCGACGACCTGCGGCTGCACGCCGTTCGCCTCCGTTCATCACGATCGACCCCTGTTCCGCCGATCGTGCTGCTCCATGGCTGGCCCGGGTCGTTCGTCGAGCTTCTCCCGCTCGGTTCTCGCCTTCGGGAGCACTTTGACGTACTGATTCCTTCGATACCCGGATTCGGTTTCTCGTCGATACCGACGATGCGCGGAATGTCGAACCGCCGTATCGCACAGGTGATCGTCCGGCTGGCCGACGCGCTCGGATATGAAACATTCGCCGTGCACGGCGGGGATATTGGCGCAGGCGTCGCGTCATGGATGGCCATTGACTACCCGCAGCGAATCCGCTTTCTTCACCTCAACTTCATCCCCGGCTCCTACTCGCCCGAGCCCGTCGACGACATCAGTCCCGACGAGCGAGCGTTTCTGCAGCGCCGCAGCGCCTGGGCTGATCAGCATGGTGCGTACAGCCATCTCCAACGAACCACGCCACTGACGGTGGCGTATGCCCTCACGGATTCCCCGCTGGGTTTGGCGGCATGGGTCTTGGAGAAGTTCATCCTCTGGTCCGACCCGGCCAGCCACATTGCGGACGAGATTCTGCTAACGAATTTATCGATCTACTGGTTCACAAAGACGATTGCATCGTCGATGCGCTACTACTTGGAGTCTGTTGCGACGCCGCTACGGATTCCGGCGCAGCAGCGCGTGGCAGCATCGACCCACATCGCCCATTTCCCGTACGAAATGCCGTTTCCGCCACGGTCATGGGTAGAGCGCGGCTATTCCGTCACGAGATGGACCGAGATGAGTCGCGGGGGGCACTTTGCCGCGCTTGAAGCTCCTGACCTGCTGGCTGATGACATCGTTGCGGCGGCGTGTCCGGTCGAATCGCCCGCCTAACGTCACCGGGCGTGACTCGGTTCTGCGAATGTCATGCGCGGCAACCGCCGCGTCGCTCTGGCTTCGGCACGTGGGCCGTGGCCGCACAGCTCAGCGTTGTGCTGGTTCGGCGTGAACCTGACGGCGCGGGTTGAACATTACGCACAGGAGATGGTATCGCTTCTGGTGCGCAGTTGATTTGAATTGGCGGACGAGCCGCCGCACTCAATCGAGGGAACTTCGTGTCGCGGCAGCAGCGAGTCGTCAAGGCCTCCGCCGCCCATCCGCCTTGACGACCCGCCACTGCCGCAAACAAGGGCAGCCATCGATTGAATGCGACGGCCCGTCCTGACGGTTTGCCACCCTCCCCGAGGGCGCCGGCGATGTAGGCGATGCAACTCACGCGGCTTCTCCGGAACGGCGCAGGCGACGAGCTTCACGCGCGGCTTCGAGTTTGACGTCTCGTGCTGCCCAGATTTCGGCAGACCGGCCGGCCATGAAGTCGAACGGCGTGATGTAGCCGATCGCGCTGTGAAGACGGATGGTGTTGTCCCTGTACCTGTTGTTGTTCGGCAAACCAACTGTACAGGCCCCGGCGGTACTCGTCATACTGACGACGTTCAACTCAAAACGCTAATTTGGACAGGAGTGAGATCTTGGAGACGAGTAGATCCGTACGCGAGGGGCGTCCAGGACAGCGCACGATCGGACTAAAGCGGGAGGCGTTAGGCGGATAGCAATTCGTGGTTAATCGTCATTGGCGAATTGCCATGTGTTTGGCTCTGCGTTAGTGAACGAGGCCCTTTTTCCGAGGTACGATTCAGCAACGATGTCCTGCTCGGAGAAACGAAAGGGACTTTCCAATGGCTGATGACTTCATGAGCCGCCTCAAGAGCGAGCTCGATCAAGCAGAACACGTGTCGTCGGAGCGGATCGCAGAGATCGAAGCCGAACTTCAGCAACGACCGTCGGCTGATCTCTGGATTCTCCGCGGCGATGCGATTCAACTGACGGACGGGAACGAATACGACCTTGACGAAGCGGAGAGAAGCTACCGAAAGGCCATCGAGATCGATCCAGAGTCGGCCGATGCCTATGAGTCGCTCGGAGAGTTCATCTTCGCAGTACGTGCTGAGGCTCGCCGGTCACTTTGGTTCTTCAGGAGAGCAATCGATCTCGGGGCCGGGGAATCTGCACGCTCTTGGTTGCACGCAGCGGTGGAAGACCTGGCAGAGGATGAAGACGCTGAGGTGTAGTGATGAGAAGCCGAAAGACCTGATCGTGGTGTCCGGTTTTTATCGCGGCAACCGCCGCGCCGCTGCGGCTTCGGCACCGGCCGTGCGGCTTGCACCAGGGACGTCCGTTGGGTCGACGAAACGTCGCAGCGCCTAGCATCAGCCGAGCAACATGGCGGTGCGGCGGAGCAGGGATGAGCGCGACTCAATGAAGCGTCGAGCGAGTCAAGAAGTACCGCGCAGTTCGCGACTCGGTTCGTTTCGCGGTTGAAGGCCCCTTGCCTTCCACGCCTCCGTGCCCTACATTTCCCGAGGCGGTGGTCCACGCCGAACCTCGGTGGCTTTCCCCCAGCGAAGGCCTTCGTCGAGGCAAAGGGGGGCGTACTCCCGGATCGGTATGACGAACCTTCGTGCGCGGCGGCGCTGCTGGGGAGCTCCTGCTCGCGTGTGGAACGAAGGAGAGCGTGATGCCGAAACAGAAGGACCTCAAGCGCGTCGTCCGGGCGCGCATGCAGAAGACCGGGGAGTCGTACACGACCGCCCGCCTCTATCTCGTCAAAAAGAACGAACCGCCGCAACCCGACTACGCCGAGCTCGCAGGCATGAGCGACGACGCCGTCCAGGCCAAGACCGGCCGCGGCTGGCGCGACTGGGTGGCGCTCCTCGATGCCGCCAGATGCGCGGAGATGCCGCACCGCGAGATCGCCCGATACGTCTCGTCCCTCGGCACGCCCGACTGGTGGTCGCAGACCGTGACCGTCGGCTACGAGCGCATCCGCGGACTGCGCGCCATCGGCCAGCGCCGCAGCGGCGGCTACGAGGCCAGCAAGAGCCGCACGTTCGCCGTCCCGGTGGAGCAGCTCTACAAGGCCTTCTCTACCGTCCGCCTGCGCTCGCGGTGGCTGCCGGACGAAGTGGAGGTGCGCAGCTCGAGCGCGAACAAGCGCATGCGCATCCGCATGGCCGACGACACGATGGTCGAGATCTACTTCACCGAAAAGGCGGCGGAGAAGAGCGCCGTCGCCATCCAGCACACCAGGCTCCCGGACCGCGCCGCCGTGGATGAGAAGAAGGCCTGGTGGTCCGAGCGCTTCGACGCGCTCGCGAAAGTCCTCGGCTGAACGTCTGGAGTCTGGAGTGCGGCAGCGCCAGCTGCCGCTCTCTATGCGCCAGCCGCAGCTGGCGCGGGTGGGTGGAGGCTGGCGCAAAGCCGCAGCTGGCGCTGCGGCAAAGGAGAGCGCGAGCTGGCGCTCGCGCACTCCAGATCACGCCGGCACGTTGCCGGGCGGGAAGCCGAAGCTCATGCGCACGGCCGAGTACTCGGGGTCGACGCCGCCGTCGCTCGTGCGGATCGTCAGCG
Source organism: Thermoanaerobaculia bacterium (assembly GCA_035627015.1). Lineage (GTDB taxonomy): Bacteria > Acidobacteriota > Thermoanaerobaculia > Gp7-AA8 > Gp7-AA8 > QHVT01. The sequence continues at coordinate 8,634 of DASPMO010000120.1, read as the reverse complement.
GCGGCTCGACGAACGGCTGGTAGGTGGCGGGGATGTCGCCGCGGCGCGTGGCGGCGAAGAGGGTGATGAGCGGCGGCTCCCCCTCCTTGAACACCACGTCGCGGCGGCGCAGCAGCGCCAGCCCCGCGGCATCGAGCGCGGCGAGCACGCGCTCGAGCTGGATGGCCGGAAAGACGAACGCGAACACGCCCCCCGGCGCCAGGATCCGCGACGCGGCGGCGGCGTAGTCGACGACCGATCCCCGCACCTCGATCCGCGCCGGCACGGCCTGCTCGAACGCGGACGCCGAGGCGGTCCCGGAGGGCCAGTAGGGGGGCGAGCCGGTCACGAGATCGAACGACGCCTGGGGGAGCAGCGACGCATCGCGCAGATCGCCGTGCAGCAGGGTGAAGCGCGACTCGAGGCCGTTGTAGCGCACGCTCTTCCGCGCCAGCCGCAGCGAGATCTCCTGCGCCTCGACGGTGCAGAACGCCGCGCCGGGGAGGCGCCACGCGGAGATCAGGGCCACGCTGCCGATCCCCGACCCGAGGTCCGCCGCGCGCGCGACGCGAGGGGCGCAGGTGGTCCCGTACCAGGCGGTGAGCACGTCGTCGGTGGAGTAGCGATGTCCCTTTGCGTACTGAAAGATGCGGTACCAGCCGCAGAGGTAGTCGAGCGTCTCGCCCTCCTCCACGGCCACGCCGCCGGGGGGGACGGGACCGGGGCGGCGCCAGCCGCGGTAAAACTCGTCCATTCGCGTAGAGTATCCGTCGCCATGGCCTCGTCGAAACTCGTCTGGACCTCCGACCCCGAAGAAGCGAAGCGCCTCCGCGACTCGGGGAAGCTCGACGCGCCCACGGATGCGCCGCCGGAGAAGCAGGCCATCCGCGTGGCCCTCGACCGCAAGCGCCGCGCGGGGAAGACGGTCACGGTGGCGTCCGGCTTCCAGCACACGCCGGAGTCGCTGGCCGCCCTCGCGCAGCGGCTGAAGAAAAAATGCGGCTCCGGCGGCACGGCCAAGGACGACGAGATCGAGCTTCAGGGCGATCACGTGACCAAGGTGGCCGCCGAGCTGAAATCCCTCGGCTACCGCGTGAAGCCCTAAACAGAACGCACCCATTCGACCCACAGTCCCCTCTCCCCATCGCGTGGGGAGAGGGTCAAGGTGAGGGGACGTGCCCCGCTGCGAGGAACCGCCCCTCACCCTGGCCCTCTCCCCGCGAGCGGGGAGAGGGGACCGTGGGCGGAACCACTGCGTTCTGCTTAGTTACGCTTTTACTTCGGCAGGTAGGGATTTCCCGCACCAGGACACTCCTTCCAGCGGAGCCCTTGTGCGATGTGTGTCAACGCCAGGTCCCGCCCTCCTCCCGCGTCCGTTCTGCCGCGCGACTCATCGACTGTCCAGCCATACAGAGGATCGCTATGGAGAATGTGACCAAACCCCACTCGAATCAGAGGCATGATCCGGTGGCCGGCACGTTCGCGCCCGACAGTGACGTCGGTACCACCTCGCTCTGGGGGTTCCTCGGACCCGCCCGGGACGACATGTACCGGCTGTACACCGACGGCAGCTTCACCAGGTTCTACGAGATCCCGCAGCGCGCCATCGTCTGGGTCGAGACCCACGACTCGGACGACGACGCCGTCACCCCGGCCCGGATCGACGTGGCCAGCGGCACCCCGCTGGACGTCATCGATACCTCGACCGCGGCCGGCTGGCTCGGCGGCGCGATTACCGCCGGGTATCTCCAGAACCAGGATGGAAGCAGCGTGACGGCCGCCCCGGTCTGTACCAACCAGGGTGGACCGCAGATGCAGGCCGGTGCCGCGCTCTGCATCACCCTTTACACGGCCAATCCGACCTGGTGCCGCGGCGGCGGCGGCGAAGGCGGCAGCTCGGAGAAGAAGGGCGGCGGCGGTGCCTGCGCCGAAGTCCTCCACACCGAGGTCTGCACCCTGCAGGCGAAGCGCGGAGAAGGCGACCAGGCCTGCTTCCAGATACTCGCCACCCGCCATTGCACCTTCGCGGGCGATGACGTGCTGGCCACCGCCATCTGCACGCTCGACCGCGGCGGCGACGGCGTGCAGTGCATCGAAGTCGCGCAGACCACGGTCTGCACCCTGCCCAACCAGGCCGGGGGCGGCGTCGACTGCGTCGGCGTCATGGCCACCGTGGCCTGCACCTTCAACCAGCAGGTGCAGCAGCCCAACGTCCCCGCCGGCACTCCCTGCTTCCTCGTCCTCGGCACGCAGTACTGCACGGGCCCCGGCCCGGTGGCAGGCGAGCTGGACGAGCCGGGATGCCGGGTGCGTTACCTCACCTTCACGTGCACGGGCGGCGGAAAGATTCCGCACGACGATGCCGCCGGCTGCGGCGTCGCCGGAGGCACGGTGCTCTGCACCATCGCTCCCGATGACGGGGAGGCGAAGGGATGCGCCGAAATCCTGCGCACCATCGCCTGCACCTTCCTGCCCGATCCCGGCACGCCGCCGAAGTGCATCCAGATCGCGCACACCGCGGTCTGCACCTTCGGCGCCCCGCAGAACTGCGGTCACGTGCTGGCGACCGCGGTCTGCACGCTCGCTCCCGACCCGTGGCCGTGCGGCGTGGTGCTGACCACGTTCCACTGCACCATCAAGGGCGGCGGCGAGGACTGCGCGCAGCAGCGCACCACCATCATCTGCACGCTCCCGCGTGGCGAGGCCGGATGCCCGGCGATCCTCGGCACGACCCGCTGTACGGCGGGACCGCTGGGCGCGGCGGAGGCGGGCTGCGAACAGTTCGCCTGGACGGCCGGCTGCACGCAGCAACGCGAGGCTCTCGCGGTGCGTGCCATCCCCGGCTGCACCATCATTACTACGACCATCGTCAATTGCACGCAGGGCCCGCCGAACGTCTGCCGCTACGTCCTCTGGACGCGCGCCTGCACGGACGGCGGCGGCGGTCCGATCTGTCCGACCGTGCTCACGGCCCGGCCGACGGCCTGCGGTCCGGACGGGGGAGGGGGAGGAGGAGGCGCTGCCAGGGCAGTCGCTGTTGGCGGAGGTGGTCAGCTCTGTCCAGATGTCCTGACCGCGAATCCGACCGACTGCGGGCAGGTCTGCCTGACGGTGGTCACCGCCAATCCAACGGACTGCGGCCAGGTCTGCCTGACGGTAGTGACGGCGAATCCGACCGACTGCGGCGGAGGCGGTGGGTGCCGACCCATTCGCACCGCCGTTCCGACGGTCTGCGATCAGCCCATCTGCCTGACGGTGGTGACCGCGAATCCGACCGACTGCGGCCAGGTCTGCCTGACGGTGTTCACTGCCAATCCAACGGACTGCGGCCAGATCTGCCTGACGGTGGTGACGGCGAATCCGACCGACTGTGGCGGAGGAGGCGGAGGGTGCAAACCAATCCGCACCGCCCGTCCGACGGTCTGCGATCAGCCGATCTGCCTGACGGTGGTGACCGCAAATCCGACCGACTGCGGGCAGGTCTGCCTGACGGTCGTCACCGCGAATCCGACGGATTGCGGTGGCGGCGGCGGGACGATCGCCGCGGCACAACCGATCTGCCTGACGGTGGTGACGGCCAATCCGACCGACTGCGGCGGAGGCGGAGGGTGCAGACCCATTCGCACCGCGCGGCCGACGGTCTGCGACCAGATCTGCCTGACGGTGGTGACGGCGAACCCGACCGATTGCGGCGGTTGCCGGCCCATTCGCACGGCACGTCCGACGATGTGTGGTCCGGGCGGCGGTTGCCGGCCCATCCGCACCGCGCGTCCGACGGTCTGCGACCAGATCTGCCTGACCGTGGTCACGGCCAATCCGACCGACTGCGCGCCGTGCGGCTTCGTGCCGACCGTGCCGCCGACGAACTGTGGTCCGGGTCCGTGCCTGACTGTGGTCACGGCCAACCCGACCGACTGTGCGCCGTGTGGCTTCGTGCCGACCGTGCCGCCGACGAACTGTGGTCCGGGACCGTGCCTGACTGTGGTCACGGCCAACCCGACTGACTGTGCGCCGTGCGGCTTCGTGCCGACCGTGCCGCCGACGAACTGTGACCCGGTCGGGGCGGCCGCAGCGTGCAAGCCGTACCAGACGGCGCGCCCGACGAACTGTGACGTGCAGTGCATCACGGTCCACACGGCGTGTCCGACGTGGTGTCCCGACACCGGAGGAGGAACCGTCGCTGCAGCAGCAGCGTGCAAGCCGTATCAGACGGCGCGCCCGACGAACTGTGACGTGCAGTGCATCACGGTCCACACGGCGTGCCCGACGTGGTGTCCCGACACCGGCGGCGGAACCGTGGCAGCCGCCGCGGCGTGCAAGCCGTACCAGACGGCGCGTCCGACGAACTGTGATGTGAACTGCATCACGGTGATGACGGCGTGTCCGACGTGGTGTCCCGACACGGGCGGCGGAACCGTCGCTGCAGCAGCAGCGTGCAAGCCGTATCAGACGGCGCGCCCGACGAACTGTGATGTGCAGTGCCTCACGGTAGTGACGGCGTGTCCGACGTGGTGTCCCGACACCGGCGGCGGCACCGTGGCAGCGGCAGCGGCGTGCAAGCCGTACCAGACGGCGCGCCCGACGAACTGTGACGTGCAGTGCCTCACGGTGCACACGGCCTGTCCGACCTGGTGTCCCGACACCGGAGGGACCGTTGCCGCGGCAGCAGCGCGGCCGTGTCCGACGGTGTTCACGGCGCGCCCGACGAACTGTGACGTGCAGTGCCTCACGGTCCAGACGGCGTGTCCGACCTGGTGTCCCGATACGGGAGGGGGAGGAGCCTGCCTGACCGTCGTCACGGCGGTACCGACCGACTGCGGTCGTGTCGGCGCGGCGGCCCAGCAGCCTCCGCAGTGCTTCCCCATCGAGACCGGCATGCCCACGCAGTGCGGCGGGTGCCGCGCGATCCACACCGCGGTTCCGACCAGTTGTGGATAGGTTTTTTTTCGGGGGACGGGCAGAATGATGTCCGTCCCCTATTTCGAGGGTTCCGATGCTCAACGTCGACAACGCAGCCGAGTACCTGATCGAGCGCGGCCTGATGTCCGTCGACTCGATCCTCAGCGGCGACCTGATCATCAGCAGCGCCGCGCGCCGCAACCGCAACCTCCGCATCAAGCGGAAAGAGGATGCGAGCTATCTCGTCAAACAGCCCGACGACCCCTCCGGCGGCGCGTTCCAGACGCTCCGCGCCGAGGCGGCGTTCTACTCGTTCTGCTTCGAAGAAGCGGAAGCGGAGCCGATGCGCGCGTACCTGCCGCGCCTCCGTTTCTTCGATCCGGAGCGCTCCCTGGTCGTCCTCGACCTGCTCGAGGGAGCGGTGCCGCTGTGGCAGCACCCGCAGCGCGACGAGGCCTCGCGCCTGGTCGGCACCGCCCTGGCCACGTTCCACCGCACGTTCCGCGGCACGACCAACCCTCGCCTGGCGTGGCTGCACCGGCAGACGCCGTGGGTCATGCGCGTGCACAAGCCGTCGCCCGACCTGCTGGCCAGCCTCAGCCCCGCCAACGTCGAGACGCTGCGCATCCTGCAGACGCAGGAGCAGATCAGCAAGCATCTCGACGCGCTGCGCAAGCAGTGGCGCGTGGAGACGGTCATTCACAATGACATCAAGTCGGACAATATATTGGTTGGCGGTTGGCGGTTGGCGGTTGGCGGGGGGCCCCCGGCCACCCACGACGCGAGCCCGCGGGTGGGTGGTGGTCCCCCGACAACCGACAACCGCCAACCGCCAACCGATGTCGCCCTCGTCGACTGGGAGCTCGTCCAGCTCGGCGATCCCGCCTGGGACATCGCCGGGCTGCTCCAGGACTTCATCCTGCTCTGGGTGACGTCGATGACGGTCACTCCCGGGGCGACGACGGAGATGCTGGCTGCGTCGGCGCGGCTGCCGCTGGCGGAGTTGCAGCGCGCCATCCGCGCCTTCTGGAAGAGCTACCGCGCCGCGGCCGAGCTGCCTCCCGAGGGGGCGGCCCGGCTCATCACGCGTGCCGTCGCCTTCTCCGCGGCGCGCCTCATCCAATCCGCCTACGAAATGGGAGCCGTCACCCCGGCGCTGGCGCCGGCCTCGGTGCTCCTGCTCCAGGTCAGCGCGAATCTGCTGCGCGATCCGGAAGCGGGGCAGGTGCAACTCTACGGACTGATCCAGGGATACGTGCCCGTATGAATGCAGACATCCTCGAAGCCTTCGACGCCGTCTCGATCGAGTCGCCGGTGCGCTACTCGCTGCACGGACAGCCGCGCGACCTCTCCTCCATGCAGGGGGGCGACCCGCGCGCGCGCATGGTGCAGACGCTGGAGACCGATCTCTACGCCCGCCTCTACACGCGCCCGTCCGCCGCGGCGGACGCCTCCAACTACCTCGGCCAGCGCGATCACGTCTCCGCGCTCTCGGCGGCCAACAACGGCCGCGGCTCGTGGGAGCCGGGGTGGCGGATCGGCGAGGTCGACGAAGAAGACGGCCGCGTGGCCGTGACCAAAGACGCCATCACATTCTGGGTCGACCCCGCGACCGGGATCCGCACCGCCACCGGCCGCGCCCGTCCGGGGGACTGGTGCCGCGTGCTGGTGGCCAAGGAGCTGCGCAACCTGATGCCCGGCTTCTACTTCGCCATCGGCGACGGCGATGGGGCCGACACGCGCGACCGGCCGGAGCCGCTGGTCCGCTTCTACTGGAACCTCACCGCGGCCGGCGCCGCGCCGTACATGGCCGCCGCCACGCAGACGCTGAACGCCATGGCCGTGCCGTTCCGCACGAAGGTGTTGACCGACCCGGCGTCGTACGTGCGCTCGGACGGCGGCGTGCTCTATCTCGAGCGCCGCTTCTTCCATCGCGTCCGCGCGGCGCTGCTGACCATCCACGCGGCCGTGGCCGCGCACCTGCGGCCGGAGGTGCCGATGTTCACCAAGGCGCTGGCGCCGGGACTCGGGCTGGCCGAGGATCCGGGCGGCGGGATGAGCTTCGGCCAGTCGCGGTGCCGCGCCATCGCCAACGGGTTGTGGGACGCCTTCGCGTCCGGCGCGCAGGGCCGCGAGACGCGGCTGCAGATCGTGCGGGACGCGCTCGAGGCGGCGGGCATCGACGTCGACCGCCCCTATCTCGAGAAAGGGTCGGTTGACATGTACCTGCTCGAGGCGGCCTCGCGGCAGGAGCGCCGCGCGGCCGAGCTCGAGCTCCGCCGCCGCGAGAAGAAGGAAAGGAACGCCGTGCGATGACCACGCTGCCGCAGACCTACGACACGCGCATCACCGACGGAGAGCTCGTCACCGCCGCGCTGCGGATCGCGCGGCGCATCGGCGAGGCGGCCTTCTGGAGCGCGGACGGGACGCAGTGCAACTGGCTCGGCCGCGGCGACGAGGACGGGACGAGCGAGGCCACGCAGACGCCCGTCAACATCGCCCTCGGCGCGCATCTCTACTCCGGCACGCTCGGCATCGCCCTCTTCCTCGGCGAGGTGTGGCGGCTGACCGGCGACGCGGAGGTGGCGCGCGTGGCGCGCGCCGCCATCCGCCGTTCGCTGACCGTGCTCGACAAGACCATCGACATCCCCGTGTCGCCCGTGTCGTTCTGGGCCGGCCACACCGGCGCGGCCTGGGCTTTCAAGCGCTTCGCCGACATCGGGCTCGATCCCGGCGCGCGCGGCGAGGTGCCGCGGCTCCTGGCCCGCGTGCGCGAGGCGCTGCGCGAGGAGCACGTGCTGGACATCATCGGCGGCAACGCCGGCGCGGTGCCGGCGCTGGTGGTGCTGGCGCGCGAGCCGGAATGGCGCGCGGAGTGTCTCTCCATCGCCCGCGCGCTGGTGGACGAGATCGCGGTGAAGGCGCGCCGCGACGAGTCGCACGCGGCGTGGGACCCGAAGCCGGCCTCCGGCTTCGACACGCAGTGCCCGCCGATGACGGGCTTCTCGCACGGCGCCTCGGGGATCGCGCTGGCGGCGATGGAGCTGTACGGCGCGACCGGCGAGGCGCGCGATCTGGAGCTGGCCCGCGCCGGCTTCCAGTACGAGGATGCGCTGTTCAATCCGCACGTGGGGAACTGGCCGGACATGCGCAGCGGCGGCGCGAGCTATCAGGCCGCCTGGTGCCACGGCGCGCCGGGCATGGCCATGGCCCGCGCCCGCGCGCGGCAGCTCGATCCGGCCCGGGCCACGCACTACGAGGCCTACGCCCGCGCCGGCGCGCGGACGACGTCGGAGACGATCGCGCGCTATTTGCAGGCGCCGCGCTACGACACCTCGATGTGCCACGGCATCGGCGGCCTCTCCGAGGTCCTGCTCACCATCGGCGAGCTCCTCGGCGACACGGTCATGACCGAGACCTCGCGCAACGTGGCCGCGGAGCTGATCGCCCGCTACGGTGAGACGGCCGATTACCCGACCGGCGCGCCGATGCGCGGCCCCAACCCGTCGCTGTTCATCGGCTGGGCCGGCACCGGCTACCACTTCGTGCGCCTGGCCTCCGACGCCCCGCGGATCGCGGTGATTGCCTAACTCACGGTCCCCTCTCCCCGTCAGCGGGGAGAGGGCTAAGCAGACCACACTGACTTCGCCAACGGATGCGGACCGCCGGCGTCCTCGCCGGCTGTCGTGGCGGCGTCCCGCGCCGCCACTCCCCGCCCAGGGCGCAGGCGCGGGACGCCTGCGCGACAGCCGGCGA
>DASPMO010000119.1:0-28964 GCA_035627015.1 Thermoanaerobaculia bacterium | reverse complement strand
CGCGCGCCACCACCCGTACAGCGATCACGTTCTCACGCGGCGTCACCGCCTGCGGCTCGATCGCATCCGCCCGCCCGCGCAGGGTCACCCCCGCGGCCAACGGCCGGTTCAGCGCGCGCGTCAGCTCCGCGCGGATCTCCGCCACGCGGGGGGCGAGGGGGAAGCGGGCGGACTCGCGCAGGCGCGCACGGATCGAGTCGTGCGCGGCGCGCTCGGCGATGCGGGCGAAGAGGCCGCGGCGTTTGGGGTCGAGGGAGTATTCGAGGTCGGGGACGACGATGCTCTGCGTCGCGGCGTCGAAGCGGGGAGTGCCTTCGAGAAAGATCAGCCCCTTGTAGTTGCGCAGTGCGCCGCCGCGGTAATCGATCATCGCCTCGACCAGCACGCGGTTGTTCGGCGCCGGGGCGAGGCGGATCGACGACAGGGTGAGGGGGCGGCCGTTCACCTGGTACGTGCGGCCGGCGTAGTCGCGGGTGGCGAGCTTGCTCGCCTCGTCGTAAGGGAGCTCCAGATCGAACGGCACGCGCACGAACGCGGGGCCGGTGGCGGGGGCGCTCTTCAGCGCGGGGAGCGGCTTGCGCGTCGCGGCCGGTCTCTCGCCGACCACCACGCGCGTCAGCGCGCGCAGCGCCAGCGTCGTCGTCACCATGCTGTTCGCGCCGGTGATCGGCGAGAGCGCGACGTCGGTCGGCTCCAGCACCAGCCACGTGCGCGGCGCGAGCTCGGTCGGCGTCTGCAGCGCCGTCCAGATCTGCTCCGCCTGCGGGCGGATGTTGGTGAGCGCGGGGACGTTCTGGTCGATGATCTTCGCGGCGGTGCCGAGCTGCTCCTCCACCACCGGGGCCACGAAGCGGCGGGTGATGTCGATGCCCAGCCAGGTCACCTCGCACGGCTTCGCGTAGTGCACCGGGAGCAGGCGCGTCGTCGAGCGGAGCCGCCACGCCGGGTCCCACGAGAGCGCGGTGTGCAGGGTGATGTCGGCGATCCGGCGCGACTCGCCGAAGCCGCAGGAGATGCAGGGGAAGCGTCCGCGGCAGGCCTCCATCGCGTATTTGATGCTGGTCAGCGAGTGCAGTCCCGCGCCGATCATGCGCAGGCGGATCGGGTCGCGGGCCACCTCGTAGCGGATGTCGATGCCGCGCTCCTGCGTCTTGCCGGAGAACGTCCGCTCGACGCGCTTCTCGATCTCCGACCCGATCGGGCCGAGATCCGTTCGGATGGGGATGGTGATCGTCGAGACCTCGGGAGGCAGCGGCTGAGCCGCCCCGCTCCATGCAACAATGCAGAGGAGCGGGAACAACACGCCTGCCCCGCGTGCTCTACCACGAGAGATCATGCCCGAGTCGAAACGCTCCGCATTCCTGCCGGTATTCTTCGCGGCCCTGACCGTGATCTTCGGGATCGCCGTGTGGATGCGGTTGAGCGCGTACGAGCGGACGCCCCTGACCGAGACAAACGTAGGACGGGCTTCAGCCCGTCCCGTGGAGAGCGTGGTGGAAGAGAGTCGGGCTGAAGCCCGACCTACGTCTGGGGACATCATCGCGATCGAAGAGACTCCCGAACAAAGACGGGCCGCGGCGATCGCGCGGCAGGAGCGTTACAACGAGCTACTCCGGAACGCACCGCCGCCGGCCACGGCCACGGCGCAGCCGATCGCGGCCAAAGAGCCGTCGCTCCTCGACCGGGTCGTGAATCCGATCGCCAACGCCCTCGGCATGAACCGTCCGCCGGCGCAGGCGCAGCGTCCGCAGGTCGTGGCCGCTCCGCCGCAGCCGCGTCCGCAGCCGCAGCGCAATGCCGAAGAGACGCCGCGCAACGAGCCGGTCGACCGCGAGCCGAAGAACGAAGACGATCCGGAGACCGACACCGTGCCGCCGCAACTGGCGGCGGCGGAGTTCGTCCCGGCGCAGGTGCAGGACGACGGCGAGACGATGTTCGCCGCCATGGTGACGGACAACCTCTCCGGCGTGCGCAGCGTGTCGGGCGTGATCGCCAGCCCGAGCGGCGCGCTGCAGGGGTTCGCCTGCCAGCGCGAAGGGGCCACCGACCGCTGGGTGTCGCGGGTCAAGATCCCGCGCGATGCGGCCGAGGGGCTGTGGAGCGTGCGCTACCTGACGCTCAGCGATCACGCCAACAACAGCGTCAACCTCAACCAGAACAGCGGTGCCCTCCCGCCGAGCGCGAGCTTCCGCGTCACGTCCAGCGGGTCGGACTCCGCGGCGCCCACGCTCAAGTCGCTCTACCTGGAGCGGCGGGCCATGAACGCGGGCGAGCGCAACACCGTATTCGTGCAGGCCGAGGACGACAAGTCGGGCGTCTCGCTCGTCAGCGGCGTCTTCGTCAGCCCGTCCAAGCAGGCCCGCATCGGCTTCGGGTGCAAGGCCGGCAGTGGCGGCATGTGGGAGTGCGTGGTGGCGCCGCCGGCCTGTCTCGACTGCGGCGCCTGGCAGCTCGAGCAGGTGCAGGTGCAGGACAAGGCCAACAACATGGCCACTTTCCGCGCCGACAACCCGATCGTGCAGCAGACCCTGCTCGAGATCACGGGCGACAAGTGCGACGCCGGTCCGCCGACGCTGACGAACCTCATGCTCGAGCCGACGGTGGTCTCGAACTCCGAGGGAGGGACGATCTTCATCCGGGCCCTGGTGCAGGACGACGCCTGCGGCGTGGCCAGCCTGAGCGGCCAGGCGGTGCCGTCGGGAGCGCAGGGGGGGCAGCGCATCTACTTCTCCTTCGATCCGTCGCCGGACGGACAGAACTTCTCCGGCAAGATCGTGGTGCCGAAGCACGCCGCCAAGGGGATCTGGGCCATCGGCTGGATCCAGGCGTTGGACAAGGGGCACAACCTGAAGGCGTACTCGAGCAATGACCCGGTCATCTCGAGGGTGACATTTCGCGTCGAGTGACACCGAAAATTTTTTCCGTCCCCCTCTGGTTGTCGGTCTCGCTCGGTCGTGACACTTGCGCGCACTTTCGGGTAACATGCGCGTCCCAACCGTTCTCAGGACCGAGAACCAATCACTGAAAGGTAACGCACACTCCCATGAGTCAGTCGAGAGAGAGCGCCGAGGCTACGTCGTTCGCCGAGGCGATGGAGAATTTTGACCTCAAAACCCTGCAGCAGGGTGAGCTGCTTCGCGGCACGATCGTGTCGATTTCGGGCGAGGACGCCTACATCTCTTACGGCGGTCCGTCCGAAGCCGTGATCGATACCGCGGAGCTGGAGGGTCTCGACGTCGGCGATCCGATCGAGGCGACGGTCGTCAAGACCGGTGCGGAGATCCGGGTCTCCCGCAAACTGATCAAGGGAAGAGCGTCGCTGGACTCGCTGCGTGGCGCGTTCGAGAGCCGCCTCCCCGTCGAAGGCAAGGTCACGGGCCGCAACAAGGGCGGCTTCGAAGTGAGCGTGGCCGGCCTGCGCGCCTTCTGCCCGCTGTCGCAGATCGCCCTCGGCAAGATCGAGAACCCCGACTCGTTCGTCGGCCAGACGATCGAGTTCCGCGTGACCGAGCTCTCCGAGGACGGCCGCCGCATCGTCGTCTCGCGCGCCGCGCTGCTGAAGGAAGAAGCCGCGAGCCGCGCCGCCGAGACGCGCGAGCGCATCGTCCCCGGCGCCGAGCTGACCGGCCGGGTGAAGACCCTCACGCCGTTCGGCGCGTTCGTCGACCTCGGCGGGGTGGACGGTCTGCTGCACGTCTCCGAGATGAGCCGCCGCCGCGTCACCGATCCGAAGGACGTCGTCGCCATCGGCCAGGAAGTGCGCGTCAAAGTCATCAAGGTCGAGAACGACGGCAAGCGCATCTCGCTCTCCATGAAGGACCAGGAGCCGGATCCGTGGCACGACGTGTCCGAGCGCTTCACGCCGGGCACCGAGTTCACGGGCCGCATCGTCCGCTCGACCGACTTCGGCTACTTCGTCGAGGTGGAGCCGGGCGTGGACGGCCTCGTGCACGTCTCGCAGCTCCCGCACGGCGTGAAGCCGGGCGACCAGGAAGTGGCCATCGGATCGACCGTGCAGGGTTGGGTGCGCGAAGTCGATCCGTCCAAGAAGCGCCTCTCGCTGTCGCTCCGCGCCATCGCGGTGAGCGACCCGTGGGAGACCGCCTCGCACCGCTACGGCATCGGCCGCGTGGTCGAGGGGACCGTGGACCACACCGCGGCCCCGGGCGTCTTCATCGAGCTCGAGCCCGGCCTGACGGGCCTCATCCCGAACTCCGAGATCGGCGTCGCGCCTGGCCAGGATGCGTCGAGCGTGCACCAGCCGGGCGAGAAGCTGATGGTGCGCATCATGAGCATCGACCCGAGCCGCAAGCGCATCTCGCTCAGCCACGAGGCCGCCAAGGCCGCCGCGGACCGCGAGGAGTACACGAAGATCATGGACGAGCGGAACGACGAGAACTCCGGCGAGTCCGCCATGGCCCTGGCCTTCCGCCGGGCGATGGAGAAGAAGCGCTGATTCTCGCTGCGCTCGATGTTGCTCCGAAAGGCCGCCCTTCGGGCGGCCTTTCTGTTGCTGGTTGCTGGTTCGAGGCGCTCAACGTAGGACGGGCTTCAGCCCGTCCCCCCGGAGGGGCGGGCTGAAGCCCGCCCTACGTTGAGCGCGTTTCTCGCGAAAAAGTGCCTTGAACCAGCAACCAGCAACCAGCAACAGATAGACTGCGCGCACCATGCGAGTCTTTCTCACCGGAGCCACCGGATACATCGGCAGCGCGGTTGCCGCCGCGCTGCGTCACGCGGGTCATGAAGTGGGCGCGCTCGTACGCGCCGATGCCGACACGAAGCACCTCCGCGACCTCGGCGCGTTTCTGATCACGGGCGATCTCGACACGCTGCCGTCCCTGCGGGACCAGCTCGAGAGCTACGACGCGTTCGTGCACACGGCGCAGTCGCGGCAGAACACCGCCGAAGCCGACCGCGCGGCCGTGGACACGTTCACCGCCCTGGGCGGGCACTTCGTCTACACCTCGGGGGTGTGGGTGCTCGGCAACGCGAAGGATGCCGACGAGGCGTCGCCCGTGAATCCGCTGTCGCTCGTGGCCTGGCGCCCGGCGCACGAGGAGCTGGCCCTCGGCGCGGGCGGCGCGGTGCTGCGTCCCGGCTGCGTGTACGGCGGGAAGCAGTCGCTGCTCGCGGAGTGGTTCGCCGCGGCCACGCAGGGCCGCCCGCTGCAGATCGTCGGCGACGGCACGAACCGCTGGGCCATGGTCGACCTGAACGATCTGACCGATCTCTACGTCCGCGCCGTCGCGCAACGCGCGAAGGGCGTGCTGCACGGCATCGACGACACCCGCGCCACTCTCGACGAATGCGCGCGCGCCGTGGCGCCGAACGGCACGTTCGAGCACGTCGCCATCGAGGCCGCGCGCGCCGGCATGGGACCGTTCGTCGATGCCCTGATCGTCGATCAGACCATCGACAGCCGCGAGACGCGCGCCAAGACCGGCTGGGCGCCGCGGCGCACGTTCACCTCCTCGGTGGAAGAGCAGTGGCAGGAGTGGCGGCAAAGTCGATCAGCAACCGAGTGACCTCCTCCGGCTGATCCCTCTGCGCGAAATGCCCCGCGCGCGCGATGCGCTCCACGCGCACGTCCGTCACCCACTCGCCCATGTCTTCCAGCGTCGAGGGGAGGAAGACCGGCTCGCGCTCACCCCAGAGGATGAGCGTCGGGAGGTCGATGCGGCGGAAGAGCTTCCGCATCATGCCGCGCGACTTCTTGAGGGCGCGGTAGTAGTGCAGCATCGGCGTCAGCGCCGTGCGCCACTCCTTCCTGTACTCGGCCGTCTCCTCGGGCGTGAAGCGTCCGGCGCGATGGAGCAGGATGCGTCCGAAGAGGCGCATGAAGAGCTCCGGCAGCAGCGGGAGCTGGAAGAAGAGCTGATAGAGCAGCTTCAGTTTCTGTTTCGTGCTCCGTCCCAGCTCGCGGGCGATGGCCGCGGGGTGCGGCACGTTGATGATGACCAGCTTGCGCACGAGCTCCGGCCGCATCATGGCCAGGTTCCACGCCGTGACGGCCCCCCAGTCGTGGCCGACGACGACCACCGGGACGCTGCTCAGCGACTCGATCAACTCCGCCACGTCGCCGACGATCTCCGTCATCACGTACGCATCGGCGCCTTTCGGCTTGGGAGAGTCTCCGTAGCCGCGCAGGTCGGGAGCGACGGCGCGGAATCCGGCGTGGGCGAGCGCGGGAAGCTGCCGCTTCCACGAGCGCCGCGATTCGGGGAAACCGTGAAGGAGGACGACGAGTGGCCCGTCGCCCTCCGAGTCGTAATGGAGTTGCACTATTCCTTGTCGCGATTCACGGCCGCGTAGATCAGCCCCGCGCCGAGGGCCAGCGCGGCGACGCCGGCCGCCACCTTGCCCGGGTTCTCCTTGGCGTAGCTGGTGGCCTTGCCGCTGCCGTCCTTCAGGTACGTGCGCGCGGTGTTCAGATACTCGTCGATGTCGACGTTCTGGAACTGCCCCTTGAGATTGCTGACCATCTCGTCAGTGATGCCGAGACGGCCGAGGAACTGCTCCAGGCCGCCGCCGCTCGAGCGGCCACACGTCGGGCAGGTGCCGGTGTCGGTCCCGCTGGAGACGTTGTAGCCGCCGCCCGTGTCGGTGCCGCCCGTGCCGGCGCCGCTCCCGTAAGAGGTGCCGCTGCCGAGCGTGCCGCCACCGCCGGTGCCGCTGCTGCTGCCCGTGCTGCCGCTGCCGCCGCCCATGCTCCCCGTCGAGCCCGTGCCGTAGTTGTCTCCCGGATTCTGCTGGTCCATGTACTTTCCTCCTCTACATCTTTTCAACGTTGTTCGTCGCGCGACTCCGCGCGGGTCTCGTTCGGCTCGTAGGTACGGCGTCGCGTGCCGATCCGCGGATCGCCGGACTTGTTGGTGAAGTGATCCTCATCGTTCCAGTCGGCGTCGGCGACGCCACGGCTGAACTCCTGATCGTGCTGGTGATCCGCGCCGTCGCTGCGGAACCCGCTCTTCGAGCTGGTCAACGGCGGCGTGTACGAGCGATCGAGGACGTCGAGCGGGATGTCGGCCTCGCGCCGTACCGGCCGTGCCGTTCCCGTGGCAGCTTTGCGCGCATGGCGCGGCTGCGCCGGAGCCGTGGCAGTCTCCACCGTGGTAGCGTTCTCTGCCGCAGCGGTGCGGCCTCGCGCGAATACGCGCTTTACCGCCTCCGCGGCCTCACGCAGGCGGCCGAGTCCCCTCGACTTCGTTTCTGTTTTGCGTCCCATTCCAGGCTTCCTTTCCGTGCTTTCGCACGAATAGAAGACATTGCAAGTCGGGTGCGCGTTACCGCGAATGGGTGACCCGCCAGATCAAACCGGCCCCATCGTCGGAGATCAGGAGCGAGCCGTCGCGCAGGACCAGCAGCCCCGCCGGCCGGCCCCAGACACGGTCGCGCTCCGGATCGGGCGCCCAGCCGAGGACGAAATCGTCGTAGCCGCCGGCCGGCTGGTTTCCGCGGAAGGGGATGTGCACGACCTTGTAACCGCTGCGCACGGTGCGGTTCCAGGAGCCGTGCAGCGTCGCGAACGCGCCGCCGCGGTACTGCGCGGGGAACATGGTGCCGTCGTAGAAGGCGATGGCGATCGGCGCGGAGTGCGCCTCCAGCAGCAGCGACGGCTCGATGGCCCGCGCCACGAGCTCCGGATGCTCTCCCTTGCGCCGCGGATCGACGTTCCTGCCGATGTAGGAGAACGGCCAGCCGTAAAACGCGCCGTCCTTGACCTCGGTGGCGTAATCGGGCACGAGATCGTCGCCGAGGCCGTCGCGCTCGTTGACGACGGTCCAGAGCGCGTCGCCTTTCCAGGCCAGGCCGATCGGGTTGCGCAGCCCCGAGGCGAACGTGCGCTTCCCCGTGCCGTCGGGGTTGTACTCCGTGATCGCCGCGCGCAGCGGCTCGGCCGTCTCGTCGCGGACGTTCGACTCCGAGCCGACCGCCACGTACATCTTCGAGCCGTCGCGGTTGAAGACGAGGTTGCGCGTGGCGTGTCCGCCCACGGGCAGCGGCGTGATGCGCACCGGCTCTCCCGCGGCCTCGGTCTGCCCGCTTTTGTAGTCGAAGCGCACGATCGCATCGGTGTTGCCGACGTAGAGGTGGTTGCCGCGGAAGGCGAGGCCGAAGGGCTGGTTGAGGTCGTACGCGAAGATGGAGCGCTTGTCCGGCAGCGCGTCGCCGTTCGTGTCGCGCAGGACGAGGATGCGCCCGCCCGCCGAGTCGGCCACGAACACGTCGCCGTTCGGCGCGAGGACCATGTTGCGCGGGTCCTCGAAGTCGTCGGCCCAGATGTCGATGCGGAACCCCGGCGGCACGATCAGCCGCGCATCCTCCGGCCGCGGCACGACCGTCGGCGCATTCGACGCGCTGCCGGTGTGGAACGGCGGCGGCAACCGGTCCGCACGCACTTCGTGGTGGCGCATGGGCGAGGTCTCGGTGCGCGGCGGCTCGGGCTTGGAGCAGGCAGCCAGGAGGAAAACAAGGATGATTCCGGCTCTGTACAGGCTCATAGGTTCACAGGCTCACAGGCTCACAGGCTCACAGGCTCACAGGCTCACAGGGGGGGCTCTGAGCCTATGAGACTATGAGCCTATGAGCCTTCGTGTCTACGCCGCGCTCGTCTTCCTCCTCACCACGACCGCAGCCACCGCCCAGACCCGCACCCAGAAACCCCCGCTCCACGGCTCGCACTGGATGGCCATCACCGGCAAGCCGCTCGCGGCGACGGCGGGGGCGATGATGTTCCAGAAGGGGGGCAACGCGGTCGATGCGGCGGCGGCGATGCTGGCCGCGACCTGCACGATGTGGGACACGCTCGGCTGGGGCGGCGAGACGCAGGCGCTGATCTACGACCCGCGCACGAAGAAGGTGGTCGGCATCAACGCCCTCGGCGTCGCCCCCACCGGCGCCACGGCCGAGTACTACCAGTCGAAGGGGATGGCCTACCCGCCCGAGTACGGGCCGCTCGCCGCCGTCACGCCCGGCACCCCCGGCGGCCTGATGATCATGCTCGCCGAGTACGGGAAGCTGTCGCTGAAGGACGTGCTCGCGCCGTCGATCCAGATGGCCGACGGCTTCGCCATCGAGGCCCAGCTCGCGAACACGATCGAGCGGCAGAAGTCGTGGATCAAGCAGTGGCCGTATTCGAAGGCGGTACTGCTGCCGAACGCAGGACGGGCTTCAGCCCGTCCCGAGGAGAGTCGGGCTGAAGCCCGACCTACGTCGGTCACGCCTGCGCACGATGTGGCCACCACGCAAGCTACGACCACCGGCCGCGAGGCTCCCGAGCCGGGCTCCATCTTTCGCCAGCCCGATCTCGCCGCCACGCTGCGCAAGCTCGTCGACGCGGAGCAGCAGGCGCTGAAGCGCGGCAAGTCGCGCAGGGACGCCATCATGGCCGCGTACGACCGCTTCTACAAAGGAGACATCGCCGAGGAGATCGCGCGCTCCACGCAGGAACAGGGTGGCCTCATCACCAGAGAGGATCTCGCCAGGTGGCAGGTGCGCATCGAAGAGCCGGTGAAGACCAGCTACAAGGGGATCGACGTCTACAAGCTCACGGTCTGGACGCAGGGGCCGTCGATGCTGCAGATGCTGAACATCCTCGAGAACTTCGACCTGAAGTCGATGGGCTACAACAGCGCGCGCTACATCCATACGGTCTATCAGGCCATGAGCCTCGCCTTCGCCGACCGCGACTTCTATTACGGCGACCCGTACTTTCCTCCCGCCGAGCCGGTCCTCGGCCTCCTCTCGAAGGAGTACGCGAAAGAGCGCGCGAAGCTCATCAACCCGAACCGCAACGATCCGAACATCGGCCCCGGCGATCCGTACCCGTATCAGCGCGACACGAATCCCTTCCTCGACCTCCTGAAGAACTGGAGCGCGACGGCGGTCAAGCCGCGCGCGACCGCGATGGCGCAGTTCGAGGAGTCGTTCCGCCTCGGCACGACCTCCGTGGAAGCGGCGGACGAAGAAGGGTGGGTGGTCTCGATCACGCCGAGCGGCGGCTGGATGCCCGCCGTCATCGCCGGGAAGAGCGGGATCGGCCTCAGCCAGCGCGCGCAGAGCTTCGACACCGACCGCGCGCAGAACCCGTACAACGTCATCGAGCCGGGCAAGCGCCCGCACGTCACGCTCACGCCGTCGCTGGCGCTGAAGGACGGCGCCCCCTATCTCGCCTTCGCCGTGCAGGGGGGCGACACGCAGGACCAGAACCTCCTGCAGTTCTTCCTCAACGTCGTCGAGTTCGGGATGACGCCCCAGGAAGCCACCGAGGCGGCGAACTTCAACTCCTTCCAGGTGCGCAAGTGGCTCGGCGACCGGCAGTCCGTGCCGGGACGCATCCTCCTCCAGGAACAGACCCCGCCCTGGGTGCGCAACGAGCTGCGCCGCATGGGCTACGACATGACGTTCGAGGAGCGGACGTCGGGCCCGATCAACGCCATCTGGTTCGACCGCGCGCACGGCACGATGTGGGGCGGTTCGTCCAACCATGGCGAAGATTACGGCATCGCCTGGTGACCTGACGTAGGGCGGGCTTCAGCCCGCCTCTCCCGTGGGCGGGGGGGACGGGCTGAAGCCCGTCCTACGTTACATCCGTTCGCGCGGCCGGCCCGTAGTCGTAGCCATGAACGTCTTCCTCACCGGCGCCACCGGCTACATCGGCCGTCCCCTCACGCGCGAGCTCCTGCGCCGCGGGCACACGGTCCGCGCGCTGGTCCGCCCTTCCTCGGTCGCGAACGTGGCCGCGTTCCGCAGCATCGATCTCGTCTCCATCCGCGAGTCGATCTCCGCGGCACGCGCGGCTTCGATCGGCCACTTCATCTATCTCAGCGTGGCCATGCCCGCGCCGGCCATGAAGGCCTACGTCGCGGTGCGCGAGGAAGGGGAGCGGCTCGTGCGCGCGCTCGCCGATGCGGCCGAGCGAAAGCCCGATTCCGTGCGCATCATCGAGGCGCCGGAGATGCGTCTGGCCGCAGGGACATAGAGACTTCCGGCAGGCACGAAATGCGCAGTGCGCCGTGTCGCTCGACGCGGTAACCCCGCAGGCTTGCCGCGCGGCACATCTCATACGTTCGAAGGAGCTCGTGTGTTCAAACGTTCCATCGTTCTGGCAACCCTTGTGTTCGTGTGCATGACCGTCAGCGCGCAGTCGCGGCGCGGCATGACCTGGACGGTGCTCGACCAGCAGGGCGGCTACGTCCACGTCGGCGCCGACGGCTGGACGAATGCCTATCAGGGCGACACGTCCGCCGATCAGTACCTCCCGCTGCTGTGCGTGCAGGTCGACTGGCAGCCCGCCCCGTCGTGGATCAGCTTCGACTTCTACAACGGCTGGGTGCGCGGCACTCTGCAGGCCACCGGTCCCGTGCAGGGATACGCGCTCACGTCGCGGCAGCGCGCCGATGAGATCTGCGCGCAGAACTTCGGCTGGGGCTACCGCATGGCCGAGTTCCACGACGGCTACTACGGTCCCAACTTCGAGTACTCCGGCGGCTGGACGTACTGGGGCGCCGGCTCGCTTCCGTGGGGCACGCGCTTCTGGACGGCCATCAACGACCAGCCGGCCAATCCGTGGAACTCCGGCGGCGGCACCCCGCAGTCCGCGGCGGAGATCCTGCGCGGCATCGATGCGAACGCGCTGCGCCAGGTCGCGCTCTGGGGCAGCGATCAGGAGCTCGCGTCCTACCTCACGCCGATCGCCAACCAGGTCGCCGACTACGCGCTGCACAAATACGGCGAGGACATTCGCGCCGACATCGCCGACCATCCCGAGTCCGCGGTGGTGCTGGCCTTCTTCTACTACGGAATCGAGCACGGCATCACGGCCGAGGACATCGAGAACGATTGTCCGTCCTCGACCATGGCCGCCCGGCTGGCCAGCCCTGTCGAATGCTTCGCCGAAGCGCTCGACGACATTCTCGGCACGGATGACATCAAGAACCTCTACCGCGACTTCACCCGCGGCGTCTCGGCCAGGACCGTCATCGGCGCGGTGAAGACCATGGCCCGGCGCGTGGCGTGGGGCATCACCATCGGCATCGCCGTCGTGAAGCTGGCCATCTGCATGGATTGGGTGTAGCGGTCACCGCCGCAGCAGCGACTCCAGCTCGTCGGGACGGGACGATCGCACGCGGGCATCGTCCTCGGTGATCAGGCCGTCCCGCACGAGCTGCGCGAGCGAGTCCTCGAGCGAGATCATCCCGTGCCGGCGGCCGAGGGTGATCTCCGTGGGGAGGTTCTGCAGCTTGTCGTTGCGGATGTGATTGCGCACCGCGTGGTTGTTCAGCAGCACCTCCACCGCCACGGCGCGTCCCTGGCTGTCCTGGCGGGGGAGGAGGTGCTGCACCACGATCGCGTTCAGGCTGATCGCGAGCTGCTGCTTGATCTGCGCCTGCTGCGCGGGCGGGAACACATCCACGATGCGGTGGATGGCCTGCGCCGCGTCGCTCGTGTGCAGCGTCGAGAGAATCAGGTGCCCGGTCTCGGCGGCGGTGAGCGCGGTGGCCACCGTCTCCAGGTCGCGCATCTCGCCGACCAGGATCACGTCCGGATCCTGACGCAGCGACGCGCGCAAGGCAGCGGCGAACGATGGCGCGTCGCGGCCTACCTCGATCTGCTCGATCACCGACTTCGCATTGCGGTGCTCGTATTCGATCGGGTCTTCGATGGTGATGACGTGCCGCGCCTCGGCGCGATTCAGCTCGCCGACCAGCGCCGCCAGCGTGGTCGACTTCCCCGACCCCGTCGGCCCGCAGACCAGCACCAGCCCACGGGTCGGCTTCACCAGCTCCGCCAGCGTCGGCGGCAGGCGCAGTTGCTGGAGCGTGGGGATCTCCGTCGGCAGCGCGCGGATGGCCGCCGCCAGCGTGCCGCGCTGGCGATGCACGTTCACGCGGAAGCGCCAGGCCCGGCGATCCTCCTCCGAGGTCGAGCGCGACAGGCGCAACGAGAAGTCGGCCGCGCCGTCGGTCTCGATCTTCTCCCGCACCTTCCCCGTCACCACCGTCGCCAGCAGCGAATGGATCTCCTCGTCCGTCAGCGGGGCGTCCGCCGTACGGTTGAGGCGTCCGCCGATGCGGAACACCGGCGTCACGCCCGCCACGAGCAGCAGATCGCTGGCCCCGCGCTGGGCCACTTCGATGAGGAGCTTCTCCAGCGGATTCCCTTCCGCCACGCTGGCCGGCGCCCACGAGCCGATGGCCCGCGCCTCGTTCGCGGCCGTCTCGCTGTCGTTCAATTCGCGGACGAGCGCTTCCAGTTCGGGGTCGGGCGTCAATTTTTTCATCGTCCGCCTGTCTACGAATGAAGCATGCCATCAGTAACGGACCCACCCGAACACAATTTGACCCATCCGTGACAAAGAAATGGGTCAGCTTTTATGCCTTTAATTCGAGTCTTTCAATGGAATCAATGACTTAGCTCGTGGCAGCGGCCTTGCCTTTGTCCGGCCCGCTCTCGCAGCAACAACGAAAGGAATTCGGATGAAGAAACTGGCCGCAATCCTCCTCCTGAGCGCCACGGTGGCGTTCGCAAAGAACCCAGCCCAGGAAACCAAGGTACACATCAAAGACGTCGACCCGCAGGGTGCGCCGACGTTCGTCACCGGCGAGCTCGGGCAGCTCGGACCCGGCGACTCGAAGAAAGCCGCGCAGGCTTTCCTCAAAGCGCAGAAGGACCTCCTCAAGCTCACCGGCAGCGAGGATTTCGAGCCGGTCAGTGAGACTACCGACGAGCTCGGACAGAAGCACGTCAAGCTGCAGCAGAAGCTGCGCGGCCTGAACGTGGTCGGCGCCGAGTACATCGTGCACAGCGATGCCTCGGGCAAGGTCTTCGCGATGAACGGCCGCGTGGCCGCCGACCGCAACCTGGCCCGCAATCCGACCCTCAACGGCTGGTCCGCCATCGAGCGCGCCGCCTCGCAGGCCGGTATCGTGAACGGCACCTTCGGCCTCAAGCCGGAGCTGGTGTACGTGGTCAACGAGCGCAGCAACGCGTTCCTGGCCTGGACCACCACCGTCTCCTATAACGACGGCCAGGAGCACCTCGACATCCTCTATGCCGACGCCACCAACGGCGATCTGGTGATGCAGGACGCGATCATCCAGCACGCGCGCAACCGCCGCACCTACAACGGCAACAACACCTCGACCCTCCCGGGCACCCTGGTGCTGCAGGAGACGAGCGGCTCGACGACCGACGTGAGCATCCAGAAGGCCCACGAGTACGCCGGCACCACCTATGATTACTACTCGGCCATCCACGGCCGCGACTCGTACAACAACGCCGGTGCGACGCTGAACTCGACCGTGCACCACCGCGTCGGCTACAACAACGCGTTCTGGAACGGCTCGCAGATGGTCTACGGCGACGGCGACGGCTCGCAGTTCGGTCCGTTCTCCCGCGCCCTCGACGTCGTCTCGCACGAGCTCACCCACGCGGTCACCGAGTACAGCGCGAACCTGGTCTACCAGAACGAGCCGGGCGCCCTCAACGAGGCCTCCTCGGACATCCTCGGCGCCGCCGCCGAGGCGTGGAAGTACGGCGTCATCGACTCCCGTACGTGGAAGATCGGCGAGGACTGCTACACGCCGGGCACCGCCGGCGACGCCCTCCGCTACATGAACGATCCGATCGCCGACGGCAGCTCCTACGACTACTATCCCACCCGCTACACCGGCAGCGGTGACTACGGCGGGGTGCACCTCAACAGCGGCATCGCCAACCTGGCCGTCTACCTGATGACCGTCGGCGGCACGCACCCGCGCGGCAAGACCTCCGTCGTCGTCACGGCGCTCGACACTGTCCAGATGACGTCGCTGAACATGGCCGCGAAGATCTGGTATCGCGCCCTGACCACCTACATGACCTCCAGCACCAACTTCGCGGGCGCCCGCACGGCCACCGCGCAGGCGGCCACGGACCTCTACGGCTCCACCGCCGCGGCGCGCGTGCACCTCGCGTGGGACGCCGTCGGCGTGCCGGGCGGCACCACGCCTCCGGGCACCGTCATCACCCTGACCAACGGCGTCGCGGTCAGCAGCATCTCCGGCTCGACCGGCACCTGGAAGCACTACAAGATCAGCGTCCCGACCGGCCAGTCCAGCCTCGTCATCGCCATGTCGGGCGGCACGGGTGACGCCGACATGTACGTCAAGCGCGGCTCGCAGCCGACCTCCTCGAGCTACGACTACCGTCCGTACCTCAACGGCAACAACGAGACCGTGACCGTGACGAACCCCGTCGCGGGCGACTGGTACATCAGCCTCTACGGCTACTCGACCTATTCGGGTGTGACGCTGCGGGCCACGTACAGTGCGGCCGCCGCCTGCACCAGCGTGAGCGGCTCGCTCTCCGGCACCGGCGCGAACTGGTACTCGGCGCAGTACACCTCGAGCGTGAGCGGCGCGCACACCGGCAAGCTCACCGGCCCGAGCGGCACTGACTTCGATCTGTACCTGCAGAAGTGGAACGGCTCGTCCTGGGCCAGCGTCGCCGCGGGCGAGAGCTCGACCTCGACCGAGAACGTCAGCTACAACGGCACGTCCGGCACGTACCGGTGGCGCGTCTACGCGTACAGCGGCAGCGGCAGCTTCACGCTCTGCACCACCAGGCCGTAAGTTACTTCCACACGCGTTCGAACAGACGGCGGAGGTCCTCCGGGATCTCCGCCGTTTCGTTCCAGGACACCGCCCGCTCGCCCAGCACGAGCGTGTAGCGCACCAGGTCGTTCCCCCGCCCGCGGTACTCGTCCTTCCACTCCTCCGGCCTCAGGTCTTCCACCGCGACGTCCGCGCTCCTGCTGCCGATACCCCGTCCGGTGAAGCCGCCGTCGGTGGTGATGGTCACGCGCATGTTGTTCACCTCTCCGTTGCAAGCGCAGGTTTCGTTCCCGCCGCCCCGTTCATCGAACGTGGGTGAAGGAGACAACCTCAATGTTCGAGACTTCCGTGATTCATGCCCAGGCCCCGGCGGCGCGCGGCCGTCTCAGTCTGCTCAGCGCCTCGATCATGGCGCATTCGGCGATCGTCGTCGGTGTGCTGGCGATGAGCATCGCCTCCGTCGATTTCCCGACGCAGTCGCCCAATGAATACTCGCGCGCGCCCGTGTTCCTGCCGGTGCGCATCCCGCCGCCCCTCGGCAACCCGAACGGCGGCGCGCAGCCGAAGCCGAAGGAGACGGCGGCCGTGAAGCCGGCGCCGCTGCCGACGCAGCCGACCGCGCCTGCCGCGATCCCGGACAACATTACTCCGGTGCCGTCGACCGGCACCAGTGAGTCGTCGGTTGTCGAGGCCGGGTCGGGCCCCGGCACCGAGCCCGGTCCAGTCGGCGATCCCTTGGGCGTGAAAGACTCGCTCGGCGCTACCAATGCGTCGCCTGTTCCGGCCGGCGTGCCGGTCGCGCAGCCGGAGGAGAAGATCTACCAGGCGCACGAAGTGAAGGCGCCGGTGCTGCTCTCGCGCGCCGAGCCGCGCTACCCGCAGTCGCTGATCAGGAGCGCCATGCCCGGAACGGTCGTGGTCCGCTGCATCATCGACAAGAACGGCAACATCCGCGACCCGGAGATCGTCATGGCCACCATGCCGCCGTTCGGCGCGGAAGTGCTGCGCGTCCTCCATCAGTGGAAGTACAAGCCGGCCACCTACGCGGGCCGTCCGGTCGATTCGTATCTCAACCTCACGGTGTCGTTCCAGGTACGGAGATAGAATCGCCGCCGAGTGTTCGTCCCGAAGTCCCTGGTCTGTTTCAGAGAAGGCTATACACGTGAGGCGGTGACGCGCGACGTCATCGCCGGCGTGGTCGTCGGCATCGTGGCACTCCCGCTGGCGCTGGCATTCGCCATCGCCTCGGGAGTGCCGCCCGAGCGCGGCCTCTACACCGCCATCGTGGCCGGTTTCCTCATCTCCGCCCTCGGCGGCAGCCGCGTGCAGATCGGCGGCCCCACCGGCGCCTTCGTGGTCATCGTCTACGGCATCATCGCCAGGTACGGCTACGAAGGGCTGGTCATCTGCACCGTCCTGGCGGGCATCATCCTCGTCCTCCTCGGCCTGACGCGCATGGGCGCGCTGATCAAGTTCATCCCGTACCCGGTCGTCACCGGCTTCACCGCCGGCATTGCCGTGATCATCTTCTCCGGCCAGTTGAAAGACCTCCTCGGGTTGAAGATGGGGGCCGTCCCGCCGGAGTTCCTCGACAAGTGGATGGCCTACGGGCAGCACTTCGCCACCATCGACCCGTACACGGTGGGCATCGCCGCCGGGTCGCTGATCGTGCTGCTGGTGTGGCCGCGGATCTCGCGACTGGTGCCGGCGCCGTTCGTGGCCATGATCCTGGCCACGCTGGCCGTGCAGCTCTTCGACCTGCCGGTCGAGACGATCGGCTCGCGCTTCGGCAGCGTGCCGTCGGCGCTGCCGGCGCCGCACTGGCCGGACGTGAAATGGCACCAGCTGCGGGAGCTCCTCTCGCCGTCCATCACCGTGGCGCTGCTGGCGGCGATCGAGTCGCTCCTCTCCGCCGTCGTGGCCGACGGCATGATCGGCACGCGCCACAAGTCGAACATGGAGCTCGTGGCGCAGGGGGTGGCCAACATCGCCTCGCCGATCTTCGGCGGCATCCCGGCCACGGGTGCCATCGCCCGCACGGCCACGAACGTCCGCACCGGCGGACGCACGCCGCTGGCCGGCATGACCCACGCCGTGACGCTGCTGCTGATCCTCGTCTTTGCGGGACAGTGGGCGGCGAAGGTGCCCCTCGCTGCACTGGCGGCGATCCTGGTGGTGGTGTCGTATCACATGAGCGAATGGCGCTCGTTTGCGGGCCTGCTGCGCGCGCCGAAGAGCGACATCTTCGTGCTCATCATCACCTTCGCGCTGACGGTCTTCGTCGACCTTACCGTGGCGGTGCAGGTGGGCGTGGTGCTGGCGTCGCTGCTCTTCATGCGCCGGATGGCCGAGGTCACGAACATCGAGGGAATCGCCGAGACGGAGGAGGCCGACGAGCTCATGCCGCAGCGGCGGGGCGTGGCCGTCTACGAGGTCAACGGACCGTTCTTCTTCGGCGCGGCGGACAAGCTCAAGGACGTGCTCGGCGAGATCGACAAGAAGCCGAAGGCGTTCATCCTGCGCATGCGCAACGTGCCGGCCATCGACGCGACGGGCATTCACGCGCTGGAGCAGCTGGCCCTGAAGTGCCGCAAGCAGGGCATTCCGCTGATCCTTTCGGAGGTGCGGGAGCAGCCGCGCTCGGCGCTGGAGCGGTCGCGGAACGCGGAGCTCTTCGCCAACCGGGCACGCACCTTGGATGAGGCGCTCCTTCATGCCGATCCAGGGAAAAAAAGAGAGTAAGCAGCGCGCCATCAAGTCTCCGCAAACGTCCGGCAATACCACCGCCCGCGGTGCACTGGGGGCGCTGGTCACCCCGTCGCCCGAGCTGGCCCACGTCGTCGGAAGCCAGCCGCTCACCCGCGGCGACGCCATGAAGCGGGTGTGGGACTACATCAAGAAGCACGACCTGCAGGACCCGCAGAACAAGCGCCGCATCAACGCGGACGACAACCTGCGCCCGGTCTTCGACGGGAACGACTCGCTGACGATGTTCGAGATGACCGCGTACATCTCGCGGCACCTGAACAAGCAGTAGCTCACGCCGCCATCGCCGCCTTGTACTCGTAGAAGCGCACGATCCCATAGCCGATCCCGCTGAAGACGAGGATGCCGATGACGTACTTGATCATGCGCGAGCGGAGCTGCGCCGCGACGGACATCGCATCGCCGCGCATGATGCGCGTGTGCTTCGACCAGTTCGGATGCGGGATCAGCCCGCCGCGCTGGCGCGAGTAGAGGCCGAAGGCGCAGACCCGTTCCCCCTGGCCGATGCGCTTCTCCTCGAAGCGGAAGTCGTCGGCCAGGTCGACGTCGCGGGTGGTGTGGCGCCGGTCGATGCGGTACTGGCCGTCATCGTCGGTCCACTCGTCCTCGAGCTTGCCCCGCCGCCCCTTTCCCGTCTCGCTCAGCTCGAACTCCGTCTGCGCGACGTACTCCTTCGCATGCGCCACCGACTCGGTCCAGGGTACGTCCTCGTTCGGGAGGTCGCCGAGCGACGGCACCGCCAGCAGGCGCACGCTCCCGTGCCGCGAGGCGATGGTGCTCGGCGCCAGCGCCTTGCCGTCGAAGTACGTGACCGTGGATGTGTTCTTGCCGCTCCGCTCGGAGCGGTAGATCTTGTACTCGTACGCGACCGAGTCCTTGCCGCTGATCGGCGCGGGGAGCGCGGCCATGGAGTGGATGGTGCCGCTCACCGCGGCCCACTGTCCGTCCGGCGGAGGCGTGCCGGCCATGGCGTCGAGGAGGAGCTTGCGCTCGCGGTACGCCGTGCCGATACCGAGGGCGTAGCCGATCGCCGCGACGACGCACAGCCCCGCGCCGAGCGACGCCCAGTACATCGGCGGCCCGAAGTCGCGGAGGCTGACGAAGTAGAAGTAGAACGCGTACGACGCCGCGCCCCACCCGAGGAGCCAGAGGAGGCAGGTCCGTGCACAGCCTTTCATCGGTGTGCGCGCAGTGTACCGGAGTGCCTACGCCTCCGGCGCCACCTCGTCCGCGGCGACGACGGTGCGCTTGGCCCACGACGTCACGTACACGACTCCCACCACGCCGCCGATGGTCAGTGCCGCGCCGGCGATGGCCATCGCGCCGAGCCGCTCGTCCAGCACCGTCACGCCGAGGAGCATGGCCACGACCACGGCCAGTTGCGAGATCACGCCGACCGTCATCGCGTCGACCCAGCGCAGGGAGAAGGTGAGCAGGAGCTGCGCACCGATGGCGAAGAGCGACGTCGCGGCGAGCGAGATCCATTCATCGCCGCTCGGCTGCTTCCACGTGGCGATGGCCAGTGGCGCGGTGAGCAGCGTGCCCAGGAGGCAGAAGCTCGTGTAGACCGCCCACGAGTTCTCCCCCTGCCGCGCCGCGCGCATGGCCGTGACCGCGGCGCCGGAGAAGACGGCCGACAGCGCGCCGACCAGCTCCCACGTCCCGAAGCCGAGGATGTCGCCGGGACGCGCGTGCGCGTGCACGACGAGGAACACGCCCGCCAGCGCCACCGGCATCGGGATCAGCACCTTCGGCGAGATGTGCTCGCGCAGGAAAAGAATGGAGAAGGTCCCGGAGAAGAGCGGCGCCGTGTAGTTGAGCAGCGTGGCCACGCCGACGTTGATGTGCTCGATGGCGATGAAGTAGCAGAGCACCGCCAGCCCGCCGAAAAAGCCGCGATAGAGGAGGAGGTCCCAGCGCTGGAACGTGAACGCGCTGCGCCGGTAGCGCGGGATGAGCAGCGCCGGCGCCAGTCCCGTGGCGAAGCGCAGCATCGCCACCTGCGATCCCGACAGGCGCGCCGAGGCCAGCTTCGCCGCGAACGCCATGAAGCCGAAGAGCACCGCCGAGGCGACCATGAGCAGGAGGGCGCGCCGGAGGGGCGAGGGTGAGGTCATCCGCCGCCCCTCGCCCCTCGCCCCTCGCCCCTCACCCCTCGTCTCTGCGCTATCTTCACCCCGCGGAGAATATCAATGACCGAAGTGCGCTATCGCGAGGGCGTCCCGTCCGACGCATCCGACATCATCGACTTCCAGATCGCCATGGCCCGCGAGACCGAGGACTTCGACCTCGAGCGCGAGATCACCACCAGGGGCGTGCACGCCGTCTTCGCCGATCCCTCGCACGGCCGCTATTTCATCGCCGAGAGCGGCGGCCGCGTCGTCGCGTCGCTGATGATCACGTACGAGTGGAGCGACTGGCGCAACGGCATGGTGTGGTGGATCCAGAGCGTCTACGTCATCCCCGAGTTCCGCCGCCGCGGCGTCTACGCGGGGCTGTATCAGCACGTGAAGGCGATGGTCGAGGCCGAGCCCTCCATCCGCGGCATCCGGCTCTATGTCGACAATCGCAACAAGCCGGCGCAGGAGGTGTACGCGCGGCTGGGGATGGAAGGGGAGCACTACCGCGTGTTCGAGTGGATGAAGTAGTGCTTGCCATAGTTGCCTCTTGCGGCCTCGACAAGTCCGAATAATATTGTCCGTCCGAGAGAGTAGAGAACGGCAGCGGAAAGGAGATCCGCTATGGCCTGAACGTGACTGCGTTTCTCCGTCCATCGGTGTGAATTCACCTATTCGGAGGAGACAATGTCGTCTTTGTGTAGAAGATCGTTGTACGTGTTCTCGTTCGTTGTGTTGTCTTTCCTCGCCTCGAGCGCACTGGCCCAGTCCGACTGCGACCAGGTCTGCGACCCCTACCACTCCTATTGCGACGAGCCCTGCGACCGCTGCCAGTGGTACATGCCCGACGGCTATTGCGGTTCCTATGTCTCCAGCACCTGCGGCGGTGGCCTGTTCGGCGGCGGCGGCGGTCCCTGCATCCCGCCCACCTGCACGCCCGACTGGGAGGAGACGAACCGCGTCAACAAAGGGACGTACGACGGCAATTCGTGGAGCGGCTGCACCCACCACCGCGTCGATGAAGTGACGATGACCGACAACAACCAGTGCAACACGAGCTCCTACTACTGGTCGTACACGTACTGCACCGATTACATCGACAGCTCGAAGAACGGCTGCTGCTGGCCGTCGTGCTGCTCGGGGTACGGTGACAACGGCGTCCAGCTCTCGTGCAACGGCGTCCATACCTGTTGATTCCTCACGCCTCATGAACACCGGCGACGCCGGTGTGCACGCCGGCGTCGCCCATCGCAAAGGAGACGAAGATGAGAAAGACTCTGTGGACGATGGTCCTGTTGCTCGTGGCCGTACCGCTCTTGGCCGGAGGCGCGAAGAATGCCGTCAAGCCGGTGGCCACGATCGGGACCGTGGCCGTCAGCGAGGAGGAGCTCGAGAAAGCCGTCGGCGCGAAGCTCGCGCGACTGATGAGCGACGTGTACAACATCCGCCGCGGCGTGCTCGAGGAGCTGATCTCGACGAAGCTCATCGACGCGGAAGCGGCGCGCCGCCGGATCACGGCGGACGAGCTGTTGAAGGCGGAAGTGGAGGCGAAGATCGCCGAGCCCGACCTGGCCGAGGTCGATCGCATCTTCGAGGGCGTGGCCGACCGTTTCCCCGGCATGTCGAAGGAGCAGGCCATCGCCGAGATCATCAAGAGCATGCGCGAGCGCCGCATCCAGACGCGCAAGGCGGAGTACATCCGCGAGCTGCGCGATGCCGCCGGCGTGCAGGTGAACATCCAGCCGCCGCGCTTCGAGGTGAAAGCGGAAGGACCGTCGCGCGGCAGCGCCAGCGCGCTGGTGACGATCGTCGAGTTCTCGGACTTCGAGTGTCAGTTCTGCGGCCGCGCGGTCGAGACGCTCAAGAAGATCGAGGACAAGTACGGCGACGACGTGCGCATCGTGTTCCGCGACTATCCGCTGGCCATGCACCGCGGGGCCAAGCGCGCCGCGGAGGCCGGCCACTGCGCCCACGAGCAGGGGAAGTTCTGGGAGCTGCACGACAAGCTCTTCTCCAAGGGCGGTCCGATCTCCGACCCCGACATCTTCCGCTTCGCCACGCAGATCGGCGTCGACCACGAGCGTTTCAGCACGTGCATGACCTCGGGCAAGTTCAAGGACGCCTGGAAGGCGTCGGCGGATGAAGGCGTGCGCGTCGGCGTGCAGAGCACCCCGACGTTCTTCGTCAACGGACGCCTGCTGGTCGGCGCCGCCGGCTACGAGCAGTTCGCGCGGGTCATCGACGAGGAACTGGCCCATGCGAAGGCGCAGCAGGCGCAGAAGGCCGGGACGAAGGTGGCGGCCCGCTAGGTCCGCCGCGCGATCAGCTCCGCGATCTCTCCCTCATGCGAGCGCAGCACTTCGAAATCGTCGAAGTGCTGCGCCAGCTCTCCCGGCTTCACCCGGTACGTGCCGCGCATCTTCACCGCGCAGACCACCACTCCGCCGCGTTTCACGATCCTCTTCGCCTCGGCGAACAGCGGCCGGTGCAGGTAATAGAGGATGGCCACGAGGTCGAACGACTCGTCGTGGAAGGGGAGTGCCGCGCCGGCCTCGAGGTCCATCACCCGGGCGTCGATCGCGGCGTCGTGCTCGCGCACGATGCGGATCGCTTCCGGCGCGCCATCGATGGCCACGACCTCCCATCCCCGCGACGCCAGCCACAACGCGTTGCGTCCCGCGCCGCAGGCGAGATCGAGCGCCCGTCCGGGCGGGAGGTGGCCCGCCGCGTCGACGAGCAGCGACGCCGGCTCCCCGCCGATCTCTTCGCGCGAGCGGTAGCGCTCGTTCCATTCATCGAGAGTCACGCGCACTACAATAGCGGCATGTCCCTTCGCGGCATCATCAACATGCTCACCCGAGGAGAACCGCGCATGCTCCAACCCGGCGAGACCGCTCCCGACTTCGACGTCGTCGACCATCAAGGCAACCGCGTGAAGCTCTCCGAGCTGCGGGGAAAGAAAGTCGTCCTCTGGTTCTACCCGAAGGCCGACACCCCCGGTTGAACGCGTGAGGGTTCCGGGTTCCGGGACCTCGACGCGGAGTACAAGGCCAGGAACGCGCAGGTGATCGGCGTCAGCTTCGACAGCGTCGAAGAGAACCGCCGCTTCGCCGAAAAGTTCGACTTTCCCTTCCCGCTGCTGTGCGACACCGAGAAGCAGATCGGCGTCGCCTATGGTGCGGCCGACACGGCGAAGGACGAATACGCGCGCCGCATCGCCTACGTGATCGACGAGGACGGGAAGATCTCGCAGGCGCACGCCAAGGTGGACGCGAGCAGCTACCCGGGCTGGCAACTGCGAAACCTCTGATCTGGAGTGCGGCAACGCCAGTTGCCGCTCTCCATGCCGCAGCGCCAGCTGCGGCTGGCGCATGGAGAGCGCGAGCTGGCGCTCGCGCACTCCAGAACAACTTGTAACAAACGGACCTGCAACCAATCTGCTGCGCCAACGTTAAACGCTCCAGACAGCTCTGGAGGGTTTTCAATGAGCGCCAAGCGGAAACGCAAAATCACCATATTCACGGTCATCGCGCTGGTCGTCGCCATCGGCGGCACGGTCGCGATCAAAGCCAGCGGCAAGGACAAGAAACCGCCCGAGTCGCCGGTGAAGACCGGCAGGGCGGAGATCGCCGACGTGCAGGTCAAGGTGACCGAGGTCGGCACCGTCGAGCCGGAAGTGAAGGTCGACGTCAAGTCCGCCATCTCCGGCAAAGTCATCGAGATCACGCATCGCGACGGTGACTACGTCCGCCGCGGCGACGTCCTGGCCCGCGTCGAGCCGGACCTCAATCAGGCCCAGTCGCTCGCCGATACGAAGAACTCCGTCGCCTCCGCGGAGATCCGTTTCCAGGACGCGAAGAAGAAATTCGAAGAGAACAACAAGCTCTTCACGCAGGGACTGCTCGCGCCGACGCAGCAGCGCGACGTGGAGACCGAGTACCTCTCCGCGCGCCAGGAGTACGACAAGGCCCGCGAAAAGTACGCCCTGGTCGAGAAGAGCGGCATCCCCATCAGCCAGTCCGCCGCGAACTTCCGCGGCTCCAACATCGTCGCCCCGATGGACGGCGTGGTCCTCACCAAGTCCGTCGAGATCGGGGAGTCCATCACCTCCGGCGTGTCGTCGTTCAACGCCGGCACCGTGCTCTTCACCGTGGCCGACGTCTCGCGCATGATCGTCAAGGCGGGCGTCAACGAGGTCGACATCGGCAAGATCCGCGTCGGCATGCCGGTCAAGGTCACGCTCGACGCCTATCCGAAAGTGGCCTTCAAGGGGAAGATCGACCGCATCGCCCCCGCCGTGCGCCTCGAGGAAAAAGTGCGCGTTTTCGACGTCGAGATCCGCCTCGATGCGCAGGGGCGCGAGCTCCGCTCCGGCATGACCGCCAACATCGAAGTGGCCGGCGAGCAGCAGCAGAAAGTCCTCACCGTCCCGGTCGAGTCGGTCTTCAAGCGCGACGACCAGGAAGTCGTCTACGTGAAGAAAGCCATCGACCCGAAGGCCTTCGCCGAAGCGGCGAAGAAGGAAGAGCAGGCGGACAAGAAGGACGACAAGGACGCCTGGAAAAAGTTCTTCGACAAGCGCGTCGTGACCACCGGCCTCGCCGACAACGCCAAGGTCCAGATCCTGGCCGGCCTCAAGGCAGGCGAAGAAGTGGCCCTCGAAGACCCGACCCTGACGAAGAAGGACTCGGAAGAGGACGACGACTAGTTGCTGTGTTGCTGGTTGCTGTGTTCGTTGCGGTGGATGGCCGCAAGGAACACACACCGCAACGAACCAGCAACCAGCAACCGCAGAGACGGAAAGCGAGCCGGCAATGAGCGCGGTATTCAAGTTCGAGAACTGGCAGGAGTCGGAGCCGCAGCAACCAACCGCGGTACGAGCCAACAAGGCACTGATCCAACTGGAAGCGGTGAAGAAGACCTACGACTCCGGCGAGAACGCCGTGCAGGCCCTCAAGGGCATCGACGTGCGCATCGACCGCGGCGAGTTCGTCTCCATCATCGGCCCCTCCGGCTCGGGCAAGTCGACGCTCATGCACATCCTCGGCTGTCTCGACTCGCCGAGCGAAGGGCGGTACTGGCTCGACGGCGAGGACGTGGCCAGCATGTCGGGCAAGGCGCTGGCGCGCATCCGCAACCAGAAGCTCGGCTTCGTCTTCCAGACCTTCAACCTCCTCCCCCGCGCCACCATCTGGAAGAACTGCGAGCTGCCGCTGCTCTACGCCGGCGTCGACAGCGACACCCGCCGCGCCCGGGCCCTCGAGGCCCTCGACCGCGTCGGCCTGAAGAACCGCGCCAAACACCGCCCCAACGAGCTCTCCGGCGGCCAGCGGCAGCGCGTGGCCATCGCCCGCGCGCTGGTCAACAACCCCTCGCTCATCCTGGCCGACGAGCCGACCGGCAACCTCGATCAGAAGACGGGCGGCGACATCATCCGCCTCTTCGAAGAGCTGGCCGCCAACGGCCAGACCATCATCCTCGTCACGCACGATCCCGCCATCGCGCAGAGAACGCAGCGCCGGATCAAGATCGTGGACGGCCTCATCGTCGACGGCGACGACCTGGAGTAGCCAATGCTCATCTTCGAAGCCATCATCGACGGCATCCGCGACATGAAGGATCACCTGGGCCGCACGCTGCTGCAGCTCTTCGGGATCATTCTCGGCGCCGGCTCGATCGTGGCCACGTTTTCGCTCTCGGTGGCGGGCAAAGAGGCGTCGATGAAGTTCTACCGCATGAGCGGCGGCATCGAGCGCATCTTCATCGGCAACAAGCAGACCGGCCAGGTCACGCTCGACGCCAGGGCGCTGGCCAGCAACGGCCTCACGTACGCCGACGCGGTGGCGCTGCGCACCGAGGCCAGGGAGATCGACCTCGTCTCGCCCGTCTCCGAGAACGGCATGACCGTCCGCTACGGCGACATCGAGAAGGACCGCGGCATCATGGGCGTCACCCCCGCGTACTCGCCCATCAGCTTCCACAAAGTGGGGCAGGGACGCTTCATCACCGAGCACGACATCGCCTCCGCCGCGCGCGTGGTGGTCCTCGGCACGACCCGCGCGCAGGAGTTCTTCGGCAGCGACAACCCGGTCGGCAAGACGCTGATCATGAACGGCGCGGGCTATCTCGTGGTCGGGGTGATGGAGGAGAAGTACTTCAGCTTCGACAACAGGCGCAACGCGCTGCGCTGGATGAACCGCGGCATGTACATCCCCATCACCACCATGATGACCCGCAACGGCCAGCCGCTGCAGCAGGGGAAGATCTCTTTCATGCACGCGCGCATGAAGGACATCAAGCGGCACAAGGAAGCGGTGGCGGAGATCGAGCGCATCCTCTTCCGCCAGCACGGCGTGAAGGACTACCGCGTCTTCTCGCGCGTGGCCAACCTGGCCCGCAACGAGAGCGAGGGGAAGATGTACGACGTCACGTTCATGATCTGCGGCCTCATCTCGCTGGTCGTCGGCGGCATCGTGATCATGAACATCCAGCTGGCCTCGTTCAACGAGCGCGTGCGCGAGATCGGCACGCGCAAGGCCGTCGGCGCCACCCCCGCGCAGATCTTCTTCCAGATGCTCACCGAGTCGGTGGTCGTCTCCGTCCTGGGCGGCTTCCTCGGCATCTTCGCCGGCAAGTTCTTCACCCAGGGCATCGCCATGCTGACGCGCAACCCCGCCGCCATCACCCCCGCCACGGCCATGACCGCGCTGGTCTTCGCCGCGGGGACCGGCCTGCTGTTCGGCATGTACCCGGCCCTCCGCGCCAGCCGGCTGAATCCGATCGAGGCGCTGAGGACCGAATGATGTTGTCGGTTGTCAGTTGTCCGTTCCGGGTGAGGTCTCGCCAGTACCGGCCGCATGGCGTCAAAGCACAGACAACCGATAACCGATAACCGACAACAGCGCAAGCAAAGCGAGCGACCATGCAACTCGGCGAAGCCATCCGCACTTCCTACGAAGAGACGAAAGCGCACCCGCTGCGGTCGCTCTTCACCCTGCTCGGCGTCATCCTCGGCACGCTGGCGCTGGTGGTGGTCATGTCCGTCCTGGACGGCATCAACAACTCCGTCCTGAAGGGGATCAACGACCTCGGCCTGGACGGCGTCATCGCCGCCTCGCAGCGCGAGCCGGTCGACCGGCAGGAGAAAGCGAAAGCGCATCTCTCGCGCGGACTGCGCGTCGAAGACCTGGCCGCGTTCGAAGACTCCGACAACATCAGCGCCATGGCCCCGGTGGGGGAGACGCGCGCCGTCGTCACCAGCGGCACCGTCACCCGCCGCATCGACGTCTACGGCATCACCCCCGAGTTCGCGGAGATCCGCAATCGCTCCGTCACCGCGGGACGCTTCATCAGCGAGCGCGACGTCGAGACCAGCGCGCCGGTGGTCATCATCGGCTACAACCTCAAGAATCGTCTCTTCGGCGGCGAGGCGGCCCTCGGCAAGCAGATCAACCTTGGAGGGCGCCGCCTGACGGTCATCGGCGTCGGCAAGAAGTTCGACACGACCTTCGTCGACGACGACGACTTCTTTCGCGAGATGGGCGGCGTCTACATCCCCTGGACCGTCTATCGCGACATGTTCGGCCGCGCCAACGCGATCTCGTACATGCTCGCCAAGTCGGTCACGCCCGAGAAGAGCATCGAGGCCGAGTACGAGGCCATCGGACGCTTCCAGCAGGCGCACAACGGCATCCGCGACACGCGCATCAACAACATCGGCAAGGAGATCCTGAAGGAGCGCGGGCAGATCGAGATCATCCTGCGCAACTGGCGCATCGTCTTCTTCGCCATCGCCGGCGTGTCGCTGCTCATCGGCGGCGTGGGGATCTTCTCGGTGCTGAAGATCTCCATCTCCGAGCGTCTCTTCGAGATCGGCCTGCGCAAGTCGATGGGCGCCACGAACAACGAGATCTTCGTGCAGTTCCTGGTCGAGTCGGTGACGCTCTCCGTCGTCGGCGCCGCGATCGGCCTCGGCACGGGCATGCTCGCGGTCAAGCTGATCGCCGGCTTCTTCCCGGCCGGTCTCCCGGTGTCGAGCTTCGGTATCCTCATCTCCACCGGCTTCGCGGTCAGCGTGGGACTGTTCTCGGGCCTCTACCCGAGCCTCACCGCGGCGCGGCTGGAGCCGATCGAGGCGCTGCGGGGATAGCAAGAGGCGGTTGCTGGTTGCTGGTTGCTGGTTCGTTGCGGTGCAGCGCCGGATCGCCATGCAGCGCAATGAACCAGTCACCAGCAACCAGCAACTGCTGCCGGCACTACGGCAACCGGTGCTCGACGATGGTCGTCGAGAACGTGCGGCCGCCGAGGTCGAGGTAGAGCTCGCGCTCGGTGACGGAGAGCGCCACGTCGGTGCGGCGCTCGACCGCCTCGGCGATCTCCTTCACGAACGGCGGATCGAACGCGTAAATCGGGATCTCCTGCGCGCGATGGATCTTCTTCCCCGCGAGCTCGCCGAGGAGCAGGCGGATGGGGCGATGCGTATAGA
>DASPMO010000118.1:0-25648 GCA_035627015.1 Thermoanaerobaculia bacterium | reverse complement strand
TCGCTCCCGGGGAGCTGCGCGCCTCGCTCCTCGCCCAGCTCGCGGCCCTGCGCGCGTTCGGCGCGGTGCAGCACGTCAAGCCGCACGGCGCCCTCTACAACGACGCGCACAAAGATCGCGCGCTCGCCGAAGCGATCGTCTCCGTCCTCGATCCCTCCACCGCCATCGTCGCCCCCGACGCCTCGCAGATGGCCGCCGCCGCCCGCGCCGCCGGCATCCCCGTCATCCGCGAAGCCTTCGCCGACCGCCGCTACGAGCCCGACGGCTCCCTCACCCCCCGCTCCATCCCCGGCTCCACGCTGACCGTCGAAGAAGCCGCGGCACAGGCGGCGATGCTCGCGCGCGAAGGCACGGCGATCGCCCGCGACGGCACCCGCATCGCCATCCCCTTCGACACGCTCTGCATCCACGCGGACATGCCGCAGGCGGTCGCGCGCCTCCGCGCGATCCACGCCGCCGTTCAATCGTTGCCCACATAACACTCCGCGGGTCTGCGTCCGGCGGCACGGATCGGCTCAGCCGGAGCCGGGCTCCGCGACACGCTCCAGCGTCGTGCGACACCAGTTCCGCAGCCATGGCGTTGGATCCCGCTGCGCTCGATCGCGGAGTACAGCGATCGTATCGGGAGCCTTCGGCCAGCGTTGCACGAGACCGTGTAACGCACCCTGGCGCGGGTACCACGATTCGACCGATTCCGTGTCTTGCTCCCCGGGCGAGGGGTCATTGAGTGCG
Source organism: Thermoanaerobaculia bacterium (assembly GCA_035627015.1). Lineage (GTDB taxonomy): Bacteria > Acidobacteriota > Thermoanaerobaculia > Gp7-AA8 > Gp7-AA8 > QHVT01. The sequence goes on along the minus strand of DASPMO010000118.1, from coordinate 24,916 downwards.
ATGCGCTTGAGAATGTGCGGGGTGTCTGGCAGTTCGGAGAAACGCTCGACGAGCGCTTTCACGATCACCGTACGGGGATACTTCTCCTGTTCCGCGTCGAGCCGCCGCTCCAGCAAGCGCAATGCGGCCGTCTGCTGCGGGTGCATGCGTGCATAGGCTGTTGCTGCGGGTGCTCGATCGAACACGTGCTCGCCTTCGATGAGTTTGCTGAGAATCAGCGCTCTGGCTTCGTCGCGGTCTCGGTAATACTCGCCGAGTGCGTAGATGGCGGCGTAGCGCACGGTGGGATTCGTATCCTCGTCAGCCAGCTTCAACAGCATGGTGAACGTAGACTCCCCGGGCCAGCCGTGTGCCAGCGCAAACGGTGTCACCACTCTCCGCGATGGGTCGTCATCCCGCGTGCACTCGACAAGGGCCTGATGGATCTGCGGGTCGCCGGCGCCGATGGCGCCGATGAGGGTTCCGAACAGGTGATCGTAGACGTACATGAATTGCAACTGCCACGGCTGCCTCAGTACGCGAGACAGCATCTGGCGGTCCGGCCACTGCGTGCCGATCGCGATCGCCTGCGGGAAGATGTGCCTTTTGATGAAGGGAAACAATCGCGGCGTGGCCTGGGTATCGGCTTGAAACATCTGGCAGACGCGCACCAACAGGTTGCGACCTTGCTCGGCGAACGACGCCGGCCGACGCAACTCGGCATAGGCCAGGAGTGCCACGGCCAGCCGCCATGGCTGCGCGGCGTTCTCCTGGTCGGCCTCGATCAGGCGGTCGACGATTCTCGCCGTGAATCGCGCATCGATCGCTCCGGCGAGCAACCGCAGGACTTCGTGCCACGCCGGCTCGCTCGCATGCGCATCGAACACCTCCGAGAACAGTTGCTCGAACGTCAGTTCCTGTTTCGTTTCGAACTGGTTCTTGAACCACGATGCGGAGAAGAACTCGAGAAATGCACGGTGAACGAACCCGAACAGGCCGGCCCCGCGAGGTGCCAGAATGAAGTTGCGATCGTGCAGGCGGCTGATGATCGTACGGGCCACTACCGCGGCGTCCGCGCGCGGGACCTCGTAACGGTCTTTCACATAGGCTTCGAAGTCCCGCTCGAGATCGTCTTTCAGGATGTAGTTTCCGGCGATCCCGGCCGCGCCGCCCTGCATTTTCGCTGCGAGCCTGCGGAGAAGCTCGATCTTGTCCTCCGGATGAATGTAGGGTGCGATCGAGGTGTCCTTGAGCTGTCGATTCACGTCCCAGTGGTTGATGAGCACCGCGCTGGCATGCTCGTAAAGCATCCAGCGATCCCGAGGCAAGTCCCGGCTCTTGCCGATGATGGCCAGAATCGTGAGCAGCAGGGGATTTCCGGCGAGAACGCGCACCGACTGTGATGCTTCCAGTTCGCTCGCGATGCGGGCCAGCCGATAACTCGCATCCGCTTTCTCATCCGGCATGACGATTTCGAACCATCGCTGCAGGAATACGCGGGCCTGCTCGGGGCTCAGGTCCTGAATCGTGTAATGAGCGAATCCGGCGTCGGTGAGGATGCGGCGGCGATAGCCGATCGGGCGGCTCGTCGCCAGTGTCGTCACGTTGGTGTACATCAGAGCGAGCCGGGCGATCTCGGTCGTGACTGCCTCTCGTGCGGCGTGCTCGAAGATCTCGTCCAAGCCGTCGAAAATGAACAGCACCTGCGCGCCGGCATCGATTTCCGCTTGTACGGCGGCCGCCGAAGGATGGTATCCGTCCGTCTGATGCAACCGATCGAGAAATTCGAAAATGCTGGCGCAGTCGCCCGCCGGCGGGCGCACCGCCACATAGCTCCGGAGCTCAATCAGAATGGGCAGGGCCTCGCGGTAGGCAGTCCTGACGCGGACGTCCCCGAGTGGATCGAGGAGCGCCAGCGCAACATAGCGTGCGAGCGTCGATTTTCCCCCGCCGGGATCGCCAAGGAGCACGATGTGCTGATTGCCTGTCGCTCCAAGAACGTCGAACGCCGGCTGCGCGGGCTGCTCGTAAACGTCGCCCACGCGTTGAACTTCTTCGAGCGACAGGCTCGGCAGGTCGTCCTCGGGCACCAGCTCGCCGGCCCGACGCAGCCGGTCCAGATCGTCGCGCGCAATGTCGGTCGGCGGCGCATCCCGCCGGATGCACGGTTCGACGAAGATCGACGGCAATGGAATTCGCAGCATCTCGCCCCGATCGGCCGGCATCAGCGCATCGAGGTCGAGACGGCGATTGCGACGCACGAACTCGCGGCGATACAACTCGATCTCCGCGGTACGAAGCGAGGGCTGCTGCGAGCCGCTCGACGAGGCGTGGACGTCTTTGGACTGGAGATGTCTGCTCAGCTCAGCGAGCGCGGAGCCGAGTTTGGCCGTGAACTCTTCGACGCTGTTGAAAACCGCATAAACGCGATGGACCGATGAATCCGGAGACGCTTTCTTGGCCCGGTCACGGAAGGCATTGAGCTTTGTCAGCTTGTGGGGGTCGATTTCGACATCGGCCCTTTTCACCAAGTGGTCCTCGCCCATGATGAAGAGGAGAATCGGACGTTCGAGACTCTGCGCTTCGTTGAACTCCAGCTCGGTAATCGAGAGGTTGTCGGGGTTCCGCTCGGGATCTTCGGGTGTCTGTCCGTACTTCAAGCCGATCACGCCGATATAGGCAGCGCTGTCCCGGACCATCTGCAGAGATGAATCGATCACATCCACGAGTCTCGCCGAGTCGTTCTCCATGCTGTTGGCGTGCAGCTTGTGCCCGTGGATCGCCGCAATCAGTGCGGCGCGATGCTCCTGCAAGTCGGTGAACGTGCTGGAAACCATGACTTGCGGAACGGCCCGCGGCTGCTGTGGTGTGTGTGTGGACATAGCTCCCCCCGATGACCTCCGCTGTGCTATTGCGCTGGATCGGCACCGTCGATGAGATCGTCCGCGCCGGTGATGACGACGACTCTGCCGCTGGAGTCGCGCACGAGCACGAGCCTTCCGTGTTCAGCCCGCGCGAGCGCCGCCGCATCGTGGCAGTGCGGGATGGAGAGCGGGGCGAAAACGGTTCCGCAAACGATCGTCATCGGATTCATCCTTGCGTGCCCAACACATTTGAAACACGAATCGTATCTCCATTGACCGGCCGCCTCCTGCCGGCTGATATCGGCGGCGCCGCGGGATGGTCGCGGACGGGGCCTTGGACTACCGGCACATCTCCACGCGTTGAAACCGGCAGCGTGAACGCAAAGCCTGACCTCGACTCCCGTTCCGGCATCGACCGCCTGATGATCGCCTTCTATGCGAAGGCCACGACGGATGACCTCATCGGCGAGTTCTTTACCGAGGTGGTGCCGTTCGATCTCCGGCATCACCTGCCGGTCATCGGCGATTTCTGGGAGAGCGTGCTGCTCGGCACGCAGGCATACCGCGCGCACAACCGCAGTCCGTTGCAACTGCACGCAGAGCTCGACGCCCTGCAGCCGCTGCACCGGAGCATTTCGACCGATGGCTGGAGCTGTTCCGCGAAACCGTCGATGAGCTTTTCCCGGGCCCGCGTGCGGAATTCGCAAAACTGCGCAGTGGAATGATCGCAGAGCGGATGCTGGAGGTCATCGCCGCCTCGCCTCTCGCGGCCTCACGATGACGATCAGGGAAGCAGCTCAAACGCTGCTACGTGTTTCGGACGGACAACAGTGAAGTGTCGCCGGTCGAGCGTCCCGATGACGTCCAGGCCGAGTCTCTTGGCGAGCACCACGACGGAGGCATCGACCGTTCCCAGGGGCAGATCGCGATATCGGGCGACAAGCTCTGCGATCCTGATCCAATCGCCTGCGAGAACCGGCGCTGTCACAAAGTTTCCGGAGGAGAGATCGCCAAGGAACCGTACTTCTGCCGTCCAGCCGAGGCGTTTCTCGATGAGGTAGGACACTTCCGTGATGACCAGTTGCGGTATCGGCAGCGGACCCGGGTGGGGTTCAAGGAGCTCCAGGCTCGCTTCATGGTCGCCGTCGTCCTCATCGACGTAGGCGTAAAGCGGCCCGGAATCGACGATCAGCGTGATCGGCGGGTCTCCTGTCGAATGATCTCCTCGATGCGCCGCGCCGTGTCGCGCGTTCCGCTTCGTCCCGCTTTGGCGGCGATCAGGCGTCGTCGCGCGACTCCGCCCACATGAGCCTCGATTGCCTCTCGCGTGACGTCTGCGATCGTGCTTCCGCGACGTGCGGCCTCGTGGCGCAATTTGGGATCGAGGTCATCGGGGAGCTTCAAGGTGGTGCGCCGCATGGTATGCCAGCATGCCTGCCACAGTCGCGCGATGTCAACGTGCCTCGCCTCCGTGCCATCCGCGCGGGAATCCGTCTGTAACGATGCACCGAGGCCGCGACGCCGGCATTGCGCCGCGGCCTGGTGCGGATGGAGAACGGAGCGTCGCCGCGTGTCTACTGCGGCTGGCCGTCCAGCGCATCGATGGCCCGGCGAACATCGCCGAGCGTCATCGCGGGTGATGCCTTCAGCAACTGGAAGTCGAAGTCGGTTTTCTTCGCCTGTGAATGACAGGCCATGCAACCCTGAACATTCGTGGCCTGCTGCCCCGGCCGCTCGATCGGACTGCTGCCACACTGGATGTATGTCTCCATCGTCGCGTTCGTGAGGCAGAGGACGTCCTCCGGAGTGCCGCTCGCAAGCCCCCACTGCGCATCGACCAGGCCGTAGTACTGCCAGACGTTGGCCGAACCGAGCTGCCGCAGCGCCGCGGAAAACGAGGTGTTCAGGGCCTCGCGGTTTGTAGAGCCGCTGCTGACGACCGGCGGGTATCTCACAACTTGTGTCGGCCGCGGATGCGGATCGTTGTTCAGAGGCGGCTGGTTCCACAGACAGTCCTTGCATTTCGGGTCGTAGAACCAGAATCCCGGCGGCGGCACGGTGACCTGGCCGCTCTGCACGTCAGCGACGTCCGGAGCGTTGTAGACGTGCTCGAACGTCGCCCAGACCCATGACGGGAAGGTTTCGGTCTTGTGCACGATGTGCAGGCCGACCAGTCCCATCGTCGCGGCGCGGCACCGGCTCGTCTTCGGCGAATAAAGCAGCGCCTCGGACGTGTACAGATACCGCGCTTGCGCCCGGTCGGTGATCTCCATCCACGCCGCCTTTACCCGGATCGCACCCTCGCCGCGGCCGGTGCTCGAGCCGGCGGGAAACGAGATCTTCTTCCCCTTCCGATTGTTGCTGTTGTAGAGGCCGTTGTTCACCACGTAGTCGTAGTACGCGCGGTTGACCCGCACCTCGTACCAGACCTCCTTGCCGTTCTGCGCGATGAGGCGCACGTTCGGGTTGGCTTCATGGATCGACTGCAGCACGTCCGACACCTTCTCCGTCATGCGCAGCACGCGGTGCCCATCGCGCGCGACGCTCTTGCACGGCGCGGGGATGGACTGCTTTGCGTCGAATGAAGCAGGTTTGGCCGCGCCGGGGAGAAAGAGGTCGTTCGTGTCCATGTACGTCTGCCATACCGTTGGGCCGGCGGGTGCGGCCGGTACATCTTCACCGCCCGCGGTGCGGCCGCCGATGACGTTGTTCCGATCGGGAACGCCGTTGTACTTGCCGTTCTGTGGCGCGGGCCAGTTCAGCGCGACGAACAGCGCCCACGCGTGGTCCTCGGCCATCGGTGTGCGCGTCGTCGCGCCGGCGATGTCGATCGCCTCGGGCGGTATATACGGAACGAAGTTGTAGCCGGGTGGCATCTGCTGCTGCACCGGAACCTGCTGCTGCGCGAACGAGAGCGTGACGACGGCGATGAGGAACAGAGCGAACATCGCGATTTTCTTCATGCGTCCTCCGAACCTCACGCGGTAGCCAGCGGGGGCAGCAGGCAGGAAGGTGAGATCGTGGATAAGACGGTCAGGATCTCGGTGTACTGGAGTCCCGTGAGCTGCATGCCGGGAAACGCGTCGAGCAGGTCCGGCACGAGCTCCAGTGTGTACGCGGCGATGTGCTGGTACAGCGCTTCGGCGAAGAAGAGCACCGTCGGATTCTTCTCGTAGGGGAACGGTCCGGGCTGCGGCACGAAGTCCGCGGTGAACGTCACCTGCGGAACGGAGACGAACGAAGCCCCCGCCGGGATGAGTCCCTCGACATGGTGGATTACCGCGGTCACACACGGCGAGGGCGGGCCGAGTTGCGAATACAGCCCAAGGATGTTCCCGACGGAGTTCCACACCATCGGCACGAGGTCAGACTCGTTGACGATGTTGCAGTTCCACGTCGACCGCGGGTCGCTCGTGGATTGCGGCGTCGGAAACTTCTTCGTGAATGCCGCGGCGAAACCAGCGTCGCCCGTCGTCGGACCGGCCGTGGGCATCGCGTAGACCTGCCCCCACCGGCTTGTGTCGATAGAGAGCGCCAGCGCCGGCGTGAGCGCACCGCCGAGGCTGTGGCCGGTGAAGACCAGCGTGGCATCGCCGGCGTTCGGGACTGAGTCGAGGAACTGCTGCAGCGTATTGTTCTCGTAGCTCATCCCGAGCAGATTCGTCAGCCCGTCGTTCGTTCCGGTGGTGATGTTTCCCCCGCCCGGGAACGCCACCATCTTCAGGCTGAGATCCTCCGCGAGCTCGTCGAACAGTGACTTCGGATTCGTCCCGGCGGTGGGGACGATGTACAGCGGGTTCCCGCTCGCATCCGTCCCCTGCACGACCATCAGCGTGTTGTCCGCCTCCGGAGTCACGTCGCCCTTCTCGCTCACGACCACCGGCCCCCAGGCGATCGACCAGCCGGTGCCGATGAAGCTGCTGTACTGGCCCGACGTGACTTCCCCGAACTTCTGGGTAATGGCCGCCGCGAAATTGCTCGACACCGCTGACGCCGCGTTCGAGACCAGCGAAAAAACAAATGCATTCTGCTGCGTGGTGTAGCTGCCCATCTCTCTGCTCCTTTCTCTGTGGGACACCTCCTTTCGTCCGACCGATGCCCGGCTTTTCCGCACGAACTACAGAATCGCATCGCGATATCATTGACGTACTTCAGCAATGAACCCCCAACAGTTGTTCGAGGCGAACCTGTCGCTGGTCGACAAGGTCATCGCGGGCGTATGCCGTCGCGCGCGCTTGCAGGGCGCCGATGCCGAGGACTTCGCCTCCGCCGCGCGGCTCGCGCTGATCGAGAACGACTACGCCATCCTGCGCCGCTATGAAGGCCGCGCCGCACTCGGCACCTATCTCACCATCGTCATCGAGCGCCTGCTGGCCGACCTGCGCGTGCAGGAGCGCGGGCGGTGGCATCCGTCGGCCGAGGCGACACGCATGGGCGCGGCGGCGATTCTGCTCGAGACGCTGATCCACCGCGACCACCGCACCCTCGACGAAGCGCTGCCGCTCGTGAGGAACGTCGACGCCACGCTCACCCGCGCGGATGTCGAGGCCATGCTCGCGCGATTGCCGCGGCGCCGCGTGCGTCCGGGCACGGTCGACACCGACGAGGCGACGCTGGAGCGCCTCGTCGCGCGCGAGATGACCGACGCGCCGCTGCTCGATGCCGAGGCGCGGGAGGTCTCTCGGCGCGCCGGCGAGGTGGTTCGGAAGGCCATCGACGCGTTCGATCCCGAGGAGCGCGCGCTGCTGCGGCTGCGCTTCGTGAGCGCGCTCAGCATCGCCGACATCTCCCGCATGACCCGCCTGCCGCAACGCCCGCTCTACCGCCGGTTCGACGACATGTTCGCGCGGCTGCGGCGCGCGCTGCGGCAGGCCGGCGTCACCAGCCAGGACGCCGGGGACGTGCTTGCCACGGCGCAACACGTCGATCTCGATCTTGGTCTGGAAAAAGACGAAAACGGTCGGACCACAGTAGATGACGAGCCGGCCGCAAGGGAGGCCAAGTGACGGATCGCAACTCCGCAGCCTGCCCCGACCCGGAAACGCTGGCCGTGTTCGTCGAAGGGCGGCTTCCACGCCGCGAGGTACATGCCGTGCTCGCTCACATAGCCGACTGCGATCTCTGTGCACGCGCCGCCGCGGGCGGACGCGAGACCTTTCGTGCCGAAGGGGCGCGCCGGAGACCCGGGTGGCTCGCCGCCGCGGCGGCCGTGGTGATCGCGATCGCGGGCGCGGCGGCGTTCGTGCTCACGCGAGCGCGCGTCGATGACGCGCCGGTTGCGCGGCTGGTGGCGCTCGCGCCGCGCGACGCGCGCATCGCCGAGCCGCGGATCTCCGGCGGATTCGCATGGGCGCCGTATCGCGGCCCGATGCGCGCGTCCGGCCCAGGTCCCGACGCCCGCGGATTCCGTCTCGGCGGCGTCGCCGGCGAACTGCTCGAGCACGCGGAGCGCGATCCGTCACCTGAGAGGCAGCAGGCCGCGGGGGTGGCGCTGATTCTCGTCGACCGCTCGATCGACGCGGCCGCTCGGCTGCGCGCCGCCGCCGCGAGACATGCCGCGGACGCGACACTCTGGAACGACCTCGGCGCCGCCGAGTACTCCGCGGCGCAGCGGTTCCATCAGCCGTCGCGATACGGCCAGGCGCTGGCGGCATTCGACCGCGCGTTGTCGCTCGACGCCGATTACGCCGAGGCGCTCTTCAACCGCGCGCTCACGCTCGAGCGCCTCGGCCTCCATGCCGCGGCGCGCGAGGCGTGGGAGCGCTATCTGCGAATCGACGCCGGCTCGCCGTGGGCGGCCGAGGCGCGCGAGCATCTGCAACGGCTGCCGGCGGTGACCGGCGAATCGCGATTCCGTATCGACCGGCCGCGTCTCGAGTCGGCGGCAACGAGCGGCGACGCGGCGGCGACCGATGCGCTGGTGCGCGCGTATCCGCAGTCCACGCGTTCCATGGCCGAGGTCGAATACCTCGGGCAGTGGGGCGAGGCGGAACAGCGCGGCGACGCGGCCGCGGCCACGCGTCTGCTGGCCATCGCCCGCGCCATTGGCGCGTCTCTCTCCCGTACCTCGGGTGAACTGCTGCTGCGCGACGCGGTGGCCGCCATCGATCGCGCGGACGCGCCGGCTCGCGTGGCACTGGCCGAGGCACATGTCGCGTACCGCCGCGGGCGCATCGCGTACAGCCGCCAGGCGCCCGCCGCCGGGGAACCGGAGCTGCGCCGCGCCGCGACGCTTTTTGCGCGTGGTGCGAATCCGATGGCGCTGGTGGCGCGCTACTTCGCGGCGAACACGCGCTTCGATCAGAACGACATCCGCGGCGCGCGCGCGGAGCTCGAGCAACTGCTCGCCGAGACGGATGCGCATCGCGGCTACCAGGCCCTCGGCGCGCAGGTGCGGTGGGAGCTCGCGCTCTGCCTGATGAACGACGACGACTGGACCGGGGCGCTGCCGCACCTCGTGGAGGCGGAGCGGACCTTCGCCGCGCTCGGCGAGCGGAGCAACCGCGGGTTCATCGAGACGCTCGTCGCCGACACGCTCCTCTCGCTGGGCCGCCCGGACGACGCGTGGGCGGCGCGCATCCGCTCGTTCGACGCGCTCAGCGCCGAGGGGCGGGGCGACCGGCTCGCGGTGAGCGTCGGCGGCGCGGTGCGCATGGAGCTGCGCGGCGGGCGGCGCGACGCCGCGCGGGCGCTCTCGCACCTGGAGCTGGATGCGCTGCGCACCGCCGGCAACGACCTGTCGCTCGCGAATGCGCTCGTGCGGGCGGCGGTGCTCGAGGCGGAGCTCGGCGATCCCGATGCCGCGGCCGCGCGCGTGGCGGATGCGACGGCCGCCGCGGCGCGGCTCACCGATCCGGCCATGCGCACCCGTGCCGAGGCGGACGTGCAGTTCGCGCGGGGCGCGCTGTTTCTGCACAGCGATCCGCGGGCGGCAGCGGAGCGGCTCGACCGCGCCATCGCCGCGTACGCGAAAGCCGAAGCGGCGCCGTTCCTGCCGGAGTCGCACCTGTTGCGCGCGCGGGCGGCGATGAAGCTCGGCGACGGCGACGCGGCGCTGCGGGAGCTCGCGAATGGCATCGCCGCGCTCGAGCGGCACCGCTTCCGTTTCGCGGACTCGGTCACCGGCACGCTCGTGCTCGACGCCGGCAATGTGCTGTATCAGGAGGCGATTCGACTGACGCTCGACCGCGGCGACGTCGCGGCGGCGTTTGCCTGGAGCGAGCGCGCGCTGCGGCAGCTCGCCCCGGCCACGGAATCGTCCCCGGCCGACTTGCAGGCACTGCAGGCCAGGCTGAAGGGTACGGCCGCGGCGGTGCTCGAGCTGGCGGTGCTGCCGGACGAAGTGATCGCGTTCGCCATCACCGCGGACGATGCCGTGGTGCGGCGGCGGACGATTCGCGCGGAGACGCTCGCACCGCTGGCCGAGGCGGCGTGCCGCGGCGAGGTGGCGGCGGCGCGCGCGCTGTACGACGCACTGCTCGCACCCGCGGCGGATGCGATTCGCGGGGCGTCGCATCTGATCGTCGTGGCCGATCCGCGGCTCGAAGGGATTCCCTTCGCGGCGCTGGTCGACGAAGGCGGCCGCAGGCTGATCGAGCGGCTGCCGGTCGCGCTCGCGCCGTCGGCCACCGCGCTCCATCGCGAGCACGGCGCGAGACCGCAGACGATTGCCGCCGTCGGGGCCGCGTCCGCGGCGGATCTCGCGGCGCTGCCGGCCAGCAGTGAGGAGCTCGAGGAGCTCGCGCACCTCTATCCGCGGTCGCTCGATGCCGGCGGCCGCGGCGCCACGTTCGCCGCCGTGCTCGACGCCGCCGCGCGCGCGGACGTGCTGCACATCTCCGGGCATGCCGACGGGCGCGGCGACGAGACGGCGCTCGTCTTCCGCGCGCCCGGCGGCGGCCAGGAGCGCGTGACGTGGCGCCGCATCGCGTCGGCACCGCTGCGGCGGTCGCCGATCGTCGTCCTCGCCGCCTGCGAAACGCTGCGCGCCCGCCGTTCCCCCGAACGCCGCACCCTCAGCCTCGGCGGCGGCTTCCTGGCCGCGGGCGCCCGCGACATCATCGGCACTCTGGCCCCGATCCCGGACAATGACGCGCGCGCCATCTTCGGGAGCATCCACCGTCACCTCGCCGCGGGGCATTCCGCGGCGGAGGCGTTGCGTCTCGCGCAGCTCGAAGCGCTCCGGCGCGAGGCGGGCGGCCGCACGCGCGAAGCCTGGCATTCCGTCGCATTGCTCACCCGGCGGATCAACGTGAAGGAGCCGTCATGAATACACTCACGGTCGAATTCCACGGAATCTGCACCCATTTTTTCAGAGCGGCCCATCCGGACGAGCTCCGGCGGGAGCACCGGGTGGTGCTGGTCAAGGCCACACCGAGCACCGAGGTGCGCACCGTGCACATCGGGTCACACGTCGCGAGCATGCAACTGAACGGCGGCCAAGTGCCCCTGGACGGGGTGCACCTCACGCTGGAGATGCTGGACGGAGCCGTGCCCCCACCGTTCGTGCGCGACCCATCGATCTTCCAGCTGCCGATGCTGACCCAGCTGATGGATGGGTTGGAGACGCTTTCGCCGCCGTCGCCGATCGTCTTCGGCGTGCCGGCCGGCCAGGTGGCCTGCTACTTCGACTTCTCGCTCGGCACGCTCTCGGCGTTTGTCACGGGAACCAATGCCGCGTTTGCCCGGCTTCACGCGCAAAGCGAGCACGATTTTGTGCTGAAGGCCACGCCGCTCGACGAAAATCCGTTGCCGCAGGGGCTGCAGTCGGAGACGCGTCTAGCGGGAGACACGACAATCGTCGTGTCGAACACCGACGACGATCCGGCCGAAAAGGTCGCCGCCGACTTCCTGCTGCACTACAAAACCGCCGCGCGCATGCCGATGGTGCCGCAGATCCCGCAGTTGCCCACGCTGCAGGTCCTGCCGCTGCAGGCGCCGACGATCATCACCACCATCGGCGCCGGCTGCTCGAACTCGAACTACCCGTAGCCGCAGCTCCACGAACGCGTTCGGGCGACGGTCACTTCGCGTACGACTTCAGCTTCCGGTAGAGCGTGGCCTCTGCATCGACGCGGCGATCTCGCCGATCTCGTCGCGTCGGACGCTCGCAGGCCCAGCGTCAGATCATCTGTTTGACCTTGTCGGCGATGAGCGTCAGGACGATCTCTTTCCGATTCGGCTCGCCTTTGGCCAGCGACTCCGCCAGGTGGAGGGCCTGCTCCGGTTTGATCCTGGCCGGCATCGGCGGCTCGAACGGATCGACCACCGCCTCGACGACCACCGGTCCCGGCGTGCGCAGCGCTTCGTCGAGCACCGCGCCGCATTGCGCGGGATCGTCGACGCGCAGGCCGGCCGCGCCGCAGGCGCGCGCCACGGCGGTGAAGTCGATCGGTTGCAGCTCGCAGCCGTATTCGGGATTGCCGAGGAAGACCATCTGCTCCCACTTGATCATCCCCAGCGTGTTGTTCTTGATGATGATGACCTTGATCGGAAGCTGGTACTTCACGGCGGTCACCAGCTCGCCCATGAGCATGGTGAACGCTCCGTCACCGACGAAGGCCACACACTGCCGTCCGGGATGCGCGACCTGGGCGGCGATCGCGTAGGGAACGCCGTTGGCCATCGACGCCAGCGTCCCGGACAACGAGAACATCTGCCCGCGGCGTGCCTTGATCTGTCGCGCGAACCACGTGGCGATGGTCCCGGAGTCGGACGAGACGATCGCATCGTCCGCCAGCCGTTTCCCCAGCTCCCACGCCACGACCTGCGGTTTCATCGGCTTGTCGCCGCGCGTGCCCCGCGTTTCCATCAGCTCCCACCACTCGCGCATGCCCTCCTGCGCCGTTTCGAGGAACTCCCGGTTCTCGTTGCGCGTGAGGAGCGGCAGCAGTTTTTCGAGCGTGCGCCGGGAGTCGCCGACCAGGCCGACTTCGACGGGATAGCGCAGGCCGATGCGCACCGGATCGACATCGATCTGGACGGCGTGCGCGTCGCCCGGCTTCGGCAGGAATTCCATGTACGGGAACGAAGTCCCGACCATGAAGAGTGTGTCGCATGCCTCGATGGCATCCTGCGATGGACGCGTGCCGAGGAGTCCGATCCCGCCGGTGGTGTACGGACTGTCATCGGGCACGGCCGCCTTGCCGAGGAGCGGTTTCACGATCGGTGCGCCGAGCTGCTCCGCGGTGCGCTCGAGCAGCTCGCTGCATCCGAGGGCGCCGCGGCCGGCCAGGATCACGACCTTCTTCCCCGCGTTCAGCACCTCGGCCGCTCTCTTCAGGTCGTCGTCGCACGGAATCGCCGCACCGAAGGCGAGCAGGTCGGAGGCGTGATGGGGGATGTTCCGCTCCGACCCCTTCGCCGCTTTCTCCGACTGCAGATCGACCGGAAAGTTGATGTGCGCGACGCCACGCCGCGTGAGGGCCATGCGGCAGGCGAGCGTGGCCACATTCTCCACGTGCGCCGGCCCCATGATGCGCTGGCTGTACACGGCAACGTCGGCGAAGACACGATCGAGATCGACGTCCTGTTGTGCGAACGTGCCGATCAGGTCGTGATAGTGATGGCCGGTGATCGCGAGCACCGGCTGCCCGTCGAGCTTTGCATCGTACAAGCCGTTCAGCAGGTGCAGGCCGCCCGGTCCGGAGGTGGCCAGACAGACGCCGAGCTTTCCGGTGTACTTCGCGTAGGCGCAGGCCATGAACGCGGCCGACTCTTCATGCCGGACCTGGATGAACCGGATCGCGTCCTGACGCTGCCGGAGCGATTCCATGATGCCGTTGATCCCGTCGCCGGGCAGCCCGAACACCACATCGACACCCCATCTCTGCAACACGTCGATGAGAACATCCGCAGCGCTCTTTGCCATGAGAGGAGAACCGGCGTGCATCCTCAACGCCAATGACGCCGGCGGATGCCAACCGCGGCCGTGGAGCCTGTCGCCGCCGTGTGGCTCGAATTGCGCACGCGCGTTCGCCGGAGTGCGCGTGTGAATCGCCGTCAGCCGTCCACTGCCGCGTTACTCGCGGCCACGATCGTCGTGGTTGCCTCGCTCATCGCGCTCGTCCTTCTTCCGATCCTCGTGCGGCGTCAGACCGAGCGTTACCGGCTGGAGAACGAACGCCACGCCGACCCGGCCCGCACGGCGCTGAACGAGATCAACTACCGCCTGAGCCAGCAGATCGCGGCGCTGACGCGCGCCGCGGCGACGCGCGAGGAGCGGCACATCGAGCGCTACAGGCGGCTGGTCCCGTATCAGGACGCGGCGGTGAAGTCGCTCAGCGCACATACCGGCGCGATCAGTCCACAGTTCGACGCGGGGTTCCTGGAGTTGCAACAGCGCCTGGCGACGTGGCACGCCTCGGTCCAGCAGAGCGTCGACCTGCAGCGGCTGGCGTTCGATGCGAACTACCCTGCCGTCATCGAGACCATCCACCGGCTGGACGAGGCCGTCACCGCCTACCAGGGAATGCGCCGCGAACGGGTCCGGGCTCTCGCGCGAATGCAGGTGTGGGTGACGTTCGGGCTCGTGCTGCTCGCGTCCGTGGCCGCCTCGCTCTTCCTCTGGATGGTGCGCCGCCTGCGAACGTTCGCCGGCATGCTCGCCGAGGAGTCGGCGGCGCGGCAGGCGGCACTCGAGCGGCAACAGGAGCTCGTCCGCATCCGCGACGAGATCCTCGGCGTCGTGTCCCATGACCTGCGCAGCCCGCTCACGACGATCGCGCTGAGCGCGCAACTGATGTCGGGGAGCCCGGCCGGCGAGCAGGCCGAGCACGTTCAGACGATCGTTGCCGCGACGGGACGCATGGAGCGGCTCATTCACGACCTGCTCGATGCCACGAAAGCCGAGCAAGGCAAGCTTTCCATCAGGCGCGACGTCATCGATCCGGCCGCGGTTGCCCGAGACGTCGCCGCCAGTCACCAGCCGATCGCCGCCTCGAAGCAGATCGATTTCAAGACGTCCATCGCCGGCGACCTGCCCCCGGTCTGCGGAGACGGAGACCGCCTCGCACAGGCGCTGACGAACCTGATCGGCAACGCCTTCAAGTTCACGCCGGCGCGCGGAGTCGTGCAGCTGTCGGTGGCGCAACGCGACGGCAAGGTGCGCTTCGAGGTGTCGGACAGCGGCCCGGGTATCGCGCCGAGCGACCTCCCTCATCTCTTCGAGCCATTCTGGCAGGCGAAGAAGACCGCTCATCTGGGCGCGGGCCTCGGCCTGAAGATCGCGCGCGCCATCGTGGAGGCGCATGACGGCACGATCGAAGTGACGAACCTCGCGGGAGGCGGAGCGTGCTTCCGTATCGAGTTACCGGCACAGACAGCATCCGCGTCCGATGATCGCTCACGGACAACGCCGTCGCTCCCGGAACGCGACAGCGATTGACAAGAAACCGGCCCCTCGGCGACCATCACCGACCCACCTTGCTGTGGTGTAGCTCAGTTGGTAGAGCGGCGGATTGTTAATCCGTTGGTCGGAGGTTCGAGTCCTCCCGCCACAGCCAATTTCCTTTCAGAGACTTAGGCGATACCAGCGACGCGATTCCTCGCTCCGCGCGGACCGGTGACCCTCTACCAAGTCTCTATTTTTCCGCGCATCACGTTTAGCACCGCTCGCAAATCGCCTCAGACTGATCTCTAAGGTGAACGCAGGAACGGAGGTTCTTGCGATGGCAGACACCTACATCTCGGCTCAAGAGGCGGCGCGGCGGACGGGACTCTCGACCGGTGCGCTCGCGAAACGCCGCTACCTCAAGAAGGCCCCCCAACGGCTGGATCTACATCGCCGATACGCGCCTGGTCCCGTTCTTCGGCGACAAGGCGCTCACGGATATTCACTCGTGCGACGTCGAAGACTTTATGGCCTGACCCTGAAGGAGTGCAGCCCTGCGTACGTGATCGCGTGCGTGCGGACCTTCAAAGCGCTGCTCCAGCACGCGGTGAAGCGACGTGTGATCGCGGCGTCGCCGCTCACGGAGAAGATCAAGTTCGAGGGAGTCCTCCTCCCCGAGCTCGAGCTGAACGATGCGGAGCGTGTGGCGTTCCTCGGCGCGTTCGATGACGAGGCCGCGCAGATGCGGAATGCGGCTTCGGCGTCGGTCAACTGGACGTTGGCTTTCCAAAGATCTTCTGCGGTCCAGTCGGCGATGTTGGTCCGCAGGATGTAGCAGCCGTCGCTGTAACAGGCCCATTCGTCCAGGTCCGCGCGCACGGACCACTTGAGGCGCAGCGAACTCGGTAGCGACGGGTCGTCGAGAAGCTCCACGACGAAGCGCCCTGCCGCACGCGAGTTGCGGCCGAGGAGACGACCGATCTGTCGCTCGACCGGACTGCGATCGATCTTCGCGCGTGCTTTCAGCAGGCGGCGTTCGAGACTGGCCAATCCCTGTTCGATCCGTTCGCGAAAGCGATCATGGATGGCGCTCTCTTTGGCACGAGCGCTTCCGAGCGGCAAAGCACGAAGGTCTCCTTGGCCTCCGGCCCTGAGGTCAGTTTCACGAAGACTTCGTACGACAGCGGCAGACCCTCGCGCGTAACCACCAGGGCGATGCACACTTGTTTGCAGTCAGGCCGCTGGTCGCGACGTGTCCGCGCTTGGCCATCGCATTCGCGGTGCACAACCCTTCGAAGAACGTGCTCGTCACGTCATAGAGCAGCAGGTCGTACTCGATCGCGAACAGCTCGCTCAGCCGCGCCCGAATGCGAGTTTCGATCGCGGTCTTGTGTTCCAGCAATCGGTCCAGCGTTCGATAGAGCCGGTCGTCGTTGACCTGCGTGTCCGCCACTCCAGCAGATCTTCCAAGGCGGTCTTCCGATACCACGACTCGGCGACATGAAGTTCGCTCGACGGTTCACAGAGCCGCCCCAGAGTCAGGATTGCCGCCATGAGCGGCCACGGCACGTGCTCTCGACCTTCGGGCATCAGCTCGCTCAGAAGTTCGTTCAGGCGGAGCGCTCGCCACACGGTCCACCCGAGAAATACGTCTCCGAAGCGGCGCGCTCTCTCCACGCGCACACTCGATAGATCGACACTCACCCCCTCTCGCGCGTTCGCTCATGTTCCTCGAACAGCCCGCTCTGCCTGTCGCGGCCCATCAACCGGTCGGCCAGATCTCGCGCGTTCGCCTTCCCCTGCGCATCCAACTCACCAAGGTGCGCCACCGTCTCCTGCACCACCTTGCCATCCCGTCGTACCGACCGAACCAAGCGCCAGTAACGGTGTTCCTTCCCGTCCTTCCGTATCGTCGTGTGTCGCAGGTACATCCTCGATATTGACGCACGACGTTCGTCGTTGAGAAGACAGTAGGTTGGCACTACACGCACCTTTCCCGATCCTGCCCACCATCGCTCAACAACTTACGCCGTCCGACGTGGCTGATTTCGCCGTTTCACGCGTCGATGCGGAAGTTGGGTTCGGACCCCTTGTTCTTCATCTTGACCAGATTGACCCGTCCGCATAGTCTTAGAGTATGTCCGAACCGAAGGTCTGGCAACTCCATGAGGCGAAGGCGCGATTCAGCGAGCTATTCCGGCGTGTGCGTTCGGATGGTCCACAGCGCGTTGTGAAACAACGTGGAGAGGCCGTCGTGATCGTCAGCGCGGAGGAATACGATCGCAGCGGCGAACTTGCCCGGCAGCCGGAATCGCTTCTCGAGTTCTTCCAATCTGCCGCCGGCGCACGGACGCTCGACCTGACCCGAAAACGCGACACGACGAGAAGGATCAAGTGGTAACCGTTCCCTCAGGCTACCTTCTCGACACGAATGTCATTTCAGAGTTGATGAAGGCGCGGCCCGCGCGCTCGGTTGCCGAATGGATCGTCTCGACACCCGAGCAGTTGATGCATCTCAGCGTCATCACCATCGGAGAGATTCGAAAAGGGATTGACCTGCTCGACGAAAATGAGCCGAGGCGAGGAACACTTCAGAGCTGGCTCGATCACGATTTGCGCGTCCGTTTCGCAGGCCGACTCCTTCCATTCGACGAGTGGGTCGCGGAACGATGGGGCCAGATCGAGGCACTTGCAAAGCGGCAACGGGTCACGCTCCCCACGATCGACGCCCAACTCGCCGCAACTGCGCTCCATCATGGCCTGACGTTCGTCACTCGAAACACGGCTGATGTTCGTCTGACCGGAGTGCCTCTATTCAATCCGTGGAGCGGATAGAGCGGGAGCTTGTTAATCCGTTGGTCGGAGGTTCGAGTCCTCCCGCCACAGCCAGTTTCCTTCACGCATCCGCCCGATTTCCTACAGTCGATCTCTGCTTGCTTCGATGGGCGAGGCCGCGGCGCGGGGCCTACGTTGCTGGAGGAGAACTGAAGCGACGAGACAGCTTGCGTCGTTGATGGTCGCCGTCATCGTCGTTCTGGGCGCCGGGCCGGCCGCCGCCTCCGTTCAGTCGCTGCGCGTCCAAGCCTGGAACCTGCAGCAGTGCCGCGGCACGGACAACATCTGCAACGTCCCGCGCCAGGCCGCCACGATGGTGCAATCGAGTCCGGACATCATCCTGACGAGTGAGATCATCAACAGCGACATCCCCCTGTATCTCTCCGAGCTGAACCGGCTGACGGGGGACACGTGGCACTGGCATTTCATCCCCATCTGCCCGCGGGCGATCTGCGACGGGGCCCAGGGACAGGGCAGGCGATCTTCTCGAAGCTCGCCCCGTCGAGCACGGACCACATCTTCTTCACGGGCCAGGACCGATCGGCCGTGGCGATGATCTTCGACAACTTCAACGGCCAGCGCATCGCCGTGGTCTCGACGCACCTGGCCGCCAACGGCTGGGACAACAACAGGGATCGGACAACCCGCCGTCGATGGAGACACGCACGCGCCGCAGCCGGATCGACTACATCTTCTACATCGGCTCCGCCCTGGACGCCACGTCGTCGGCGATCCGCGACATCCGCGACCTCAGTAACACGAACGGCGTGATCCCGGTCGGCAACTCCGACGACCGCGGCGTCCGGCCCTCCGATCACAACATGGTGGAGACGGTCATCGCGGTTTCGGCGGGCGCCGCCGGCACGACGCCGCCGAGCGTGGCCATCACGGAGCCCTCCGCCGGAGACACGGTCTCGGGCACGATCCCGCTCTCGGCAACCGCCACGGACAATGTCGGCGTCGCCGGCGTGCAGTTCAAGCTCGGCGGCCAGAACCTCGGCACCGAGGATACGGCGGCTCCGTACTCGGTGAGCTGGAACACGGCCCTGGTGACCAACGGCAGTTACGTCCTGACGGCGGTCGCCCGCGACGCCGCCGGCAACACCGCCCCCTCCGGCTCCGTCACCGTCACGGTGAACAACACGACGAGCGCGGGCCCCCTCATCGGCCACTGGAAGCTCGACGATGGTGGCGGCACGACTACCGCGGACTCCTCGGGCAACGGCGCGGCGGGCACACTGATCAACAATCCGACCTGGACGACCGGCCGGTTGGGCGGTGCGCTGAGCTTCAACGGCACCAATCGCGTCTCGATCCCCAGCCAGTCTTCGTGGAACATCGCCTCGAGCAAATACAGCGTGGCCTTCTGGGTGAAGGTCTATTCCGACGGTGCGCTGGTGGCGGCGGACGAGTATGTGGACGGGACGACGTCGTTCGGCACGCACAGTCTCAACATCGGCGGCTTCGGCGACGCCAACCGGCTCAGGAGCGTCATCGACGACGTGCGGCTCTACACCACCGCGTTGACGCCGGCCGAGGTCCAGGCACTGGCGGCGGGCGGCATGTGATCTGGAGTGCGCGAGCGCCAGCTCGCGCTCTCCATCCCTGCAGCGCCAGCTGCGGCGGCTAGTTCATTAAGGACGGCCCCAAACCACGCAGTCGTGGCGAAAGTTTCGTCAGTAGTGGCGAAACGCTGGCCAGTCGTGGCGAAAGTTTCGTCAGTAGTGGCGAAACGCTGGCCAGTAGTGGCGAAAGTTTCGTCAGTACTGGCGAAATGTTGGCCAGTCGTGGTGAAAGTTTCGTCAGTACTGGCGAAATGTTGGGCAGTCGTGGCGAAAGTTTCGTCAGTAGTGGCGAAATGTTGGGCAATCGTGGCGAAAGTTTCGTCAGTAGTGGTGAAAATTTGGGCAGTCGTGGCGAAAGTTTCGTCAGTAGTGGTGAGAAATGCGGCGGCTTGCGCCGCCGCAATGGAGAGCGGCAACTGGCGTTGCCGCACTCCAGACCATCGCAATGTCCATTAAGAGACTTTGCTCGAAGATCCATCGCGTTGCACGCGCACATCATCACCGACCGGCCGGTCTGCACAGGGCTGACGTAATGGTGAACGCCGCGTTGCACTGACGCGATTTTTGTTACGAATCTGCGGGCAGTGCAAACTTCGGGAAGGGCGTCAGTGTATAGGGAATATCGCACCGTCGCTCATGAATTACCGGCTCATCGTCCCCGCGTTCAAGCGTATCTAACGAGAGAGAGAAAACCTGATGAGCCCTTCTGCATCGACAGATGCCTCGC
Organism: Thermoanaerobaculia bacterium; assembly: GCA_035627015.1. GTDB lineage: Bacteria > Acidobacteriota > Thermoanaerobaculia > Gp7-AA8 > Gp7-AA8 > QHVT01. The sequence goes on along the minus strand of DASPMO010000118.1, from coordinate 4,615 downwards.
TGAAGCTTTGGCTTCCGCAACGAGCCGGGAGCCGTTCGGCGCAGATGCGCCTGTTCTGTTTCCCCTACGCGGGAGGAAGCGCCAGCATCTTCGCGAACTGGCAGAAGGCGCTCGGTCCGGAGATCGAAGTCTGCGCCGTGCAGTTGCCCGGCCGCGCGGGACGCATGCGCGAGACGCCGCTTCGCCGCGTCGACGCGCTCCTGCCGCTGCTGATGGACGTGCTCGCGCCGCTCTTCGACCTCCCCTTCGCCACCTTCGGCCACAGCATGGGCTCCCTGCTGGCGTTCGAGGTCGTCCGCGCCGCGAAGCGGCAGCCGGGCGCGGAGCCGGTGCGTCTCTTCGCCGCCGGCCGCCGCGCACCGCACCGCGTCGATCGCGACGAGCCGATGACCGGCCTCCCCGACGACGAGTTCCGCCGCCGCCTCGGCCTCATGAACGGCACGCCCAAGGAGATCCTGCGCGACGAGGAGCTGATGAACCTCGTCCTGCCGTTCCTGCGCGCGGACTTCGAAGTCAACGACACCTACTCCTACGTGCCCGAATCGATCGACGTCCCGGTCACCGCGCTGGGCGGCATCGACGATCCGGAAGCGAACCTCGACGAGCTCGCGGCCTGGGGCGAGATGACCACCGGACGGTTCGACGTGGTCATGTTCCCGGGCGACCACTTCTTCCTGACCAGTGCCGAGTCGATGATGCTCGACGTCATCGGCAACCATCTGAGGGCGGCCTTGCCGGCCTTCGCCTGAGACCATGATGCAGCTTGCCGAGACCGTCGTCGTCTTCGGCGCCACCGGCAACACGGGCCGGCGCGTCGCGGAGGGGCTCCTGGCCGCCGGCCGGCGCGTCCGCGTCGTCGGCCGCTCGCGCGAGAAGCTCGCCCCGTTCGTGCAGCGCGGTGCCGAAGCATTCGCCACCACGGCCACCGACACACCGGCGATCGCGCGCGCCCTCGACGGCGCGACGGCCGCGTACGTGATGGTGCCGCCGATCGACTACGCGAATCCGCAGTGCGACCTCGACCTGCCGGACGCCATCAGCGAGTCGCTCGTCGCGGCGATCCGCGGCTCCGGCGTGCCGTTCGTCGTGAACCTGAGCAGCCTCGGTGCGGACCGCCCGGACATGATGGAGCAGGTGGACTCGCTGCGGCGCCACGAGCAGCGCCTGCGCACGATCCCCTCGCTGCACGTCGTCCATCTCCGTCCCGGCCTGTTCATGGAAGGACTGCTCGAGCAGGTGCCGACCGTGGTCGAGGGCGGGTTCTTCGCGTATCCGCTCGATCCCGGCGTGCGCATCCCGATGATTGCGGCCGAGGACATCGCCGCGGCCGGCCTGGAGCGCCTGCTCGCCCTCGACTTCCGCGGCGAATCGGCCATCGAGCTGCCGGGCCCCCGCGACGTCTCCATGGGCGAAGCGGCCGGGATCCTCGGCCGCGCCGCGGGCATCGCCGATCTTCCCTATCTCCAGATCCCGTTCGACCAGTTCCGCTGGTCGTTGCAACAATTGGGGGTTCGCCCCGACGTCGCCGAAATACTGGTGGAGACCAACCAGTTCCTGAACGACGGACGGTTCCAGCCAACTAATCCACGTACTTCCGCGGTCACACGGATGACGACCATCGAGGCATTCGCCTCGACCTTCGCCACGCGTGTCGCCGAGTACCGCAGCACGGCGGTGAAGTGCGTATGACGAAGACACTTTTGTTCCCGGATCCCGGGGACCCCATCAACCTCTTCCTCTGGAGACCACTGTGCAGGACCTTTACGCCGTCGTCGTGAATCACGAAGAGCAGTACTCCATCTGGGCCGCCGATCGCGAGCTGCCCCTCGGCTGGAGAGCCGAGGGCATGAAGGGCACGAAGCAGGAGTGCCTCGATCACATCAAGTCCATCTGGACGGACATGCGGCCCCTCAGCCTGCGCAGGCAGGCGGCGGCCGCGTCGCAGTAGCTCGCGCGTCCGACCTTTTTCCTTTTCTTCACGCAGGAAACCCGAACGATGGATCTGGCGAGCGGCCGTGCCGTTGCTGTCATAGGACTCTCCCTACGCCTGCCCGGAGCGGCAGACGTGGAACGCTTCTGGCGGAATCTCCGCGAGGGCGTGGAGTCCATCCGCCCGCTGAGCGACGAGGATCTCGCCGCCGCGGGCGTGCAGCCGGACGTCGCCGCCGATCCGCAGTACGTGCGCGCGGGGGCGTGGCCGGACGGCATCGACCTGTTCGACGCGGACTTCTTCGGCTTCACGCCGCGCGAGGCGCGCACGACTGACCCGCAGCACCGCGTGTTCCTCGAATGCGCGTGGGAGGCACTGGAAAGCGCCGGGTATGCGCCGGACCGCTTCGAGGTGCCGGTGGGCGTCTTTGCCAGCGCCGGCGGGATGCTGAGCAGCTACGTCATGCAGTCGCACAAGCACTGGTCGCGGCATGCCATGACCACGGCCTCGCTCGAGCACATCGGCACCGACAAGGACTTCCTGGCCACGCAGGTCGCGTACAAGCTCGACCTGCGCGGGCCGTGCGTGACGGTGCAGACCTCCTCCTCGAGCTCACTGGTGGCCGTGCACCTCGCGGTCCTCAGCCTGCTGGCCGGCGACTGCGACGTGGCCCTCGCCGGCGGCGTCTCCATCCGCGTGCCGTATCGCGCCGGATATCTGCACCGTCCGGGAGGCATTCTTTCCGCCGACGGCCACTGCCGCGCGTTCGACGCCCAGGCGAGCGGCACGATGTTCGGCAGCGGAGCGGGCGTGGTCGCGCTCAAGCGGCTCGATCTGGCCATCGCCGACGGCGATCCGATCCGCGCGGTGATCCGCGGCTCGGCGCTCGCGAACGACGGCAGCCGCAAGGCGGCGTTCCCCGCCCCCTCCGCGGAAGGACAGGCGCGCGCCATCGCCTCGGCCATCGCCCGCAGCGGCTTCGATCCCGCGACCATCGGCGTCATCGAGGCGCACGGCTCCGGGACCGTGGCCGGCGATCCGATCGAGGTGCAGGCGCTCACGTGCGGTCTCGGCGAGACGGTGGCCCCGGCCACCTGCGCCCTCGGCTCGGTGAAGACCAACATCGGCCATCTCGAGGCCGCCGCCGGCATCGCCGCCTTCATCAAGACCGTCCTCACCGTGGAGCGCGCGGAGATCCCGCCGTCGCTCCATTTCGTATCGCCGTCGATCGATTTCGACCGCACGCCGTTCTACGTCAACACGCAGCTCCGCCCATGGATCACGGACGGGCCGCGCCGCGCCGGCGTGAACGCGGTCGGGCTGGGCGGCACGAACGCGCACGTGATCCTGGAAGAAGCGCCGCGGGTGACGCGCGCGCATGGGGATGATCGTCCGCTGCACCTGCTGCGGCTGAGCGCGCGGAACGCGGTTGCGCTGCGCACGCTCGCGCAGCGGCACGTGGACGCGCTGCGCGGCGGCAACGCTCCCGTGGGCGACGTCTGCTTCACCGCGAACGCGGGACGCAGCCGCTTCGCGCATCGCGTGGCCGTGGTCGGCGACTCCGCGGAGACGCTGGCCGGCGCGCTGGCGGCGTACGCGGAGGAGCGCGAGAGCAACGCCATCCACGGCATCGCCCCCGAGCGGGAGAGCGCGCCGCGCGTGGCCTTCGTCTTCACCGGCCAGGGATCGCAGTACGCCGGCATGGGACGCGAGCTGTACGCCACCGAGCCGCGCTTCCGCGCCGCGATCGACCGCTGCGCCGCGGCGGTGGCGGACCAGATGGACCTGACCGGCGTCCTGTTCGGCGACGGCGCCACCTCCATCGACGAGACCCGCTACGCGCAGCCGGCGCTGTTCGCCGTCGGCTATGCGCTGGCCGAGGTGTGGAGCGCGTGGGGCGTCGAGCCATCGATGGTGATGGGTCACAGCGTGGGCGAGCTCATCGCCGCGTGCGTGGCCGGGGTGTTCACGCCGGAAGAAGGGATGCGCCTGGTCGCGGCGCGGGGACGGCTGATGCAGGCGCTCGAGCCGGGCTCGATGGCGGCCGTGTTCGCGCCCGAGGGACGGGTGCGGGAAGCGATCGCCGGCCATGAGGCGGAGGTCTCGGTCGCGGCGGTCAACGCGCGCGAGAACATCGTCATCTCCGGACGCACGGAGGTGGTGCAGCAGATCGTGGAGCGGCTGGGCGGCGAAGGAATCAGGAGCAAGCCGCTGGTGGTGTCGCACGCGTTCCACTCGCCGATGATGGAGCCGATGCTCGAGGCGTTCGAGCAGGCGGCGTCCGAGGTGAGCTTCCGCGCGCCGCGGCGGATGGTGATCTCGAACGTGACGGGTGCCGTCGCGGGCGAAGAGATCCTGACGGCGGGCTACTGGCGGGAGCACGTGCGGGCGACGGTGCAGTTCGAGCGCGGAGTGGAAGCGCTGATCGAGCACGGCTGCGAGGCGGCGATCGAGATCGGGGCGACGGCGACGCTGCTGGGACTGATCGCGGCGCTGCCGGAGTCGCACCGGATGGTGACGGTGGCGTCGCTGCGGCGGAGCGGAAGCGACTGGCAGCAGATGCTGACGGCGGCGGCGATGCTGGAAGTGAGCGGCATCGACCTGGACTGGCGCTCGTTCGACGCGCCGTACGGCCGGCGCCGCGTGCCGTTGCCGACGTATCCCTTCCAGCGCTCGCGCTTCTGG
>DASPMO010000117.1:0-12419 GCA_035627015.1 Thermoanaerobaculia bacterium | reverse complement strand
TGCACCACTTCGCCGGAGCTGACGCTCAGGGCGGCCAGGCGGCGGATCATCATGCGCTCGCTCGGTGTAGACGCCGCCTCGTACGCGCGGCGGAGCATCTCCACCTCGGCTCGCGTCGTCTGGGCGGCGATGGTGAAGCCGTGCTCCGGCTGCGCGGACGTGGCCGTGACCACCTCGCGCCAGCGCCCGCGGTTCAGCTCGTGGCGAACGAAGGCCGTGGGCGCGCCCGTCTGCATCGACTGCGCGGCGAGGGGAGGGGGGACCCCGCGCGCGTTGGCCTTCTGCTCGTCCAGCGCGCGCTCGACGTGGTGCTCCAGCAGTTGTTTCAGCGCGATGCCGGACACGCCCACCATCTCGTCGATGGACAGGCCGGAGTGATAGAGCGAGCGGCCGTTCGCGTCCGCGGCGCGGTGCAGCGCCGTGCGCACGATGTTGCAGCGGAGCTCGAGCGGGATGCCGTCCCACTCCGTGCGCACCAGGCAGGAGTGCGACAGCGGGCCGAGATCGTCCTGGTGCAGCACGCGTATGCCGCGCAGCGAGATGTCGAGGATGAACGCACGAGTGCCGTCGATGCTCGCGCGCAGCGGCTGGGCGAGATTCACGCGCTGCACGCGGCGGCGCTCGGGCGGCAGATGCTTCATTGTCGGTGAGCCCACCGACACTCTACACAAATCCGGCGATAAATCCGTCAGCGAAGCGTCAGAACCGCTTCTTCTTTTTGGGGCCGAAGCGGTCGAAGGGGCTGGTGGGCATGCGCGGGCGCTCCGGACGGTCGCCGTCCCGTCGCGGCCGCTCCGGACGCTCCGAACGCTCCGCCGTGCGCGGACGCGGGCGCGGGCGCTGCTCCTCCTCGCGATTCGAGGCCACGCGGATGTTCAGCGCGCGCCCGCGGAAGCGCTTGCGGCCGACCTTGGCCAGCACCACCTCCACATAGCGCTCCGGGATGCCGACGTACGTGACCTCTTCCTGAATGTCGATCGGCCCGATGTCGCGCCCGGGGACGTTGGCCTCGTTGGCGATCGAGCCGACGATGTCGGCGGGACGGATGCCGTCGCGGCGCCCGAGGCCGAGCGAGAGACGCACGGTCTTGTCGGGTTTTGATGCAGGGCGGGCTTCAGCCCGTCCCTCGGGCGGGGCGGGGACCGACGGGCTGAAGCCCGTCCTACGTTCAGCTTGTTCCTCGCTGTCCCGCTCCTGCTCGCGCGCCTTCACCAGCGCCTTCGACCCGTTCGCGATCCGCGCCGCGGCCGCGGCGATCTCCGTGATGTCGAACCCTTCCTCGGCGATCTGCTCGACGAGCTCGACGTACATCTCCAGGTCGCCTTCCTGGATGTTCTTGCGCAGGTTCTCCTTGAACACGGAGATGCGTTTGGCCGCCACGTCCTGGCGGGTGGGCATCTTCATCGCCTTGATGGGCGTGCCGGTGTAGCGCTCGATCTCGCGCATCATCTTCCGCTCGCGCGGCGTGATGAACATCGTGGCCACGCCGCTGCGCCCCGCGCGTCCGGTGCGGCCGATGCGGTGGACGTACGCCTCGACGTCGTACGGCACGTCGTAGTTCACCACGTGCGAGATCTGCTCGACGTCGAGGCCGCGCGCGGCCACGTCCGTGGCCACCACGATCTCCACCTGTCCCGCGCGCAGCCGGCGGATGACCGCCTCGCGCAGCGGCTGGCTCATGTCGCCGTGCATGGCCACGGCGGCGAAGCCGCGCGCCTCGAGCTTCTCCGCCAGGTCGGCCGAGCCGGTCTTGGTGCGGCGGAAGATCAGCACCGCCTCGGCCGGCTCGAGCTCGAGGATCTGCGTGAGCACCTCGAGCTTCTGTCCCTCGGATACGTTGAGGAAGCGCTGCTCGATGGCCGGCGCGTTGACCTTGTGATGCTCGATCTCCACGCGCTCCGGATTGCGCAGGTGGCGTTTGGCGATGCGCAGCACCTCGTCCTGCATCGTCGCCGAGAAGAGCGCGGTCTGGCGCTCCGCGGGGAGCGCGCCGAGGATCTTCTCCATGTCGTCGATGAAGCCCATCTTCAGCATCTCGTCGGCCTCGTCGAGGACGACCAGGCGGATGTGGGAGAGATCGAGGCTGCCGCGGTCGAGATGGTCGATGAGGCGCCCCGGCGTGCCGACGACCACGTGCGCGCCGCGCTCGAGCCGCTTGAGCTGCGGCACGATCGGTGCGCCGCCGTACACCGGGATCACGCTGACGTGCTCCATCTTCGCCGCGTACGAGTGCACCGCCTCGGAGACCTGCATGGCCAGCTCGCGCGTCGGCGTGAGCACGAGCGCCTGCGTCTTCTTCAGCTTCGGATCGATCTTCTCGAGGATCGGCAGCGCGAAGGCCGCGGTCTTGCCGGTGCCGGTCTGCGCCTGGCCGATCAGGTCCTTCCCGCCGAGGAGCAGCGGGATGGTGCGCTCCTGGATGGGCGTCGGTGCTTCATAGCCGAGGGTGGCGAGGACTTCCACGATCTCCGGACGGAGACCCAGCGATGCAAATGCGTTCATCAGAATCGGTATATCACGGCGTTGATGTGCATCCCCGCTCCGACCGAGGCGAAGACGACCACGTCGCCCGGAACGAGGGTATGCCCCTCCATGCGCCCCTTGAGAATGAGGTCGAGCAGCGTCGGGACCGTGGCCACGCTGGAGTTGCCGAGCCACGAGATGGTCATCGGCATGACGTCGGGCGGCGGCGCGTCGATCCCGTACAGCCCGTACACCGCGTCGAGGATGGCCTCGTCCATCTTGCCATTGGCCTGGTGGATGAGGACTTTCTTCACGTCGCGAAGGTCGACGTTCGCACGCTGCAGCGCTTCTTTGATGGCGCCGGCCACGGTGCTCAGCGCGTACTTGTACAGCTTGCGCCCTTCCATCTTGAGGAAGAGCGACTCGAGGAAGGCCTCGGGGTGGTACGAGCTGCCCATGAAGAGCAGCTCCGCGTGCTCGAGCGTGTCGCTGCGGACCGCGCGCGAGAGGATGCCCGCGTCCCCTTCGCCGCGCTCGACGATCACCGCGCCCGCGCCGTCGGCGTAGATCAGCGAGTCACGGTCGTGCGGGTCGGAGATGCGCGAGAGCGTGTCGGCGCCGATGACCATCACGCGCTGGTTGTCGCCGGCGCGGATCATCGAGTCGGCCACGATCACTCCCTGCAGCCATCCGGGGCAGCCGAAGACGAGGTCGAAGGCCGGCGCGTACGGGTTGCGGATGCCGAGGCGCGACTTCACGCGCGCGGCCAGGGCGGGGACGAGGTCGGAGCGGGCGGTGCCGGCGCGCACGTCGCCGAAGTTGTGCGCGACGATGATGCCGTCCAGCGACTCCGGGTCGATGTGCGACGACTCCAGCGCGTCGCGCGCGGCCTCGTACGCGAGGTCGGTCGTGACCATGGCGTCGGGCGCGTAGCGGCGCTCCCGGATGCCGGTGATGGCCTCGAACTGTTTGAGGATGTCCTCGTTCGATTTGCCGATCGGCTTCTGGTCGGTGCCTCGGAAGTCGTGGCCGAGAAAGTGCTCGTTCGGCACGCGCACCGAGGGAATGTGGCTGCCCGTGGCGGCGATGACGCTTCGAATCATGATGACACGTTAGGATACCGCTCCGATGTTGCCACATCTCCTCGGATTTTTGCCGGAAGGTCTCGAACGGCACCTCCGCGCGCACGGCGCGGCCGTCCGCGATGCCGAGGCGCGCCGCGTGCTGGCGCACGCGATCGCACATGGACGCGAGGGGTTTCCGGAGTCGCGGCCGGTTCCGAAGAGCGTGGAGCGGGCCATCGGCGAGCTCTGCGACCGTCGTCCGCTGGAGGTCATCGAGCGCGTTACCGATCCTACAGACGGCTTCGTGAAATACCTCTTCCGCCTGCACGACGGCGCGGTGGCGGAGGCGGTGCGCATTCCGCTGGAGAAGGAGGGACGGTTCACGGTCTGCCTCTCCAGCCAGGCGGGCTGCGCGATGCGCTGCGATTTCTGCGCGACGGGACGCCTCGGGCTGACGCGCAGCCTGGAGGCGTGGGAGATCGTGGCGCAGTTCGTGGCGGTGCGTGCGGATGTAGCGCGGGCTTCAGCCCGCGGCTGCGTCACCGGCGCGGTGTTCCAGGGGCAGGGAGAGCCGCTGCACAACTACGAGCACGTGATGCGCGCCGCGGAGATCCTCGCGCACCCATGCGGCGGTCGCATCGCCGCCGAGGCCATCACCATCTCAACGGTGGGCCTGGTGCCGCAACTGCATCGCTTCGCGCGGGAGCGGCGTCCGTACCGCCTGATCGTGTCGCTGACCTCCGCGATCGACGAGCGCCGGCGCGCCCTCGTGCCGGTGGCGGCGGCGTGGCCGGTCGCGGAGCTGGCCGAGGCCGTGCGCGCGGTGCAGCGCGCCTCCGGCTCGCGCATCACGCTGGCGTGGGTGGTCCTCGCCGGGATCAACACCGGCGCGGACGAGGTGGAGGCGCTGCGGACGCTCTTCGCCGGCGTCCCGCTGCGCCTCAACCTCATCGACGTGAATGACGCGCGTCCCGACGGCTACCGCCGCGCCACCCCCGCGGAGCTGGCCGCGTTCCGCGATGCCCTGCGCACGCTCGAGGTGCCGGTCGTGCGCAGGTACAGCGGCGGCGCCGCGAAGCACGCCGCCTGCGGGATGCTGGCCTCGGTGTCATCCTGAGCCGCGCAGACGGCGAAGGATCCCCTGCTGGAACCCCGTGCTCGCTCCGCAGGCAGGGGATCCTTCGCCGTCTACGCGGCTCAGGATGACAGAGTGGTCTACGCGGCTCAGGATGACAGAGTGGTCTACGCGGCTTTCTTCTTCTCCTGCGTGCTCTTCTTCGCCTGCACGCTCGGCCCCGGATCGTGATCCGACGGCGGCAGCGTCCTGAGGTAGCGGTAGATCGCGCGCACGTCCGTCTCGCTCATGCGCTGGAACTGGCGCCACGGCATGTGCGTGTGCGGGATGCCCACGCCGACGCCGAAGCGGCCGACGAACTGCTCCTCGCTCCACGAGGTGATGCGTCCGCTCTTCGACGGCGTGAGGTTCGGGCTGACGATGACCGTGTCCTGATTGACCTCGAAGACCATGCCGCCCGCGAACGGCGCCCCGGCGTAGCTGCCGTCGATGGGGTTGCGCTTGGTGTGGCACTCCGCGCAGCCGGCCACGCTGTTGGCGACGTACTCGCCGCGCTCGACGGTCGGCTCTTCCGGCGGCGTGTGCTGCAGCGGGGTCGTCTTCGGACCGATGGGCTTGATGAGGAAGGCCATGACGGCCTTGCCGAGCAAATTGATCTCGTGCTCCGGCACTGCGCGGCGCACCGGCTTCTGCGAGCGGAGGAACGAGATGACCGCGGTCAGGTCTTCGTCCGACAGCTCGTGGAAATTCATGAACGGCAGCGTGGCCCGGCCGTCGGGCATGACGCTGTAGCGCAGCACGCGCGCGAGCTGGGCGTCGGTGTAGCGGCCGATGCCGGTCTCGCGGTCGGGCGTGAGGTTGGGCGTATAGATCCTGCCCAGCGGCAGGGAGAAGAGATGTCCGCCGGCCAGCAGCGGCGTGGCGCCGTTGCGGATGGAGGCCGTCTCCACGTTGGCCGTGTGGCAGTTCACGCAGTGCCCCGGCCCGTAGACGATGGACTCGCCGCGCGCGATCACTTTCGGATCGCGGCTGGCGTGGATCTCCGGATATGGCGCGTCGAACTTGCGGTTCGAGCGGATCAGGACCACGACGACGAGCAACAACACGAGCGAGGCGAGGGTGGCCAGAGTCCAGGCGAGGTACTTCAGGATGCGCTTGCCCATGGGGGGCAATGTAGGAAAGCGCACTTACGCCTTGCTTACGGCAAACGTAGGGCGGGCTTCAGCCCGCCCATGGACGGGCTTCACCCCGCCCATGGACGGGCTGAAGCCCGCCCTACATCTTTCCCCACTTGATGCGCGTGTACGCGATCCGGAACCCCTGCCACTCCGCGTTGCGCTGCGAGGCGCTGCCCGGCTGCGCGCCCATGGTGGCCAGGTCGCAGCCTTGCTCGAAGGCGTACTGCAGGCGCGCCTCGAGCAGCGCGCGCTGCGCGCCGCGCTTGCGCTCCGAGGGAATCGTGCTGGCGCCGGCCAGGATGGCCACGCCGTCGTGCATGGCCAGCGCGCCGGTGGCCACGGCGCGGCCGTCGAGCTCCGCGAGGAAGGCATGCGTGCCGCGGCTCATCGCCGTCACGCGCCCGAGGTCGTGCATGAAGTCGCTCAGCTCGGGATATTCGCTCCACCCTTCGGCGGAGGTCGCGCTCCAGAGGTCTTCCTCGCCCGGCTCGATGATGCGCGTGCGCACCTCCGCCGTGCGCTGCAGCGCCACCACGGGGCGGTAGAGGATGGTGGTCAGCTCGACGGGACGGTAGCCGCGCCGCGAGAGCAGCACGAGCGTCTCCGGATGCGCGAGCGGCGAGACTTCGTGAAAGACCGGCGCGCCGCGCGTGCCGAAGAATTCTTCGAGCGCGTCGAGGTCCTCTTCGGTCGGCATGGCGAAGAGGCCGAGGCCGAATGTCTGCGTGAGCGGCGAGCCGGCGCCGTCGTACATCGCGTACGTGCCGCTGCGCTCGATCCACGTGGTCTCCAGCTCCGGGTGCAGCACGGCGCGCGCGGTGACCATGGCCGCGTTGGTCTTCGCCTCGCAGCGCTCCAGCCGGCGCGAGAGCGCCTGGTCCGAGTACGGGTAGTTCATCATTCCTCTTCTTCCAGCGCGTTGTACGCGCGAATGAGATCGACGCGGAAGCGCAGTTGCTCGTCGTACTCCTCGTCCGACCGCGACAGGCGCAGTTGCACGATGAGCTTGGACGCCGCGCGCCGCGCCTCGGCATGCGTGGGGAAGGCCAGCACCGCCGCCTTGTCCCGCTCCGTCAGGAACCGCGCCACTACTTTCCGTCCTTCGACGCGCACGAGGCGCCGCAGGAACACTTCGCGGCGAAGGCTCATTGCTCACAGGGCGGCGGGTTGGCCGAGAGCCGCCGGTTCGGGGTCCGGAGCAGGGAGAGGCGGAACTGCTCGCGCGCCTCGTCGCAGCGGCCGGCCGCGGACAGCAGCTCGCCGTACAGCTCGTGCGCGGGCTTGAGGACGTCGGGCGGCCCGGAGGGGGCGCCGAGCATCGCTTCCCTGGCCACGGCCTCCTCGGCGAGCTTGATCGCTTTGGACAGCCTGCCGCGCTTCTGTTCGAGCAGCGCTCGCAGCGTGAGGGCCATGACGTCGGACGTAATATTGCCTTTCAGCGAGGCGATGGCCTTGCCGGCGGCGCGGAAGTCTTTCCTGCGGATGGCGGTGAGGGCGCGCGCGTAGAGCGCGGCGTCGTTCGAGGTCGCATAGCCGGCGGCGCAGTGCGCATCCTTCTCATCGCTGCCGGTCGCCTCTTCGACTGCCTCGCCGGTCTCCACCGCCCACGCGGCGAGCATGCGCGCGCGCGTGGAGCGCTCGCGCTCACTCAGCGGCGAATCGACTTCCTGCAGCAGGCGCATGGCGTCGTCGCGCCGTCCCTGCTGCAGGTAGATGTAGTGCAGCCAGGTGAGGCTGTGCAGGTCGCGTTTGCTGGACGGCAGCTTGGCGCGCTCGACCCATGCCTTCGAGGCGGCGTAAGACTGCTCGTTCGACGCCGCGGCCTCGTCCCACATCCCGAGCTGCAGGAAGATGTGCGACGGCATGTGCAGGGCGTGATGCGCCGCCGGCGCCACGCGCGCGTAGCGGCGCGCCGCGCGCAGGCCGAGGGGCGCGTGCAGCGGGTCGTCGTACGCGTGGATCATGTAGTGCAGGACGCCGGGATGCTCCGGCGCCCTGGGCAGCAGCGGCTCGAGGATCGCCGCCGCGGCGACCTGCCGGCGCGCGTCGTCGGCCCCGCGGCTCATCGTGCCGAGGATGGAGAGCGCGTGGAAGGCCTGCACTTCCAGGTCGTCCGGATACCGGCCCGCGAGCGCACGCATGGCCTCCTGGTAGGCGATGTCGCGCGAATGCTTGTCGCCGTCGCCGTAGAGCACGTCCAGCGTCGCCAGCCACTCCCGCTCCTTGGCATCCCCCGCGTCCTTCGGCAGCGCCATCAGGATCTCCCGCGCCGCGGCGCGGTCCTGCTCCATCCAGATCGGATGGTTGTGCGTCATCGCCTCGCCCCAGTAGGCCATGGCGAAGGAGGGCTCGAGCTCGCGGGCCTTGCGGAAGGCGTCCGCCGCCTCTTCGTACCAGAAACTGTGCAGCGCCGCGACCCCCCGCTCGAACAGCGCCTGCGCCTGCGGGTTCTTCGCGGAGGTAGGGAAGGCAACCGAGCCGAGGTCCGCCGCACTCGCGGAAAGAGCCGCGGCCAGCAGAAGGAGCAGGGAGAGCCGGCGCATGGGCCAACTATAACTGCGCTGGCAATCTGTCACTCAGCCAAAAGTAAGACTGAATCGACTGTGCACACCGTCGTAAGTGAAGACGCCGCGGCTGAGGATGTCTCGTCCGATCAGGCACTGAAATGCCTGGCCTGTCAGCGCAGCCTCCACGACGAGAATGTTCTCTACGACGAACGACGGTGAGAAGTAGACGTTCACGTGAAACTGACGACACAACACCGGCTCTACGGTGGTTGGCGTGTGAAGCGAAACCGCTCCGACGCTGCTGAGCCTGAGCAGCGCCGCCGTCTCCGGCGTAATCACGGTGATTGCTGCGCCACTGTCGACCAGTGCCGACATGGGAACGGGAGCGACGACGGCTTCGCTGCCAAACGTGGCGATCAGCTCGCGAGACGGTCCGACGAAGCCTTGAAGGATGGGGCCTGACGTTTGGAGATCAGGAAGGGAGATCTCGAATGAAGGCAACTACACTCCGAGATGGAACGACGTAAAGTTCAGGGGGATATCGACTTCCGTCACCTTCTTCACCAGGAACGGGACGTTGCCCAGGGTTTGATAGCCGTGCCGAATCGCGGCAGTGTCAGAATCAAAGATCCCGATGACTGACTCGCCCTTGATCAGCGCGAATTTGCCTGACGCATCCTGCAACAGGCGCGTTCGATGCTGATTGAAGAACCGAAGTTCTGTCTCGAGCTCGGTTACAGGACTGACGGCCATTGCGGTGCTCCCTCGCGATTCTATCATCGGGGCACGATGGCGGTTCGCTTGCTATCTATACTGCCGCACGGACGGTCTGATGCGTCTCTTCCGGCCACGAATCTTCATCAGTTACGCGCTCGAGGACGCCGCGTTCGCGGGGGATTTGCGCGACGTGCTGGCCGCGCGCGGCTTTGCGTAGTACCAGATGTCCGAATCGTCTGCCGTTGCGAGGCCGAGCAGCAGCACGTGCGCGGATCCGGGGTGATGCGGTGCGACGTGCGCTACGAGCTTCCGCGAGAGATTCTGAACAGCAGTTTCAATCGCGTGCTACCGATGGTTGTCCTTCACGATCGGCGGCGAAACCGAGGCAGGCGAGGATATCCTCGTGCGTCAGCTCCGGAAAATCGGAAAGGACCTTCGGGGCTCGATGGTGATGATCTCGTGGTAGCTCACGATGGTTGCAGTTTAGCCGATGGCACCATGAACCGTGCGAGCGCGGCGCAGACGAACGCGCAGATGGCGGCCGAGCCGAGCACGTCGCCCACGAAGTGGTCGTTGACCAGTACGCGCGAGGCGGAGACGAGCAGTGCCAGGATCAGCGCGGGGATGCGCAGGCGGGGGAAGGCGAGGGCCAGCGCGAAGAACAGGGCCCAGAAGTGCGCGGCGTGGCCGGAGGGGAAGGCGCTGCCATTGTCGGCGAAGAACGCACCGGCGTTTGCCTCGTAAGGCCGCGCGCGGAGGAAGACGTTTTTCAGCACGCCCGCGAGCAGCCGGCTGACGAGGTGGGCGACGCCCACGTACAGCAGGAGGCGTGCGAGCGGGCGGCGGCGGAAGGCGAAGAGTGCGGCTCCCGCGACGACGAGCACGAAGCCGGTGAGGAACTTCGAGACGGGGAAGCCGAACGCGTATTCGAGCACCGTCACGAATGGATCGACGAACGTCCGGTTCGCATCGACCGAGGGGGCAATGGCCCTGGCCAGCGGCGCGTCGATGAGGAAGATCGAGAGCAGCGTGAGCAGCGTGAGCGCTGCACCGAACATCCACATCTGACGTACCTGCATTGCGCAGAGTTACGGCCGAAACGCAGCAGGGTTGCAATGCGTCACACCGGCATGAGAACCCTCACCCTTGCCGCTCTGCTCCTCGCCAATGTCGCCGTGCATGCAGCCGAACATCCGTGGCGCGTCAGCGTCCTGGCCACGGACATCTCCAACCAGCGCATCCACCCGTGGGACGACGGGTTCAATGCCGGCATCGGCGTGGCCGTGTCGTACGCGCCGACCGAGGCGTGGGACGCCGAGCTCTCGGTCGCCTCGCAGGAGCATCGTGCGCTCTACACGCGTTACTTTACCTCGTACGACTTTCCGGGGATCCCCGAGGGGGAGTTCTTTCCGGGATCGGAGTTCCGCAACTTCACCGTGCATCCGATCACGCTCGGCGTGACTCGGCGATTCATGGCCGCGCAGCGCGTCTCACCGTACGTGCGCGCCGGCGTGCGTTACATCGATGCGCCGAGCGATCCGGAGAGCCCGTTCGTCGTGCTGCCGCCGTACTTTCCATTCGAGCCGGTGCAGCCGGGCTTCAACCTCTCCGACCGCGCCAGCGTCGAGGCAGGTGTCGGCGTGCGCGTCCGCCTGACCGATCGCACGTTCCTGCGCGCCGACGTCATGCGCCTCCTGCGCTCGGACGGCTCGCCCATCGATCCGCTCACACGCGGCAGCGCCGGCGTGACGTGGAAGTTCTGAGCTACTCGTGCTCCTCCTTCGTCACCGTGACGAACAACATCAGCACCACCGCGATCACACCAATGCCGACCATCACTATGCGCACCTTTCTTCCGTGAGGACATCCGCGCCGGCCAGTTCTTCGAGCAGGTCGGCGCCCACCCGCGCCGGGTCGAGGCCCGACAGCTCGTACCGCAAAGCCTCGGCACGCGCGGCGTATGTGGGTGTAGTGAGTACGTGGGAAACGCTCTTTCGGATCTGTGCTTCCGACGGGACGCGCACCTTCAGTCCGACGCCGACGCCGGACCACTGCACGCGATTGGCGATCTCCGGCTTCTCCTCGGTCTTGCCGATGGCCACGACGGGGACGCCGTGCGCCAGCGCGATCTGCACCGAGCCGTAGCCCCCGTTCGTCAGCAGCAGGTCGACCTTCGGCATCAGGTGCGCGTACGGGATGAACTGCTCCACGCGCACGTTCCAGGGCAGGGGAGCCATGGCGACGTCGGAGGCCGGCCTGCTGCCGGTGGTCACGACCACGAACACATCCTCGCCCGCGAGTGCTCGTATCGCGGGACGGATCAGCTGGTCGTAGTCGTTGTTGATGGTGCCCTGCGTGACGAGGACGACGCTGCGCCCCTCCATCTCGCCCCACCACGCGGGCGGCGCCCAATCCGCCGGCGGCGCCGGGACGGACGCGCCGATGAAGTGCAGGTTGTCGGGCAGGTCCGTACGCGGGTACTCGAACGACGGCACGGAGGCCTGGAGATAGAGGTCGGCCTTCCGTGAGAAGTCGAAAATACTCGAGCCCAGGGGCGGCAACCCGACGCCGCGGCGGAGTTTGTCGCTGTGCGCGTTCGCATCGCGGAAGATCACGCGATCGACGAGCCAGTAGAGTGCTTTGTTGCGAAGACGGCCGAGGGGAGTGGAGCTCGGCGGCAGCGCCAGGCCGAACGGCGCCGTGTCGCGGCTCGGCAGCCCGAGCACGGTGATGCCGTAGACGGCCCACGGGATCCCGAAGCGCATGTGCACGGCCTCGGCCGCGGCGCTGGTGTTATCGGCCACGACCACGTCCGCCATCTCGCGATGCAGCTCGTTGGTGAGGTCGCGGAGCATCCCCGGCATGGCTGAGACGAAGATGTTCTTGATGTCGTAGCGGAGCTGGTTGATGCCGCCCTTCGGGCGGTTGGCGAACTGCTCGTCGAGGCGCTCCTCGTCGATCGGCATCGCGTCGCGGAACGGTACCCAGCGCGCGCCGATCGATTCGATGGCCTTGCGGAAGCGCGGCGTCGCGTACCAGCGGACGTCGTGGCCGCGCGCCACCAGCTCCCGCGCGATCGGCAGGCCGGGGTTCACGTGACCCGTGATCGGCATCGGCGCGAAGAGGTAACGTGACATGCCGGCAATGTAGGCCGGGGTACTTACGGGGCGCTTACGGCGAACGTAGGGCGGGCTTCAGCCCGCCCCTCCCGTGGGGTGGCGGGCTGAAGCCCGCCCTACGTTTTTCAGCCGTTCGGCGAGTGCGGTGGTCTCGCGCTCGGGCTCCACGTCCAGCGTGCGGCGGAGTGTGTCCACGAGGCGGCGATAGACGCGGGTGGCGCCGGCGGTGTCGCCGCGTTCGGCCAGCGCTTTCATGAGGTTACGCGCGGCGTCCTCGTCCGTCGGGTCGGCGTCGA
>DASPMO010000116.1:0-54556 GCA_035627015.1 Thermoanaerobaculia bacterium | reverse complement strand
CCGAGAACGGCATCCGCGCGCGCATCACCTGGGACAACCCCGATTCGACCGCGCACGCGTTCGTCATCAGCGACACGCATCTGGTCTGGAACACGACCATTCACGACGGCTGCGACAACTGGCACGTGGTGAACATCCCCGGCACGACCATGAACGGGCTCGAGATCGGCCAGACCGGACCGATCTACTTCCGCATGCCCTCACCGCCGCCGGACCTGAAGCTGCGCTTCGTGATGTGGCTGACGCAGACCTATCGCAACTGCCGCCAGGTCGGCGTCGTGGCGCCGCCGCTGAACATCCGCCTCGAGCTCTACGAGAACGGGCAATTCATCACGGAGGAGAACCACTTCGTCACGTACGACGACCAGAACGACGGCATCCCCTACCACTTCGGCGAATACCCCGACATCCCCTGACGCTGGCATGGAGGTGCGGCGGCGAAAGCCGCCGCACCTCGGATCATTTGCCCTTGAAGTCGGCGGCGCGTTTCCCCAGGAAGGCGCTCATTCCCTCCTTCATGTCCTCCGTGCTGGTGAGGAGTCCGAAGAGCGTGGCCTCGAGGAGCTGTCCTTCCTCGAACGGCATGTCGCTGCCGCTCATCACCGCCTCGATGGCGGCGCGGACGGCGAGCGGACCTCGCCTGGCGATGGTGCCGGCCAGCTCCTCCGCGGCAGTCATCAGCTGATCGGCGGGAACCACTTTGTTCACCAGGCCGATGCGCGCCGCTTCCTCCGCGCTGATGCGGTCGCCCGTGAGGATCAGCTCCAGCGCCCTCCCTTTGCCGAGGAGTCTGGCCATGCGCTGCGTGCCGCCGTAGCCGGGGATGATCCCCAGGGTGACCTCGGGGAGGCCGAGCTGCGCTTTGTCCGAGGCGATGCGGATGTGGCAGGCCAGGGCCAGCTCGCAGCCGCCGCCGAGGGCGAAGCCGTTCACCGCGGCGATGACCGGCTTCGGGAAACGCTCGATGGCGCGGAAGACGCGCTGCCCCTTCTGCGCGAGCTCCGTCCCCGTGACCGGCGTCATCTCCGCCAGCTCGCGGATGTCGGCACCGGCCACGAACGCCTTCTCGCCGCCGCCCGTGACGATGACCGCCTTGACGGAGTCGTCGTCGCGCGCGGCCTCGAAGGCCTGGCCGATCTCGGCCACCGTCTCCGCGTTCAGCGCGTTGAGCACCTTCGGCCGGTCGATGGTGATGACCAGGATGCCGTCTTTGTTTTCCGTGCGTACGTTGTTCATGGACCCTCTTGTTGCTGTGTTGCTGGTTGCTGGTTGCTTGAGGTGCATCGCCGGATTGCCATGAGCCGCAAGGAACACAGCAACACAGCAACCAGCAACTCGACGCGAAGCGGCGGTCAGCGCTTCGCGTCGAACGGCACCGGCTTCTCGCCGGAGTAGTCGTAGAAGCCCGTGCCCGTCTTGTTGCGGCCGAGGCGGCCGGCCAGGACCATCTTGCGCAGGAGCGGCGGCGCGGCGAAGCGCTTCTCCTGGTACTCCTCGTACATCACGTGCGTGATGAAGTACGTCGTGTCCAGGCCGACGAAGTCGAGTAGCGTGAACGGGCCCATGGGGTAGCCGCAGCCGAGCATCATGGCCTTGTCGATGTCCTCGATCGAGCCGACGCCCTCCTCGTACGCGCGGATGGCGTCGAGGATGTACGGCACCAGCAGGCGGTTCACGATGAAGCCCGAGTTGTCCTTGCAGGAGACCGCCTCCTTCCCCAGGCTCTTCGCGAACTCGAAGGTCGTGTTGAACGTCTCGTCGCTGGTGAGGATCGTGCGCACCACCTCGACCAGCTTCATGAGCGGCACCGGGTTGAAGAAGTGCAGGCCGGCGAACTGCTTCGGCCGCGCTGTGGCCATGGAGAGCTCGGTGATCGTGAGCGACGACGTGTTCGAGGCGAAGATGGCCTCCGGCTTCACGATCTTGTCGAGCTGCGCGTACGTGTCCTTCTTGAGCTGCGCGTTCTCGATGATGGCCTCGATGACGATGTCGCAGTCGGCCAGGTCTTCGAGGTTCGTCGAGCCTTTGAGGCGGCCCATGCAGGCCTCCATGTCGGCCTGCTGCATCTTCCCCTTCTCGACGAACTTGCCGAGCGATTTCTGGATGCCGGAGAGCCCCTTGTCGAGGAACTTCTGCTCGACCTCGCGGACGACCACGTCGTACCCCGCCTGCGCCGCGACCTGGGCGATGCCCGAGCCCATGAGACCGCAGCCGAGCACGCCCACTTTTCTGATTGCCATGTGAATGTGACTCCCTTCGTGAATTGCGGGGCGGATTGTACTGATGTTGTCGGTGGTCGGTTGTCGGTGTCTGCGCCTCCCGTAACGCGCAGCGTCTGGACTGCGCGAGCGGCCAGCTCGCGCTCTCGAAGCTGGAGAGCGGCAGCTGGCCGCTGCCGCAGTCCAGACGCTGCGCGTCTACATCTGGTCACGGTTCGCGCAGGACTCTCGCCGCGGCCCGTTCGACTCGCGTGCGGAACCGCGAGCCCTCGGACTGGTCCGCCACGGCCCACAACGCGCGCTCGGTCTCCGCGCGCGCCGGTCCGGTCTCGCCCAACCGGTACAGCATGCCCGCCAGCGAAGCTCTCGTGAAGGACGTGGCGGGATGATCGGCGCCCAGCGAGCGCTCCCTCGCGGCCAGCGTCCGTGTGAACAGCTCGCGTGCACGCATCAGATCCCCGGTGTCCCGCGCGACCGCTGCGAGATTGAAGCGGAGGGTCGCCACCGTCGGATGCTCCTCACCCAGATTCCTCAGATCCGACTCCAGCGCCAGTTCCAGCAGCTCTTTCGCTCGCGCCAGCTCGCCAAGCGATCGCAGGGCGGCGGCCACCCCATTGAGCAGCCGGCTGACGCGCGGATCGTCGGAGCCGAGCACGGTCTCGGCGTCGCGCAGGGCAGCCTCGAGATGCGGACCGTCCACTCGGTAGATGCGGTATCCCTCGTCCGGATCGATCCGACGCGAGAACTCGGCGCAGCCTTCCACGAACCTGCGCCTCGCAGCTGCCAGGTCTTCCGGCGGTGCCGCACGCCTCGGTGAGCTTCCGCAGGTACGCGGCCGGCGTGACGTCGGGCAACGCCCGCAGGTAGGCGGCGGCCAGCTCGATGGCCAGCGTGTGGCCGTCGAGATGGCGCAGCAGGTCGGCGGTTCCGGGCTCGCCGGATCGCCGCCCGCTCCTCCACCGCTCCGGCGCCGACGCCGAGCGCGTGGGCGATGGTCGTCCCCCACGCCACCGTGAGGTCCGGATTCTCCGCGTCGAGCCAGAAGATGCCGCCAGGGAACCGGCCGCTCGCGCTGAGGCGGTCGACCAGATGCAGCGCCAGCTCGGTCTTGCCGACGCCCGCCAGCCCCTCGATGCTCGCCGCCACGCGCACGCTGGCGCCCGGCGCGAGCATCGCCTCGAGCCGCGGGAGCTCGGTCTCGCGCCCGAAGAGCTCCCGTGCCGCGAGCTCGCGCACGCCGAGCTCCCACCCCAGCGCGGCACGCGCCGCCAGCAGCGGCGAGCGCGCGGTCATGGTGGCGTGATCGAGGTCGAGCCGGATCGGCAGGATGCGCGTCCCGCCGAACGTCGCCTCCTGGTTCCACAGCGCGCTCAGCTTCGCGTCATACCAGACCTTCAGCCCGCGCGCCTCCAACGCGGCGACGAAGGAATCGACGAAGCGCGCCTTGTCCTCGCTCGCGTGCGAGACGAAGACGTCGTAGTCGGGAGTCACGGGCACATGATCGCTTTTCCTGGCACGCAAAGCGCTAAATAACTTTTCGCTTCGCAGGGCAGTTCAGTCGCAGTCAACAATTCAAACCTCTGACTCCTGGAGACCCTCCATGAAACGCCTCATCTTCGCCTTCGCGCTGACGATCGCAGCGTCCAGCGCCTACGCCAACAACTACCGCATCTCGGTCTGGATGCGCATCTACTGGGACAACCCGAACAGCGTCGCCAACTTCAACACCGAGAACGCCGGGCAGTTCGTCCACGAGGTCAATCCCTTCTGGTACTACTTCACCACCGTCAACGGCCCGAACGGTCCGGTGGTGGTGCTCAAGGACAAGCATGAAGAGCCGCGCGACCGCCCCACCCTGGGCAATGCGGCCCTGGTCCCGATCGTCCGCAATCACGACACGGTCAACCCCGACCCCTACACGCCGCAGCAGTACATGAGCTTCATCTTCCGCAGCGAGGCGGACATGAACGACCACGCCGACAAGATCGCGGCCATGGTCAACAACAACGGCTACGCGGGCGTGGACATCGACTACGAGGAGATGCTGCGCGGCGGCCTCGAGTCGGACGTGCCGAAGTACCGCGACAACTTCACCTCGCTCATCCGCCGCATCAAGAAGCGGCTGCCGAACAAGATCGTCTCGGTCTGCGTCTACCGGAAGCGCAGCGTCACCGGCGAATGGGACTCGAGCCAGTCGCGCATCTACGACTATCGCGGCCTGACGGAGAACGGCGCCGCCGATTACCTGAAGATCATGATGTACAACGACATCGGCTCGAAGCAGTCGCTGGTGCACAACCAGTACATGGACGAGGCGCTGACCTTCGCCCGCGACCAGGTGTCGGACCACAAGAAGATCATCGTCGGCCTGCCGTGGTACGCGCACAACTTCGACACCGGCAAGTCGGCCAACTCGGTGGCCACTCCCGGCGGCACCGTCGGCCGGAACATCAATGACGAGCTGACCTTCACCTCGCCGTTCAACGGCGTGCAGATCGACGCGTACGCGCTGCAGCAGAAGATCCTGAAAGTGATCCGGAAGCACGACGTGGGCGGATTCGCCTTCTACATGTCGGGACAGGAGATGGGACCGGCGATCTGGGACGTGGTGCGCGGCCGCATCGGCCCCGAGGGGTCGACGGCCGTGGCCAGCGCACCGGTGGACGGCACCGGCTGCAACGGCAACGGCATCATCTCCAGCGTGAGCACGCCGGCCGGCGCGACGAACCTGCAGTACAACTGGTTCCAGTCGCAGGCGAAGTGCTGCACGGCGGTGTGGGGCATGCCGCTGTGGGTGGCCAACAGCGCGACGTCGACCTCGCCCGCCTCCCCCGCCCTCCCGGCCGCGTTCCACAGCCTGCGCGTGAGCGGCGTGACCGGCAACCGCGTGTTCGAGGTGGAAGCCGACCCGATCCGGAGCGGCTGTCCGTAGCGGACAGCGGACCGCCGGCGTCCCGCCGGCTGTCTGTGGCGGCGTCTCGCCGCCACCCCCCGGGCCGCAGGCGGGACGCCTGCGGAGACAGCCGGCGAGGACGCCGGCGGTCCGCTGGTGACTTAGACTGCGCGCGGCCATGCGCCAGCGTCTGAAACCGCAAGTCATCCTGCTCGGTCTGGCCGCGTTGCTCAACGACACGGCCAGCGAGCTGATTTACCCGCTCCTCCCCATCTTCCTCTCCACCACCCTCGGCGCGACGCCGGTGGTCATCGGGATGATCGAAGGGGTGGCGGACGGGCTGGCGTCGATCCTCAAATACTTCTCCGGCTCCATCTCCGACCGGCAGCGGCGCAGGAAGCCGTGGGTGGTGTCGGGATACGGCCTGGCCGCGGCGTCGCGGCTGCTCATCGCCGCCGCCACGGTCTGGCCCCTCGTGCTCGCGGCCCGGCTCATCGACCGCACGGGCAAGGGGATGCGCTCCGCGCCGCGCGACGCGATGATCGCCGACGTCACGCCGAAGGAGCAGCGCGGCCAGGCGTACGGCTTCCACCGCGCGCTCGACCACACCGGCGCCATCGCCGGGCCGCTGCTCGCGCTGCTGTTGATGCAGGGCTTCGGGCTGTCGCTGCGGACGACGTTCTACCTGGCCGTCATTCCGGGCGCGATCGCCGCGATCATGCTGGGAGTATGGCTGCGGGAAACGAGAGATGACCGCGGAGCGATGAGCGATGAACGGCGCGGAGACTCATCGCTCATCGCCCATCGCTCATCGCTCTTCAAGCGCGCCATCACCGCCGTGGCCCTCTTCGCCCTCGCCAACTCCAGCGACGCGTTCCTGCTCCTGCAGGCGCACGCGGCCGGCGTCTCCGCGGCCATGCTGCCGGCGCTCTGGGCGGCGCATCACATCATCAAATCGCTCTTCTCCACGCGCGCCGGCGCGCTCTCGGACCGCGTCGACCGGCGCTGGCTGCTCGTGGCGGGGTGGACCAGCTACGCCGTGATCTACGTCCTCTTCCCCTTCGCCACCACGCTGCCGATGTTCGTGATCCTCTTCATCGCCTACGCGATTCCGTTCACGCTCGCCGAAGGCGCCGAGCGGGCGTGGATCGCCGACCTCGTCCCCGCCGAAGCGCGCGGGAAGAGCTTCGGCATCTACTACCTCGCCAACGGCTTCGGCGTGCTCGCGGGCAGCGCGTTGTTCGGGCTGCTGTATCAGCAAGTCTCGCCGTACGCGGCGTTCTTCGCGGGAGCGATTCTCGCGCTCGCCGCGGTGGCCGCAGTGCTTGCCACGCGGCGCTGAACGGGCACCTCCTGTGCTCTGTATGGATTCGCCAAATCACCCCATCACTGGCGAGCCCGGCTCTCATCCGGTCGGTACGGGCCTCGGCGCGGCCGCGGTCGGCGCGGCCCTCGGCGCACCGTTCGGCCCGATCGGCATACTGGTCGGCGGCGCCATCGGCGCGGTGGCCGGCGGCGCGGACGACCTCGCGGTCGTGGGGAACGATGAACGATGAGAGATGAGCGATGAACCGGGAGAGCGCTCATCGCTCATCGCTCATCGCTCATCGCTCGCTCTTATGCCGTTTCCATCATCTCGGCCGGGATGTCGAAGTTCGACCAGACATTCTGGGTGTCGTCGTGGTCGTCGAGCATCTCCAGGAGGCGCATCATGGCCTTCCCCTTCGTTTCGTCGAGCGCGACGTAGGTGGAGGGAATCATCCCCAGCTTGGCTTCGAGCGTCGGGATCTTGTTGGCCTCGAGGGCCTGGCGCACGGCCTCGAAGCTCTCGGGCGTGGTGTAGATCTCGAAGACCTCCGGGTCGTCGGTCTGCAGGTCGTCGGCGCCCGCCTCGAGCGCGACTTCCATGAGCTTGTCCTCGGAAGCGGCGCTCTTCTCGACGGCGAAGTAGCCCTTCTTCTCGAACTGGAAGCGCACCGAGCCGGGCGTGCCGAGGTTGCCGCCGTTCTTCTCGAAGATGCGGCGGATCTCGGGAGTGGTGCGGTTGCCGTTGTCGGTGAGCGCCTCGACGATGACCGCCACGCCGCCCGGACCGTAGCCCTCGTAGGTCAGCTCTTCGTACTGCGCGCCCTCGATCTCACCGGTGCCGCGCTTGATGGCGCGCTCGATGTTGTCCTTCGGCATGTTGTTGGCCTTCGCTTCGGCCACCGCCGAGCGCAGGCGGGGATTGCCGGCGGGATCGCCGCCGCCGAGGCGCGCGGCCACTGTCATTTCCTTGAGGATGCGCGTAAAGATCTTGCCGCGCTTGGCGTCGGCCGCACCTTTCTTGTGCTTGATCGTGCTCCACTTGCTATGGCCCGACATGGGAACTCCTTGGTTGAGTTGAGGGGTGTACTGCGTTGAAGGACATATAGTTTAGTCGATGTCGCCCGAATTCCCCATCCGCATCATCACCGACGACGGCGAATGCGAGGTCCTCGACTCGCCGGAGGAGCTGATGGCCCGCCTCCACGATCTCGACTCCGACGACCCGCGGGTCTGGGTGCGCGACGCGTACGACCGCACGGTGAAGATCCGGGTGCGCGGCGGGATGGTGGAGAGGCTCGACCTGTCATCCTGAGCCGCGCAGACGGCGAAGGACCCCCTGCCGGAACCCCGTACCCGCTGCGTAGGCAGGGGATCCTTCGCCCTCTGCGGGGCTCAGGATGACAGTCAGAGCCAGCTCGGGCCGCCCCGCTCTTCCAGCACTTCCTCCGCGGCCCGCACGCCGTGGTACAGCGCTTCTTCGAACAGCGCGACGCCGCTGAGGTCCGTGTTGGCGAAGTGGATGCCGCGGTGCGGTGCGGAGGCGCGTTTTCGCGCTTCGCTCCAGACGAAGTGCGGCAGCGGGCGGACCATGGCGTGGCCCCAGCGCATGACGTCGACGCGCTCGGTGAGCGAGCGCAGCTCGGGATGGGCGCGCGACAGGTCGGCCAGCGCGACCTCGGCCCAGGCATCGCGTCCGGCGGAGAGGAGGCGCTCGCGCTCGCGCCGCACGTCGGCGCCGCAGAGCGCGTAGTAGTACGTGAGCACGCTCGGCCCGCGATCGATCCCGCGCTGGTGCGTGGAGACGACGTAGCCGAGGGCGGGAGAGTCGTAGAGGACGTTGTCCCACGCCAGCGGAAAGCCGGTGGACGCGGGACGCTCGCGGATCGTGAGATTGGCCACCATCCACGAGCTGTACGTAAAGTCCGCCGAGGTCTCCCGCGACGGGATGATGTGCCGCGCCACGAACTGCGGGCCGGCGAAGATCACCCGCCTGGCGTGCACGCCCACCGCCTCGTCGCCGTGGATGGCCACGACATCGACGCCGTCCGCCGTGGGAGTGAGGCTCGTGACCAGCCATGACGTGCGTGACGGCGCGGAGCGCCCGAGGTGCGCCACGAGTCTCCCGTTCCCCTCGGGCCAGGTGACGGCGGGACGCTGGTCGCGCGCGGCAAAGTAGAAGACGCCCGCCCAGGCGCTGGTGTGGTCGAGGAGCGCGCCGTAGTCGTCGCGCGTGGCGTATTCGACGAGCCAGCGCAGCCGCGGCGAGGTGAAGCCGCGCGCGTCCATCCATTCGCGCATGGAGAGGCGGTCGAGCGCGGTCACTTCCGCATCGTCCGAGGAGTGCGCAACCGGGATGTCGAAGGCGCGGCGCCCTTTCGCGTCGCGCCATGCGGACCAGCGTGCGATCTCCGCCTCGAAGGCTTTGAGCTGACGCAGATCTTCGTGTGTCGCGCCGGCGTACAGATACAGCCCCTCGTACCAGCGCCCGCGGTAGAAAAGGCGCTCATCGGGGTCGCGGACGAGGAACTGCTCGGCAACAGAGCGTAGGGCGGGCTTCAGCCCGCCTCCCCCGGGGGGACGGGCTGAAGCCCGTCCTACGTGGAAGACGCCCATCTCATCGAGCAGCCGCACCAGCACGCGGTTCTCCGCCGACGGCGCGACGATGTAGTGCGCGCCCCACGGGAACGACGCGCTGCTGCGCGAGGTGCCGCCGAGGGCGGGCTCGAGCTCGAAGAGGACCACGTCGCGCACGCCGGCACCGGCGAGACGCCACGCGGCCGAGAGGCCGGCCACGCCGCCTCCCGCGATGACCACGTCGTGCGTCTCCCAGCGTGAAGGTTGGGGCGTTGGACCGCGCAGGCGGTGGCCGACACTGTCGGACGCGCCGACCAGAGCACCGGGAGGAAGAGGCAGCGGCTTCTCGCGGCAGGCCAGCGCCGCGAACGGCGCGCCGAGAAACGCCGCCAGCAGCTCGCGGCGGCTCAGCTCCACTTGCGCCACTCGTCCTCGTAGTAGCGGACCAGCACCTGGTTGTCGAGGCGGTTGATCTCGACCGGCACGGGCTGCATGTCGCGGGGGAAGACGAACATGGCCGCGAGCGTGGCGTCGTCGAGGAAGCGCACCGGCACGGTCACGCGCGACGGCGCCGCGAACGGCTCGACGCGCGCCAGCGAGAAGCCCCACACGCCGAACGACGGCACGGTGGCCTGGTACGGCCGCACGTACAGCCCCGCGGCCTCCATCGTGCGGACGATGCACCAGTACGACTGCCGCGCGTACAGCGGCGACGTGCTCTGCACCGCCACCGCCGCGCCGGGCGCCAGGCGCGCGCGCAGCAGGCGGTAGAAGCGCGTCGAGTAGAGCTTGCCGAGGGAGAACGAGCCGGGGTCGGGGAAATCGACGATGGCCACGTCGAACTGCTCCCGCACGCGCTCGATCCAGATCATGGCGTCCTCGTTCACCACGCGCACGCGGCGGTCGCGGAACGCGCCCTCGTTCAGCCGCGCCAGCGGCGGGAAGCGCGACGAGAGCGCGGTCATGGCGGGATCGAGGTCGACCAGCGTGACGTGCTCCACGCCGCGGTACTTGAGCACCTCGCGCAGCGCCAGGCCGTCGCCGCCGCCGAGGATCAGCACGCGCCTGGGCGCGCCCGCGGCGGACATGGCGGGATGCACGAGCGCCTCGTGATAGCGGTATTCGTCGGCGGAGCTGAACTGCAGGTTGCCGTTCAGGAAGAGCTGGAAGCCCGCCGCGTTGCTGGTGACGAGGATGCGCTGATACGGCGAGCTGGAGGAGTAGACGATGTCGTCCGCGTACAGCTCATCCTCGGAGAGCTCGGTGAGCACGTCCGCGCGCAGCAGCGCGATCAGCAGCACCACCACGACGAACACCGCGCGCGCCCGCAGCACGAACACGCCTCGCAGCAGAGGACGCAGCAGCCACGTCCCGTACAGCCCCACCGCGGCGTTGAGCAGCCCGAAGACGATGGAGGTGCGCACGAGGCCGAGGCGCGGCACGAGGAACATCGGAAAGAGCACCGCCGCGAAGAGCGAGCCGAGGTAGTCGAAGCTCAGCACGCGGGAGACGAGCTCCTTGAAATCGAGGTGCTCCTTGAGGATGCGCATCAGGATCGGCAGCTCGAGCCCGACCAGCACGCCGATGACGAAGACCACGCCATAGAGAAAGAGGTGGAACCACTCCAGGCGCGAGAAGCCGAGGAAGAGCATCGGCGCCGAGAGTCCGCCGATGAGCGCCACGCCGAGCTCGACGTCGACGAAGCGCGCCGCCAGGTCGCGGTCGAGGAACCGCGAGAGCCATGCCCCCACGCCCAGCGCCGACAGGTAGAGGCCGATGATCAGCGAGAACTGCGTGACCGAGTCGCCGAGGACGTAGCTGGCCACCGTCCCCGCGAGCAGCTCGTAGATCAGGCCGCACGCGGCGATGATCAGGACGTTGAGGAAGAGGATCGGGGTACGGTTGATCAAGCCTTATCCGTGCAATGCCGCGGCGATGATGATCGCCAGGCCGAGGATCACCGCGGCCATCAGGATCGCCACCGCGTTGTTGTGATCGTCCTCGATCTCCTTGCGGATGGAGAACGGCGCGACCTTGATCATGGCCCAGTAGGCCAGGCCGAACACGATCACGCCGAAGATGGTGTAGACGACGGTGCTGAGAAACGTCCGGAGAAACGGGGCGAGATCCATCACTTGCCTCCTCGATAACCGCCATACCAGAACACCCGCGAGCCGCCGGCCGCGCCGCGCATGCCCGGCTGCGCGACCTGCTTCCGCGCGGTGGAGATCTCCATGCCGCGGTAGCCGGCGTAGCCGTAGCCGCCGACGATCAGCAGTCCCACCACGACATACAACGCTTTCAGCATGGCTCACTCCTCTTCTTCATCGTCATCTCCCGCGGAGATCTGCCCGAAGGGGCTGTGGGCGCTGTCCTGCCAGCGGCGCGCCTCGAACGACACTTTGCGGATCACCGCCAGCAGCGGCAGGATGCTGATGCCGATCAGGGCCAGGAAGAAATACAACCCGCGGAAGACGCCCTCGCGCACGGTCAGCCGCACCCGCGGCGGCGGCTTGCCCGGCTCCCACTGCGTCTCGACGCGCAGGATGTGCGGCCCCTTCTCCGGACGTCCGAGGATGGTGCTGTCGCGCGTCCTCCCCTCGCTCCAGCTCTCCCCGCCGTCGACGCCGCTGTAGTACTGGAGCGGCATCTCGAAGGACTGCATGATCCCCGACTGCTCGGCCACGAGGTCGACGCCGAGGTGCACCCAGGTGTTCTCGAGCGGCGTGGCCGCCTCCGCCCGCACCTGCACGTTGTGCTCCCCGGTGAGCTGGAACGGCGCGCTGAAGAGGACCCGCGCGTTCTCCGGCGCTCCCTCGGGCACCGCCGCCGTGGCCACGTCGTAGGTGCGGTCGTGCACCGTGCGCTTCGGCAGCGTGATGCCGAGGAAGACCGCCGTGCCGATGAGCAGCAGCAGCATGAACAGAAACGGGATGCCGAGCGTCGACCCCGGGAACGGCTGCATCGGCCCGATGCCCTCGGGAGGCGGGAGGCGCTCGATGCCGAACGCCGTGGACACTTCCTTCAACTGCATGTAGCGGGCGTGGGAGTAGTTGATCTCTTTCGCGCCGCCCACGGACAGCTCTTTCGAGATCCCGAACGGCGGGCGGACGTAGTCCACCGTGTCGGCCTTCTCGCCGACCGCCACGCGCCAGTAGAACTCCCCCACCACGTACGTCACGCGGGCCGTGGCCTGCTGGAAGAGGCGGTACGGCTTCCCGCCGTACTGCACGGTGCCCTGCGCGCCGGTGGGCTGCGCGTCGCCCACTTCGCCGGGACGGAGCGGGATGACGAAGCTCCAGTGTCCGTCGCTGTGCACGAGCCAGCGGTAGCCGCGCGCGGGGTTGTAGAGGAGGTATTCGGTCCAGAAGTAGTCGCGGTCGAAGGTGACGGCGCGCTGCATGAAGCCGGCGACGACGTAGGCGTCGTCGTCGATCGTGCCGGTCGTGCCGAGGGGGATCACCGGCTCGACTTTTTTCTTCTTGAGCCGGTCGAAGTACTGCAGCTTGCCCGCGGTGACGTTGAGTCCCGCACCGCAGTAGGGGCACCAGATGCGCTCGGCCTGGTCGGGCGCGCGGAGCTCGAGGGCGCCGGCGCAGTTGGGGCAGTTGAGGGTGGTGAGTTTGGGTCGGGCTGAAGCCCGACCTACGTCCAGCACGCTCAGCGTCTGAAGACTGGTTTCGGTGCCTTGGAAGACGAGAGGGGGGTCTTCGCTGTAGTCGATGGTGGCGAAGCGGTTCTGCGGGCCGGTGAGGTCGGCGTAGCGATAGGTGTAGCCGGGGGTGGGCTTCCACGGGAGCTCCCCTTCGGCGGAGAGCAGCGCGGCTTCGCCGAGCTCGGCGACGACGAGTCCTTCGAGGAGCGGCGCGCCGAGGGAGAGCGCCTCGTACGGCGGGACGGCGACGTTGGTCGGGAAGGTGACGTAGAAGCGTCCCTGCGCCTCGGCCAGCCACATCCAGCGGCCGTCGTCGAGCGCGGCGTACCACTCGTCCCACACGCCGCCGGCCTGATGGCGGAGCTGCGTGCGTCCGGTGATGCGGAAGTGCAGTCCCTCGTGGCGGCCCGTGGCGCCGACCTGCAGCGGCGAGCCGGTGTCGATCAGGTCGGCGACTTTGCCGTACGTCTCGATGCCGCGGTCGGTGCGGGCCACGACGGAGCGGCAGGTGTCGCAGATGACCACGGCCGACGAGCCGATGGCGAACGTGACCTGCGCGCCGCAGGAGGGACAGTTGGCGGCGGTCATGTCCACCGCTCCACGCGGCGCACGCGCACCTCGCGCGCGCCGAGCAGCTCCGCCAGCCGCTCCTCCCACGGCCAGTCCGGACGCGGGCGGCAGCAGTAGAGATTGATGGCCGCGATGCCGTGCTCGGGATAGGTGTGGCAGGCCAGGTGCGACTCCGTGAGCATCACGAAGCCCGTCACGCCGCCGGGTCCGGGAAAGGCGTGCCACGACGGCTCGTGCAGCGGATGGAGCTCGAGCTCCGCGATCAGACGCGCGAAGAGCGCGCCCAGCGTGGCGACGTCGCGCAGCGCCTCCGCATCACACCCCCCAGCTTCGACGAGCCATTCACTGCCGATTTCCATGGACGGACAGAAGCATAACG
Organism: Thermoanaerobaculia bacterium; assembly: GCA_035627015.1. Classification (GTDB taxonomy): domain Bacteria; phylum Acidobacteriota; class Thermoanaerobaculia; order Gp7-AA8; family Gp7-AA8; genus QHVT01. Next base: position 40,958 of record DASPMO010000116.1, on the reverse strand, counting down.
TAGGGCGGGCTTCAGCCCGCCTCCCCGGGGGGGACGGGCTGAAGCCCGTCCTACGTTTTCAGACTTTCGGCTCCGCGCCGAGCTCGCGGATCAGTTCATCGGCGCCGTCGACGGCGTCCATCACCCAGAGCATGTACTGCGCGTCCACGTGGATCGAGCGGGTGATGGCGGGCGTGAACAAAAAGTCGGAGTCGATGGACTCGTAGTTGCCGTCGAAGAGCAGGCCCACCAGCTCACCCTTCGCGTTCAACGTGGGCGAGCCGGAGTTGCCGCCGGTGGTGTCGCAGGTGGAGAGGAAGTTGACCGGGACGTCGCCCAGCTCGCGGTCGACGTACGGGCGCGTCTTCGCCGGATCGGCCGCCGCGGCGAGGAGCGTCTTCGGGTTCTCGAACGGGTCCTTGCCGGTCTCCTTCTCCAGGAGGCCGCGCAGCGTGGTCTGCGGCTCGTAGTGCGTGGCGTCGCGCGGCGTGTAGCCCTCGATGCGGCCGACGGTGATGCGCAGCGTGGAGTTCGCATCGGGGTAGAGCACCGCGCCGCCGCTGACCTGGCGGAGCACGTCGAAGTAGCGCGGGCGGAGGCGCGCCATCGCGCCGCTCCACGCCAGCTCCTCCCGTTCGCGCGCCTCGAACAGCGGCAGCAGCGCGAAGGCGAGGTCGAGCATCGAGTCCTTGCGCGCCTTCAGCTGCGCCACCGACTCGCCGAGCATCTTCGTGCGCTCGGCTTGGTCGGCGATCTTCGTGTTGGCGTAGAGGGCGTCGAGGTCGACGTTCTGCAGCGGCTTGATCTCCTTCCCCTCCTTGAGGAAGTAGGCCATGACGGCGCGGTCGCTGCCCGGCTCGATCGTGCGCTGCGCGCGGTCGGAGCTGCTCTTGAGGCCCGCCCACTCGCGCTCCTGATACTTGGCCACGCGGTCGATGTCTTTCTTCGGGCGCTCGGTGGCCAGGCGGACCATGGTGAAGGCCTGCTGCAGCATCGGCGAGCCGCGGCCGGTGATGAAGTCGAGGATGAGGTCGCGCTCGCGGTTGCGGAAGTGCTCCGCGTTCAGGCGGGCGATCTCGTCGAGTACGTCGGCCGAGGCGGCGCGCATCTTCGCCTCCCGCTCCAGGCGCGCTTCCACGATCTTGTCGCGGGTGAAGCCCTCGCTCACGGAGGTGTAGTTCTTCAGCGCGTTCGCCAGGCTCTTGATGCGCGAGGCGTTGCGGATCTGTACGTCCCGGCTCCCCTTCCCCGCCTCTTCCAGGAGATGAATGACGTCGGTGTAGTAACGGATGTTCGTCGGATAGACGAACTCCTTGTAGTGGCGGACCTCGTCCGCGGTCTTGTAGCGGAAGGTGCGGCCGGGGTAGCCGGCCACGAGCACCGCGTCGCCCTCGTTCACCCCCTGCGTGGCCAGCTTCAGCCAGTGCTTCGGGCGGTACGGCTTGCCGTCGACGTAGGCCCGGTAGAAGGCAAAGTCGCCGGTGTGGCGCGGCCACTCGAAGTTGTCGATCTCCCCGCCGAACTCGCCGATCATCCGCGACGGCGCGTAGACGAGGCGCACGTCGGCGAGCTCCATCTGCGTGAGACGGAGGTACTGCGACCCCTCGAAGAACGAGGAGACGCGGCAGCGCACGCCGCCGGCTTTCTCGCACTCGGCCACGAGCTCTTTGGTGACCCGGTCAATGTGCTTCGCCAGCGCGCTGTCGCTCAACGTAGGACGGGCTTCAGCCCGTCCCGCCCCGCCCGGGGGACGGGCTGAAGCCCGTCCTACGTTTGTCACCCTTTCCGTCACGTCCTCGATGTTGGTGGTCACCCACACCTTGGTTCCCGGCGCGGCGGGCAGTTCCTCGGCGCGGGTACGGGCCAGGAAGCCGTTCGTGATGAGGTCGCGCTCCGGCGTGGCGTTGTGCTGGATGGAGCCGAAGGCGCAGTGATGGTTCGTCACCACCAGGCCGTCCGGCGAGACGAACGACGCCGTGCAGCCGCCCAGCGAGACCACCGCCCCCATCGGATCGCCGGTCAGGTCGGCCAGGCGCTTCGGATCGAGGGTGATGCCCGCCTTCTGCAGCTCGGCGGCGAGCTGCGGCATCTGCTGCGGCATCCACATCCCCTCGTCGGCGAGCGCGGCAGTGCTAACGAACAGGAGACAAAGGAGTTTCTTCATGCGCCGGACGCCAACCCATAACCCCCGGCCAAATTCCACGTAATATGCACCCGTTACACGGAGGCAACAATCATGGGTCTTTGGGACGCACTCAAAAACGAGTTCATCCAGATCATCGAGTGGCTGGACGAGAGCAGCAACACGCTCGTCTACCGCTTCCCGGTGCATGACCAGGAAATCAAGATGGGCGCGCAGCTCACCGTGCGCGAGAACCAGGTGGCGATCTTCGTCAACGAGGGCGAAGTCGCGGACGTGTTCAAGCCCGGCCGCTACGAGCTGTCGACGCAGAACATGCCCATCATGACCACGCTGCGCGGCTGGAAGTATGGCTTCGATTCGCCGTTCAAGGCGGAGGTCTACTTTTTCAACACGCGCCTCTTCACCGACCTGAAGTGGGGGACGCAGAACCCGGTCATGATGCGCGACGCCGAGTTCGGCATGATCCGCATGCGGGCCTTCGGCACGTACGCGATCCGCATCGCCGACGCGCGCGAGTTCTTCAAGACCGTGGTCGGCACGCAGGGACTCACCACCACCGAGGACATCCTCGTGCAGCTCCGCTCCACGATCATCAGCCACCTGTCGGACATCGTGGCGGAGTCGAAGATCGCGGCGCTGGACCTGGCCTCGTCGTACCGCGAGCTGTCGCAGCTCGCGCAGAAGGAGCTGCAGCCGTCGTTCGCCGCGTTCGGCCTCGACCTGGCGCGCTTCAACATCGACAACATCTCCCTTCCCGAGGAAGTGGAAGCCGCGATCGACCAGCGCACGAAGCTGGGCGTCCTCGGCGACCGCATGAATCAGTACACGCAGATGCAGGCCGCCGAGTCGATCAAGGTCGCCGCGGCGAACCCCGGCGGCATCGCCGGCGCCGGCGTGGGCCTCGGCGCGGGCGTGGCCATGGGCAACGCCATGGGCGCGGCCTTCGGCCAGCAGCAGCAGCAGAGCGCCCCTCCCCCGCCGCCGAGCGGCACGACGAACGCCCCGCGCTGGTCGATCGCCATCGACGGCAAGACGTACGGCCCGTACACCGATGACGGACTCAAGGCGATGGTGCAGAGCGGACAGGTCGCGGCGAGCACGCAGGCGTGGCGCCCCGGCGCCTCGGGCTGGGCACCGATCGAGACGTATCCGGAGCTGGGCGGAGGAAGCTCGCAGATGCCCCCGCCTCCCCCACCGCCGGTAAAGTAACCTCAACGTAGGGCGGGCTTCAGCCCGCCCATCCACGGGGGAGGCGGGCTGAAGCCCGCCCTACGTTTGCACATGACCGCAGAAGCGATCGCCACCAAGGTCCGCAAGTTCCCCTGCGAGGGGTGCGGTGCCGACCTGCGCTGGGAGCCGGGCGTCACGGCGCTGAAGTGCCCGTGGTGCGGCACGGTGAAGACCGTGACCGCCCCTTCGGGGCGCGTCGACGAGAAGCCGGTCGACGCCGCGCTTCGCGCGCCGCGCGACCTCGGCTGGGGCGCGGAGCGCAAGGTCGTGGCCTGCAAGCGCTGCGGCGCGCACACGACGCTCGAGCCGCACGTGGCCGCCAGCGCCTGCCCGTTCTGCGGCACGAACGCCGTCGTCGAGGCGCCGCCGAACGCCAGCGTCGTGCGTCCCGAGGGACTGCTGCCGTTCAAGGTCTCGCAGGAGTCGGCGCTGAACCTCTTCCGGCAGTGGCTCTCCGGACTCTGGCTGCGCCCGAACGATCTCAAGCGCGCCGCGCGCACGACCGGCATCCAGGGCGCCTACATCCCCTTCTGGACCTTCGACGCCGCCACGTTCTCGCACTGGGAGGCCGAGGCCGGCCACATCTACTACGTCACGGTGCAGGTGCGGGAGAACGGCCGCCTCGTCAACAAGCAGGAGCAGCGCATCCGCTGGGAGCATGCCGAGGGCGACCTGCAGCTCTTCTTCGACGACGTGGCCGTGCCGGCCTCGCGCGGCATCGACCCGTGGCTCAGCCAGCGCATCGAGCCGTTCCCGACCGCGGAGCTGACGCCGTACGACCCGCAGTACCTCTCCGGCTTCCTGGCCGAGGAGAACGCGGTCGACCTCCCCGAGGCCCTGGAGAACGCCAAAGGGCGCATGAACGCCCAGATCCGCGACGCCTGCGGGCGCGAGGTGCCGGGCGACACGCACCGCAACCTGCAGGTGCAAACCACCTTCTCGGCGGTGGCGTACAAGAACTGCCTCCTGCCGATCTGGATCGCCGCGTACGACTATCACGGCAAGCCGTACCGCTACCTCGTCAACGGCGTGACCGGCAAATGTGACGGCACGGCGCCGTGGTCGTGGGTGAAGGTGACGCTGCTCTTCCTGACCATCGCCACGCTGCTGATGATCTTCCTCTTCGTGGTGCAGTCGCAGTGACGCGTGTGGAGTGCGGCGGCACGGCCGCCGCTTTGGTAGCGGAGGCGCCAGCCTCCGCCGCGCCGCCGCTACCTGACGCGCGATGAACGGCGTCGACGAATTGCGGAGGCAGTTCGCGGAGACGGTGTCGCGCGAGTTCTACATCGCCCCCGACCAGCCGCACTACGCTTCCCAGCTCGCCTTCGCCCTCGGCCGGTTCGACGCCGGCGTCTCGATCGCGAAGCACCTGCAGACGCCGCCCGGCGCGCGCGTCCTCGACGTCGGCTCCGGCAACGGCGGGGTGAGCTTCGCCTTCGCCACGATGGCCGAGGCCCGCGCCTTCACCCTCGACCTCGCCCCGAACCGGGAGCTCAACGCGCTGCGGGAGCTCGTCCCCCTGCACAGCACCGTCGGCGACGGCGCGGCGCTGCCGTTCGCCGGCGGGAGCTTCGACGTGGTCCTGCTCCTCGACACGATCGAGCACGTGGAGCGCCCGCGCGAGGTGGCGGCCGAGGCGATGCGCGTCCTGCGGCCGGGCGGCGTCTGCGTCGTCACCACTCCCGCGCGCGTGCGCTACCTCTTCCGCCGCGACCCCCACTTCGGCGTCCCCGGCATCGCCCTGCTGCCGAACGAGGCGCAGCGCTTCATCGTCGACCGCATCCTCCGCCGCCGCCCGCGCTACGACGTCACCCATCTCTACTGGAGCGCCGCCGAGATCCTGCGCCTCTTTCCCGCGGCCGCCCGAACCGAGGTGCTCTTCAACCGCACCTACCGCCCGCCCGGACGCTTCACCATCGAATGGATCCGCCACCCGCGCCACGCCGCCGAACAACTCCGCTACAACGTGCGCCGCTTTTTCTTCGACGGGGTCATGGTTTGGAAGTGACGGGGGAGGTACGAGGTACGAGGGACGAGGTACGAGTCCCGCCCGCCCGCAGCTCAGGGGGTGGGTGGGACTCGTCCCTCGTACCTCCCCGCAGGGAAACCAATTGACGCGCGTGCATGCCCGCGTTACCTTCATCTCGCTCCAGAAACTGTCCACGGGGTCACAATCGAGGAGGATTGTCGTATGGCGTTGGGCCGCACCGTCCGTTCCCTGTTCTTAGGGATACTCATGTCCCTCTTTACCCTTTCTCTCTATGCCGCCAACGGCAACATCACCGGCCGGATCACCCGCGCCGATGGAGGCGGAATCGGCGGCGTCATCGTCCAGGTCATCGAGACCGGCGAGGCGCAGCTCTCCGACGCCAACGGAGACTTCCGTTTCTCCGTGCCTCCCGGAACCTACTCGCTGCAGTTCGTCGCTGGCGAACAGGTCGCGAACGAGACCGGCGTGGTCGTCTCCTCGGGCGGCACAGCCCGCATCGACAAGAAGGTCGACTGGCAGCTGAGCGTGGCCGAGACCATCACCGTCTACTCGGCCTCCCGCCGCGTGGAGCGCGTCGTCGAGGCGCCGGCCGCGGTCACGGTCATGCAGCAGGAGGACATCGCCGCGGTGGCCCCCTCCGGGCAGGCGCCGCGCATCGTCGAGTCGGCGCCGGGCGTCGACTTCACCAACAGCGGCCTCTATGACACGAACTTCAACGCCCGCGGCTTCAACAGCTCGCTGAACCGCCGCATCCTGACTCTCATCGACGGACGCGACCCGGCGGTGGCCTTCCTCGGATCGCAGGAGTGGGCGGCGCTCTCCTTCCCGCTCGACGAGATGGCCAGCGTGGAGCTGGTGCGCGGTCCCGGCTCGGCGCTCTACGGCGCGAACGCCTTCAGCGGCGTTTTGAACATGACCACCCGCTCCCCGAAAGGCAGCCCGGGCGGACGCCTGCTGCTCTCGGCCGGTGACCTGAACACCAAGCGCGGCGACATCCGCCACGCCGGCGCCCTCGGCGGCGAGGTCTATTACCGCGTCGTCGGCGGCTACCAGCAGAGCGACGACTTCTCCCGCTCGCGCAACGTCAACGTCGAGTACACCGTCCCCTGCGCCACCACCGCGTCCATCAACTGCCTCCGCCGCGAGGCGGTGCCGCTGGCCCTCGACGAGGTGAACATCCGCTTCGGCGGCCTCCGCTTCGACAAGCACTTCCGCGACACCGACGTCCTCACCGCCGAGGGCGGCTACTCGACCATCGAAGGCCCGGTCTTCCAGACCGGCATCGGGCGCGTGCAGGTCACCGACGTCGAGCGCCCGTGGATGCGCCTGAACTACAACATGCCGCACTGGAACATCGGCGGCTACTGGGACGCGCGCAAGGCCGAGAACCAGGTCGCCCTGGCCTCGAACGCGCGCCTCTACGAAGACTCCAGCAACCTCCACGCGGAGCTGCAGACCAACTGGGACTTCCTGCGCGGCCGCGCGCGCGTCATCGGCGGCGTCGCCTGGAACTCGCAGGAAGTGGACACGGCCAACCCGCAGGGCATCCAGACGCTGATGCTCGACGCGCACGACGAGCGCCAGCAGTCGGCGTTCGGACAGGGTGAGCTCGACCTCGGCACGAAGGCGAAGATCGTCCTGGCCGGCCGCTGGGACGACTCGACGCTGCACGAGGCGGAGTTCTCGCCGAAGGCGGCCATCGTCTTCACCCCCTCCACCAACCACACGCTGCGCTACGGCTACAACGAGGCCTTCCAGCGCCCGAACTACTCGGAGCTCTTCCTGGCCGCGCCGGCCGGCGCCCCGGCCAACCTGGCCGGCGCCGCGGCCGCGAACCCCGCCGCGGCCGCGCTGGCGCCGGTGCTCACGCAGCTCGGCTTCGGCGCCATGCCCATCCTGGCCCGCGGCAACGACGCCCTCGAGGTCGAGAAGATCCGCAGCCACGAGGTCGGCTACGCCGGCATCTACGGCGGAAAGCTCTTCCTCACCGTCGACGTCTACCAGAGCCATCTCAGCAACTTCGTCACCGACCTGCTGCCGGGCGTGAACCCCGCGTTCGCCGCCTATCAGATCCCGACGACGCTCCCCGCCCCGGTGCAGGCGGGCCTGAACAGCTTCCTCGGCGCGGCGCTCGGCACCAACCGCGCCGGCCTGACCACGCTCAACGGCGCGCCCGCGCTCGTGCTCTCGTACACGAATGCCGGCGAGGTCGACACGACCGGCGGCGAGATCGCCCTCAACTACTACATCAACAACAACTGGATCCTCGACGCCAACTACTCGCACTTCGACTTCGAGGTGAAGGAAGGGACGCAGGCCATCGGCGACCGGCTCCTGCCGAACGCGCCGGCGAACAAGTTCAACCTCGGCCTGGCCTGGCGCGGCACGAGCCTCGACGCCAAGGTCAGCTACCGCTGGGTCGAGGAGTACGACTGGGCCGCCGGCATCTTCGTCGGCTCGGTGCCGCAGTTCGACGTGGTGAACGTGAGCGCGAATTACCGCATCAACAACACGTTCGGCATCGGCGCGGACATCAGCAACGCGCTCGACAACGAGCACTACGAGTCGTTCGGCGGCGACCTCATGTCGCGCCGCGCCCTCGGCTTCCTCTCCATCAACTGGTAACCACGAGAACTGTCATGAGCGAAGTCACCGTCGTCGCCCGCGCGAAGTTCAGACCCGGAACGGAGGAGGAGGCCGAGCGCGCCCTGCGCGCCAACGCCGAGTCCTCCCGTTCCGAGGACGGATGCGTCTCGTATGCCGTCCTGCGCGGCGACGACGGTGCCTTCATGACGGTCGAGCGCTGGCGCACCCGCGCCGACGCCGACCAGCACATGACCACCCCCCACGTGCAGCAGCTCCTGGCGACGATTACACCCCTCCTCGTCGCCCCACCCGAGATCACCGTCTACCGCGAGGTGTAGTCTGTGGAGTGCGGCAGCGGCTAGCTGCCGCTTTCTATGCCGCAGCGCCAGCTGCGGCGCGCCGCAATCTCACTGGACGCGAGTGCGCCCGGAGGCTGGCGCCTCCGGATTGAAAGCGGCAGCTGGCGCTGCCGCACTCCAGACTTTGTATTCCTGCACGGCCATCGGAAACGCCAGCGCGTCGCCGTGGCCCGCGCCGGGGACGATGACGAGGCGTTTCACCGGCGACGCGGAGACGGCGTGGAGCTGCCGCGCGAAGACCGGCGGCGTCACGGGGTCGTCGGCGCCGGTGATGAGCAGGAGGGGGCCGGTGTAGCGCCGCACGACGTCCACGTTGCTGGCCTCGAGCAGCGCCGGCGCGATCTTCAGCCGCACGAACGGCTTCGCGTACCACGGGATCTGCCGCGTGGCCCAGCTGCGCACGTCGGGGGCCGTGGCTTCGAGGACGAGGCCGTCGACGGGGCGGTTCGCGGCGATGTACGCGGCGATGAAGCTGCCGAGGGAGACGCCGTGGACGAGGAGCGGACGGGGGCCCGCACGCTCGCGGACGAAGTCGTAGATGGCCAGGGCGTCGCCTTTCACGGCCTCGATCGTCGGCGTGCCGCTGCTGCGGCCGTAGCCGCGGTAGTCGAACGACGTGACGTTGGCCCGCAGCGGCGCCAGCGCGCGAACGAGGAACGCGCCATAGTCGTCGACGCGCGAGGCGTTGCCGCCGAAGTAGAGGAGCTCCACCTCCGCGTCGGGCCGGGTCACGCGCGCGCCCCCCAGGTCGCCGATGCGCATCTCTTCCGCGTCCGGGATCGGCGCCGGGCGCTCGGCCGGACCGGGGATGAAGAAGTGGTTGTCCTTCACCTCGAGCGTCATGCAGCCGCCGAGGAGCAAAAGCACAAAGAGAAAGAGCAGGCGTCTCATATGCGGTTCAGTACCTCTTCGACGATCGCGGACGGCTCACGTTGCGCGTCGACCTGCACGGCGAAGCGTGCCTCGCCGTGGACGTCGCAGCATTCGCGGGCGCGGCGGAGCTCCCACTCCCCTGCATCCGCGCCGCGACGACGCAGCCGCTCGCGCACGACCTCGAACGGCGCCACGAGGCAGACGTGCCGCACGCGCGGCTCGAAGCGCGACACGCCGTCGCGGAGCTCGGCGAGGTACGCCGCGTTCGAGATGGCCATCGGTACGACCACGTTCGTCCGGAGCAGGCGCGTCAGGCGCAGCGCGAGGATCGTCAGGCGCCGCCAGAGCGCGAGATCCTGAAAGTCGTCCACGCGGCGCAGGCGCTGCAGCACGATCCCGAGCGGCTCGGGATCGAACAGCACCGCCCGCGGCAGGCGGGCCACCAGAGCGCGGGCCACGGTGGTCTTGCCGATCCCGAATGCGCCGTTGAGGAAGAGGATCACCAGGCGGTAGCCTACTCCAGCCATGCGCCTGCTCGCCGCCCTCGTCGTCTTCACGCTCGCCGGCCACACGGCTCCGATGCGCGAGGTCGCCTTCACCCCCGACAGCAGCATCCTGGCCACCGGAAGCGTCGACCGCACCGTGAAGCTGTGGCGCGTCGCCGACCGGAAGCTGCTGCGCAGCATCGCCCAGCCGATGGGCGTCACCTCGCTCGCCTTCAGCGCCGACGGGCAGACGCTCGTCACCGGCAGCTACGACGCGCTGGTGCGCGTCTGGCGCGTCCGCGACGGCGCGCTCCTGCGCACGCTGCGCGGCCACGAGGGGACGGTCTGGACGGTGGCCGTCAGCCGCGACGGCCGCCTCATCGCCAGCGGCGGCGAGGACCGGACGGTGAGACTGTGGCGCGACGGCACGCTCGCGCACACCCTGCGCGGCCACACGCTGAATGTGTGGGGCGTCGCGCTCACGCCCGACGGCCGCACGGTCGCCAGCGGCAGCTTCGACCGCACCGCGCGCCTCTGGCGCACCGACACCGGCGCGCTGCTGCACACGCTCGAGGGACACGCGCAGGCGATCGTCAGCGTCGCCATCAGCCCCGACGGCCAGTGGCTCGCCACCAGCGGCGACGACTCGGCCGTGCGCATCTGGCGCCTCCGCGACGGGCGTCTGATGCGGACGCTGACGAAGGACCTCCGCCATGTGTACGGCGTGGCCTTCAGTCCCGACTCGCGGACCGTCGCCGCCGCGGGACGCGAGAGCAGCGCCCTCGGGACGCTGCTGAAGGAGATCGGCGTCTACGGCGACAACGGCACCACCGTTACCCTCTTCCGCGTCCACGACGGCGCGCCGCTCGCGCGCTTCGCCGAGCATCGCGACGATGTGTGGGCGGTGGCGTTCTCCCCGGACGGGCGGTGGCTGGCCAGCGGAGGAGAAGACGCCGCGGTAAAGCTGATCAAACTGCGCTGAACGTGCTCGACGTAGGGCGGGCTTTCAGCCCGCCCATGGTCGGGCTGAAGCCCGACCTACGTTCACAGCCTGCGCAGCACCGCCTCTCCTGCAGCGCGCGTTCCCAGCGAGCCTCCCAGGTCGTGCGTCGTCTCCCCCGCGAGGATCGTCTCCGTCACGGCGCGCTCGATGTCGTTGGCGGCCTCCGCGAAGCCGAGGTAGTCGAGCATCATGGCGGCGGTGAGGATGGCGCCGAGGGGGTTGGCCACGTCCTTCCCCGCGTACTTGGGGGCGCTGCCGTGGATCGGCTCGAAGAGCGACACGCGGCCCGGGTGGATGTTCCCCGACGCGGCCACGCCGAGGCCCCCCTGCAGCGCCGCGCCGAGGTCCGTCACGATGTCGCCGAACATGTTGTTCGTCACGATCACGTCGAACATCTCCGGCGCGCGCACCATCTGCATCGTCAGCGCGTCGACGAACATGTGGAAGTGCTCGATGTCGGGGTAGCCCTTGGCCACCTCCTCGAACGTGCGCAGCCAGAGGTCGCCGCCGTAGCGCATGACGTTGTTCTTGTCGGACATGCACACCGACTTGCGCCCCGTCTTCTTCGCGAACTCGAACGCGTAGCGGATGATCCGCTCCACGCCGCGGCGCGACGAGACGTCTTCCTGCACCGCGATCTCGTCCTGCGTCCCTTTCTTGAAGATGCCCCCCATGCCGACGTAGGCGCCCTCGGTGTTCTCGCGGAAGATGACGAAGTCGATCTCCTTGGTCCCTTTCGCTTTCAGCGGCGAGAGGCGCTCGTCGAGCAGCTTCACCGGGCGGTAGTTGACGTAGAGGTCGAGCTGGAAGCGCATGCCCAGGAGGATGTCGGCGGCGTGCTTCATGTCGGGGACGCGCGGGTCGCCGAACGCGCCGAGGTAGACGGCGTCGTAGTTGACGCGGATGTCGTCCATGGCCCCCTCGGGCATGGAGATGCCGGTGCGCAGGTATTCGTCCGCGTTCCAGCCGAAGCGCGTGAATTGCAGCCCGAGGCTCCGCGCGCGGTCGACGTGCTCGAGCACGCGCATCCCCGCGTCGATGACTTCCGGGCCGATGCCGTCGCCCGGCACGACGGCGATTTTCTTCGTCATTGAGGCTCCTTCGACAAAACGCGCGGATTATATGCGGCGCTTAGAAGGCTGCACCTGAAGCTGGCGCACCTTGAGCTCATCCGCCCTCGCGGTGATCCAGAGCAGGAACCCGCACAGCAGCACGTGGACGCGCTTCATGGAATCCAGGCGCCGCGTGTCGATCGCGACACACCGTCGTCTCGATTCCAACACGCGGTTTCCCGATCGCAACACGCGCGTTCGTCCTTCGCATCACACTTTCTGCGAATAAACACTCCGGCGTCGTGCGCCGTATGTTCCACATAATGCTCCGCATCGCGCCGGTTGTCCTCTCCCTCGCTCTCTCCTTTCTCGCCCTGGCCCAGACTCCCGACCTGAAGGTCACGATGCAGCATCCCGACAGCGTGCGCCTCGGCGACATCGCCACGCTCACGGTCACGGTCGAGAATGCCGGCGCGGCCATGGCGCAGAACACGCGCCTCGACATGCGCATCATCCCGGGGCGGGAGTGCGATCGCTCGATCGTCCTCGGCGACGTGGCACCGGGCGAAAAACGGACGGTGACCTGCACGCAGGAAGTGCTCGACTTCGGGCTCTACTACATGGAGCTCAGCGCCGGCGCGGGCAGCACGCCGGACGAGCCGTCCGCGCTGCGGGCCGACAACTTCGTGAACGCGTTCGTCCCCCGCCTGACCGTGGGGACGGACCTCGGCCTCTATCTCAACCAGCTCCCGGTCGCCACGAAGCCGGGACTCCCCTTCCCGTTCCAGATCCTGTTCGAGAACCGCTCCTTCACGCCGGCCACCAACACGACGCTCACGTTCACCGTGTCCGAGGGGTCGTTCGGACCGAACGTGCCGCGGTCGTGCAGCGTGGAGGGGACGCGCGCCGTCTGCCGGCTGGGAACGCTCGATCCGCCGGTCTTCGGGGACTTCCGGTTCGCCACGATCTTCACCATCGACGTCATCGGCCCCGACCGCAGCGAGGCACCGTGGTCGATCGACGTGGAGCTGCGCGCCGACCAGGGCGACGAGAAGCCGGCCGACAACACGCAGCACGCGAGTCTCATGACCTACCGGACGTTCTTCGTGCGCGAGGCTACCGACGCGGCATTGCGCGGCGCGCTGCACGCCGCCGGCGACTCGTGCCACGGCACTCCGTGCCTGGTCGCGTTCCGCATCCCGAACGGCGCGGCGGCGAAATGGCACACGATCGCGCTGTCGTCGCCGCTCGAGGAACTGCGCGGCATGAGGTACGCGGTGGACGGCACGACGCAGGCCGGCTACTTCGGCGACACGAACCCGGACGGCCCGGAGATCGAGATCGACGGCTCGGCCACGGCCGGCGACGGGCTGCGCCTTCCGGGGCGCTGCGGCATCACCGTGGCCGGGCTGGCGCTGAATGGATTCCGCGGCAGCGCGCTGCTGGTGCACGACGCGCCGCAGGCCTGCCTGGCCGACGCCGGTCCGGCGACGGTGCAGGACAGCTACATCGGCACGGATCCGACCGGGACGCGGGCGAAGCCGAACGAGCGCGGGATCGTCTCGCTCTCGGGGAACGGCGTGAGCGCGTTCCGGAACGTGATCAGCGGCAACGCGCGGTCGGCGGTCTACATGGCCCGCGGCCGCGGGATCATCGCGAACAACATCATCGGCCTGAACCGCCGGCACGACGCGCCGCTGCCGAACGGCGCCAGCGGCGTGTACGTCGGCCCGGACGGCGATGGCACGGACGTAAATGACAACTATATCGGCTTCAACGCGCATTTCGGCGTGGCCATCGACCGCGGCGCGGAGCACGTGGCGCTGCACGGGAACTCGTTCCAGGCGAACGGCGGCCTGGCCATCGACTGGGGACTGGACGGCCCGGAGGCGGGCGGCAGCACGCGTACGCCGTCGATCCGCGGCGTGCGCTACGCGAACGGCGTGACGACGATCGAGGTGGACGCGCAGCCGGCCAGCAGTTTCCCGGTGGTGAATTTCTACGCCAGCGACGCGCCCGACCCGAGCGGCTTCGGCGAGGGGCAGTATTTCCTCGGCACGGCGCACGCGCCGTTCCGCATCGAGGTGCCGCTCGACCTGCGCGGCAAATGGATCTCGGCGACGCTGACGGACGTGCACACGCTGCAGATCGTCCGCGGCAACGACAACTCGAACGTCTGGCGCACGACGACCTCGGAGCTCAGCCGCGCGGTGGAAGTGCGGTAAGTCTGGAGTGCGGCAACGCCAGTTGCCGCTCTCCATGCGGGAGGCGCCAGCCTCCCGCCCCGCCGCGGCTGGCGCCGCGGCATGGAGAGCGGCAGCTAGCGCTGCCGCACTCCAGATGGCGTAGCCATTTCGATCTCCCGTCTCGCCAGCTCCTCGCGGAGGCGCGGGTCGCACAAAGCCCGCGTTTCCTCCTCCCACGCGTAGCCCCAGGCGTAGCCGCTCACGCCGACGCCGGGGTGCGTGACCAGCTCCGTCACGCCTACCACGTGATCGAGCAGCGGCACGACGTCCTGCAGGTGTCCGGCGATGGCGACGCCGACGGTGTGGTCGTTCGTGAACGGCGCGCGGGCGCGGCGGCCGAGGGCGCTGAGGAGCGCCATCGAGAGCCCGCGCGCTCCACCGCCGCGGTCGTCGACGATGCGCACGTAGTCGATGCCGTACTCGCGCGCCAGCCGCGCCACCACGGCGAAGATGCGCGGCAGGAGGTGGAGGTGCTGGTGCCCGTTGAGGTGCGTCACGCGCAGTCCGGAGGCCAACACGCGCTCGATCTGCGCGCGCAGCTCGCGCTCGATCTCCACGATCGAAAGGGCGCGCAGCAGATACAGCGGCACGAACGCCGTGTACTTGCCCGGCATGAACAGCCCGGTCAGCGAGCGCTCCTCGACCAGCGCCAGGTGCACGCCCACCTCGAGCGACGGCACGTCGCGCAGCCGCGCCACCGCGTCGTCGAACGCCGCACCATTGGCCACCACACTGCACGCCGTGACGATCCCCTCCCGATGCGCGCGGATGGCCCCCGCGGTCATGCCCGGGTGCAGGCCGACGTCGTCAGCGGTGACGATCAGTCGCTTACCACTTTGGCGGCTTGGCAATCGCGACGCCTCGTGCAGTGACATATGGATCGGCGAATTGATGCCGTGCGTACGCTTCCTTCGGGAAACACATCGAGACGAGTTGCGCAAGCTCCTCGTTCTTGCGGTCGTACGGAAAGGCGAAACAGACCGCCTTCTGAGGGAACAGGCGCTTCGCGGTCCTCACCGCCGGAGCGATGTCCGTATCGCCTGTGACAAGAACGACGCGCTCGCACGAGTCATTGATGAACAATTCGAGCAGCTTCGCGGCGAGCGCGACGTCGGTTTCCTTTTCCTCATGACGCTTCAGGTTCGAGCCACACTTGTCGCACCGGAAACGCTTTTTCTTGAAGCGACTGAGCTCGACCTTCACGCCGCTGTCTTCGAGACAGGCCAGGTAGGCGCGATGCCGCGCCGTGACGTCCGGCTTCGCTGCCTCCAGATGCTTCGCCAGCGCGGAGAAGTAATGGATCTCGTGAAGCACCGCCGACCTGCCGAAAAGATGAAGGTACGAGCGGCACAAGCTCGAAATGTCGAGCCATTTCGTACCGGCTTCGCTCTGGTTCAGCGTATAGGCCGCGGACTTCGCTGAATGGTAGAAATTGAAGCCGTCGATCAGAAAGGTGATTCGCTCCATTTGCACAGGCAAAAAAAAACCCCCGGATCGTAACCCGGAGGGGACCGGCGACCCCTTGCGGGGCCAACCGGTGCTGATGGGCGTAGAGTACCTACGTCTCAGGAACAGTGTCAACGCGCTCCGCGCGCGGCAGCTTCCGCTTCCGCATCTCCGGAAAGAGCGTGACCAGCTCCCGCAGGATCTTCAGCACCACGCCGAACGAGCCGAGGTGGGAGACGCCGCGGGAGCGCGGGAAGTAGTCGATGCCGATCTGCTGGATGGAGAAGCCGGCGTTCTTGGCCTTCACCACCAGCTCGGCGTCGATGAGCGACCCCTCGGACTTGAGCTGCACGACTTCCAGCACGCGCCGCTTCATCAGCTTGAACGAGAAGTTGATGTCGCGGTGCGGCCAGCCGAAGAGGATGCCGATCAGCCAGTTGTACACGAGCGTGTAGATGCCGCGCTTGAGCCCTTCCATGGTCCGGTCGTGGCGGTACGCGGCGATCATGTCCGCGCCGGTCAGCTCCATGGCCCGCATGGCGCGCCCGAGGACGTCCGGGTCGAAGGGAATGTCGGCGTCCATGTAGAAGACCAGGTCCTTCGTCGCGGCGGCGAAGCCGGTGCGCAGCGTCGCGCCGAGCTTGCGGTTCTGCTCGTGGCGGAAGACGCGCACGCGCGGGTCCTCGGAGACCAGCCGGGCCACGATCTGCGGCGACGCGTCGGTCGAGGCGTCGTCGACGATGATGATCTCGTGGTCGCCGGCGTACTTTTCGAGCGACTCGCGCGAGGACGCCACGGCGTGCTCGATGTTGAGCTCCTCGTTGTACATCGGGATGACCAGGGAAACGGACGGCTTCATTGCGGCGCAGTGTACAGAACAAACGATGAACGATGAGCGATGAGCAGCCCCCCGTTCATCGCTCATCGCTCACCACCCGGCTGGTCTGTTCCCTGCTATGCATCCCCGGCAGTGAAGTTCGTGCGGCTTTTTCTCTCGGTCGTCTGTGGGGTACCAATCGTGGGAACTCTGCTCGGGCTCAGCCGCCGCCCGCACTGGGTGTTCCGCACGTGGGACTTTCCCCGCGTCCAGCTCGCCATCCTGGCCGGACTGGGCGCGCTCGCCTACCGCCTGCTGGCCTGGCGCGGCCGGCGCTCCGAGCGCGCGCTCGTGGCGGCCAGCGGCGCCGTCGTGGCGTGGCACCTCTACCGGATCCGCACCTACACGCCGCTGACGCGGCCGACCGTGCAGCGCGCCACCCGCACCGATCCCGACAACCGCATCACCCTGATGATGAGCAACGTGCTGGAGGAGAACCGCCAGTACGGACGCCTGCTGCAGCGCGTGGAGCAGGAAGATCCCGACGTCCTGGTCGCCGTCGAAGTCGACGACGGCTGGATGGAGGCGCTGGAGCCGCTGGCGAAGCGCTATCCGCACGTCGTGCGCAAGCCGCTGAACAACACCTACGGGATGGTGCTCTTCTCCCGCTTCGAGCTGCTCGCGCCGCGGATCGAGTTCCTCATCGAGGACGACATCCCGTCGATCCACACCCGCCTGCGCCTGAAGAGCGGCGTCGAGGTCTCGCTGCACGCGCTGCATCCGCGCCCCCCCGAGCCGATCCACGACCAGGACTCCGCGCCGCGCGACGCGGAGCTGGTCCTCGTCGGGCGCCGCGTGGCGAAGGAAGAGGGGCCGGTCATCGTCGCGGGCGACCTGAACGACGTGGCGTGGTCCGACACGAGCGAGCTGTTCGTGCGCCTCAGCGGCCTCCTCGACCCGCGCGCCGGCCGCGGCTTCTACAACAGCTTCAACGCCCAGCACCCGCTCTTCCGCTATCCGCTCGATCACGTCTTCCACTCGAAGCACTTCAAGCTCGTGCGCATCGAGCGGCTGCCCGACGTCGGCTCCGACCACTTCCCCATCCTCATCGAGCTGCAGTACGAGGAAGAGGCGGAGTTGCAGCAGGAAGAGTCGGAGACGAAGCCCGGCGACGAGGAGCTCGCGGAGAAGAAGCTCCAGGAAGTCTAGGGCTTGGTGGCCGTATAGATGATGTGCGGGTGCGGATAGCCGCGGTCGATCGCCCGCGCCTTGAAGTTCGTGAAGCCGATCTCGCGCAGCATCGCCTCCACCTCCGCGCGCGACTGGTAGATGAACCCCTCGCCGATGCTGATGTGCAGGAAGTGATCGGACATCCACTCCTGGAAGCGCGCCCACTTCATCTTCCAGCGGTGGCCGTTGTCCATGTCCTTGAATACCAGCGTGCCGCCGGAGCGCAGCCGCGCGAACAGCCGGACGAAGAGCGCGCGGCGGACGTCGGGCGGCATGCGGTACGTCACGTCGTAGACCACGGCCGCGTCGAAGTCGGTGGCGCGCACGCAGTCGTCGAAGCCGGCCACCTTCTTGATCTTCGGCGACGGCGACGGGAGCACGCTCTTCCGGAGATCGGGCTCGACGGCGACGATCTCCTTCACCCGGTCCTCGATCAGCACGCCGTAGGCCGCGTGTCCCGACCCCACCTCGAGCACGCGTGCGCCCGCGGGGACGTCTTCCAGCGTGCGCGTGAAGGGACAGGTGATGTAGCGGATGAGGATGTGCAGGCGGTGCCCGGCAGGATAGTTGCCGAACGCACGATGCAGAGCGCGGAAGCCTCGGAAGCCAAGGGACATTTCGGGGCGCGGATTATACGCGCAGCCGTTTGACCGCCAGCTTCATGGCGATGGCCACCACCGCCACCAGCACGCAGGCCGCGGCGATCTTCGCGTGCGTGGCCACGCCGATCGCGGCGCCGGCCATCGTGTCGACGAAGTAGGCGAAGAGATACGTGCTCGGGAGAATGCCCAGGAAGGTGGTCAGGACGTAGTCGCGCGTGCGCACCCGCGTCGCGCCGGCGAGGTAGTTCAGCGCCACGTAGGGGACCAGCGGCACGACGCGCAGCAGGAAGAGCGTGAACGGCGACTCCAGCACCGGCATGTGCTCCTTCGCGATGCGGCGCTCGATCCACGGCGCCAGGCCGCGGCGCGCCAGGAAGAACGGCAGCGTCGATACGGCCGTGCACGTCAGCAGCTCGATCGTCCCCCCCACCTTCCATCCCCACGTCAGCGCGGCGGCCGCGGACAGCAGCCCCACCGGGAGGAAGAGCAGCGTGAAGAGCGCGTAGAGGGCCACGAAGAGCGGCACCGCCCACCACTCATCGGCGCCCGAGCGCATGGTCTCGACCGCCGCGCGCGCGGCGGGGATGTCGCCGAGGCGCGTGGCGACGAGCGCGACCGCGATGACGGCCAGCATCATCGTCAGCAGCGGCAAAAGTCCGCGTATGCGTGATTCCATTAGAATGGCGGCCACTTCGACGTATTTTTAAACATAGGGAGTCCAACAGTGGCCAGTTTCCCCGGCGTTGACTATTTAGAGATCGACTCGCTCTTCTCCGAAGAAGAGCTGATGGTACGGCAGACCGTCCGCGATTTCGTCGATGAGGAAGTGATCCCCATCATCGAGGAATGCAATCGCGAAGAAAAGTTCCCGCATCACCTCATTCCGAAGATGGCCGAGATGGGCCTTTTCGGCGCGACCATCAAAGACTACGACCTCCCCGGCCTGAACCACGTCGCCTACGGCCTGATCATGCAGGAGCTCGAGCGCGGCGACTCCGGCCTGCGCTCGTTCGCCTCCGTGCAGTCGGGGCTGGTCATGTACCCGATCTACACCTACGGCTCGCAGGAGCAGAAGGACTACTGGATCCCGAAGCTGGCCGCGGGCGAGGCCATCGGCTGCTTCGGCCTCACGGAGCCGGACTTCGGCTCGAACCCCGCCGGCATGCGCACGCACGCCCGCAGGGACGGCGACGCGTGGGTCCTCAACGGCGCCAAGGCGTGGATCACGAACGGCAGCATCGCCGACGTGGCCGTGGTCTGGGCCAAGTGTGAAGGGACGATCCGCGGCTTCCTCGTCGAGAAAGGGACGCCCGGCTTCACCACCGCCTACCACATGGGCAAGTTCTCGCTGCGCGCCTCGGTGACGTCGCAGCTTTTCTTCGAGGACTGCCGCATCCCGCTCGAGAACGTGCTGCCGGAGACGAACGGCCTGAAGTACCCCCTCGGCTGCCTGACGCAGGCGCGCTACGGCATCGCCTGGGGCGTCCTCGGCGCGGCCATGGGCGTCTTCCACACGGCCAACGAGTACGCGAAGTCGCGCATCCAGTTCGGCGGCCAGCCGATCGCCTCCCACCAGCTCGTGCAGAACAAGCTGGCCTGGATGATCACCGAGATCACCAAGGGACAGCTCCTGGCCCTGCAGGCCGGGCGGATGAAGGACCAGGGGAAGCTCAAGCCGCAGCACGTGTCGATGGCCAAGATGAACAACTGCAACATCGCCCTGCAGTGCGCGCGCATCGCCCGCGACCTCCTCGGCGCGAACGGCGTCTCGGACGAGTACCCGGTCATCCGCCACATGATGAACCTCGAGTCCGTCTACACGTACGAGGGGACGCACGACATCCACAATCTCGTCATCGGCCAGACCGTGACCGGCATCGCCGCCTACAACCCGCCGATGTCGAACACGCAGGAGCGGGAGCTGAGCGAGGCCGCGGCGGCGTCGAAGACGCCGTCCCGAGCTTAGCGAGGGACTCGCGGGCAAGTGACGCGCTACTTCACCCTTCCCTACGACTGCGGACAACGGGGCCTGCGCATGGGCGCGGGCCCTCTGCGTCTCGTCGAGGCCCTCGGCGTGGAGGCGGAGGAGCTCGCGCCGGAGTCGCCGTACCCGCAGGAGAACCGTACGTCGTTCGAGCTCTATCGCGCGCTGGCCGCGCGCGTCGCGGAGTCCGATGAGTTTCCGGTGATCTTCTCCGGACACTGCGGCGCGTCGATCGGCGCGCTGGCCGGCCTCGGTGCCGATGCCATCCTCTGGTTCGACGCGCACGGCGACTACAACACCCCCGACACGTCCGACACCGGCTTCCTCGACGGCATGTGCCTGGCCGTGGCCACGGGACGCTGCTGGCACGCGCTGGCGCGGACGATCCCCGGTTTCACGGCGCTCGATCCGCGCCGCGTCGTGCACGTCGGCGCGCGCGACTTCAGCCCCGGCGAGCGCGAGGCGCTGCTCGCCGACGGCGTGCGCCTCGGCCCCGACTTCGACGGCCTCGACGCCACGCGCCTGCTCGTGCACGTCGACCTCGACGTCATCGACGCCCGCTACGGCCGCGCCAATCCCTACGCGTGCGAGGGCGGCCTCTCCCCCGACGAGGTGCTCGACGTCATCGCGCAGGCGCGCTCGCGCTTCACGATCGCCGGCCTGGTGATCGCCTCCTACGACCCAACCTGCGACCCCGACGGCCGCATCGCCGCGGCCGCGGTGCGCATTTCCGGAGTGCGGTAGCGCCAGCTACCGCTCTCCATGCCGCAGCGCCAGCTGCGGCGGGCGGGCGGCTGGCGCCTCCCGCATCGAGAGCGCGAGCTGGCGCTCGCGCACTCCAGACTTCTGTCTGTTAGAGTGTGCGCGCAAATTTCCGGGAAGAACGGAGCGACATGGAATCGAGTCTGGAAGTCGGGTTTCTCCGCGCGGCAGAGAAGGCGGCCATTGCCGCGGCGCGCACCATGGGTTACGGCAAGCGCAAATATTCGGACCAGGTCGCGGTCGAGGCGATGCGCGAGGAGCTGAACAAGCTCAAGATGCGCGGCTCGGTCGTGATCGGCGAGGGAGAACGCGACAAGGCGCCGATGCTGTACGTCGGCGAGCCGCTCGGCCGTGGCTGGACCGAGGGGGAGATCTATCCCGAGGTCGACATCGCCGTCGACCCGCTGGAAGGGACGAACCTCTGCGCCACCGGCTCGGCGAACTCGATCGCCGTCATCGCCGCCTCGGAGAAAGGCGGCCTGCTGAACGCGCCCGACATCTACATGGACAAGATCGTGGTCGGCCCCACCGCGGCCGATGCCGTGTCGCTCGATGCCTCGGTGGAGGAGAACCTGAACCGCCTGGCGGAGGCCTTCCAGCGCGACGTCGACGAGCTGACCATCGTGGTGCTCGACCGCGAGCGCCATCACGACCTCATCGCCCAGATCCGCGAGGCGGGCGCGCGCATCAAGCTGATCACCGACGGCGACCTCTCGGCCGGCATCGCCGCGGCCGTCCGCGGCACGGGCATTCACGCCGCGATGGGCATCGGCGGCGCGCCGGAAGGCGTGCTCACCGCCGCCGCCATGCGCTGCCTCGGCGGCCGCATGCAGGGGAAGCTCAAGCCTCTGGAGAAGTGGCAGGAAGACCGCCTGCGCTCGATGGGCTTCAAGGACGACACGAAGGTGTACGACACCTCCGAGCTCGCCGCCGGCAACGACATCATCTTCTGCGCCACCGGCGTGACCGACGGCGACCTCCTCCGCGGCGTCCGCTTCTTCGGCGGCGGCATCCGCGTCTCGTCCCTCTTCATGTCGCTGAAGTCGAACGTGATCCGGTTCGTGGATACGATCTATCGCGAAGAGGGGTCGAAGCTGGCGGTGTCGTTCACGTAGGCGCGCTACAGCAGATCCAGGAACTCTTCGGCCGTCAGGCGGATGTCTTCGAGGATTTTTCGGAGAAGTCCCGGGGCGAGGTCGCGGCCTTTGTGATCCGGCACCGTGGTGACGCGGCCATCACCGTGCCGGAATTGCTTGTGGGATCCGCGCTGGCGAATCTCCACGAACCCGAGGTTCTGCAGAACCGCGATGACCTGTCGCGGCTTCAACATCGGCAGCCTGGCCACGTCAGCCCACTTCGACGAGCTGCGTTCCGACGAACTCCGCTTCCACCTTGACGTCGTCGTCTTCGAGGAGCATCTCGACGACTTCCTTCAGATTGGAATGGAGCTCGTCGAGCGTCTCGCCTTGCGTATGCGCACCAGGCAGGCCGGGGACATAGCCAACGTAGAAGCCCGTATCGGTGTCGCGTTCGATGACGGCGGTGAACGTTCTGCGCATGACTCCAGCGTACCACTTGCCTGCGTCTACGTCCGGCACAGTGTCACGAACGACTTCGGCACCGGTGCCGTGAAGACCATCCTTTTCCCCGTCGCGGGGTGGTCGAAGCCGAGGAGCTTCGCATGCAGGCCGAGGCGGCCGAGGGGATTGATGGTGCTGCCGTAGAGGCGGTCGCCGGCGATGGGGCGGCCGGCTTCCGCGAGATGCGTGCGGATCTGGTTCTTGCGGCCGGTCTCCAGCTGGATTTCCAGCAGCGAGAAGCGGCCGTTCGTCTCGATGGTGCGGTAGTGCGTCACGGCCAGCTTGGCGTCGGGGTGCAGGTCGTCGACGCTCTCCATGCGCAGGTCCTTGCGCTCGCGGAGGTGCGAGCGGAAGGTGCCGCGCGGCGGGTCGAGCGCCCCCTCAATCACGGCGACGTAGACGCGCTCGATGTCGTGCGCGGCGAACTTCTCCTTCAGCGCCTCGCGCGCGGCGAAGTGTTTGGCGAAGACCAGCACTCCCGAGGTCTCGCGGTCGAGGCGGTGCACCACGTGCACGCGCTCCGCCCCTTTCGACTGCAGATACACATTGAGGTACGCCTGCGCGGTCGTCTCGCGCTCGCGCTCCGTGGCCACGGTCAGCAGGCCGTGCGATTTGAGCACGACGATCACGTCGTCGTCCTCGTGCAGGATGGCCAGCCCGGGCGGCAGCGCGGGCGCCACGGACTTCTGTCCCACCTCCACGAGGTCGCCCGCGCCGAGCTCGCAGCGCGCGTTCTTCTCCACCGCGCCGTTCACGCGCACGCGCCCGCCCTGCAGCATCTGGCGGAGAGTGGTCTTCGACGATTCGGGGAAGAGCCGCGCCAGCGCATCGAGGAGCGTCTGCGCCTCGGCCACGACCTGCCTCACTCCTCGCGCTCCTCATAGAACGCGTAGCCCGAGCACCAGTACACACCCTTGGGCTGATCGGACGCGTCGGGATCGACGATCTCGAGCTCGTCGGAGCGCAGCGTGTCGCGCACGTCCTCCCGCTCGATGCGCGCGATCAGGCGCATGGCTTCCTCCTCATCGTCGGCCACGACGTCGTACTTGCGCCAGAAGCCGTCGACGTGCTCGCCCTCGGCCTCCTCGAGGTACCAGCGGCCGTGCACGAGGATGCGGAAGTACTTCGCGGAATCGGAGTACTCCCCCTCGATCTCGCGGATGAGCCAGAGCGCCGTCTCCTCGGCGTGATGCTCGACCGCCTCCCACGCGTAGTGCAGCGCCGGCTCGACCTCCCCCTTCAGCCACAAGGCCTTAGCCAGGGCGGCATACAGCGGCGCGATGTCGCTCTCGGGGATGCCCTCGGTCACGAGGGCCAGCCCGGCCCGCGCCGCGGCCGCCGCGGCGTCGGGACGCTCGGTGTCCAGCAGGATCTGCGCGCGGACCCGGGCCGCCTGAATGGCCAGCTCCGGGTTGCTCCCCCGCACTTCGTGCAGGCGCATGAGCGCGTCCTCGGGACGTCCGGCGCGGTCGTGCACGATGGCGGCGTTGAGATGGACTTCGTCCGCGTCGACGCCCGGCAGGGCCAGGGCCGTGTCGTACGCGAGGAGGGCCTGGTCGTATTCGCCGTGATCGGAGCGCAGCTCGCCGAGGAGCATCCAGAGCGGCCACGCGCGCGGAGCTTTGGCCACTCCTTCCTGCAGCACGGCGATGGCGCGCGGGAGGTTGTCCTGCTCCTGAAACACGCGCGCGAGCAGCTCGAAGCCGTACGAGTGCCGCGCGCCGATGATCCGCTCCGCCACGCGTTGCGCGCGCCTGTAATCGCGCTCCTCCAGCGCTTCCTGCGCTTCCTCGATCCACTTCTGAACGTCCACGGGCGTGAAGATACAATCGCGGGCCGGAGTCAGGAAACATTCCCTTGATTGGAGAGTGCGCTCAGCTCCGCGCCTCGAGCTCGTCGAAGCGGCGCTGCAGCTCCGTGGTCACGTCGCCGCGGCGGCTGTTGCCGATGACCCGGCCGTCGATCTCGGAGATCGGCATCACGCCCTGGGTCGTGCTGGTGATGAAGGCCTCGTCGAGGTCGAACAGCTCGGCCTCGCGGAGCGGACGCTCGTCGACGCGGATCTTGGCGCTGAGCGCCAGGCCGATCACGCGGTCGCGCACGACGCCCGGGAGGATGCGCTCGTCGAGCGGGTGCGTGACGATCCCGCCGTTGCGCACGGCGAAAAAGTTGGAGCTGGCGCCTTCGCGCACGAAGCCGCCGTCCAGCAGGATGGCCTCGTCGGCGCCGGCGCGCTGCGCCTCCTTCTTGGCGATGCCGTTGGCGAGGAGATTCACGGACTTGACGTGGCAGAAGTGCCAGCGGCGGTCCGTGGTGGTGATGATCTTGATGCCGCGCTCTTTCTTCTGCGCGTCGGGGAAGCGGAAGGCGCGCGTGTATGCGACGACGGTGGGCGTGCTCTCGTCGGGCCAGAAGTGCGCGCGCGGAGACTCGCCACGGGAGATCTGGACGTAGACGATGCCGTCGGCGAACGACGTCCGCGCGAGCAGCTCCTGCACGACCTTCGTGAACTCCGCCTCGCTCCATGGTGCGCGGATCTCCAGCTCGCGCAGGCCGCGCTCGAGGCGGCGGAAGTGGTCGAGGAGAAAGGCCGGCCTGCCGCCGACGAACTTGAAGACTTCGTACACAGCGTCACCGAACTGGAAGCCGCGGTCCTCGACGCCGAGGACGCGCTCGTCGGTGGTGGTGAACCGTCCGTTGAACCAGAGCACGTCGGGCATCTAGACCTCGACCGCCTTGACGATCACGATCGTGCGATCGTCCTGCCCATCCCTCCCCCACTTCGCCACCCTGGCCAGCACTTCCTGGCCGATCTCCTGCGCGGTGCGGGTGCGGTTCTGCCGGACCACGCGCACGAGGCGGTCGATGCCGAACTCGCGCTCGTTGCGGTCGTGCGCTTCGATGATGCCGTCGGTGTACATGCAGAGGAGGTCTCCGGGCTCGAGCCGCGCGAAGCCGCGCGTGTAGGTGGCGTCGGGAGTGGGACCGAGGACGGGACCGCCGTGGCGGAGGAACTCGACGCCCTTCTCGCGCACGACGAACGGCGCGTTGTGGCCCGCGTTGCTGTAGATGAGGATGCCGCCCGTCTCGAGCTCGCCGTAGAAGAGGGAGACGAACTTGGTGGTCAGGCGGCCGCGGTGGATGATGTTGTTCAGCTTCTGCAGCGTGCGGATGATCTTGAAGTCGCGGTCGGTGGCCATGCGCAGGCCCATGTAGACATCCCGCACGATCAGCGCCGCGGGGAGGCCGTGGCCGGAGCCGTCGGCGATGGCCAGGCCGAGGACGTTGTCGGAGACGGGGATGAAATCGTAGAAGTCGCCACTGACGATCTCCGCCGGCACGGCGCGCCCCCAGATGTCGTAGCCGGCGTACTGCGGCACGCGCTGCGGGAGGATGGACTGCTGGATGCGCTGCGCCTCCACGATCAGCGACTCGTACCACTGCGCGCGGACTTTCTGGTTGATGGAGTAGCGGACGAGGTTCAGCGAGAAGAGGATGTCTTCGCGCCCGAGCTCGGGCGAGACGTTGAAGGCGATGATGTAGTCCTCGTCGGCGACGGCGATGGCGCAGAAGCGCTGCGCGCCGAGCTTCTCCTCGAGGATGGGATCGAAGCCGGGATCGCTCGGGTCCATGACCACGATGCCGTTCTCGAGCACCAGCTCGATGGGCTTGTAGTTCTTCGGGACGTCGATGCCGAGCTCCCCCTCGTGCTGCTGCCCGAACCGCGCCACGAGCTCGTAGCACTCCTCGCGCGATTCGTACACGCGCCCGCCGGTGATCCCCAGCTCATCGCGGAAGTTGGCCGCGATCGTCTCCGCGATCTGCGTGACAGTCGTCGACGGCGACTCGGTGGTGTCGATCTGTTCGAGCGTGCGCTCGACCTGGGTGAGGAGGCGTTTGTAATCCACGGCTTCGCAGTTGTTAGCGGTTAGCTGTTAGCTCTTAGGAGGACGGCGGTCGTCTTTTGCGATTTGCTGCTGGAGGTTTTTGATCAGGCCGTTCAGAAGGCGCGAGACCTCGCTCGCTTGTTCGAGCAACTCTTCGAACTGCTCACGCGCAAGATAGCCTAGATTGAATGCCGCTTCGAGCTGCGTCTGCACTTCGTATGACGAGCCGCGTGCTCTCGCGACCATCTGAAGGAACTCTTTCTTCGAGAGTCGCCCTCGCCCTTCGGCGATATCACTTGGAATCGCAACGACCGCGCGGCACAGCTGATCGACCAATCCGTAACGCTCCCGGGTGGGAAGCGACTTTGTGGCGTTGTAGACATTGGTGATCAGCGCCATCCCCTTCTGCCAAGCGATCAGATCACGAAACGATTCACTCACCCCGTCGTCTCTCCTAACAGCTAAGAGCTAACCGCTAATAGCTGAGCACCTGCCCATCCACCGCGTACGGCGCCTCCACCCCAAGCGCCCTTAGCACCGTCGGGTACACATCCCCGATGTAGGGCGCGCGGTCCGTGGCCAGCTTCCGGTTCGTGAAGAAGATCCCCTTCACGATCTCGGGGTCGACGGAGCAGTGGTCGCCGCTCCACACCGCTTTGTTGTCCTCGAAGACGTTCTTGGGGACGCCGCCGAGGGAGGTTTGCCAGGAGACGCGGTAGCCGTCGTTGTTCATGACGAAGAGGTCGGGGATCATGTTGGGGTCGAACTTTTTGTAGGCCTCCTCGCGCGTGACGACGCGGCGGACGGGGTGCTCGCCGGTTTGTTCGTCCACCATCGCCACCAGCTTCGTTTTGAGCTCCTGCTTCAGGGCCTCGTATTCGGCGCCGGGCTCGACGATGCCCTGCGACTCGCGCCCCTTCAGGTTCACGTACACCTCGCCGAGGCCCATGGCGTAGGCGCGGGTCTTCGACCAGTCGACGTTCTCCCAGAACTGCCCCTGGTCGAAGAGCATCTCCAGGTCGCGCTCTTTCGCCTCCACGCCCGTCTTCAGCGTCATGTAGCGGTTCAGGACGAGCCAGGTGTTGTAGTGGACGTGACGGCGGAACGAGGCGAAGCCGTGGTCTGAGGCGACCAGCAGCAGCGCGTTCTTCTTCTCCGCGGCAGCCATGGCGTCGCCGACGATCTGGTCCATGAGCTGGTAGGACTTCAGCAGCGCGTCGCCCCACTCCGCGGCCAGCTTCGCGTCGTACGCAGGATGCTTCGGATCGACGATGCGCCAGAAGACGTGGCCCACGCGGTCAGGGAACTCGAAGCACTGCACGATCAGGTCGTCGTCGCCGGCGAGGAACGAGTCGAACAGCTTCCGCGACTGCGTGACCGTCCACTCCATGTCGTCCCAGAACATCTGCTCGGTCGCAAACCCCTCGGAGATGGCCCAGGTGTCGATCTGCCAGCCGATGGTCTTGTACAGCCCCTGTTCTTTGGCCAACTGCGGCGCCCAGCCCGCGGGCGACGAGATCTTGAAGCCCGGCGGCAGCGCACGCGGATCGAAGTTGATCGGCGAGAGGTAGAGCTTCACCTCCGGCTGCACGGAGATCAGGTGGAAGCGGCTGATGCCGCGCACTTTGATCAGCGGATTGAAGGGGAAGACGAAGTCGACCCACCCCGACCACTCCCCCGCCCTCAGCGTGTACGACTTGCCGCTGACGTCGATCTTCACCGAGTTGCGGTCGTCGGCGACGGTGAGGGTCATGGGGATGGAGATGAACGGCGGATCGTCGAACAGCTTGTTCGGCGGCCCCTGGATGGTCGTCCCGATGATGCCTTTGTTGTCCTCGAGCTGGACCACCTCGATGGAGAACTCGTTGCTCCCGCCGGCGCGGTTGAAGTCGAGCTCGGAGGTGAAGTAGAACGGCTTGCCGACGCGCGCCGACAGGTCGGGGACACCGAGGCCGGAGAGCATGTGCCCCTCATGAAAGTCGGTGGCCGGAAAGGTCACGGGGACGTGCACGACCGTGGCTTTCTTCCCGCTCTTCGCTGCGGCCTCCCAGAAGGGGATGCCCTGGCGGCGGTTGATGACGCCGGGACGTTTGGTGGGGATGTATTTGCCGACGACGAAAAACAGCCCGCCCGCGACCGCCAGGCCGATGCCGAGGGTGACCAGGCTCCCCATGCGGTGCCGCAGCAGCATGAGGATTCCCGCGATCGCGGCGAAGAGCAGCAGCGCGATGAGCGCGATGAAGAGCGCATTGCGCTTCCCGAACAGCAGCGGCTCGGTGGTCTCGTCGAAGGCGGCGAAGACCGGCAGGTACGTCTTCGGATCGCGGCGGAGGAAGTCGAAGATGCCGGTGCGGCCGGGGTCGATGCCGGTGCTGAAGGTCGACCACGAGACGGGCGTCTGCGCGGGGGTGGTCGGGAGCAGCGGGCGGAACGTCCCCTGCGCGCGGAGCCTGGCCAGGTTCGGCAGCTTCCCCTCGTTCATCCACCGCTCGGTGTAGCGGGCGTCGACGCCGTCGAAGCCGAGGACGATCACTTTCTGCTGCGCGTGGAGAGCCGTTGCCGCGAGGACGGCAGCGGCAAAGGCAAGTGTTCTGAACGACATGCGCGCATGATACTGGTTGGCGGTTGACGGTTGGCGGTTGGCGGGAGATGACGCGTCGAGGATGAAGCGGGCCCGCCAACCGCCAACCGACAACCGTCAACCCCTACTCGGCATTCGTCTTGTAACGACCGCGTCCGAGGAGTAAGAGCATGAAAATTCGCCAGTTGATCATGGTCGCGATCGCTTCGTCGGTCGTGATGCTCGCCGCGTGCGGCGGCGGCGAGAACAAAAACGGCGGCAACGCCGGTGGCAGTGGCGACGCGAACCGCGTCGTGATCGGTCTCAAGAGCAGCCCGACGAACCTCGATCCCCGCGTCGGCAACGACAACGCCTCGGGGCGCATCTTCGATCTCTGCTGCCGCGGCCTCGTGCGCGTCACGCCGGAGATGGACTACGCCCCCGACCTGGCCGACCGCTGGGAAACGCCCGACGACCGCACGGTCATCTTCCACCTGAACCCGAACGCGAAGTTCCAGGACGGCAAGCCCGTCACCGCGCAGGACGTGAAGTGGACGTACGACTCGATCATGGCCGAGAACTTCGTCTCGTCGAAGAAGTCGGGCTACTCGGCCGTCGAGAGCATCGAGGCGCAGGACGCACACACCGTCGTCTTCCACCTCAAGGAGCCGAACGGCGGTCTCTTCGACAACCTGAACGTGGGCATCGTCCCGCAGGGAACAGATACGAACGTCGCCAAGACGAAGCCGATCAGCTCCGGCCCGTACCGCGTCGTCAACTTCAAGACGGACGAGGTCGTGGAGCTGGAGGCCTCGGAGCACTGGCACCAGGGCACGCCGAAGATCAAGAACCTCTCCGTGCGCGTCATTCCCGACATGACCACGATGGTGCTGGAGATGCGCCGCGGAACCATCGACCTGGAGATCAACCAGATTCCGTTCGAGAACGTGGCCGAGTTCGAGAAGAGCGACAAGCACCAGGTGGTGAAGAAGCCCGGCTCGGTCTGGCAGTACCTCGCCTTCAACCTGAAGGACCCGACGCTGTCGAAGGTGGAAGTGCGCCGCGCCATCGCGCACGCCATCGACCGCCAGCGCATCGTGACGGACCTGCTGGGCGGACACGGCGTGCCGACCGACACGATGTTCGGCGAGGGACACTGGGCCCGCGCCACGAACCTGCCGACGTACGGCTACGATCCAAACAAGGCCAAGCAGCTCCTCGATCAGGCGGGGTTCCGCGATCCGGACGGCGACGGCCCGCGGCCGCGCTTCACGCTGAGCTTCAAGACCTCGACGGACACGGAAGCAAACCTGCGGACGCAGATGATCCAGCAGATGCTGCAGCAGGTCGGGATCAAAGTGGACATCCAGCAGAGCGAGTTCGGGACGTTCCTCGAGGACGTGTCGAAGGGCAACTTCCAGCTCTACTCGCTGAGCCGCAACGGCATCCAGGACCCCGATTTTTACTACGTCATCTTCCACTCGAAGAACGTCCCGCCCGAGGGACAGAACCGCGGGTACTACAACAACCCGCGCGTCGACCAGTTGATCGCCGAGGGGCGGGCCACGTTCGACCGCACGCGGCGCAAGCAGATCTACGGTGAGATCCAGCGCATCGTGCAGGAAGACCTGCCGTACATCTCGCTCTATCACCAGATCAACGTGGCGGTGATGGACAAGGACCTGCAGGGCTACACGATGTATCCGGCCGGCTTCTGGCTGGGCATCCCGGGGATGAGTCGAACCGGGCAGTGATCGACGCGCAGACGGTCGTTGTCCGCCTTCTGATCGCCCTCGCGTTCGGCGCCGCGATCGGTGTCGAGCGCGAGTGGCGTCAGAAGCAGGCCGGGCTCAAGACGATGTCGCTGGTGGCACTGGGCGCGGCGGCGTTCGCGCTGATGTCGGATACGTTCGGGCCGTCGAATCACAATCCCGGGCAGATCGCCGCCGCGGTGGTCGGCGGCATCGGCTTCATCGGCGCGGGGGTGATCATGCACCGCGGCCTGACCGTGCAGGGGCTGACCACCGCCGCGACGCTGTGGGCCGATGCGAGCGTCGGCGTGGCGGCCGGGCTCGGGCAGATTCCGCTGGCCATCGGCCTCGGCACGGGGATCGTGATCATCCAGATCGTCGGCCGCGGGATCGAGCAGCAGATCCGCCGCTTCCGCCGCAAGGAAGCGCCGGGACGCTTCGAGCTGCGCGTGGAGTCGGATGAGAGCGCGCTGCACGAGATCAGCGAGGCGTGGGCACCCTACGGCCCGGCGCTGCGCCGCTCGGTGCAGCGGAGCCTCGAGCGCGTGATCGTGCGCGTGGTGATGCGGGCCACGAAGTCGGTGGACCTCGGCGCGCTGGAGGAAAAGCTCGTGGCGATCGAGGGGGTGCGCCGGGTGGACGTGCGGCACCTGGGGATCGAAGACGAAACCTGAGGGGTAGTTGCTGGTTGTCGGTTTTCCGCCCCCACGCACCCGTTGCTACTCAGGCGCGGCATGAATGAGCAACGGGTGCGTGGGGGGTGGAAAACCAGCAGCCAGCAACCACCGGAGGACAGGCCCGGCCTGTCCTCCGATGACAACGCTAGTACTCCCCGCAGACCGTATCGATCAGCATCGCGCAGACCTGATACGGGTCCATGTTCGCCGCGGGGCGGCGGTCTTCGAAGTAGCCGTAGCCGAGGTTGGCCGTGGCCATGGGGATGCGGATCGAGGCGCCGCGGTCGCTCGTGCCGGAGCGGAAGTGCGTGATGGGCGCGGTCTCGTGCATGCCGGTCAGGCGCTCCTCGTTGTGCGCGCCGTAGACGGCGATGTGCTCGTGGTGGCGCTTCTCGAGCTTGCGCATCGCCTCCTCGATGATCTTCATGCCGCCGGGCTGGCGCATCTCCTTCGTGGAGAAGTTCGTGTGCGCGCCGGCGCCGTTCCAGTCGCCCTTGACCGGCTTCGGATACAGCGTCGCGCTGACCTCGAACTCCTCGCCGATGCGATACAGCAGCCACCGCGCGAGCCACAGCTCGTCGGCCACGTCCAGCGGCCCGATGGCCCCGATCTGGAACTCCCACTGCGCCGGCATGACCTCGGCGTTGGTGCCAACGATGTGGATGCCGGCGCGCATGCAGGCGTCGGCGTGCGCCTCCACGATGTCGCGGCCGAACACTTCATCGCTTCCCACGCCGCAGTAGTAGCCTCCCTGCGGTGCCGGGAAGCCGTGGTCCGGCCATCCCATGGGGCGGTTCCCTTCGAAGAGGGTGTACTCCTGCTCGATCCCGAACCACGGATCGTGATCCTTGTACTTTTCGCTGAGCTCGCGGAGCGCCGCACGGGTGTTGCTCCAGTGCACCGAACCGTCGGGGTTCAGCACCTCGCAGAGGACGAGGACGTCGTTCTCGCGATGGAGGGGATCGGGGATGAATTTTACGGGACGGAGCAGCAGGTCGGAGAAGTGACCGCTGGCCTGCGCGGTGCTCGATCCGTCGAAGCCCCACTCCGGGATGTCGTCGAGCTTCTTGACCGGGTGATCGAGGATCTTCGTTTTGGAACGAAGCTTCGCGGTCGGTTTCTGTCCGTCGATCCAGATGTATTCAGCCGTGATTTTGCCCAAGGTAATACCTCCTCGAGTGATTGGGGGGGACTACCGTTTCACGATAGCACGTAGGACGGGCTTCAGCCCGTCCGGGCGGGGCTGAAGCCCGCCCTACGTTTGGGCCGCGTCGGAGAGACTGCTGCCCGAAGATGTCAGAAACGTCTCGTCCCACACCACGGCCTGGTTGCGGCCGAGGGATTTCGCGCGGTACATCGCGGCATCGGCGCGGCGGAGGAGCTCCCCTTTTTCGAGCTCCACGGCGCTGGTGATGGCGGGATCGGGCGTGTAGACGGCGATGCCGATCGACGCGGAGAGAATCCCCGACAGGTGCAGCGGCGGCATGCTGAAGCCCCACTCGCGCGACAGGAACACGGTCGACTCGACGGCCTGGCGGATCTCGTCGGCCACGCGCAACGCCTCCTCCATGGTCGCCTCCGGCAGCACCATCACGAACTCGTCGCCGCCGT
The DNA here is from genome assembly GCA_035627015.1 of Thermoanaerobaculia bacterium. Classification (GTDB taxonomy): domain Bacteria; phylum Acidobacteriota; class Thermoanaerobaculia; order Gp7-AA8; family Gp7-AA8; genus QHVT01. Next base: position 8,105 of record DASPMO010000116.1, on the reverse strand, counting down.
AGCGCGCCACCGTGGCGTCGGGATGCTGCACGATCCGCTTGAGGAGGAAGCCGACCTCGCGCAGCACCTGGCTGCCGGCCAGATGGCCGTGGCAGTCGTTGACGACCTTGAAGCGGTCGAGGTCGAGGAAGAGCAGGATGGCGTCCTTCCCGCTCGCGCGCGCGGCGCTCATCGTCTCGGTGAGGCGCACGTGGAACCAGCGGTCGTTGTAGAGGCCCGTCAGGTCGTCCTTCTTCGCCAGCTCGTGCGCGCGCTTGGCGTCGAGCGCGTTCTGCAGCGTGAAGGACGTGTAGCCGGCGAAGATCTCCAGCAGGGTCATGTCGCGGCGGGTGAAGGTCTTCCCCTCCAGCCGGTTGATCAGCTCCAGCACGCCGCAGACGTGTTTGCCGATGTAGATCGGCACAGCCACGATGGAGTGCGTCGTGTAGCCGATCTGCGTGTCGATGTTGCCGTAGAAGTACTGGTCGCTCTGGGCGTCGGCGGAGAGGTACGGCGTGCCGCTCTGGTAGACGCGGCCGACGATGCCGTGGCGCGCGGAGAGGCGGTGCCCGACGAGGTTGCTGCTGGACTCGCCGAAGGTGGCGATGAAGACCAGCTCGTTGTCACGCCGGGAGGCCACTTTGCGGAACGGGTCGTCGAGGAGGATCGACCCCGACTCGGAGGGCACGAACTCGTAGGCTTTCTGCAGGATCTGCCGCAGGACGAGGTCGAGATCGACGTCGTCCTTGAGCGACAGGCCGGCCTTGTGGCGCTCCAGGAAGCGCTCGAGCTGCGGCGTCTCGAGAGAGTGAAACTGAATCAAACCGTCGGATTATAGGTCTTCGGCGGCGCGGGCCTCGATCTCGAAGGAGATGGCCGCGTACGCGGCGTGTCCGTTCCGGAGGCGCACCCAGTGCCGGGCGTACTCCGACAGGTAGCGCCAGAGGAAGCGAAACAGCCCCAGCCGGTGCACCTGCCGCACGTGCGCGAGCTCGTGCTTCATCAGCCGCTCGAAGGCGCGCGAGGCCAGGGCCTCGCGGACGTAGATGCGGCGCCCGAGGGTGATGGCGATGACGCCGCGCATCAGGAAGGGGCGCAGCCACCACGGGTAGCCGACGCGCACGACGGCCTTCGATTCGTCGATGACGGCCAGGAGAGCGGGCGGCAGTTGCATCCTTCTATAATCCGCCCCCATGCGCAGAACGTACCTGTTCGCTCTCCTCTTCACCACGCCGCTCTTCGCCCAGCAGGACTGGAGCAAAATCGAGATCAAGGCGCAGCAGGTCGCCGGCTCGGTGTACATGCTCACCGGCAGCGGCGGGAACATCGGCGCCTCCATCGGCGACGACGGTATTGTCATCATCGACGATCAGTACGCGCCGCTGGCGCCGAAGATCGAGGCCGCGCTGAAGCTGATCACGCCGAAGGCGGTGCGCTTCATCCTCAACACGCACTACCACGGCGACCACACCGGCGGGAACGAGCACTTCGGCAAGACGGCGCCGATCGTGGCGCACGAGAACGTCCGGAAACGCCTCGCCTCCGGCACCACGCGCCGCGGCACCAGCACGCCGCCCGCGGCGCCCGGCGCGCTGCCGGTGCTGACGTTCAACGAAAGCGTGACCATTCACCTCAACGGCGAGGACGTCCGCGCCGTGCACACGCCGCACGGCCACACCGACGGCGACTCGGTGATCTGGTTCACGAAGTCGAACGTCGTGCACATGGGCGACCAGTTCTTCAACGGCTTCTTCCCCTTCGTGGACGTGGAGAACGGCGGCAGCGTGCGCGGCATGATCCACAACGTCGACCACGTCATCGACATGCTCCCCGACGACGCGAAGGTCATCCCCGGCCACGGCCCGCTGTCCGACAAGAACGGCCTGCGCCGCTTCGTCTCCACGCTCAAGGCCACCAGCGCCGCCGTCGAGGCGGGCATCGCCGCGGGGAAAACGCTGGAGCAGCTCAAGAGCGAGAAGGTGCTGGCGGCGTGGGACTCGTGGGGGCAGGGATTCATCAAGACGGATGACTGGATCACGACGCTGCACGGGGAGCTGACGGCCAAGCGCTAGCTTTTCTTCAGGTATGAGGTACGAGGTACGAGGTACGAGGTACGAGTGGCTCCGCTTCGGCGCGCTCTGCGCTCCAGCCACAGGCGCCGATCGTGCCCGAGCGGAGCACTCGTACCTCGTACCTCGTACCTCGCACCTAAGATTTTCGTTTCACTGACAACGTGAGCTCGAACCGCGCTACCGGCTCGTCGCCGTACTTGGACGGCACGGTGGCGGTGACGCGCACGGTGGCGTCGTGGCGCTCTTCGCTGGCGAGCGCGCGGCGGACGAGGTCCGTGACGATGGGGCCGTCGATGTTGGTGAAGAGGACGTCGCCGTCGGCGCGCTTGAGGAACTCGCCGCGGATGTCCTTGAAGAGGAAGCTCACCCGCGCCTTCTGCTGCATCACCAGGTGGAAGCAGATCAGCCCCGCCGCGACGTCGGCGCCCATGCAGAGCGTACCGAGGTACATGGCGGCGATGTCGCGGCGCCGGGTGATCCAGTTCAGCGGGATCTTCACCACGCAGCGGTCCGCGCTCAGCTCGAGGACTTTCGGGCGCACGAGCCAGAGCAGCCAAACGTTCTGCAGCGACCAGAGTCGGACCATCGTCGTCGGTTTCATCGTTTCCTGCCTTGGGACCGGAGCACGCGATCGTACAGCGCATCGGGGGCGTGGCGGAGAAAACGCATCATCATCGACGTCCCGCGCGGGAACTCCACGACGCGCTTGCCGCGCTCCAGGCCGTCCGCGATGATCCGCGCCGCGCGGCGGGCGTCCATGAGGAACGGCATGCGGAAGCGGTTCTTCGCGGTCATAGCCGTCTCGACGAAGCCGGGATTGACGATGGTCACGCCGACGCCGTACGGGGCCAGCTCGACCCGCGACGCCTCCAGGAAGGCCTGCATGGCCGCCTTGCTCGCCGAGTAGGGCGCGGCCGCGGGAAGTCCGCGCAGGCCGGCCAGCGAGGCGATGCCGGCGAAACGGCCGGAGCGGCGCTCGATCATCGACGGGATGACGGCGTCGTAGAGCGCGAACATCCCCAGCACGTTCACGCGGAAGACCTGCTCCGCGTCGGCGAAGCTGAACGTCGCCGCGTGATTGGGGATGCTCACCCCGGCGTTGGCCACCGCCAGGTCGAAGGGACCGCGCACCGCCGCCCGCACCGCCTCCCGGTCCGTGACGTCGCACGCCACCGCCTCCGAGCGCGGCAGCTTCTCGATCAGTTCCACGCGCCGCGCGAGGAGCAGCAGTTCCCACCCGCGGCGCGACAGCTCGCGCGCGAGCTCGAGGCCGATGCCGGAAGATGCTCCTGTGATGACCGCTCGCATGGTCCTCTACGTTATCCTGAAGCCTCGATGACTGCCTCTCTGCCGCAATCGCATCACGATTACTCGTTCGCGGACTATCTCATGCTCGAGCGTGACAGCGAGATCAAGCACGAATTCGATGCGGGCGAGATTCTGGCCATGTCCGGCGGAACGGCTCGGCACAGCGCGCTTGCTGCGAAGATTACCGCCGCACTGGAAACAACACGCGTTCCCGGCTGCACCGTGTTCCAGTCCGATATGAGGGTCCGCGTCGTTGCGACCGGCCGCGCCACATACCCCGATGTCTCGATGGCTTGCGGCGCCATTGAATACGATCCCGACGACGCGGCACGCACGACGATCACGAACCCCGTACTCATCGTCGAAGTCCTTTCCGTGACGACAGAGAAAGGCGATCGCGGAAACAAATGGATGCACTATCAGCGCATCCCCTCGCTCCAGGAGTACGTGCTCGTCAGCCAGGAGCCGCGCATCGAGATCTTCCGCCGCACGCCCTCCGGCACGTGGGAGTACTCCGAATTCCAGGAAGGTGGCGTGAGACTCGCCACCGGCCCCGCGCTCGATCTCTCCATGCTGTACGCCGACCTTCCTCTCTGAAAGGTCGGATGCGCGCTGAACGTGCAAGATGGCTCGCCGGAGGAGTGATCGCCCTGATCGGGGTCTGCATCGCCGTGGCCGCCAATCCGCTCAACCTCCCCGAGTCGTGGCTGGAGTGGTGGCTGGAGCGGAAGATGCCGGACCATGCGTCGATCGTCACCGTGCGCACACTGGTCGAGGACGAAGGGTGGAAGACGGTCGAGGACTGGCAGGTCGGCGACGGCTTCCTCGTGCAGGTGCTCCTCGGCCGCGAGTGGCCGCCGCGGCGCCGCCACGTGATGGCCTTCTTCGTCTTCGACCCGTACGGCCGCCTCCGCGGCACGTCGGTGCGGAAGGGTCACTCCCTCACTTCACCTTCGGGAGTCGTACTCCCTCGCTGAACACCGCCTCGAAGAGATCGCCCACCTTGGCCAGGCGGTTCGGCATCGTGCGCAGGTTGTACTTCAGCGGATCGAGCTTCGGCGTGATCTCGCTCCACTTCAGCGGCGCGGACACGGGCGCGCCGTCGATCGCGCGCAGCGAATAGGGCGCGACGACGGTCTTGCCGTAGCCGTTCTGCATGCAGTCGAGGTAGAGCCGTCCGCGGCGCTGGGCGAGCGCGCGCTCGACGGTGATGCCCGGCACCTTGGCCGCGACGGCCGCCGCGATCGAGCACGCAAAGTCGGCCGCCTCCTCGTGCGAGTAGCCGCGCGCGAGCGGGACGAAGACGTGAATGCCGCGCTTGCCCGAAGTCTTCGGGACGCTGGGGAGCTCGAGGTTCTCGAGCAGCTTGCGCATCACGCCGGCCGCCTCAATGGCCTGCTCGATCCCCTTGCCCTTGGCGGGATCGAGATCGAACAGCACCCAGTCCGGCTCCTCCAGACTCTCCGCGCGCGACGACCACATGTGGATCGTCAGCGCGGAGCGCTGCGCGAGCCAGCGCAGCGCGTCGACGCTGTCGACGACGAGGTGCTTCGCCACGCCGCTCTTCGTGGTGCGGGTCGGCGTGTCGACGATGCGCAACCACTCCGGCCCGTCCTTGACGCTCTGGTGAAACCACGACGGCTTGTGGATTCCCTGGTTCCAGTGCTCGAGCGCGAGCGGACGGTCGGCCAGCGCGCGCAGCATCGGGCCGGCCATGGCCTCGTAGTAGTCGACGACATCCTGCTTGGTAATGCCGTCTTTGGGGTAGAGCAGGCGATCGGGGTTGGTCAGCGTGACGCGTGAAGACGTAGGGCGGGCTTCAGCCCGCCCCGGACGGGCTGAAGCCCGTCCTACGTTTACGGGCTTTTCGTGCACGACTTCCTCCACTGCTTTGTCCTCGCGCAATCCGAGGAACGAAGGATGACGCAGACGATGATCGCTCGTCCATTCGGTGAACGACACCTGTCCGACGAGGCGCGGATACACCCACGTGGCGGTCTTGATGCGCGGGGCGTCCTTGACCGGCGCTTTCGGCACGACGTCCTTGCGCAGCTCGTCGGCGAGCCACGAGCGCATTTTCGCGGAAAAGCCGGTGCCGACCTTGCCCGCGTAGCGGAGCGCGCCCCCTTCGTTCACGGCGAGGTGCAGCGAGCCGATGTCGCGCGAGTTGGCGCTGCTCGGCTGCCAGCCGACGATGACGAACTCCTGCTGCTGGATGGCCTTGATCTTCAGCCACTCCTTCGAGCGCCGCGTCTCGTAGACCGATCCCTTGCGCTTGGCGATCACACCTTCCCAGCCGCCCCTGGCCGCGTGCTGCAGCGCTTCCTCCCCCGTCATGTCGAGCGTCTCCGCGACGGAGATGCCGGCCGGCGGCTTCGCGAAGGTCTTCTGCAGCAGCTTGCGCCGCTCCTCGTACGGGCGGCGGCGGAGGTCCTGGCCGTCGAGCCAGAGGATGTCGAAGAGGACCAGGCGCTCCTTCCCCCCCTGCTGCAGGAGCTGGAACCGCGGAGCCCCTTTCTCGTCGAGGACCACCACCTCGCCGTCGACCACGACTTCCTTCGCCTTGACCTTCTGCAGCGCCTCGAAGATGCGCGGGAAGCGCGGCGCGAGATCGAGCTCGTTACGGCTGAGCATGGCCACGTTGCCGCCGGTGATGGCGATGACGGCGCGGAAGCCGTCGTATTTGAGCTCGTACAGCCACTCGTCGTCGTTCTTGGGCGGACGATCGGCAAGCGTGGCCAGCATCGGCGGGAAGACTTTTTTCAGTAATTGTCTGGGCGTCATGAGCTCTCGACCGGCAGCGGCGCGATCACGCGCACCTCGTCGAATCCTTCTGCGAGCGTGGGGGGAACGAGTTTCTTGGCGGTGACGAAGATGGCCACGTCGGGCACGCGCGCCGGAGCTGCTCTCCTGCGATTGCGCGCTACCGCGTCCTTCACCGCACTCTCGAAAAAGTACGCGGCGACGCGGGCGCCGTGACGGCGTCCCTGCGCGATGAGGGGCGCGCGCACGGCGGGCGTGGGGCTGGTGTTGTCCACCACCACGGAACGGCCGGCCGCCAGGGCCTCGTCGATCATCCGCTGCTGCGTCGCGTCGCGATTCCGCGCGTTCTTCATCAGGTCCTTGCTCACATGCACGTGCGTTGCCGCGAGATGGGCGTGGTAATACGTCGATTTGCCCGCGGCCTGCAGACCGACGAAGATGATGAGCTCCAGCGGCATCGACGGAGGATAAACATGAAGTGGCTGAAATGGTTCATCGCCGGCACGCTCGCCGTCCCCCTCGGACACCAGATCGCCCTCTGGCTTCTCAACATCGCCGGTGTAATCGACCGCGCCCCATTCGCCATGTCCCCGACGAGACCATTCGGCGTCCCCTCGGTCATCTCCCTCTCGTTCTGGGGCGGCGTCTGGGGCGTGATCCTCGGGCTGATCCTCGTCCGCGCCCGCGGCCCGAATTTCTGGTGGCTCGCCACGATCGTCGGCGCGCTCGCTCCCACGCTCGTCGCCGGACTGGTCGTCGCGCCGCTGAAAGGCATGCCGGTGGGCAGCAACGCGAAGCTCTTCCTGGTGGGGCTGATCGTCAACGGGGTGTGGGGAATGGCGACGGCGCTGTTCTACCGGATGATGCAGCGCGAGCGCTGATGGCCCGCTACATCAAACGCTTCAAGTCCCTCTCCTCCGCCGGGCCGACCGAGGAGCGGGGATTCGCGATCTGGGCGGGCTACGATATCGTCGGCGTCGACGCCGACCTGTCGGCGCAAGGGTTGCTGAACGTCGAGAGGTGGAGCGATGAGGAGCTGGCGGCGCGAGGCGTGACCACGTTCCTCCGCGTCGGGCCGGACGACGCGGCGCTCTACGCGAAGCTCGGAATCGAGAGAGAGGGAACTGAATGACGCACGATCACGATGACAAGCTGCCCATTGCCATTCCCCTGGACGTGTTGAAGCAGCAGGCCGCCGAGGTTGCGGCGGCGATGCAGTCGGGAGAGATGAGCGCGGCGCTGCGGGAGCGCTTCGTCAACATCCGCGCGGCGCTCTTCCAGCGCGGCATTTTCGATCCCGTGCTGGTGCGCTTCGACAGCGCCACCGCGCCCCGCGCGACGGCGCAGGAGATCGCCGAGCAGCTCGCCACCGTCGCCACGAACTTGTAGCAGGCCCACGACTTCGTTCGGTGGTACCCTGCCCTCAGACCGCAAATAACGGAAAATGTTCGAGACCGTCGTCCCGGAAACGGTGGCTCCGCGGAGCCGTAAGTTGCTCTACGAGACGCTGCCGGTGTCGGTCGCATTGCACGTGCTCGCCGGCGGTGCGGTCCTGGTCGGCACGGTCTGGAACGTCGTCTTTCCCGAGCACTCCCCGCGCATGTACGCGGCCTATCAGCTCGCCGCCGCGCCACCTCCTCCTCCGCCGCCACCTCCTCCGCCGCTCGTGAAGGCACAGGTCGTGTCGCAGGCGCGTGCGGTGCCGGTGAAGATGCCTTTCGTCGCCCCGACCATCATCCCGGACGAGATCCCGATCGTGGAGGCGGCGCCCGTGCCGCTGACCGACCTCCCGGTCGTGCCCCTGGCCGACGACGCCGGACTGGCAGGCGGGCTGGAGGGGGGGATCGAGGGTGGCGAAGTCGGCGGAGAGATCGGCGGCGTGATCGGCGGCGTCGCGCCTCCCCCGCCACTGGTGAACCCCAATCAGGTCGAGATCAAGCGCGACGATCCGCTGCCGCTGGGCGTGATCATGCAGGAGTACCC
>DASPMO010000115.1:0-12741 GCA_035627015.1 Thermoanaerobaculia bacterium | reverse complement strand
ACGTCTACTACACCGCGGACGGCAACGGTCCGGTCACGCTCACGCTGCAGACCTGGACCGAGGAGAACTGCACCGCCACGACGACCGCCTCGCAGCCATTGCGCGAGACCACGCCGCCGGTGATCCAGTTCGAGGCCGCCGACGTCTGTCCCACCGGCCCCGGCATCGCCTGGACCGAGATGACCCACTGGGACCGCTACTCGTGGAGCATCACCAACGGGGTGCTCACCTCCAGCCCGACCAACAGCTACGTCTACTACACCGCGGACGGCACCGGTCCGGTCACGCTCACGCTGCAGACCTGGACCGAGGAGAACTGCACCGCCACGACGACCGCCTCGCAGCCGCTGCGCGCCACCACGCCGCCGGCGATCCAGTTCGAGGATCCGGAGGCCTGCGCGAACGGTACCGGCACGGCCTGGACCGACACGGCGAACTGGGACCGCTACTCGTGGAGCATCGCCAACGGGACGCTCACCTCCAGCCCGACCAACAGCTACGTCTACTACACCGCCGACGGCAACGGTCCGGTCACGCTCACGCTGCAGACGTGGACCCAGGAGAACTGCACCGCCACGGCCACCGCCTCGCAGCCGCTGCGCACGGTCGATCCGCCGACGATTCTCGGCGGCCCGCAGCCGGACGTCTGCCCCGGCGGCACCAGCTCCGCCTACGTACCCGACACCTACGACACCTACACCTGGAGCATTCAGCACGGCGTCATCACCTCCACCTCGGCCGACCAGAAGTCGGTGATGTTCACCGCCGACGGCAGCGGCCCGGTGGTCGTCTCGGTGCTGGTCTCGAAGGACTCCTGCACGAGCAGCAGCAGCATCACCGTGCCGTTGCGCACCATCGACCCGCCGGTGCTCCTCGGCGGCCCGCAGCCGAACGTCTGCCCGGGCGGCACCAGCTCGGCCTACGTGCCGGACACCTACGACACCTATACCTGGAGCATCCAGCACGGCACCATCACCTCCACCTCGGCCGACCAGAAGTCGGTGATGTTCACCGCCGACGGCAGCGGCCCGGTGGTCGTCTCGGTGCTGGTGTCGAAAGACTCCTGCACCAGCAGCAGCAGCATCACCGTGCCGTTGCGCACCATCGATCCGCCGGTGCTCCTCGGCGGCCCGCAGCCGAACGTCTGTCCCGGCGGCACCAGCTCGGCCTACGTGCCCGACGACTACGACACCTACACGTGGAGCATCCAGAACGGCACCATCACCTCGACTTCGGCCGACCAGAAGTCGGTGATGTACACCGCCGACGGCAGCGGCGACGTGGTGGTCTCCGTGACGGTGTCGAAGGACTCCTGCACCAGCACGAACAGCCTCGTCGTCCCGCTGCGCACCGTCGAACCAGCCACCATCACCCCGAGCGGTCCGACCACCTTCTGCGAAGGCGGCTCCGTCACTCTCACCGCGAATGAAGCCGCGTCGTATCTGTGGTCCACCGGCGCGACCACGCCGTCCATCACCGTCACCGCCTCCGGCTCCTACAGCGTCACCACCACCGGCAGCTCCGGCTGCCCGTCGACGAGCGAGCCGGTGCAGGTGACGGTCGACCCGGCCGTCTCCGCCACCATCACCGCCGCCGACGCGCTCTGCGAAGGCTCCACCGGCACGGCCACGGTCCCCGACGCCGGCGCCGGCGCGTCGTACGCGTGGAGCATCGCCAACGGCACGATCGTCAGCGGCAACGGCACGAGCGCGATCTCGTTCAGCGCCGCCGGCAGCGGGCCCGTGCAGCTCGGCGTGACGGTCACGCGCGGCAGCTGCACGGCATCGTCCTCGAAGACGGTCGCCGTCAATCCGCGCCCCGTCTTCTCCATCCTGGCCTCGCCGTACCAGTCGTACGAGCTGCGCGATGGCGAGGAGTCCATGCTGCGCGCCGAGGGGGAGGAGGGGAGCACCGCGGACGCCACGTTCGACATGTGCGGCGTGACGCAGGTCCAGCTCCGCGCCAGCGTGCTCAATGGGTCGTGGAGCTACGTCTGGTCCACCGGCGCCACCGGACCGTTCCTCGTCGTCTCGTCCAGCGGCACGTACACCCTCACCGCCACGAACGCGAACGGCTGCGTCTGGACCGACACCGCCACCGTGAACCTCAAGCCGATGCCGGTGGCCACGATCTCCGGCAGCGGCACGTTCTGCCCCGGCGGCTCGACCACCCTCACCGCCGCCGGAGGCTCGTCGTATCTCTGGTCCACCGGCGCCACCACGCCGTCCATCACCGTCTCCACTGCCGGCACCTATTCGGTGCAGGTGACGCAGGACGGCTGCACGGCCACGGCCTCGAAGAGCGTCGTGCAGTCCGCCGCCGCCATCACCGCGGACGGCCCGACCACCTTCTGCCACGGCGGCAGCGTCACCCTGACCGCGAATCCCGCGCAGTCGTACCTCTGGTCCAACGGTGCCACCACGCAGTCGATCACCGTCACCTCCTCCGGCACGTTCACCGTGCAGGAGACGTTCGACGGCTGCACGCTGACGTCCGATCCGGTGGCCGTGTCCGTCGGTCCCTCGGCGGTGTCGGTCTCGGTCGACGACACCGCGGCCTGCCCCGGCCAGACGCTGCACTACACGTCGATGGTCACCGGCGGCACGAACCTGACCTACGAGTGGCTGGACGGCAACGGCGCGCTCCTCGGCAACGGTCCCACGCTCGATCTCGTCCCGCCGGATCCGGGCTACTACTCGGTGTCGCTGCGCGTGACCGACGCGAACGGCTGCCAGCTCACCAGCGAGCCGCGCGTGATCTACCGCCTCACGCCGGTGAAGCCGGTGATCACGTACTCCGCCCCGTCGACGACGTTCTGCGAGTCGGGCAACATCACCCTCGAGTCGAGCCCGGCCAGCTCCTATCTCTGGAGCACCGGCGAGACCACGCGCTGGATCACCGTCGCGGCGTCCGGCTCCTACAGCGTCACCACCACCGACGCCAGCGGCTGCACCGCGACCAGCGACCCGGTCCAGGTCACGGTCCTCCCGCGCCCGCCGCAGCCGGCCATCGCCGCCAGCGGCCCGCTGACCTTCTGCGAAGGCGGCTCGGTGACACTGACCGGTCCGGACGGCTACGCGCAATACCTCTGGTCGACCGGCGAGACGACGCAGTCCATCACCGTCTCCACGAGCCGGTGGGTAGCCCTGACCGTCATCAATGAAGCGGGCTGCGACAACACCAGCGAGGTGCAGGTGACCGTCCTCCCGCGCCCCGTCGCCTCGATCGCCGCCAGCGGCCCGACCACCTTCTGCGAGGGGGGCTCGGTGACGCTGACCGCGCCCGCGGGCCACACGTATCTCTGGTCCACCGGCGCGACGACGCAGTCCATCGCCGTGGGTGCCACGGGCTCCTACAGCGTGACCATCACCAACGCGAACGGCTGCTCCGCTTCCGCGTCGACGTCGGTCACCGTGAACCCGCTGCCCGCGACTCCGACCATCACTGCCAGCGGCCCGCTCGCATTCTGCGAGGGCGGCTCCGTCACCCTGACCGCGCCGGAGAGCTCCTCCTACGCCTGGTCGACCGGCGCCACGACGCGGTCGATCACCGTGAACGCCTCGGGCGCCTACAGCGTGACGGTCACCAACGCGAACGGCTGCTCCGCGTCGTCCGCCCCGGCCACCGTCACCGTGAATGCGCTGCCGTCCACGCCCAACATCACGGCGAGCGGCGCGACCACCTTCTGCGAAGGCGGCTCGGTCACGCTGACCGCGCCGGACGGCTACGCCTACGCCTGGTCCACCGGCGCGACCACGCAGTCCATCACCGTCAACGCCTCGGGCTCCTACAGCGTCACCATCACCAACGCGAACGGCTGCTCTGCCTCCGCGTCGACGTCGGTCACCGTGAACCCGCTGCCCGCGACTCCGACCATCACCGCCAGCGGCCCGACCACGTTCTGCGAAGGCGGTTCCGTCACGCTGACCGCGCCGGCCGGCTACAGCTACGCCTGGTCGAACGGCGCGACGACGCAGTCGATCACCGTCAACGCGAGCGGTGCGTACAGCGTCACGATCACCAACGCCAACGGCTGCTCCGCCTCCGCGTCGACGTCGGTCACGGTGAACCCGCTGCCGTCCACGCCCACCATCACCGCGAGCGGCCCGACCACCTTCTGCGAAGGCGGCTCGGTCACGCTGACCGCGCCGGCCGGCTACAGCTACGCCTGGTCCAACGGCGCCACGACGCAATCGATCACCGTGAATGCGTCAGGGTCGTACAGCGTCACGGTCACCAACGCGAACGGCTGCTCCGCAACCAGCGCCCCGACCACCGTCAACGCGAACGCGCTGCCGTCCACGCCCACCATCACCGCGAACGGCCCCACGACCTTCTGCGAAGGCGGCTCGGTCACGCTGACCGCGCCGGCCGGCTACAGCTACGCCTGGTCCAACGGCGCGACGACGCAGTCGATCACCGTCAACGCGAGCGGCGCGTACAGCGTCACCGTCACCAACGCCAGCGGCTGCAGCGCCACCAGCGCCCCCACGACCGTCACCGTGAACGCGAAGCCGTCCACGCCGGCCGTCACCGCGAACGGCCCCACGACCTTCTGCGAAGGCGGCTCGGTCACCCTGACGGCGCCGGCCGGCTACAGCTACGCGTGGTCCCACGGCGCCACCACCCAGTCCATCACCGTCAACGCGAGCGGTGCGTACAGCGTCACGGTCACCAACGCGAACGGCTGCAGCGCGACCAGCGCCCCGGCCACCGTCACCGTGAATCCGAAGCCGGCCACGCCGGCGGTCACCGCCAGCGGCTCGACGGCGCTCTGCCCGGGAGCCAGCGTCACGCTCACCGCGCCGGCGGGCTTCACCTATCTCTGGTCGAACGGTGCCACGACGCAGTCCATCACCGTCAGCACGGCCGGCTCGTACAGCGTCACCGTGACCAACGCCAACGGCTGCTCGGCCACCAGCGCGCCGACCACCGTCACGACGTACGCCGCCACCACCATCACCGCGCAGCCGCAGAGCATCACCATGCCGCGCAACGTCACGCGCGTGCTGTCGGTGACCGCGAGCGGCACCGCCCTCACGTACCAGTGGTATCAGGGCTTCTCCGGCGATACGACCCAGCCGCTGGTGGGGCAGACCTCGTCCACCTACACCGTCGGTCCGTTCCCCAAGAAGGGGACGCACCGCTACTGGGTGCGCGTCTCCAGCGCGACCTGTCCCGCCTCCACCGTGAACAGCGCCACGGCGGTGGTCACGGTGAATTAAAGCAAGCGCAGCTCGAGGGCCATGTGGTGCTCATCCACCGCATGGCCCTCGTGGCGCAGCGCCTCGGGCTGCGTCCCCCAGAGGCGAAAGCCCGCCGACTCGTACAACCGCCGCGCCTCGGCCGCCGCCGACGTCACGCCGAGGTGAATGGCCGTGACGCCGGGAACCGAGCGCGCGTGAGCGATGCAGGCGTCGAGGAGTGCGCGTCCGAGACCGCGGTGGCGGTGCGACGGCGCGACGTACATTCCCCAGAGGTGCATCCGGTGCGCGGCCTTGAGGTGGCGGTCGCGCAGCAGCCCCGCGGCACCGACCAGCGCGTTGTCGAACGCGCCGAAGAGCATCCAGTCCGGCGCGCGCCCCATCGACGCGCGCAGCGCATCCAGCGGCACGTCGTCCGAGGGCGAGGCGCCGAACGACAGCGGCTCCTCGAGCAGCGACTGACGCCGCAGCGTGGCGTACGCCTCGAGGTCGGCTTCGACCAGAGCGCGGATCATCGGGGGATTTTAGCTATGGAGTGCGGCAGCGCCAGCTGCCGCTTTCGATGCGGAGGCGCCAGCCTCCGCCCCCGCCGCAGCTTGCGCTGCGGCATCCAAAGCGGCAGCTGGCGCTGCCGCACTCCAGAGGATCCCCATGTGCCGCTCCGGGGCGTCGAGCGGGGCGAAGCCGAACTGCGCGTACAGGCCGTGCGCGTCGCGCGTGACCAGATGCCAGCGGCGCAGCGACTGCAGCTCCGGATGCTCGCGTACCGCGCGCATCAGCTCCTTCGCGATCCCGCGCCCGCGGTGCGACGGCAGCACGAACACGTCGGCCACGTAGCCGAACGTCGCGTAGTCGGTGATTACCCGGGCGAAGCCCACCTGCGTCTCGCCGTCGAACGCGCCGAAGCAGAGCGAGTGGGCGATCGATCGCTCCACCAGCTCCCGCGAGATCCCCTTCGCCCAGTACGACTCCTCGGAGAGATAGCGATGGATCGCGACCACGTCCATCCGCGAGCGGTCCGTCACGATTGTCATACCACCGGCTCCTGCGGGCGCGCCTCGCCGATGCCGGCCAGCACGTGCAGCGCCGTCTCCAGCTCCGCGGCCGAGGCGGGGGAGCCGATGCTGATGCGCACCGCGCGGGGGATCTCCGGCGTCACCGCGAACGACGACGCGCTGGCGATGCGCACGCGGCGCCTCCGCGCCTCCTCGGTGAACGCGTCGCCGGTCCAGCGCTTCGGCAGCTCCAGCCAGAGGTGCAGCGCGCGCGGGTCGCCCGAGGCAGCGGGGAGGATGCGCCGCGCGATGCGGCTGCGCAGCGCGATCTCCGCGCGTTTCTGCTCCACGATCTTCGCCGCCGTGCCGTCCTCGATCCACGTCGAGGCCAGCTCCGCCACCACCGGCGACGAGAAGAGGACATTCGCCGCCAGCGCGCCGTGCACGCGCGGCAGCAGGTGCTCCGGCGCCACGAGATAGCCGACGCGCATGGCCGCGGCGATGGCCTTGCCGAGGCCCGTGATGAAAATCGTGCGGTCCGGCGCGAACGCGGCGATCGGTGGCGGTGTTTTGTCCAGCAGGAACCCGTTCACGTCGTCTTCGACGATCGTCAGCCCCAGGCGCTCCGCCACGGCCGCGAGGTCGCGGCGGCGCTTCTCCGGGACGATCGTGGCGGTGGGATTGTGCAGCGTCGGAATCGTGTACAGCACCTTCGCGGAACGGCCGCGGGCCGCGCGCTCCAGCGCGTCGGGAAGGATGCCGTGGCGGTCGAGCGCCACCGGCTCGAGCCGGAGGTGCAGCAGCGCCGCCGCCGCTTTCGCGCCGTGATAGGTGAGGGCCTCGGTGAGCAGCGTGTCGCCCGGCTTCGTCGTCGCGGCCAGGGCCAGGAAGAGCGCGTGCTGCGTCCCCGCCGTGACCACCACCCGCGACGGATCGGTGCGGCGTCCCACCCAGGCGGCGCCCGCGGCGCGGTGCCGCTCCGTCCCCGCGCCGGTGGCATAGAGCCCCTGCACCAGCATCGTCCCGGCGCGCTGCAGGACCGCGGGCGTGGGGGGTGGGATGGGGATGTTGACCGTGTTCGTGGCGCAATCGAGGTCCTCGGCCGCGGCGCTGGCCACGCGCGCCGCGCGCACGAACGTCCCGCGTCCGATCGACGACTCCACGATGCCGCGCCGCGCCGCCTCCGCGTACGCGCGCGTCACCGTCACCGGCGTGATCCCCAGGGTCAGGGCCAGCTGGCGATGCGTCGGCAGCTGGCTGCCGGCGATGAGCATCCCGGAGCGGACGTCGCGCTCCAGCGCGTCGGCGATGCGGCCGTAGATCGGGGCGTCGGAATCGGGCAGTCGCGGTGACCAGATTGTCATATTCAAACCGTCATACTTGACGGCTGGAGAGTGTAACACTATGTTGCGAAGCATGAGCAGCCACGATCTTCTCCTGGACCGCGCCCGCCGGCACGCCGGCGACTTCCTCCGCTCCATGCCCGACCGCCACGTCGGCGCCCGCGCCACGCGCGACGAGCTCCTGGCCGCGCTGCGCGTGCCGCTCAGCGACGCCGGCGAGGATCACGTTTCCGTGCTCGACGCGCTGGCCGCGCAGGGGGAGCGGGGGGCGGTGGCGTGTCCGGGGCCGCGCTACTTCGGCTTCGTCATCGGCGGCTCGCTCCCGGTGGCCCTGGCCGCCGACTGGCTGACCAGCACCTGGGACCAGAACCCCGGCATCTACGCCACGTCGCCCCTGGTCTCGGTGATCGAGGAAGTGGCCCGCGAGTGGCTGCTGGAGCTGTTCGACCTGCCGCGGCAGTCGAGCGTCGGCTTCGTCACCGGCTGCCAGATGGCGAACTTCACCTGCCTCGCCGCCGCGCGCCACGGCGTGCTGCGCCGCGTCGGCTGGAACGTGGAGGAGGAGGGGCTGCACGGTGCGCCGCGCGTCAACCTCGTCACCAGCGCGGAGTCGCACGTGACCGTCGACGTGGCCATGCGCTACCTCGGCTTCGGCACGCGCGCGCTGCTGCGCGTCGAGACGGACGGGGAGGGGAGGATGCGCCCCGACCGCCTGCGCCGGCTGCTCGAGAACCTCAGCGGCCCGACCATCGTCTGCGCGCAGGCCGGCAACGTGAACACCGGCGCGCTCGATCCGCTGCGCGAGATCGCGGAGATCGCGCACGAGCACGGCGCGTGGCTGCACGTCGACGGCGCGTTCGGCCTCTGGGCGCGCACGAGCGGCACCCTGCGGCATCTGGCGGACGGCATCGAGCTGGCCGACTCGTGGGCCACGGACGCGCACAAGTGGCTGAACGTCCCGCAGGACAGCGGCGTGGCCATCGTCCGCCATCCCGAGGACCATCGCGCCGCGATGACCACCACCGCGGCGTACCTCGTCCAGACGCAGGGCGTCGAGCGCGACGCGGTGGACTGGGTGCCGGAGTTCTCCCGCCGCGGCCGCGGCGTGGCCGTCTACGCCGCGCTGCGCGCCCTCGGGCGCGAAGGCGTGGCGGCGCTGATCGAGGGCTGCTGCGCCCGCGCGCGCCAGATCGCCGACACGCTCCGCGACGTGCCGGGTGTCGAGATCCTGAACGACGTGGTCCTCAACCAGGTGCTGGTGCGCTTCGGCGGCGACGACGAGCTGACCCGCCGCGTCATCGCCGGCGTGCAGCAGGACGGCACGTGCTGGCTCGGCGGCACGACCTGGCACGACCTGGCCGCCATGCGCGTGTCGGTCTCGAACTGGAGCACGACCGAAGAGGACGCGGCCCGCAGCGTGGACGCGATCGCGCGCGTGTTCAGCGGGATGCGCGTGGGCGTATGAGCGCCGAGGGCGCGCTCCTGCTGGAGATGCTCGACGCCGCGTACCACCGCAAGGGATGGCACGGCACGACGCTCCGCGGCTCGCTGCGCGGATTGCAACCCGAGGCCGCGCTGTATCGCCCGCAGCCCGGGCGCCACAACATCTGGGAGCTGGCCGTCCACGCCGCGTACTGGAAGTACGTCGTCTGGCGCCGCCTCACCGGCAACAGGCGCGGCTCGTTCCCGATGAAGGGGAGCAACTGGTTCCCCTCGCCGGACAGCATCGACGTCGCCGAGGTCGTGCAGCTCCTGGACAGCGAGCACCAGCGCCTCCGCGCCGCCATCGCCGCGCTGCCGGCGCTCCCGGCGAGCGGCCCCACGCGCGCCATGCTGTACGGCATCGCCGCGCACGACCTGTACCACACGGGGCAGATCCAGTTGCTGAAGCGGCTGCGCTCCTGAACGGGCGGCTGAGGAGCGGGAACGACTATGGGTCGGAGAGCCGCTCCGCTACACTCTCGTCATCCCCATGTGGCGATTGCTGCGATTCCTCGTCGGCGCCGACGTGTTCATCTCGTACGCGCGGGCAGATGCCGGCGTGTATGCAGATCGTCTCGCGACCCGGCTCAAGAGCGAGCGCGGAGTCTCGGTCTATCTCGATCAGGAGTTGTCGCCGGTCGGTCGCCAGCTGCCGGCGGTGTTGTTGCGGCATCTGCATCTGAGCCGGCGCCTGGTGGTGATCGTGAGCGATGCCGCTCTCCACTCGGAAGCGTTGCAAAACGAAGTCGACGCGTTCGCGCGAACACCCCGGCCGGTGATTCCGATCGACGTGTTGGAAAGGGAGCAACGTCCCTCGTGGAGCGGTCTCGCGGGAGCATTCTGGCGGCGGGAGGACCTCCAAACGCTGCAGACTGCGACGCCGTCGGACGCGATCGTGGCTGAGATCCTTGATAGTATCGGCGCGGACCGGCAATCCGCTCGGACTCGCCGTGCGGCCTGGACGGCGTTCGGGGCGGTGATCGTGGCGGTGATCGCAAGTCTGGCAATGATCGTCGCAGCGCGGAACGAAGCCCTCCGTCAGACCGCCATTGCCGAAGCGACGGCGATCGCCAACGAAGCGGAAACCGTGACGCGGCGAGATCCGCGGAGGCTGCAACATGCGGGCGTGCTCTCCGCCGAGTCGATGCGGCGTTTCAACAACCTCGGCGTCCGGTCGCTGATTGCAGATTCGGCCGTCCGCAACGTACTGTCGCAACTCGGCCATATCGAGCGCCGGATCGTATTCCGGCAGCGGGCAGAGGAAGTCGCAGTCAGCCGCGACGGCCGTTTCGTCGCCGCTTCCTACAAAGAAAAGGTCGAGCTATGGGATACCCGCAATGGACTCCTGCGGATACTCACGATCGACGGCGCAACGTGCGAAGCCGCGGCCGATTTGCAGTTCAGCCGGGACGGAAGCCATCTGGCCGCGACGTGTGCAAACTATGAAATGAATCGCGGTTGGGCTGGTGTGTGGCGCACTGCGGATGCGAAACTGCTCGGGCCCTCGATCGTGACGCGCGAGTCCCACCCTGTCTGCGCGCTCAGTTCGGATGGCAGGTTCTTCGCGATCGCGGCGGAACCTCATGTCGTCACGATTCTCCATACCGTCACCGGTGCCTCTGTCCGCCAGCTGAGGGAGCAGGACGGCCTGTACCGGCTGGAGTTCAGTCCCTCGTCGCGCTATCTCGTGATCGGAGAGCAAGCGCTGTGGGACTGGCAGAACGAGGATGTCGTGATGCCGCCGATCGCGCGCGGATGGCTTCAGACGAGGTTCAGCGACGACGAGAGGTTTGTCTCCGCGACGGAAAACGAGAACGCATTCGTTTTTTCCTTTCCCGATGGGCGGCAGCTGTGGTCTGCGGCGGGGAAAGTCGTGGGGATGGATCGCCAACGTGTCGCCATTCAACGTTCCGAAGGCGGTGTGGACATCCACGATCTGGAATCGAAGCAATTGATCACCAAGCTCGATGTCGCCTATCCGAACGTCGTCATGATGCGAGGGGACGACTTCGGAGTCGGTGGGAATGAGGGCGCGGCTATATACAGCCTGGTCCCCGAGATCGAAGTCGTGCGGCTGCGCGCACGCGTGGGTCACACCGAAGGGGCGTCTGCCATCGCGATGTTGGATGACCGCACCGTCGTCTCTGCCGACATCGTGGGTGCGCTTCGCTGGAAACCGCGGACGGCCGAGGCGGTGTGGGCTGATGAGTCGATGGGACTGGTGGACTTTTCTCCAGATTCTCAACAGGTGGTGCGAGATGAATTCTCCACCGATCGATCGAGTCGCTTCGAGATTCGTGATGCCGGCACAGGAAAAATCCTTCAGGTCACCACTGTCAATGGTCACGCGATTTCGCTGTCATTCGGCGGCCGGGGACGGGTAGTGATCGGGACGTCGAACGGGGACGTGCTGCTATGGGATCGCGGGAGCTCGACCCGTCGAATCGTCCCGAGACGATCATCCGGAGCGCAAGCTGTCGAGGTGACGCGCGATGGTAACGTCTTGGCGGTCGCAGCGGAAAACGAGGTGACTGTATGGTCGCTCGAACACGAGCGAGCCACACCACTGGGACGCATTCTTCATGACGGACCGGTGACGAAGCTCGCATTCGGCCGATCGAACGACGAGATCGTGACGGCATGCGGCGACGGGCGAGTGCGTCTCTGGAAGATCGCGGCCGGCGTTCCGACCCTGTTGTCGACGAGCAAGGCCGTTCGATTTTTGCCGGCGCTCGCCGTCCTGGATGGGACGTTCCTTCTGATGGCGGACGGCGACTCGATTGCCATTCGGGATGTCCATCGACTCGATACCGCTCCGGTGGAGTCGATCGACCTGGTGTCGCGTGCGATCAATATCGTGACGGCGGATGAGGGGGTATTCGCGACGGCGGATGAGCATGGATCGCTTCGCGTCTGGCGCCGCGCCGCGGTAACCGAGGAGATTGCTCGCTTCGAGGTCATCGCGGATGAGGAGCCGCCGGTCGTTCTCAGTCCGAACGGACGCTGGCTCGTGGCCATCGGCAGGACGGCATTCGAAGTTCGATCGCTCTGGCCTGCCGATTTGCTTCCCGCGCTCTGCGGTCAGCTCACGCCCTACGCAGACGATCCTCATTACCGTGCGGCTTGCATCGCGGAATGAAGGCGTTGCGGCGGAAGCCGGGATCCCTGCGTGCCGGCATCGCCGCGCGACCCTGTATCACACGGGGCAGATCCAGTTGCTGAAGCCGCTGGGAGTTGACGGTGAAGGTCAGCGCCCGATGTAGGTTCCGCCGTCATTCGTGCGGCCATCCTCGGACACGAACTGGACGGAGACGGAGGAGACGGGATGCTTGTAATGGCTGGCCACGAAGCCGGCCACCGCGTTGGCGCGCTGCTGTTTTTCCTCGCTGCTGCGCGAGCGCAGAGGCGAGTTGACGAACTTGACCGTCATCCGCCCCTCTTTGCCGACACTCACATCGACGACCTGCTCGTGGAACTCTTTCCCGATCTGATCGCGCAGCGTCAGCAACTCCCGGAACATCAGCCGCCCTTCGACGAACTTCTCGGCCCGGCAGGACAGGCAGAGGGCAGCGGCGACTGTGCTGGTTCGGCGTGAACGTGACGGCACGGGTTGAACATTACGCGCATCAAGGCAAGCCTGCAGCGCGCGGTTCATCGAGTGGGCGGACGAACCGCCGCATTCAATCGATGGAACTTCGTACAGCCAGAGTGGCGGAT
>DASPMO010000114.1:0-13231 GCA_035627015.1 Thermoanaerobaculia bacterium | reverse complement strand
GGGGAGAGGGTCAGGGTGAGGGGTTGTGGCGCTCGGGAAAGAGGAGCCCCTCACCCTAGCCCTCTCCCCACTGCGGTGGGGAGAGGGGACTGGCAGCGCGCCGCCGCACGCTCTGTGTTCGAACTTAGCGAATCGAGTACTAAGCTTCGAGCGCTCCACGCGCTAGCTACCCGCTTCGCCGGAATCAACGCACGCCTGCTCCCGTTGCGGACAGCACACCGGCCTTCAATGGCCACTCTTCGGCTCGGGCCAGACATCAAGCGCATGTCTCCACCTCGCGTCGTCGCGGTTTTTCGACCCGGCGCTTTGGAGGCATAGATGGCAGGCAGTCCCGAGGGGAACCTTCTCCTCAACACGCTCACCCCCGACGCGCTCGCCGCGCTCGATGTCCACGAAGAGGATCCCCGGCTCGGTGCGGTGCTGATGAGCGCCGACGAAACACCTGACTCCATCTTCTTTCCTCATCCCGGTGCCATGGTCTCCATCGTTCGCACCACAGAAAACGGATCGACCGTCGAAGCCGGTGTGATCGGTGCGGAAGGGATGTTCATCGTCCAGACAGTGCTTTCCGCTCCGGCGCCCACCGGCAGTGAGGCGATCGTTCAGATTGCGGGCCGCTTTGCACGCGTCGAGTACGCTCGGCTCCGCGAGCAGTTTCGGGTGAACGAGCCGTTTCGCGACCACCTCCTCGAGTTCGCCAGCGTCTTCCTCGACCAGCTCACGCAGAATCTCGTCTGCAACCGGCTGCACCAGATCGAACAACGTCTCGCCAAATGGCTCCTGATGGTCCGCGATCGCATTGAAACCGACCGGCTCTCGTTGACGCACGAGTTTCTCGCGCACATGCTCGGCGTTCATCGGCCCGGCGTGTCCATCGCTGTCGGTGCCCTGGAGCTCGATGGCCTGATCGAGCATGGCCGTAACTCCATCACCATTCGGGACGGAACAGGACTGCTTCGTCGAGCATGTGAATGCTACGCCGTGCTCCACGGGAAGCTGCAGCAGTTTCGCGCTGACCTCACCTAACGTTCGCCAGCCTACGGACGTCGCGTATTGCCTCGGGTAAATTCAGTCTTCCGAGGCAACTCACGACGAATGTCCGCAAACGAGCCCATCCGTATTCTCGTCATCGATGACGATCCAGGCGTTCGGGGTCTCCTCACGATCCTGTTCGAGCGCGAGGGTTGGGCGGTTACGACCGCCGCGGATGGCGAAGTTGCGCTCGAGCAGATCGCGCGCGTCCGCCCCGACGTCGTCGTTCTCGATCTGATGCTCCCCAAGCGGACGGGCCTCGAGGTGATCCGGCAGATCGCCGAACAAGACGATGGCACGGCCGAAAAGGTGCTCGTCCTGACGGCAATTTCCGAGGCACAGCTTCGAAGACTCCCGGTCGATTTGCACGTACGAAAACTCATGCGTAAACCCTTTGACAACGCCGAGCTCCTGCAATCGGTGAAAGCTTGCGGCAGCCGTGTCGATGCTCGAGCCGGCATGCGCTCAGCCAGACGATGAACCGCCCGACGATGGCCTCAAAACTCTACCGCGCGCTGTTCGAGATCTCGGCCCTGCGGGATCAGGTGCGCGCGCTCGCTTGCGAAATGACTCAGGACACTGAATCCCGTTACCTCTTGCGGCTCGACCTCCTCGAAGCCGCCGCCGTGCGCCTCGTAGACGAACGCGAGCAACGCGGCGGCGCCCGCGCTCATTGATCGATGACCTCTCCAACCGCACCGTCGCGAACGCTTCTCATCGACAGCCTCGCGCCTGCCGGCCAGGACTGTGCGCGCTCGCGCCGTGAAGCGCTCGAACGCCTCACGGCAGGTGAGTACGACACGATCCTGCTGCACACTGCCACCGCCGGACGGGATGAATATGACTTCGTCGCCTACCTGGCCGCCACGTGGCCGCTCTTCCTTCAACACCTGACCATCCGCACCGTCACGCCGGGCGCCGATGCCTACGAGTGGAATCATCAAACGGCGTGCTTCGAGCGCTTGTGGTCGCCTTCGCGCCGCTCTCGCGGGGTCTCTCCGCGGTCGCATTCGTCGCCGCCGCTGGAGGCGTTTCTCCGCTGAAGCCGCGAAGGGCGTCGATCTGCGTCACCTTTCTACTTCCCGTCCGCATCGGTCGCTGCCCACCGCTTAGATTGGCGGGGCCGACGGGGCTCGAGCCCGCGACCTCCGGCGTGACAGGCCGGAGGCTAACTGCGGGCTAACTGCTTTCGCTCGCTTGGAAGGACGCCGCCTGCGGAGCAACAGAGGTCGAAGAAGTCGAGCAGTTCGAAGAAGTCGTCCTCGAAGAAGACGTGACGGAGCGAGTCTTCGAGTCGACGAGTCTTCGAGCTTTTAGACGACTCGACGACTCGAAGACTCTAAGACTCGTCTAGCACTGAAAATTGAACGCGTTCGCGCATACGGGGCAGGCGAACGCGATCGGCTGCTGGTTGTTCAGAGGAGCGTCGTTGCCCACGTCCCACCCGAGGGCGATGTGTCCCCGCGGTGCGTTGCTGCCCTGCACTCCGGCGTGTTGCGCGGCAGCGCACGCGTTCAGACGCACCGTCCAGCCCTTCGCCTCGTATTTGGCGATGGCCAGAGGGTGAGGATGGCCGAAGTTGCCGTGTCTCGCGTAAGCGTGGAAGCCGCGGTTGTTTCGGACCGAGACGCCATACGGATAGCAGACCGTCCGTGCCTGCGGCTGGAGTCGGACCGCCGTCGCGCCGACGTGCCTTCCGCGAGAGGCTGCGCGCACCGCACTTTCGACGACTTCCGGGTCCAGGCCTGCGTTGTGGGCCGCGACGGCGATGGCGGCCAGCGTTGCAGCCGTGGCCGCCGTGGTCCCGATACCGACTGCCTGGAAAATGGGAGGCCACTGGATGATGCGGTTGAGCTTCCCGATCAACCGGACTCCGAACCCGAGAGCTGCGGCCTCCTGGCCATTCGCGGCTAGAGCGGCGGTGCCGGCGGAGTCGGCGATGAACGTCAACTCCGCGTTGGGAGCCCCGGGTAATCCGGCGAAGGCCTGGCCGATGTTCGCCGGCCGCGCCTGCGCCAGCGCGTTGGCCGTCGCGACGATGTTCGCCAGCAGGGCAGCGGGAAAGGCACCGCGCGCGTGCCGGCGCAGGTCGTCGTCCGTGGCGGCTCCTCCGAGCGCGAGCAGTGCCGCTGCCGCTTCGACGATTCGTCCGGCCGTCAGTGTTTCGGCGGGCACCTCGAATGCCATGGTCGCCGCGAGCGCAACGAGCGCAGGATCGAGCGGAGCTCGCACGGCGGCCGCCACCGCGGCTGCCGCCCCGGCCGCGATCGCAGGAAAGGGCGAGACGATGGGCTGCTGCCGGACGGCTGCGTAGACGGCAACCACCGCGACACGCGCCGCGTGGGTGATGTCCGCCTGAAAGCGCAACCCCACCGCGGCGTGCGGAACCTGGATGAGGGTTCCGCCTCCGCGCGCGTCATGCGCGGCGATCGCCGCGGCCGTGCCGGGAGCGAAGGGGATGCGGTCGGCGTTGAGAAATTCACCGTCGGACAGGTTCGAGCCGTGGTGCATGGCGAGTACGCCGACGACGCTGGGCGGCGGCTGGAGCGCTGTCGACGGAATGCTGCTGAAGTTCGCGTCGCCGGTCAGCAGGACGTACCGCTCTGCCGCGACGAACGGCGCCGCTCCGGCGTATACGACGGGCGGGGGATCGTCGCGAACCGCGCCTTCGATGATCCCCGCGTAATGCGCCGGATCCACCGCCAGCGCGTTCAACGCACCAGCCGCCGCCGCGGCACGCTGCCGGCGCGTCGCCCCCGCGTTCAGGACCGCGAGGCACGCATTCGCGATGGCAGCGCAATGCTGTGGGTGGTTGGGTCCGATCACGTTCGCAATCGCCGCGACGATGTTTTGCGGCATCTGGTACGGCGGGTTCTGCCCCGCGAAAGCCTGTGCCGCGGCGTTCGCCGCCCGCGCGCACCTCTGGCTGGTCAGCGGGGCCCACAGGCGCGATCCACCGAGAGCTGCAGCGGTGTACTCCGCAGCCACCTGGTGACCCGCAAACTGCGTCCGGCGCTGCATCTCGACCGTGTGCCGGGCGGTCCTTGCGCTACCCATCCGCCCTATGCGGGCGATGCCATTCACCGCCACCGCCGCGCCGGGACCCACCGGCGGATTCACCGGGTCGTCCCGAACACAAACCCACGCCGCGAGCCCGGAGTTGTTGGTCTGCCCGCCCGTGCAACGCTCGAGAAATCCCCACCCGAAAGGCATGTAAGACGGCGGCGCCTGGTCCCACATCCACACCTCTCCCCCACGCGCGCTCACGTTGGCGATGCACTGAACCGCCGGCCCGCCGTACAGCTGGCGCGGCGCGATCCACCGCAGACCGTCGGCCGCGTCCGTCAGAAGGGACATCCTGTAGTGATCGAAGTCCCAGTGCGACAGGATGATGTACGGCTCGCTGCAGAAGCAGAGGTTCGGCTGATTCGCCGGTGCATAAGCGGGATCTACGCTGTACCCGAAATCGAAATACGCCTCGGCGCGCCACTCGCGATTGATGATGGCGGAGCAACATCCCTGACCGATGTCGTAAATGGCGACGAACGGCTGGTGCGGACCCGGGCCGACACC
The DNA here is from genome assembly GCA_035627015.1 of Thermoanaerobaculia bacterium. Lineage (GTDB taxonomy): Bacteria > Acidobacteriota > Thermoanaerobaculia > Gp7-AA8 > Gp7-AA8 > QHVT01. The sequence goes on along the minus strand of DASPMO010000114.1, from coordinate 8,626 downwards.
GGACATGCGGTTGACGAGATGGCCTCCCTGACCGTTCGGAGGGCTGCCGTGATACTCGGCCGGTGCGAGCAGCGGCCATCTCGGGCCTTCTGTCGCGGATACCGCCCAGAAGAACGGCCGGGGCGTCAGCAGATCCACCAGCCACGCACCAAATCGCCGGAGGACCGCCGCCACTTTCGCAGCGAAATGACGGATGGCGCGCCCCCTGTTCTGGCCGGCGCCCAACTCCTCTTCCATGGTGAAGTCGATGTCCCGGCCGTTGCCGTCCGGGTCATCGCCACCATCCTCCACTGCCATCGACTCCATCCCGTCCGAGTCCGTGCCTTCGCTCCGCGTGTGCGGAAAATGCAGCGCCTGCAGCACCCCCTGCGGCACCTCGTCTTTTTCGGTGAGCTCGGGGACGAGCGCGATCTTCAGCAGCGCCGCGGCCCGCTCTTCCGCCTCGGCGTCGGTGGAAATGAACACTCCGACACCCTTCCACACGTCTTCCGGCTCGACGGCTTTGTCCACGGTCACCAGCTTGAGAGCGAACCAGTGGCTGAGCCGGTCGACGTTCAGCTCCTCCGTTCCCACCTCCCACCACATCTCGAAGATCCACAGACGAGGAGCGGTCGCCGCGTCCGCGAAGCGCATCACGAAGCGGTCCCAGACCGCGGCGATCCGATCCCGCGCAGCGGCGTCCGCGGCGGCGAACGCCTCGAGGAATGGGCGACCGCCGAGAAACTCCCGCACAACATCGGCGTCTCCGCTGGCGTCCATTTCGCGCCAGACCGATTCCATCCACTCTCTCGGCGTGCACTCGAATCGCAGATGCCACGGCCCCTCGGGCGGCCCTTCGATCCGGGAGAGAAATCCGTAGAAGTCGTCGCCCGGTTGCGGGCGCAGCGTGTTCTTCTTGCCCCGCGCCAGCACGGGGTGCCTCTTCTTCTTCCACGGCGTCTTGGAGATCTTCTTTGACGCTTGAGCGATCGTCATGCGCGATCAGGTCCCGTGGCACTCGACGAGCCGGGCCAGGGTCGCCGGGTCGGGCGTACCGGTAAGCTCCAGCCCTTCGTTCAATTGAAATGCGAGGACGCCTCTGCGGACCGAATCGTCGTCTGCGTCTTCTTCGAGATAGCCGAGGTTCACCAGGCGTGCGCGGAGGCCGGTCAGGGCGTCGACAGGATCGAGAGAGCCCAGTCGAATCGGGAATTCGTCATCATCGACGACGAGCGTCGCATGCATCGCGCGCGGCGAAATCCACAACTCGACGTAGCCGGCGTCGTCCGTCTCGCCATCGACGGTGCTCGTATCGACCGTGACTCGATACAGTACGCCCGGCCGCGGGGCGCCGTCTCGATCGAGGAGCTGGACCCGTAACTTTTCCGGAATTGCTTTCCGCCGGAAGCGATGGACTCGTCCCGTCGCGCAGCTCACGGATTTCGGCCGAAGCGGCGGTACGAAGACGACATCGCCGGGAAGCAGCACATTCGGGTTCGCACGCGTTTCGCGGAGCTCGCGATTGGCAGGATCGTCCCAGATCGTGGCAGGTAAATGTCCGGCCGCGGCTGCGATCGACGAGATGCAGTCACCGTCGGCAACCACGACGGTCTGGCCGGAGCTGGCCGCGTCACTCATGCTTTACGGACGTCAGTATAGATAAGCGGCGAGGAGAGGTCGAGTCGCCGAGTCATCAAGCTTTGGAACTCCTCGTCGACTCGAAGACTCGTCAACTCGTAAGCGGCTGACCGCGGTTGACGCGCCATCAGGCGTCAGCTATCTTGAGCGCCCCGCCGCGGAATAGCCCCGCGGCCCGTTAGTTGACACCGGTTCCACAGGCGGTTCGATAACTGCGGGCTAACTGCCTTCGCTCGGCCTCCGGAGCAAGCTCCGAACCCCTCGGGCTCGCCGTCAGGCAATGGCCGTTCTCCGTCATCGAAGAGGCGCTCGGGCGCGACGCGGAATCTCGGCTGCCGCCCGGCCTCCGCATGCGTCCTCTGCCGTTCCTGTGCACCAGTACGCGGCCGACGCGCTCGCCTATATCGCCGAGCAACGCGGGACCTCCGTCGAGACGCTGCTCGCCGAGGTCCTCGACGCTTTCACCGTTCAGCACATCTGGGAGCTGGCGCCCAACGTTCGTCTTACCGCGACTCGCTGCCGAGCCTCACCGAAGCGAAATACAAGTTCGCGTTTGACGCTGTCCGCCGCCACGGGAGGCCGTGAAACAATGGCCCCGTTCGCGTGGAACATTCGCGATTTGCGCTGTTATTTAGTGCTTCCCAGAACCTGCCGGGGGGCCGACCTTGTGCGGAACCTTGTGCGGCTCGTTTCGCGCTTTTTAGTGTGCGCAAACGAAAACGCCGCCAAGTGGCGGCGTACCAATTACCTAAGTGGCGGGGCCGACGGGGCTCGAGCCCGCGACCTCCGGCGTGACAGGCCGCGGGTCTCGGGTATGAGCTACGGCTCGATACCCCACGGAGCTTCCCACGTTCGCAGCTCGCCTCGGCCATAGCGTTCAGAACGTGAGTTTTGAAGCGCTTCATGGGCGGCTCGTTCGCGCCGCTTCGGGGTTTTCGCCGAGCCTTCAAGATAACGCGCAATCAGGTATTCGGAACGAACCACCTTCACCGAGACGGACTGGTACTGTTTCATCACCGCGCTTCCTGTAGCAGAGCTCGGGCGAGACATCGTTTCGCTCCTTACGAAGAAAGCATGAACGGCACCTTGTGCCGGCCCGCTCCGTCACACAGTGCATGAAGCGTGGACGTCTGCTCCTCCTGCTCGGCGTGCTCCTGCATCCGGCTGCTCTGGCGTGGTGGCTGTTCGGGTTCAAGGTGCTTCGGCTGGGTGAGGGAACGATGGTCCTGCACCGTTCCTTCGGGCGGGTGGTGCGTGTCGACTCGGACGCGAACGGCGATGGGCGGATGGACGAGCAGTTCGTCTACTCGTGGCGCCGGCCGATGGGCGGGGACGAGAGGCCGCGGACGATCCTTGCCGACGCCAACCACGACGGGCGGTGGGATCTCTGGATCACGTTCACCGGCCGGTCGCGCAACCACGACGCGGTGCTGCGCTACGCCGTCGACACCGACGGCGACGGTCGCGCGGACTGGAAGATCGAGGACATCGCGGCCGAAGCGGTTCCTCGCATCCGTGCACGGCGCGGGTTCTGAGCGGGGAGAGGGGGCGCCTCCGGCACTTCCGTCACACCGGGAGCGAGGAGAAACCATGCGTCCCATCATTCGTGTTCTCGCCGTCGCCGCCGTGACCGTTGCCCTCTCGACCACCGCATCCGCCGCGCCGCGGGAACGCGGTCCGAAGGAAAAGGTGCCGCCGATCGTGAAGATGCTGAAGAGCATCGTGCGGACGCTCGGCGACGGGTTGACCGTTCCGCTTCCCTGAATCCACCACGTGCAATGTGCACTCCTTTGCACATCGCCGAGGGGTGGCATAAGTGGCATTTCCGTCACACCGCGAGGTGAGGGCGCCCTCCGTCACACACATCTGCCGGCACAGCCGGATGAGGAGGGCTTATGCGTCGTGTATTCAATTCGCTGGTTCGTGGGGTTGCCGCCGTCACCGTGATCGTGGTTCTTGCGGGCAACGTCAGCGCTGCTCCGCGAGAGCGTGGTGCGAAGGACAAGGTGCCGCCGGTCGTGAAGCTGCTGAAGAGCATCGTGCGTTCGCTGGGTGATGGCTTGATCATTCCGCTCCCGTAGTCATCTGAACGTGAACTCTCGCTCCGGGGAGGTCCGGAGCGAGAGAATGTATTCGCGGACGTCCGTGACCAGTTCTCTGGAGACCTTGCGGGCCGCGATGGCTTCGGCCAGATAACCAAGCGCGCTGATGGCCCGCCGGTTGAGCGACGCCGCCATGAATTCACCAACGATCTCCCGCGCCAGCGCTTCGGCCTGGGCAGCACTCCCGCGGACGAGGTGTGCCTCCACGATCTCGAGCCCGCAGAGTCCGGCTTCTTCGGTCAACGAGTTGCGAAGAAAGTCAGCGCGGATGGGATAGAGGTGTGCGATACCACGATCGAGATCGCCGCGGCGGACGAACATGCGACCGCGTCCGAGCTCCGCTTTCGCCGCCTGGAGCGGCTGGCCGAGGGCGTGGAACATTTCGATGGCGCGTGAGAGGTGTTCCTCCGCGACATTGAAGTCCGTGAGCTCTACGGAGCAGTAGCCGATCGCGAGGTGCAACGCTGCGATGGACTCATGATCGGCGGAGTTGGACGTTCCGGCGAGAAGAATCAGGTACGTTTCCCGTGCCTCGCGATATCTGCGCAGCCGGTGCAGCAGCACGCCTTCGGCGATGCCGCAGATGAACACGCGCTTCGCGTCGGAGTGATTGCGAAAGATCTTTTTGGCGGATGCGAGAACAGCGAAGGCTTCCTCGTAACGGTGGACTTCCTGCAGCGTTGCCGCCCGTACGAGCTGTACGATGGCCACATCGTGCATCAGCGCCCCGTGCGGGGCCAGGAGCGCCTCCGCCTGGTCGAGCGCCTTCAGCGCCTCGTCGAACCGGCCGAGGTAGAGCAGCGCCTTTCCCAGGTCCTTGTACGCGAGCGCGCACAACTGCGCGACCACGACCGGCTGGTACAGCCCCGGGGGGAGCCCCTCGGCCACCGCCACGGCCAGTTGTGCGGCGCTGAGTGCCTGCCGCGGATCGCGGCCGAGGGCCTGCGTGGCGAAGTTGCCCAGCCGCTCCAGCGCGCCGCAGCTCTGCAGCTCGGGGCGCGGCGCGAGCTCGTGCCAGCGCTCGCGCGGCGTATCGCGCAGCAGCCGCTCCACCACATTCGCCGCCGTGTCGCGCTCCTGCTGCAGCTGCCGTGCGGCATCCCCGAACTGCGCGAGGCGTTGCGGGGTCGGCCTGCGGAGGCGCAGCGGAATCACCTTTCCATGTTTCCTCATCGTGCGCGTCCCTTCTGGCTGTACAGCCGTTCCGCGCGCCGCAGGCACTTCGTGATCAGTTTCTGCGCGTACTTCGTCTTCACGCCGAGACGCGACGCCACCTCCGCGACCGTACATCCTTCGAAGTAACGCATGTGCAGGATCTCCCGGTAGCGCGGCTTGAGGCACTCCAGGGCCTCGCGCGCGGCGAGTTGGTCGGGCAGGCTGTCCAGGATGCGCAGCGACGCCGGATCGACGCGGTCCCCCATCATCTCCGCCTCCGCCCCCATGGTCCGCCCGTTCAGACGCCAGTAGTGCCGGCTGGCGTAGCAGATCGCGCCGATCAGCCACGGCCGCAGCTCCACGATGTCTTCCGACTTGCGGAGATAGCCCATCAGGACGTCGTGGACGAGCGCCTCGGCATCGGCGTCGGGCACGTGAAATTTGCAGACGGCGATCTGGGCGAGGAGGGGGAAATACTGCTCGTAGATCGCCTCGAAAGAGTGATCGGCGGCGCGAGCTGTGGTCGGCGAATTCATGTCGTCGATTCCAAATTTTTTGCGACCTTAACACGGGATGGAGGTAGGTAAACATGGATTTCCCCACACTCCGTGAAGGAGGGTGTGCAATTGACGCGAATAGGAGTCAAGTTGAGGCAAATCAGGAACTTATACGTTCTGGTGGTGTTCGCGCCGGGCAGCCGGAAGGCGATTCTGACGCGCCGCGTGGCGCGTCGCCCGTGGACACCCATCGCGCGCGGCGACGAGCTCCGCGCCGCGCGCGGAACCGTGCGCGTGGCGTCGGTCGAGACGCGCGTCGAGCGCCGCGGCGACGACATCGAGAACGTGACCGAGGTGTACACGCGCGCGGTGCCGAGGAAGCGCGTCCGGCGGAGCGCGGAGCCGGCCGCGAACGTGGTGCGCATGCCCGACGGCGACAACTCGGTGGTCGCGGAGTTCCTCCGCTATCACGTGCTCGTGCGCGTCTTCGGCGGCGATCCCGACGCCTGGCTCGCGCACCTCGCGCGCAACGGCGATGCGGGAGGCGACGTGCGCTTCGCGCGCTGGATCCGCTCGCGGCTGCGGCAGGACCCGGCCCTGATCATCTCCATCCGGGCCATGGTGGACGCGACGCCGTTCTGGCGCGCGGCGGAGGCATGAGATAGCTTCCCGCGCGCATGAGCGACGTCTCCTTCACCATCAATCCCCGCGAGACCGGGTTTCACCGGCTCGAGCTCGCGCAGCTCTTCGGCAACGACCGGCCGGTGATCCTCGAGATCGGGTCGGGGAAGGGGCGATTTCTCCTCAACACGGCCATGGAGCGGCCGGACGTCAACCTGATCGGCATCGAGAAATCGCTGCACTACCACCGCGTCATCCGCGACCGCATCGCCAAGCGTCACCTGACGAACATCCGCCTGATCAACCACGACGCCTTCCTGGTCGTGCGCGACATGATCCCGGACGCGTCGCTGGCGGAGATCCACGTCTACTTTCCCGACCCCTGGCCGCGGAAGAAGGAACAGAAGCGGCGGATCATTCGCCCCGAGGTGTTGAAAGAGCTCCGGCGCGTGCTCGTGGAGGGGGGATGGGGGATCTACGTCACCGATCACCAGGAGTATTTCGAGGCCGCGGCGCCGCTGGTGGAGGGGGAGTTCCGCGCCGAGCGGCGCGTGCCGGGGCCGGACGATCCGCCGCGCACGAACTACGAGGCCAAATACCGCGCGGAGGGGCGGCCGATTTACGAGGTGAGGTTCTGGAAGTAGTCGGTCATAATCGAGGGCAGTGCGAATCCTCGGTATCGACCCCGGCTCCCTCTGCACCGGTTTTGGCGTGATCGACTCGGAGCGCGGACGGCTCACGCTCGTGGAACAGGGCTCGATCAACACTCCCCGCGGCGCGGAGCTGGCGGAGCGGCTGGCGATCATTCACGAAGGGCTCTGCTCCGTCATCGCGCGCACGCAGCCCGCGGAAGTGGCCGTGGAGACGCCGTTCGCCGGGCTGAATGTCAAGAGCCTGATCCAGCTCGCGCACGCGCGCGGCGTGGCGCTGCTGGCGGCGCGCGCGGCGGCGCTGGGCGTGTTCGAGTACTCGCCGAGCTCGGTCAAGAGCGCGGTGGTCGGGTACGGACGGGCGGAGAAGGAACAGGTCGCGAAGATGGTGCGCTTGCTGCTACCGGGATGCGCGTCGCTGAAGATGTCGGCGGACGCGTCCGATGCACTGGCCATCGCCATCTGTCACGCGCACACGGCGGCGACGACGGCGCGGTTGAAGCTAAGAGCATGAGCGCCTCGCTGCCCCAGGAAGAAGCACTCGAGAACGAATGCCGCACGCCACCGCCTGAAAAGCGGAGCCGTCTGGCCCGGACGTTCAGCGCGCTCCACTACCGCGATTTCCGCCTGCTCTGGTTCGGCGCCTTCACCTCGACCACCGGCACGTGGATGCAGACCGTGGCCCAGGGGTGGGTGGTGCTGCACATGACCAAGTCCGCGTTCCTCCTCGGCGTGGACGGGTTTCTGTCGACCGGGCCGATGCTGATCTTCTCGCTCTTCGGCGGCGTGGTTGCGGACCGCATCGACCGCCGCCGGATCATGCTCCTCTCGCAGTACCTGCAGATGAGCTTCGCCTTCATCCTGGCGTGGCTGATCTGGACCAGCCGTGTCGAGGTGTGGCACATCCTGCTGCTGTCGTTCCTGACCGGGTCCGCGCAGTCGTTCAGCGGACCGTCGTACATCTCGCTGCTGCCGCTGCTGGTCAAGCGCGAGGACATGCCGAACGCGATCGCCATGAACTCGATGCAGTTCAATCTGGCGCGCGTGATCGGACCGACGCTGGCCGGCCTGGCGCTGGCGGCGTGGGGCGCGGCGATCTGTTTCGCCGTGAACGGGCTGTCGTTCCTGGCGGTGATCCTCTCGCTGCTGCTGATCCGCTCTCCGCACGTGGAGCGCACCGAGGAGCGCGCCGGGATCATGGACGAGATGAAGGCGGGCTTCCGCTTCGTGACCAGCCGCCCGAAGCTGATGGTGCTGACGTTCCTCGCCTTCGCCGGCACGTTCCTGGGGATGCCGATCATCACGCTGATGCCGTTCTATACGACGAAGGTGTTCGCCCTCGGCGCGAAGGGCTATGCGTGGATGATGACCACGTACGGTCTCGGCTCGGTGGCCGGGGCGCTGCTGGTGGCCGCGACGGCGCACCGCCCGCGCAAGGGGAAGCTCGCCTTGGAGCTGCAGCTGGCGTTCGCGTGCCTGCTGGTCGGGTTCGCGTTCGCGCGCTCGCTGGCGCTCGCACACATCGTCGCCTTCCTGGCCGGCGCCTGCATCGTCGGCGTGATCGCGCTCTACAGCTCGCTGGTGCAACTGACGACGAGCGACGAGATGCGCGGCCGGGTGATGTCGATCTTCATGCTGGCCTTCCGCGGCGGTATGCCCCTCGGCAGTTTGATCGCGGGCTACGTGGCGCAACGCTGGTCGATCACGATCGCGCTGGCGGTGAACGGGACGCTCCTGGCCATCGTGGCGCTCTGGTTCATCGCCCGCGGGACGCGGCTGGACGAGCCGTCTGGAGTGCGGTAGCGCCAGCTACCGCTCTCCATGGCGGAGGCGCCAGCCTCCGCCCGCGGCAGCTGGCGCTGCCGCATGGAGAGCGGCAGCTGGCGCTGCCGCACTCCAGACGCGATGCGTTTGATCGCGCAATCGTGAGATGACGAGCGCGCATCGCGATCGGGATCGCGTCTCGTCAAATCGGGATGGCTGG
>DASPMO010000113.1:0-6368 GCA_035627015.1 Thermoanaerobaculia bacterium | reverse complement strand
TGGAGCTCTCCGACCCGCTGGGATGGCTCACGGGACGCATCGCGCCGACGGTGCGCAAGGCGGTGGGGGTGCTTCCCTCGGGCCGCCTGGTCACGCCCCTCGGCGACACGGCCATCTCTTACGACCCGATCGCCGCGCAGGGGGCGAACAGCGGCGTGAAGCAGGCCCGCCATCTGGTGGAGAGCATCGTCGCCCGCGGCGAGCGTCCGTTCGACGCGCGGTGGATGACCGCGACGTTCGATGCGTTCTGGCACGGGCACGCGCGCCAGATGTGCGCGTTCAACAACATGTTCCTCGACCCGCTGCCGAAGGGGGCGCAGGAGATCCTCATCGCCCAGAACGGCAGCGACGGCCTCGCGGACAACGACTCGCCGCAACAGCGCATGGCCAATGCGTTCTTCTCGAACTTCAACGACCCGCGCGAGCTGACGGACGCGCTCCTCGACGTGCGCCGCGCGCGGCAGTTCATCGCGGAAACGACGGGACGGCACTGGCTCCGCAGCGCGGTGCGAGGGAGGGTGCGCGCGGTGCTGGGGAAAAAGCCGGCGTTCTGGAGTGCGGCAGCGCCAGCTGCCGCTCTCGATGCCCGCGGCGCCAGCCGCGGCAGCTAAGCAGGACGCACTGGCTTGGCCAACGGAAACACAGCGGACCGCCGGCGTCCCGCCGGCTGTCTGTGGCGGCGTCCCGCCGCCACGGTGCGGGCGAGACGCCCGCACAGACAGCCGGCGAGGACGCCGGCGGTCCTTTGCGGCGCCGGCCGCGGCAGCTAGCGCTGCCGCGAAAGGAGAGCGCGAGCTGGCGCTCGCGCACTCCAGTACGATGCGCGGCGACATGCCGATCGACTTCCGTTCCGACAACACGCACGGCGCCTCGCCGGAGATCGCGGAGGCGGTGTCCCGCGCCGCCGCGGGGAGGCTCACGTCGTACGGGGAGGACCCGCTCACGGCGCGGGTGCGGGAGCGCTGCCGCGACCTCTTCGAGTGCGACCTGGAGATCTTTCCCGTGCTCACCGGCACGGCCGCGAACGCGCTGTCGGTTGCGTCGATGACGCCGCCGTGGGGCGGGGTGTTCTGCCACGAGGACGCGCACATCCACCGCGACGAGCTGGGCGCGCCGGAGTTCTTCACCGGCGGCGCGAAGCTGTTCCCGATCGCCGGCGCGGAGGGCAAGCTGCACGCGGCGGACGTGCGGCGCGCCGTCCGGAAGATCGGGGAGGAGGGACGGACCGCGGTGCCGTCGTGCGTCAGCGTCACGCAGGCCACCGAGGCCGGGACTGTCTATGGGGTGGACGAGGTGCGGGCCATCCGCGAGGCGGCGGGCCTGGCCATGCACATGGACGGCGCGCGCTTCACCAACGCGCTGGTCTCCCTCGGCTGCACGCCGGCGGAGCTGACGTGGAAAGCGGGGGTGGACGTCCTCACCTTCGGCGCGACGAAGAACGGGGCCATGGCGGCGGAGCTGATCGTGGTCTTCCGGAAAGAGCTGGCCGCGGAGATCGCGCCGCGGTGGCATCGCGGGGGACACCGGCTGTCGAAGATGCGCTTTCTCTCCGCGCAGCTCGACGCGTACCTCACCGGCGACCTCTGGCTGCGCAATGCGCGGCGGGCGAACGAGGCGGCGCAGCGGCTCGCGCGCGGACTCGGCGACGACGTCATCCGTCCCGTGGCGGCGAACGTCGTCTTCGCGCGCTTTGCGCCGGAGGTGGAAAAAGCCCTGCGCGAGCAGGGCTTCCTCTTCTACGGCTGGCCGCTCTTCGGCGAGGGCGCGGTGCGGCTCGTGTGCGGCTTCAGCACGACCGACGCGGAGGTCGACGCGTTTCTCGCGGCAAAGGCGGGCTGAAGCCGGCCCTACATCGCGAGCTGCGCTTCGGCCGCGGACGCCCGCGTCTGGCGCAGCCAGGTGACGACGCTGGCCACTTTGCCGATGTCCAGCTTGCGGTCGAGGCACTCCCACACACCGACGACTTCCTCGCGGTCGCGCGCGCGTTGCGGCGCGGCGGCGCGGATCTGTTCGTCGGCCAGCGCGAAGCGGGCGCGCGAGTACCAGCGTCCCGCCTCGACCGGATCGGAGGCGAAGCGGCGGACGGTGCGGATGATGGAGGCGACTTCCTCGTCGGTCAGTCCGCTGAGCGGCGAGGTCTGACGGCGGCGTCCTTCGTCCGCCTGGAGATCGCGCGCCTCGCGGAGGTGCTGGATGACCTGCTGCAGCGGGCCGAGGTCGAGCACGCGCAGGCCGCTGATGCAGAACGTCGGCCCTTCGCCGCGCTGGGCGATGCTGGTCCAGACCACGCGCGCCTGCATGGCGAACGTGCGCGCGGGACGCTGCAGGGAGAGGGTCAGGCGGGCCACGTCGCCGGGGCGGAGCGTCTCGTCGTGGCGGATGCGCAGCCCGGTCGTGGAGAGCTGCAGCAGCGTGAAGCGCAGGTCGCGGAAGGTGCCGCCGAGCTGGCGGCGCGGCACGTAGCGCGGTGCGACGCGCAGCTCCGGCGTGTCGCCGCGCAGGTCCTGTTCGTATTCGGCGATGGAGCGCACGATCAGGGTGTCCGCGGGCGCCGGCTCGGGCTCCTGGACCGGGAGGGGCTCGGCCGCCTGCATCCGGAAGAGCCGGATGAGGCTCTGCGAGAGATAGCTCTGGATCTCGGCCGCGGGGACGCCGCTGCCGTCCGACGGCAACTGTCCGCTGCGCACGAGTTTGTCGACGATGGAGGGGGGGAGGTCGAGGATCTCGGCAGTCTGCTCTACCGTGAAGTGGCTCATGACAAGCGATGCCTATGCCATGATTTCTGTGCAGCGAGAGGAGACGCGGGCGAAGCGGCTGGCGGAGGCGATCGTGAAGCTGGAGGCGGGGCTCAGGATGACAGCGTCATTCCTTGATCGCCCGCGTCCAATGCTCCACCTGCTCCTCCGTCAGTGTCCCGTGCGGGGCGAGGCGGGCGTCCTCGAAGCCCCAGTCGCGCACGTCCACTAAATACTGGGCGCGGGAGGTCAGCGTTCCGTACGTCACTTTGCGGGGGTCGGAGCGGTCGTTCAGCTCGGCCGTGAAGCGGCTGAGGAGCTCTTCGACCAGCTCGCGGGGGATGATCTTTCCGCGCTCGCTCGGGTAGACGAAGCCGAACTTGACGATCTGCATCAGCAGCAGGCGCCAGTGGTCGCCGAAGCGGTGCAGGAGGCGGTTCCAGTCGAGGCGCTTGCCGGTGCGGAGGATGAGGTGCATCACGTCGCCGCCGTCGTAGCGCTCGCGCTCCATGACGTACGACTTCGACCAGATCATCTCCTCCGGGGCCGCCAGGCGTACCGGGAGGCCGAAAATCTTTCCCTCCACCGAGTGCTCGAACCATTCGTCGTCGACCGCGGCCTCGCCGTTGCCGCCCGAGAAGATGAGGTCGATGAAGGCGTCGTCCTTGTAGATCTTGCCCAGCCAGTGGGGGAACTTCAGCTCCGTCTTGTAGCCGGCGCGCTTGACCGCTTCCTCGAAGCGCGGGTAGTCGCGCCCGCGGATGAAGACGTCGAAGTCCTTGGTCTCGCGCGGGATACCGGTGTAGCGGTAGTACGCGTGCGTGCCGCCGACGAGGAAGGGGAGCTCCTCGGCGGTGAACAGCTCGAGGGTGGCGCGATAGAAGTCGGTCTTGTCGGGATTGGCTTCCGGCACCTCGCCGCGCCGCTCGAGCTTGAATCGCGCGTCCGTCGTCATCGACTCAGCAATAGGCCAGAGGTGTGCCAACCTGGGGTTGTTGCTGGTTGCTGGTTGCTGGTTCGTGGTGACTCATGGCCGAAATGCCAGAAGCCACCACGAACCAGCAACACAGCAACCAGCAACTACTTCTTGTCCAGCTCCTCGATGAGCACGTCCGCCTCCGGGCGCTCTTTCTGGAGCCGGGCCGCCGCGGCCTCGGCGGCGCGCATGGCGCGCAGGACGTTGAGGCCGGCGAGCTTCTTGAGCTGCGTCTCCGTGTAGCCGCGGCGCAGCAGCTCGGCGAAGAGCTTCGGGTAGTCGGCCACGCTCTCCAGCCCGACCGGGGTCGAGGAGATGCCGTCGAGGTCGCCGCCGATGCCGACGTGGTCTTCGCCCGCGACCTCGATCACGTGCTCGACGTGGTCGGCGACGTCGCTCAGCGTCGCCCTCGGACGCGGGTTCGCGGTTTCCCACGCCGTCAGTCCTGCCTTCACCTGCTGCGGCTCGCCGCTGTGGAGCGCCTTGAGCCGTGCCTGCTCGGCCTCGCGCGCGGCGCCGTAGACGCGCACCTTCTCGCTGACGAAGCCTGGGACGAACGTGACCATGACTACGCCGCCGTTGGCCTTCATGCGCTGCAGCACGTCGTCCGGGACGTTGCGCTGGTGGCCCGTGACCGCGCGCGCCGAGGAGTGGGAGAAGATCACCGGGGCGGCGGTGACGTCGAGCGTGTCGTGCATGGTGGCGGGCGACACGTGCGAGAGATCGACGAGCATGCCCAGGCGGTTCATCTCGGCGATGACCGCCTTGCCGAACGGCGAGAGGCCGTCGAGCTTCGGGTCGGCGGTGGCGGAGTCGGCCCAGTCGTTGTTGTCGGAGTGGGTGAGGGTCATGTAGCGCGCGCCGGCGCGGTAGAGCATGCGCAGCGCGGCCAGGGAGTTGTTGATCGAGTGCCCCCCCTCCATGCCGATGAGCGAGGCGATGCGGCCGCTCTTGTGGATGCGCACCACATCGTCGGCGGTGAGGGCCAGGGCGAAGGTATCGGGATACGCGGCGTTGAGGCGGTGCACGACGTCGATCTGGTCGAGCGTGGCCTGCAGCGCGTCCGCCCCCTTCAGCGAGGCGGGGACGTAGACGGACCAGAACTGCGCGCCGAGGCCGCCGCGGCGGAGGCGCGGGATGTCGGTGTGCAGCGGCTTGGCGAGCTGCGACTGGTCCTGGCGGAGGTCGATCTGGGCGAGATGATTCTTGGCGCGCTCGCGGTATTGCCAGGGAAGATCGTTGTGCCCGTCGATGAGTGGGACCTCGCGAAGGATGCGGTCGACACGCGCGTCCTGCGCGGTCACGGCAACGGTCAGGAGGAGCGTGAGAGCGAGGGTCAGACGCATGGCGCGCAGGGTATCATCCGCGCCCGTGCCGCTCGCTTTTCAACCCGGTGAACTCCATCCCATGGTCGACGCTCTTCTCCGCGGCCGCGTGCGGCCGGGGCTGAACCGCGCCATCGATGAGCGGGACGACATGCTCGACTTTGCGATCAAGCTGTTCGACCACGATCGCGACCGGGCGCTGACGAACTACTTCCAGAACGGGCTCGATCAGTACCGGCTGGTGCGGCACATCGCGTCGTGGCGCGGGCGTGCCGGAAAGATGCTCGATTTCGCCAGCGGCTACGGGCGGCTGACGCGCTTTCTCGTGCACGAGCAGCTCGCGGACGAGATCACGGTCTCGGACATCCTGGAAGGAGGGATGGAGTTTCAGGCCGCGCAGTTCGGCGTGCGGACCATCCTCTCGAAGACCGATCCCGCGCAATTCGAGGCGCCCGGGCGCTACGACGTGATCTTCGTGGCCTCGCTCTTCACGCACCTTCCGCCGGCGACGTTCACGCCGTGGCTGCAGCGTCTGGCGGATCTGCTGACGCCCGGGGGGCTGCTGATCTTCACCGTGCACGACGAGTCGATCTCGCCGCACAAATTCGAGGGTGGGATCAGCTTCGAGTCGCGCAGCGAGAGCCGCGTGCTCGATGTCGACGACTACGGGTCGACGTGGGTCACCGAGGCGTACGTGCGCGAGCAGGTCCCCGCGGGGTGGGCGTGCGTACGCATGCCGCGCGCTCTGGCGGAGTGGCAGGATGTCTACGTCATCTCTCCGTCGCCGATCGAGAACGCGCCGCCGCGGCGCGTGCCGAAGGGGTTCGTGGATCAGTTCTTCGTCGATGACGACGGCGTGCGCGTGCAGGGGTGGGCGACGGCCGTGTTCGAGCGTGCCGATCGCGTCGAACTGCGGCTCGACGACACCGTCGTGGCCACGACGCGCGACTTTGCCGCGCGGCCGGACGTCGCGGCGTGGGTGGGCGTCGAGACTGCGACGGACTCGGGGTTCGAGCTGTTCATCCCCCACGTCTCGATCCGTTCGTTTCGCTATCAGGTCGCGACCGTCTCCGCGTTCACCCGCGAGGGGGAAGAGCACATCCTCTTCCTCGGCACGCTCGACTCCCTGAATGGCCACGTGGCCCGCGAGAAGGCGCGCGCGCTCGAACAGCAGCTCGCCACGCAGGCGCAGGAGCTCTCTTCCGTCCGCCACGACCTCGGCGTTGTCGCCCACCAGCGCGCCGAGCTGGCCGCGCAGATCGAGGCCATGCGCCAGAGCCGCTTCTGGAAGGCGCGCGAGGCGTGGTTCTCGGTGAAGCGGAGAGTGGGGCT
>DASPMO010000112.1:0-43177 GCA_035627015.1 Thermoanaerobaculia bacterium | reverse complement strand
TGCCTCGAACGGCAGCTTCTCGCGCGCGTCCTTCGGCCGCACCGCGGCGACGACCAGTCCGCGGCTGGCCAGATACTCGGCCAGGACGGCCTGCGCCGCCGTCGTGCCGTACCGCGCGCTGAACAGCACCACCGGGAAGGGACCGTTCGCCGGCGTGGCGGCGCGGCGCGCGAACATCGGCGCGCCGAGGATCGACGCCGCCGCGCCCGGGGCGAGAGCGGCCGGATCGCCGGTGATGGCGACGGAGAGGGTCTGCTGCAGGTCGCCGGGCTCGGTCCCCGGGACCGTCGAGCGGCGGCGCAGGTCCTCGGCCAGCTCGAAGTAGTGGCCGAACGTCAGCGCCGGCTGCCGGGCGGCGCGTGCCGCCGGATACCAGACGCTGACCTCGATGGGACGCGGCGTCGACCCGGCCGCGCCGGGAGCCGACTCGCACTGCTCGACGCGGAAGCCGACCGCGTGAGGCCCCGGCCGCAGCGAGCCCCAGAAGGAAAGGACGAGCAGGAGCGCCGCGGAAGGCATGACCGGAGAATAACCACTTCGCCCGAAACGGCGCTGTCACGCCCTGGCGTCCGAACGTGACGCGAGGCGGACCGGTCTCTGGCGGAGATAACTCTTTCTCTCCATCCTGTCACGTGATAAAGAATGACGTCTGGCGATCTTTCCTGCATCAAGGAGGAGACGATGAAATCCAGAGTGATCCTGGTCTGTACGCTGTTGCTCCTGGCTGCCTCCCCGTCGTTCGCCGCCGTCGCCCCGGCCCCCCCGTGCCAGGCGTGTGACGAATTCAACCTCTGCACGCGCTCCTCGGGCAGCGGCGAGCGCTGCGCATACGATCAGTCGTCGGGCGACTGCTACACATTTCCGTGGGGTTGCGTCAACCGTATCGGCATCACGGTAGCCGAAGAGTGGACGGTCGCTTCCATCGAGATCAGCCGTCCTTCGCTCGACTCCATCACCGTCACGGCTCCGGCCCATGTGGCCGAAGTCCGCGAGCCCGAGCCCAAAGCACAGAAGTAGCTCCATTCACGATCGAGAGTGCGGGAGAGATCGCCTCCCCTTCCGGAGATCATGACCATGCGTGCTTTCTTCGTCTTCGCGTTCGCCGTGCTGCTGGGCGGGACCGCTTCGGCCGCCACCCTGAAAGTGGAAGTGACCCGGCAGGGCTTCACCGGCCCGATCCAGGTTGCCGTGGCCCCGCGCGTCGAAGGAGATCCGCCGCAGTGGTCCGCGACGAAGACGCTCGCGCCCGGGCAGTCGGTGGTCCGCTTCGACCGTCTGGCGGCGGGACTCTACGTCGTCCTGGCGAGCGGACCGGAGCCGCTGCAGCGTCTCAGCGCCAAGGCGAACCTCGGCACGAAGGACAGCACGCTCCATCTCGTCATCCCGAAGTCGACGACCGTGCTGCGCGCGACGCTGGCGGGTGAGCCGATCGCCAACGCCGCGATCGCACTCCGGCACGGTGAGCTGCGCTGGCGCACGGAGCTCCGGGCCGGCGAAGACGGACGCTTCGCGGGCCCGCTCTGGGAGCCGGCGCTCTACACCGCGAGCGTGACTCGCGTACCCACGTCCGCACCGCACAGCGTGGACGTCTGGCTCTCGCCCGCGGGGTCGACGATCGACGTGCCCGACCGCCACGTCCGCGGCCGCATCCTCGCTGCCGGCGGCGCGCCACTCGCCGGCGCCATCGTCGACCTTCGATCCGAAACCAGCCAGTGGACGCGCACCACGCGCACGTCCACCGGCGCGGACGGCCGGTTCGAGTACTTCGGAGTCCCCGAAGGACCGCTGACGCTGACCGCCCGCGCTCCTTCGTATCTCCTCAGCGACACGGTCCGGTTCGAGCTCCGCGGCCGGTCGGCGCAGCATTCCGTCGATCTCGAGCTGACGCGCGGAGAGCCGCGGGCCGTACGCGTCGTCGACGCGCGGGGCCTGCCGATCGCCGACGCCATGCTGATCACCTCCTGCGGCGGCCATATGAAGTCCACGACGGTCACCAACGCCGAGGGAAGCGCGGACGTCGCGCTGCCGGGCGCCGCCTCCTGCGAGATCTACGTGCTGCCGAAAGAAGGCTCCATTGCCGCCGGACGATTCGAGGGGGCGGAACGGCTGGTCATCCGCGTGCCGGACGGGACTTCGTCGCTGCGCATGGTACTGAAATCCGAGGCGGGCGAGGCGTTCTCCAACCTGGGGCTGCTCCTGCGCATCAACGGCATGGTCGTCCCGCCGGCGATCGCCCGCATGCTCGGCAGCCGCGGCTTCCTGCTCACCACGAACGACGAGGGAAGCATCTCCCTCGAGCGCATCCCGCCGGGGACGTACGAGTTCTGGCCCTACCACACCAGCGACGAGGCCCAGATGCTCTACGAGATCGCCTCGGAGTTCGCCGCGCCGATCTCAGTCAAGGTGCTGACCGGGGAGAACAACGCCACGATCCGCTTCCAGGCGCGATGAGCAGCTCAGCGCCTCGCGCATGCGGCGCGCCTCGGGGCACTTGCGCTGCGCCGCCCAGCCGAGGAAGCCGGAGAGCACCAGCACGACCAGGAAGGGCGCGGCCGTGGCGCGGAAGACGGAGCCCATCCAGTTGCCGCCGGCGACGTTCTTCGTGCGGCGCGCCAGCGACGCGGCCAGCGCGGCCTCGAACGCGGCCTCACTCAGCAGCGCCGGCGCGGTCCAGATGAAGTAGATGGCGAAGCCGCAAAGACAGACCACGAGGACGAGCAGCAGCACGATCACGACAATGTCCTCGAGATCGCCGCCGAGGCTGATGCCGTCGCTCCACGAGCCGCCCGAGCCGCTCCCCTGGAACTTCGGCAGCGGCGCGTCGGGGATGACCTCCATGCCGATGTCGATCCCGTCGCCGGCCAGGTCGAAGTGCGAGTCGCCGCCCGAGCCGACGTACGAGAGCCAGAGGCGGATCAGGATGAGGAAGACAAAGTACGCCGCGGCGACGGCGATGAGGTAGCGCACGGCCAGGCGGTCCACGCCTGCTTCCATCAGCAGGCGCGTGGCGATGAGACCGGCCAGAAACGTCCCGCCGAGGATCAGCGTCATGTGGATGCGGAGGAAGAAGCGCGCCTCGAGCCACTCGCGGACGCGGGCCTTGGTCAGCATACGGGAAAGTGTACGTTCAGAAGGCCGACCGGGTTGCTCGCTACAGCGCGTCGAGCGCAGCTTTCGCGATGGCGATCGCCATGAGCTCCGAGTTGCCGTCGGCTGGGGCGGGGAACGCATTCACGACGACCGCAACGGCGATGTCCTGATCGGACAGATGGAGGACGAAACTGAGGAAGCCGGTGACGGCGCCGCCGTGCGCCGCGGCCGGCTGCCCGTGTATTTTCTTCACGTCCAATCCGAGCCCGTAAGGCACGACGGCGTTGTTTGTGAGTGTTGTGGCGGTGGTCATGGTCGCGTACGAAGCAGGCAGCATGACGCTGCCGGTTGCGAGGAGGTGCGACCAGCGAACGAGATCGGATGCGGTGGAGCAGAGCGCACCGGACGACACCATCCCCGATGTGTGGAATGACCACAGTCGCAGCCATTGCCCCTGGACCAGGCTGTAACCGTCAGGCAGCGGCAGGTTGGACGTTCCGCATACGCCTGTGTCAATGAGTCCGAGCGGCAGCACGAACTCACTGTGGACGAAATCGGCGAACGACATGCCCGTGATCGATTCGATCGCATAGCCGAGCAGCAGGAAGCCGGAGTTGCTGTACTTCCACGAGCTGCCAGGCGTGAAATCGAACGGTTTCGAGTTGAGGGCCTTGATGGCCTGCTCACGCGGGAACGGCGCGCTGAGGATAGGGGGCGTCATCGAGGGCAGGTACGGGTCGCGGGCAACTCCCGAGGTGTGGGTGAGGAGGTGCCGCAGGGTGATCGTCCTTCCTCGTGTGTCGAGCTCGGGCACGAACTTCTCGATGCGATCGTCGAGTGTCAGAGCCCCGCGCTCGGCCAGGCGGAGAATCGCCGCGGCCGTGAATTGCTTCGTGATCGAGCCGACCCGCAGCACCGACCGCGGTGTTGCGGCAGTCGCGCTCTCTTGATCGGTCATGCCGAATGCCTCTGAGTAGATGATCTGGCCGCGGTGGGACACCGCGATCTGAACCGCCGGAACGCCGGCCGCCATGGAAGCTGCGGCGGCCTGACGTGCCGCGGTCACGAGGGCCGCCGGCGCGACGGGCGCTTCCGGATGCCGCACCGCTCGCCTGCGCGGCGCCGCGTCGACGGAAAACTGTGTGAGCGTCAGAAGCAGGGCGAGGAGTGCTCGAGTCATTGGATCGTCCCCCAGGATCGCGGCGGTGGAGTAAGCGTAGTTGGTGGATGCGGCGTGAGCGTCACGATCCAGTGAACGAATCGCTTTCTAGTGACTGGGAGACTCCCCTTGACGACCGCTCGCCCCGAACCTATCTTTTGAACATGTTCAAAAGCGCATTGATCCTCGCCGGAGTCGCCCAGCTCGGGATCGCCGCCTTCAGTCTCTTCATCCCCCGGCTCCTCGACTGGCGGGGCGAGACCGCGCGGCTCAAACCATTGACGCGGCAGGTGTTCTGGACGTACGCCGGCTACATCCTCGGCTTCCACGTCGCGTTCGGACTGCTGTCGCTGCTCGCGCCGGCGGCGCTGCTGGAGGGGACGCTGCTCGCCCGGGTGGTGTGCGGGTTCATCGCCGTCTACTGGCTCGTGCGTCTGACCCTGCAGTTCGTCGCGTACGACCGCAGCGTGGCGGCGGGACGCCCGCTGTTCCGCTTCGCCGAGGCGGCGTACGTGAGCACGTTCGCGTATCTCGTGCTGGTCTACGGCGCGACGGCGGTGCGATGAGCGGCGCACATGCGATCGTCCGGATGCTCGTGCTGATCGCCGTCACGTTTCTGGTGATGAAGGTCGTGGTGGTGGCGGTCACGGGTACGCGCCTGACGCCGCGGCAATGGCTCGCCTTCGCCGGCTGGTTCGGCATGCGCCCCGCGCTGTTCGCCCAGCCGCGGCGCGCCGGCTTCCCGCCGGCATCCTGGCGGCCCGGCGTCCTGGCCATGCTCGCCGGCGTCGCGCTTCTCCTCCTCGCGCGCACGATCGGGTCCCCCATCCTTGCCTTCGTCCTGGCCCTCCCCGCGCTCTCGCTGATCCTCCACTTCGGCATCATCGACCTCGCCACCGCGCTCTATCGCCGCAGCGGCTGGCCCGTGAGCGCGCCGTTCCGCAACCCGCTCGCCTCGCGCAGCCTGAGCGAGTTCTGGAGCCGCCGCTGGAACGTCGGCTTCTCCGAGATGATCGCCGTCACCGTGCATCGCCCTCTGCGCCGCGTCGCCGGCGAGCCCGCGGCCCTCTTCGCGTCCTTCCTCGCCTCGGGGCTCCTGCACGAGATCGCGATCAGCGTCCCCGTCAACGCCGGCTACGGCCTCCCGACGCTCTACTTCCTCCTCCACGGCGCGCTGGCCGCCATCGAGCGCCGCTTCCCGCACGTCGCGTCGCGCGGGTGGACGCTCTTCTGGCTCGCCGCGCCGCTGCCGATCCTCTTTCATCCGCCGTTCGTGCGGGGGATCGTGTGGCCACTGGTGGGATTGTGAAATTGCAGGCGTGAGATGGTGCGGCAGGGCGGCGACTGCTACACTCCCGTCACTCCAAAATCGCTCGAGGTTCTCCATGTCCCAGCATTCGCTTGCGTCGCGCGCCGTAGCCGCGGTCGCGTTGATGATCGGCTTCTATCTGCTCGCCCTCACCATCGTCGGCGCGCTGTTGTTCATCCCGTACGCGGAATGGCGATGGGCCGACCGCATCCACGTCAAGATCGCCCTCGTCTGCATCGTCTCGGCAGCGGTGATCCTCTGGTCGATCCTGCCGCGCATGGACCGCTTCAAGGCGCCCGGCCCGCGGCTCGAGCCGGGCGACCATCCCGAGCTGTTCGAGGTCCTCCGCGGCGTCGCACGCGACACCGCACAGGAGATGCCCTCCGAGGTCTACCTCATCAACGAGGTGAACGCCTGGGTGAGCCAGCGCGGCGGGATCATGGGATTCGGGGGCCGCCGGGTCATGGGCCTCGGGCTGCCGTTGATGCAGACCACCACGGTCTCGCAATTCCGGGCCATCCTCGCCCACGAGTTCGGGCACTACCATGGCGGCGACACGAAGCTCGGCCCGTGGATCTACAAGACCCGCGTGGCCATCGGACGGACCCTGCAGGGCCTCAACAACGAAGGATTCATCCACAAACCGTTCGAGTGGTACGGCAACTTCTTCATGCGCGTGACGCAGGCCATCTCCCGCGCGCAGGAGCTGGCCGCCGACCGCCTCGCCGCGCAGGTGGCAGGCGCGCAGGCGATGATCGATGCGCTGGTGGCCGTCGAGCGGTCGGCGATGGCGTACGACGCCTTCTTCCAGAATGAGCTGATCCCCGTCGTCTCGAACGGCTACAAGCCGCCGATCGCCGCCGGCTTCTCGCGCTTCCTCGCCGCGGAGAACATCGCCTCGTCGCTGACCAGCGCCGTCGACGAGTCATTGCGGGAGGGGCAGGCCGACGTCTACGACAGCCACCCGCCGCTGCGCGAACGGGTGGAAGCGCTGAAGGCGCTCGTCGCGGACGCGCCGGCGACCCACGAGCCGTTCGCGTCGTCGCTCCTGCGCCAGTTGTCGCGCGTAGAAGAGGCGCTCCTGCGCTCGATGCTGACCGACTCGTCGATGGAGCTGCGCGACGTGCAGTGGGAGGAGACCGGAACGTCGGTCTACCTGCCGGTGTGGCGGAAGTCGGCGGAGGAGCACGTCGACGCGCTGCGCGACGTGACCGCCGAAGAGCTGCCGACACTCGTCGCCCCCGACAGCACGTTCTGGCAACGCCTGAAGCTCGGCGCAGTCCCGTCCGAGGAGAGGGGCTACGCGCTCACCGGGATCCTGGGCTCCGCGCTTTCGACCCGGCTCCACGACACCGGCTGGATGTGCGACGCCGCGCCGGGAAAGGCAGTGGCCTTCTCGCGCGACGGCCGGACGATCGAGCCGTTCACCGCGGTGTCCAGGCTCAACAGCCGGGAACTGACCGCCGAGACGTGGACGGAGGAGTGCCGGGCCGCGGGGATCGATCGGTTGACGCTGGCGTAGTCGGGGGCTCAGCGAGCGTTCTGTCGCGTCAGCGCGCGCGCCGGTAGTGCATGGCGACCGCGCCGCTGCGGAGCGGCTTCGCCGAGACCAGCTCGAGCCGTCGCGCGCTGGGCAATCCGCTCTGGTACAGGGTCGGGCCGTGGCCGGCGATCGTGGGGTGGACGAGGAACTTGTACTCGTCGATCAGATCCAGCCGGTCCAGCGCGGTCGCGAGCTTGCCGCTACCGAGGAGCACGCCGGCCGGGGTCGCGTCCTTGAGCTTCTGCACGCCCGTGCCCAGGTCGCCGGCGATGTGGTGGCTGTTGGTCCACGGGAAGTCCGTTCGCGTCGACGACACCACGTACTTCGGCTTGGCCTCCAGCTTGACCGCCCACTCGCGCATCGCCGGCGGCGCCTCCTCGTCGCCGCGGGCGACCGCCGGCCAGTAGCTCTCCATCATCTCGTAGGTGACGCGGCCCCACAGCATCGCCCCACCCTCGTCCATGAGGCGGGTGAAGAAGGCGTGCGTCTCGTCGTCGGCGATTCCCTCCTGGTGGTCGACGCAGCCGTCCAGGGTGACGTTGATGCTGAAGGTCAAGAGTCCCATGCGGCGACTCTAAGCCATAACAATCACTAGCGATAAAGAAGACCTCGCGAAGCTCCTGCCGAAGTAGCGGAATACCGCGCCCGACGCCCCTCCTTACACGTGGTAGCATCTGTAAGGAGGCTTCCCGATGCCACGCTCGACCATCACCAGCAAGCGACAAACGACCATCCCGAAGGAGGTCTGCGACGCCCTCGACGTCGGCCCGGGCGATCAGATCACGTGGGAAGTCAACGGCGGCCGCGTAGCCGTCACCACCGAACGGCCGGGACTCTGGCGCTGGAAAGGCTTCATCAAGCACGGTCCGGACGATGCCGTGAAGGCCGTTCACGAAGCGCGAAAGACACGAGGACGTATCTGACGTGCGCACCGTCGTCGTGGATGCGAACGTCCTCGTCTCCTTCTTCGTCGATCGCAACCCAAAGCAGCGCGACGCGGCCGACGAACTGCTGCAACTCGCCGAGGCCAGCGACATCGCCGCCATCGTCCCGCAGTTCGTCGTCTTCGAGACCGCGTACGTCCTGCAGAGCCAGTACGGCGTCACCGGCGGAAACCTCGCCTCCGTGATCCGCGACATCGTGACCACGCCCGGCGTGCAGACGATCGACACTTGCCCATGGCGCCGCGTTTTCGAGCTCTGGCCGAATCCCCTCCCCAGCCTCGCTGATGCCTCGATCGTCGCCGTCGCCACGACCCACCGATACGACGCCATCGCCACCTTCGACCAGAAGCTGGCGAAGCGCGCAAAAGATCTCGGCGTCGCCTCGTACTGGTAACCACGGCAACGATATGCTCCTGGGTGACGTGCGTGTCACCCGGCCGCTGCGTTGCCCGAAACATCGCCGGTCTGGTTTGCGGACCTCCCCGCGAAGAGGGCCAGCAGCACGACCGCCGGCATGAGCTGCCGCACGATGCGCTCCCACGACCACTGCACGTGCCAGTCGAGGTCGCGCGGCGAGACGAAGTAGGCGCCGATGAAGAAGAGCAGTTGCAGGACGATCGTCGCGGCCAGGAAACGCTCTTCCGCGACGATGCTCCGCCAGCCGAGGACGCACAGGACAACGACGCCGAGCCAGAACAGCAGGCTGCCGGCGGGATAGCGCGCCATGGCGGCGAAGACGGGCCACGGGTCGGCGAGCCGGGCCAGGAAGCGCTCCGCGATGCCGCTGACGAGGAGGTCGGTCTGCAGCCCGTGCAGCGTGCGCAGCACGAGCCACGGCAGCGGAATGAGGATTGCGGGCCAGAGCCGCACCGCCTCCCGGGCGCGTTTCGCGAGCACGAGCGCGAAGGCCGCGGCGATGACGAGCGTCAGCCCTTCGTTCTTGGTGAAGGCCGCCAGGCCGAGGTAGATCGCGCCGCGCAGCGGCTCCCCTCTGCGGATGAAGAGCACTCCCGCGAGCGAATACGCGATCAGCGGCGCCTCGGCCAGCCCGACGTACGGCGAGAAGACGAGCGGCATGAGCGCGGCGGTGGCGGCGGCGCGCCACGGCTTCGGCAGCTCGTCCGCGAGCATCCCCCGCACGATCAGCAGCGCCGCGACGCCGTAGGCCACGGTGATGATGCCGATCCAGCGGTCGTTCCAGCCGCCGGTGAGGAGGGCGAAGGCGTCGTAGACCAGCGGCAGGAGGATCGGGTAGTCGGGATGCGCGGTGTGGTTGAGCGGCGACTCGAGCCACGCCCAGTCGATGCCGCGCGCGAAGAAGAACTCTTTCGCCTTCACACCCCAGATCAGGAGGTAGTCGTTCTCGATGGGAGGGGCGGCCAGGGCGAGCTTGGTGTAGCCGGCGATGAGGGTGAGGGTGAAGAGGTCGATGAGGTTCCAGCGCGTGAGCTTTGGACGGGCTGAAGCCCGTCCTACGTAGAGCACGGGCAGCGCGAGGAGGAGGGTCCAGGGCGAGAATGGGAGGAACAGCAGGAGCAGGGCGGCGGCGCCGGTGAGGAGGAGCCAGGCTTCGCCGATGCGGGTGGTCATTGGCGAAGCAGCATCCCTCGGTCGTTACGCCAGACGACGGTGAAACCCGCCGGAACGTTGCACGAAGGCAGGCAGGCGACAAACGTAGGACGGGCTTCAGCCCGTCCCATTGGAATCAGTTCCTTCCCCGCCAGCAGATACTGCGCGCGGCGGTACGCGTACTCGTAGCCGTTCACCGGCGCGATGAAGAGGACGCGCGCGCCGGGGGGCGTGCGGCGGTCCGCCTCCACGCACAGCTGCCGGAGGCCGGGCACCTTGCGGTACGGCAGCTCGGTCAGGAACGCGCCCAGCTGCCGCCAGTCCTGCCGCAGGATGGTCAGATAGAACGGCTGGAAGGCCCCGGCCGCGAGGGCCAGAAACGCGAGGATGGGGAGGACGCGGCGGAGCACGTGCGGCAGTTTAGTGTCATCTGGAGTGCGGCAGCGGCTAAGCAGACCGCACTGGGTTCGCCAACGGATGCGGACCGCCGGCGTCCTCGCCGGCGGTCGTGGCGGCGTCCCGCGCCGCCACTCCCGCCCAGGGCGCAGGCGCGGGACGCCTGCGCGACAGCCGGCGAGGACGCCGGCGGTCCGCTGTGTTTCCGTTGGCCGAGCCAGTGCGTCCTGCTTAGCTGCCGCTCTCGATGCGCCAGCCGCAGCTGGCGCTGCGGCATCGAGAGCGGCAGCTGGCGCTGCCGCACTCCAGATCAGTGGGCGTGGGCGTGGTCGTGGTCGTGATCGTGGGTATGGCCGGACATCCCCGACTCCACCTGTTGCGCGACCTGGCGGGCCAGCTCGCGGAAGGCGGCGGAGGCGGGGGACTGCGGCTCGCTGACGACGATCGGCTCGCCCGAGTCGCCGCCGACGACGACCTTCGGGTCGATCGGGACCTCGCCGAGGAACGGCACGCCGAGCATCTCGGCGGTCTTCTGGCCGCCGCCGTGGCCGAAGATCTCTTCGCGCTCGCCGCAGTGGCGGCAGATGAAGTAGCTCATGTTCTCGATGATGCCGAGGACGGGCACGTTCACCTTGCGGAACATGGCCAGTCCCTTGCGCGCGTCGATGAGCGCCACGTCCTGCGGCGTGGTCACCACCACCGCGCCGGTGAGGCCGGCCTTCTGCGTCAGCGTGAGCTGCGCGTCGCCGGTGCCGGGGGGGAGGTCGATGATCATGAAGTCGAGCGTCCCCCACTTCACGTCGGTCAGAAACTGGTCGATGGCCTTCATGACCATCGGCCCGCGCCAGATGACCGGTGTGTCGGCGTCGGTGATCAGGCCGAGGGACATGGTCTTGATGCCGTGGCGCTCCATGGGGATGATCTTCTCGTCCCCCTCGTCGATCTGCGGACGTCCGGTGATGCCGAGCATCATCTGCTGCGAGGGGCCGTAGATGTCGGCATCGAGCAGGCCGACGCTGTAGCCGAGGGCGCGCAGCGAGAGGGCCAGGTTCGTGGAGACCGTCGACTTGCCGACGCCTCCTTTGCCCGAGGCCACGGCGATGCGGTACTTCACGCCGCTGAGTGTGCTCGGCCCCCCCGCGGCCATCGGCGCGGAGGCGCCGGCGCTCTGGCGCGCGCCGATCTCCAGGTTGAGGTGCACCGCGGTGACGCCTTCCAGCGCGCGCACCGCCGCCTCCGCGTCGCGGGCAATCTGCTGCCCGACGCCCGGGTTCTCGGTCTGGAAGTGGATGGTGAACGACACGGCGCCGCCGTCGACCTTGATGTCGCGGACGAAACCGAAGGAAACGATGTCGCGGGAAAGCCCCGGGAAGCGGACCTTCTTCAGCGCATCAAGTACCTGTTCCTGCGTTGGCATGAGCTCTCTCCTGTTGAAGCCATCTGTCGTACGACTCGCGGATGATCGGAATGGCTTCGTCGGAAGAGCCGACGACCTTGATCACGTCGAAGTCGGGCGGGCTGACGAGGCCGCGCTCGACCATCGTCGCGCGCATCCATTCGACCAGACCGGGCCACATTGTACCGACCAGGATCAACGGATGCTCTTTCATGTGCTTGACCTGCAGGAGCTGCCAGACCATGAAGAGCTCGAGCGCCGTGCCGATCCCGCCCGGCATGACGATGAACGCGGAGGAGAGACGGATGAAGTGATGGAGGCGCGAGAAGAACGTCCGGTGGCGGAAGACTTTGTCGACGAACGGGTTGGCCGCCTCTTCGCTCGGCAGGTGGATGGCCAGGCCGAACGAGCGCGACTTCCCCCCCTTCTGCCCTTCCCGCGCGCCGGCGTTGGCCGCTTCCATGAGGCCGGGGCCGCCGCCGGTGACGATGTCGACGCCCATGCGCGCCAGCTCGGAGGAGAGCTTCTTGACTTCCTCGTAGATCGGGTCGCCGCGGCGGATGCGCGAGCTGCCGAAGACGGAGACGCGGTAGTGCTCGACGCGCTCGGGCTGGATCTGGTCGAGGTCGTTGATGGTCTCCCAGAGCTGGTAGATGGCCCGGTCGAGGACGTGCGTCGGGTCGGCGGACGACGGCTGCTTCTTGCCCGCCTGCGCGTTGCGCAGCTCCTCCAGCTGGGGAGTGGTGGTCCTGCGGTCGCGCTGGTTTTTCCGGTCTCGCTCGTCACTCATGGCTGAAGACGCCAGCGAGGAGAATGCCACCTACTTCGTCGTAATCCAAACTTCTTTTGAAAACTCGCGCAGCTTCGGCTCCGCCGCGCGGGCCGCTTCCTCGGAGTCGAATTTGACGCGGACGCGGAAAACGGGCCCCTTTTCCGTGGCCCCGCGCTCGACGTACGCGGCGGTGTAGCCGCGGTCGATCAGGTTCGCCGCGAACCGCTCCGCCGTCTTCTGATCCGCGGTCGAAAACAGCTGCGCGTACGTGGTGACCTTCTGGTGGAGCGCCGGCGTCGCCGCCGGCTGGCCCGCCGCCGTCCCGGCGGCGGTCTCGGTCGCGGGAGTCGCCTCCTCCACCACCGCCGCCGTCGACATCGTCTCCGTCACCGGCTCCACCGTCTCCGTGGCCTCGGCGGCGGCGGTCTCGGTCTCCGCGAAGTCGGAGCTCTCCACGCCCAGCTCGACGATCCGCCCTTCGTTCTTCTTGGGCGTCATCGACGCCTCGGTGACGACGGGCGTTTCCTTCTGCACGACCAGGCGGTCGTCGGCCTGCCCTTTTCCGATCATGAGGCCGAAGGCGAAGGCCGCGGCGAGGGAGAGCAGCAACAGGACGAAGGCCACGAAGGCCTGCCCCGCGGTCAGTGAGATCTCGTAATGAGACTGATCGTCAGCAGTGTGAAGTTCTTCCATCTCGCCCTTCCTCCCGGAACATCACTCCTTGGCTGGCGGAGCCGCCGCGTTCCAGTTTGTGTGATAGACGACACCGTTGTCAAAGTAGACCGCCGAAGCGCCGCCGTCGGCCTTCGGGTAGATCCACACCGAATACACGCGTTTGTTCTGCACGACCTGCTTGATCCAGTCCTCGCGCGGCACGCCGACGATGCGGCGGACCTCCTCTTCCTTCATCCCCTGCTTCACCGTGGCGAAGCTGGTCATGGAGACGTAGCGCCGCTGCTCGGCCAGGGTGACGCGCGACTGCGCGTCGGCATTGCCGGGATCGAGCTCGAGGGCCTCGCGGTAGAGGGCGATTGCCTTGTCATAACGGGCCAGGACGCCCATGTATTCGTCGCCGAGGAGGATCTTCTCGCGGGCCAGGAGCTTGCCGGCCCGCGTGTCGCCGGTGCGCTCGAAATATTCGCGGGTCTTGTCGACGAAGGCGACGTAGGTCGGCTCGAGCTTTTTGTGGTTCTCGAGGAGGATCTCGATCTGCTCTTTCCGCGTGGCGGACGCGAGCGGTTTCTTCTGCGCGTCGCGCAAGGTCAGGATCCACTGATAGTCCCTGGAGACGACGGACCACTCCGCCTCGTTCGGCTCGGTGGGCGGGCCGGAGGGGGCGACGGTGCAGGCGAGGGCGAGGAGCACGAGGAGGGGGATGAGTTTCCGCATGAGGAGCGGGAGGATTCTAAAGCAACGTAGGGCGGGCTTCAGCCCGCCCACCCCGGGGGGACGGGCTGAAGCCCGTCCTACGTTCGTTCATTGGTCACGGCCGCGAGGGGCGCCTCCGGTCGATGTGGCGGACCTGCTGGGTGGCGGGGGCGTAGCGGGAATCGCCGGAATAGGCGATGGTGAAGGTGTGGCCGCCGGGCGGGAGGTTGGGCAGCAGCAGTTCCGCCTCGCCGCCGGTCAGTGTGGCCTGCGCGTCTCCCACTGTCACGGTGCCCGTGGGGGGGACGACGGGCGAGCCGCTCACGCGCACGCGCAGCCGCAGGGACGTCCCCTCGCGATGGGCGGACGCGGTCACGGTGACGTTGCCGCGCGTGGCCGTGACCTGGAACGTCCGCGTCACGGGGAGGAAATTGGCATCGCCCGCGTAGGAAACGGTGATCGTGTTCGGGCCGGCGTCGGCCAGCGAGTACGGCACGACGTAGGTGCGCGTGGCGGTGTCCAGCACCGTCCTCCCCGTCTGGACGCCGTTGGCCGAGACGGTGACCACGCCGGTGGCCGGCCTGCCGCTGAACGGGGCGGTGCCGACCGTGTAGATGCGCAGCGAGGCCTGCTGGTCGAGCCGCAGCGACGCCTGGTCGAGGAAGACGTTGATCGCGCCCGGCCAGCGCGGCGTGGTGCCGGGGGCCACGACGTCGACCTGCAGCGTCCCCACCGTGACCGTCGGGGTGAAGACGCGAATCGTCGCCGTCCCCACCGATCCCGCGCGCACGGGGAAGCTGAACGCCTGCGGCGACGGGACGCTGACGGTGGCCGGCACCGACACGACGGCCGGATTCGACGACTCGACGCTGACACTGGAAACGTCGCCGAACGGGTCGAGCCAGACGTTCCCTTGCCCGCCCGGCGTGAGGTAGAGGGCATCCAGGGCCATGAAGTTGTGCGTCGTCCAGCCGATGGCGTTGTCGGCGGGATTGCTGTCGCGCTCGTGCGACGAGAGGGCGAAGGTGAGGTACTGCTGCATGCCCGACCAGCGGTACTCGAAGGCGCGCGCGCTCTGGCCGGGGTCGAGCTCGGCCGGGGTGCCCGGGCACGAGGCACAGGTGCTCGCGGCCACGTCGGCCGGCGTGGCGGTGGCCACGCGGCGGATCTCGGTGGCGGTGACGGCGCCGCGGTTGGCGACGTTCACGAAGGTGGAGAGGCCGCCGATGAAGGAGAAGTCGTGCGAGACCGAGAGATCGACGGTGCGGTCCTCGTCCTCCTCGATGGAGGCGAAGGCGGACGCGCGCTCGAGGGCCGCGCCGGAAGGGTTGCGCAGCACGACGGCGAAGGTCTCGTTCCCCTCGATCGCGGCATCGCCGCGCACGATCACGGTGATGCTCTTCGACGTCTCCCCCGCGGCGAAGGTGAGCGTCCCCGACGCCGCGTCGTAGTCGCTCCCCGCGGCGGCGGTGCCGTCCGCGGTCGCCCATTCGACCGTCACCGGAGCCGCCGCGGCCTGCGACAGCGATACGGTGAACCGCGCCGCCGTCCCCTCGGGCACGCGCACGTCGCGGACGGCGAGGCGCGGTCCGGCCAGCGGCAGCGCCCACAGCTCGGTCCCGAGGGCCGCGGTCGTGGCGCGGAAGAAGAGCCGCTCGCCCGTGCGCACGAGCTCCTGCGGGAAGCTGGAGTTGCTGCCGGGATCGAGGTCGGCGGCGAGCCTCGTCCCTTCCGGCGTCCCGTCCGTGACCCACAGCTCCGTCCCCACCCCGCTGGAGAAGGCGCTGAAGTAGACGAGGCCTCCCGCCTCGGCCATGTGCTGCGGGGTCGACCCCGGCGTGCCGGGGTTGATGTCGCGCAGGAGCTTCGTCCCCTCGGCGGTCCCATCGCTCACCCACAGCTCCGGCCCCGAGGCCGTGTCGGTCGCGGAGAAGACCACGCGGTCGCCGACCGCCACCGGCCCCTGCGTCGCCTTGACGCCCAGCAGTCGCGCGTCCGTGCGCCCGTCCGTCACGGCCAGCTGCTCGTTCGCGGTGAAGAAGAGCAGCCGCCCCGCCGGCGTGAGGTCCGCCAGCGTGCCCGCCGGCGCCGGAATGGTCACCGTCCCCTCGTGCGTGCCGTCGCTTTTCCACAGCGTGTACCCGCTGTTCCAGACGGCGAAGTAGAGCTGCCCGCCCATCATCACCGCCGGAGACTGGACCTGGCCGGGGAGCGATTTGATCGAGTGCGTGCCCGCGTACGTGCCGTCGGTGACGCGAAGCGCGCTGATATTGAAGTTTTGCGAGAAGAAGAACGCCTTCCCCGCCGACTCCACGAATCGCGATCCCGCCTGCTCGCTGAGCAGCACCACCGGCGAGCCGGCGGCGAGCTTCGTGGCGTAGAGCTTTTCGCCGGAGGCGAGGAAGATCGTCTCTCCGACGACGCCTGCCACGCCCGGCGGCTGCGGGAAACGCCCCTCCAGCTCGAGGGCCCGCCTCGTGCCGGACGGAGTGCCGTCGGAGAGCCACCGCTGGCCCTCGCCGAAGAGCAGCGACCGGCCGACCGCGTGGAACGTCCCGCTCGGGTAGCTGCCCAGCACTTCCAGCGTCCCTTCCGGCGTCCCGTCGCTCCGCCACAGCGTGTGCGGAACCGAGGTGTTGCCCGGCGGCCGGAGGCCATCCCAGGCGCGGAAGTAGACCCAGTCGCCGGCGGCGGTGAGCTGCTCCGGCCGCGATGACGGCGCCGCGTCGTTGGCCACGTTGGCGACCATGACCGTCCCCGCGGCCGTGCCGTCGCTCTTCCACGGCTCGAGGCCGTTCAGCCGGTTCGCGCCGGCGAAGTACACCGTACCGTCCACGTTCGCCAGAGGAGCATTGGCGGCGACCTCCGGGTTGGCCACGCGCGTCCCGGCGGCGCTGCCGTCGCTGACCCACAGCGTCTGCCGTTCGCCGTTGTGCGCCACGAAGAAGATCCGGTCGCCGACCGTCAGCAGCCCCTCGGGCGAGGAGTGCGTGTTGCCGGGATTCAGATCGCGCACGAGCTGCGTGCCCGCCTCCGTGCCGTCGGTCCTCCACAGCTCCCGCCCCGTGGCCGCCGAATAGGCGCCGAAGTAGGCCACGCCGTTCAGCACGGTGGGAAAGGAGGGGCTCCCGCCCAGCGCGCCCGGCTGGATGTCACGCACCAAGCGCGTGCCGGCGGCGGTACCGTCGCTGAACCAGAGCTCGGTCCCGTGCTGCTCGTCGTTGGCCGAGAAGAGGATGCCGTCGCCGAACAGAGTCATGGCCCCGGGATATGACGAGCGCGTCCCCGGCGCGAGGTCCGCGAGCAGGCGCGTGCCCGCCTCCGTGCCGTCGCTCACCCACAGCTCGTTCCCCGCGGCCTGCGTCCACCCGGTGAAGAAGATGCGCGAGCCGGCCACGAACAGCCCCGACGCGAATACCGCCTTCACCGGCACAGTCCCCTCCGCGGTGCCGTCGGTTTTCCAGATCGCGTCGCCGGCGATGAAATAGACCGTGTCGCTCAGCATCACGAACGCGTGCGGCTCGGAGCCGTTCGGCCCCGGGGTCAGGTCCTTGAGACTGCGTGTCCCGGCTGGCGTGCCGTCGGTGATCCACAGCTCCGTGCCATACGTGCTCTCGCGCCCGGCGAAGAGCATGCGGCCGCGATGCACGATGCGATCGTTCGTCTCCCCGTTCGAGACGATGATGTCGGCCATCAGCCGCGTCCCGGCCGGCGTGCCGTCGCTCATCCAGAGCCGGTTGCGGCCCGTGAAGACGAGCGTGCCGTTCACCACCCGCAACGCGGATGGATTGGAGGCCCCGCCGGTGGGCGGGGTGGTGACCATCGACGTCCCCGCGGCCGTGCCGTCCGTGACCCACAACTCCGACCCGGAGGCCGAGCGCATCGCGGCGAAATAGACGCCGCTGCCGTAACGCAGGAACTGCGCCGGATACGACGACGCGGGACTGGCGGCCGTGGTGGAGTTGATGTCCTTCACCAGCGACGCCGTCTGCGCGTGCAGCGCGGCGGAGAGGAGGAGCGCGGGGAGCAGTCGTTTCATCGGTCTCACTGGTGCGCCGAACGGCGGCGCGGCGCGGCCAGGCGCATCTGCTGCGTCGCGGCCGCGTACTGCGCGTCGCCCGAATACTCGACGACGACCGAAGGCGACGCCGGAAGGTTGTTCAGCGTGATCGCTCCCTTCGCACGTCCGCCGGTCGAAGGCTGCAGTGCCACGCGCGCGACCTCGGTCCCGCCGCTCTTCACCACCAGCGTGCCGGTCGGCAGCACCACGGGCGAGCCTTCCACGAACGCGTTCAGCTCGTACGAGCCGCCGCCGAGGGGGGCCAGGCCGCCGGTGATCGACACTTTGCCCGGCTGGACGAACACGCTGTGCTGCTCCGTCTGCGGCAGGAAGTTGGCGTCGCCGCTGTACGCGATGGTGAAGCTCGTCGCGCCGACGGTGCGGAACCAGACCGGGATCTCCACCGGCGCGGAGCCGCGGATCGTATGGCGCACCAGTTCCTGGCCGCCGGAGGTCGTCAAGGTCACCGTGCCGGTGGCGGTGGCGCCGGTGAGCGGGGCTTCGCCCGAAGGCGTCAGCTCGAGCAGCAGCGGCTTCTCGAGCGTACGCACGAAGAACTTCTGCCTGATGGTCAACCCGCCCGGCCAGCGCGGCGTCGTCCCCGCGGCGACGACGGTCACGAGCAGCGGGTACTGCGTGCCGGCCACGGTGAGCGTCGAGGTGCCCGGCTTCACCGCCGAGACGTCGAAGGTGATCCGGTTGCCGTCCCGCGTCATCCCCGGCACCACGGTGAGCACGGATGGATCGCTCGACGTCACGGCCGGCGTGCCGGGCGTGTTGTAGACCATGGCCGTGACCTTGCCCGTGCCGCCGGGGGTGAGGAACGCCGGGGTCATGGCCAGGGCCTGGTAGACGCTGAGCGTCCAGGAGGCGGCGTTGTTGGCCATACGCGGATCGGCGTCGCGCGCCGTGGCGATGGCGCTGCGGTACGACTGCACGAACTGCGGGAAGTAGTTGCCGGCCGTGAACGCCGAGGCGCCGTTCAGGAGCTGCGGAATGGTGCAGTCGCGGCAGCCGGTGTAGGTGTCCTCGGGCGTCATGGTGATGTGCACGGAGATATCCCGGGCGGGACTCGGCCCGGCGTTCGAGACGGTGGCGCCATCGTAGAGCGACCCTCCCGACTCGAGGAACGTCGCGGCCACGCTGAGGTCCGCCGCCTGGTCGTCGTCCTCGACGATGGCCACTGCCTCGCCGCGCACGATGCGCGCGCCGCCGGCGTTGCGCAGCGTCACGAAGAAGGTCTCGTTGTTCTCGACCGCGGCGTCGCCGTGCACGCGCACGTCGATGGTCCTGCTGGTCTGTCCCGGGGCGAAGGTGAGCGTGCCGGAGGCGGAGTCGTAGTCGCTCCCTGCGCTCGCGGTGCGGTCGGCGGTCGTGTATTCGACGGTCACGCTGCGCGGCTGCGCGGAGGAGAGCGTCACCGCCACGCGCGCCACCCCACCCTCCGCCTCCGCCACGCGCGCGTCGGCGATGCTCAGGCGCGGCTCGCCGAGCGGCAGCGCCCACAGCTCGGCGCCGGTGGCCGCGGTGGTGGCCTGGAAGTAGATCGCCTCGCCGACTCTCACGAACTCCCGCGGCCAGGAGCTGGCCGGCCCGGGGTTGAGGTCGAACAGCATCCTCGTCCCCTCTACCGTGCCGTCCGTCGCCCACAGCTCGGTGCCGTGCGCGTCGTCGCGCCCCGCGAAGTAGACGATGCCGTCGATCTCCCTCTGCTGCGGCGGGAGGCTCAGCCCTTTCATCAGGGCCACGGTGCCGCTCTTCGTCCCGTCGCTCCCCCACAGCTCGTACACGCCGCTCTGGTATCGCTGCGTGAAGACGACGCGGTTGCCGATGGGCGTCAGCCGGTCCTCGTCCGGAAAACGGTCCTGGACGTCCATCAGCTCGAGGGTGCCCTCCGCGGTGCCGTCGCTGACCCACAGCACGTGGTCCCACACGCCGCGCTCGAGCACCATGAACACGTTGCGGCCGGCGCCCTGGATCTCGCGCGCACCGGACATCACCTCGCGAACCGCCGACGTGCCGCCCAGCGTGCCGTCGCTCTTCCAGAGATACGTCTTCTGCTCGCCCTCCTTGCCGGCCACGTAGAAGATCGAGCCTGAGGCGGTGGCGAGCAGTCCGAGACCGCCGCCGATCCGCGGCACGACCGGAACCGTGCCGGCCGGCGTGCCGTCGGTGATCCAGAGCGCGCGGTCGTAGGCGCTGCGCTCTTCCGCGGAGAAGATCCACCGCCCCGCGAACTCGGTCAGGCCACCCGGATCGGGACCGCCGAGGGCGATGGCCGGCGCGTGGAGCGCACCGGTGGTCTTCCAGAGCGTCGTCTCGTAAGTCCCGCGATCCTCCACGCGGGCGAAGATCGTGTCGCCGAACGGGAAGAGCTCCTCGACGTCGAAGCCGCCGAAGCGCCTCCGGAAAGCTTCCCCGGAGATCGTCCCCTCGACCGTGCCGTCGCTGGCCATCAGCTCGCCGTAGTAGCCGCGGAGCAGGAGGATGGAGCCGGCGCCGGAGAGGATCGTCGGGAACTCCCCTCCCTCGCGCAGCTTGAAGGTGCCCCCCTCGGTGCCGTCGGAGCGCCACAGCGCGGCGTCGCCGTAGGGCCTGTCGCCGTAGGCGGTGAAGAAGAGCAGCCCGTTCGCGGCGGTGAGCTTCTGCGGATTCGAGGAGGGCGCGCCGTCCGGCGCGATGTTCGCCACCATCGACGTCCCGGCGTCGGTGCCGTCACTCACCCACGGCTCGGTGCCGTGGAGCGACGTGGAGCCGGCGAAGTAGAACGTGCCGCCGGCCTCCTGACCGCCGGCCATGGCGACGGGCTGCCCCGACGACGACGACACCACGCGCGCCCCGTTGGCCAGGGCATCGACGACCCAGAGCCGCGAGCCGCTCAGGGAGATCCCCGCGGCGAAGAACAGCTTTCCTCCCGCCACGCTGAACCGGTACGGCGCCGAGGACTCCTTCCCCGGCTCGAGATCGGCGAAGAGGGCGGTGCCGCTCTCTGTACCGTCCGTGCTCCATAACTCCAGGCCGTGCTCGGCCTCGGCGGCGGTGAAGAAGACGCGATTGCCGAACGCGATGAGGTCGAGGCTGTCCTGGTCCCACCGGCCGGCGGGGCCGGGCACGAGGTCGCGCAGCAGGCGCGTCCCGGCGGCGGTGCCGTCGCTGATCCACAGCTCCCGGCCGCGCACCCCGTCGTTCGCCGCGAACACGACGCGGTCGCCGAGGACCGCCATGAAACCGAAGAAATTCGCCGGCATCGCGCCTGTCGTGCCGGGCGCGATCTCCGTGACCATGCGCGTGCCGCCCTCGGTGCCGTCGCTCACCCACAGCTCGTACCCGGTCGCGGACGTGAAGCCTTCGAAGAAGAGGCGGTTCCCGGCGGCGCGGAGACCGCGCGCCGAGACCGAGGCGACTTTGATGGTGCCCGCGTCGGTGCCGTCGGTTTTCCAGAGACCGCCGGCGGCGGCGAAGTAGGTGCTGCCGTTGAACGCGGTCAGGTACGCCGGCGTCGACCCCGCGCTGCCGGGATTGAGGTCCTTGACCATGCGCGTGCCGCCGGCCGTGCCGTCGGTGACCCAGAGCTCGCGGCCGTTCGTGCCGTCGTCGGCGCTGAAGAGCATCCGCGAGCCCTGGGGAAAGCGAGCCGCGGGCGTGGAGGAATTCGGGCCGGGATTGATGTCCAGCACGCGCCGCGTGCCGGCCGCGCTGCCGTCCGTGGCCCACAGCTCGAGGCCATGGTCGACGGTGCGCGCGTTGAAGAGCAGCAGGCCGTTCACCACGGCCAGCAGGGTCGGGCTCGAGCCGCTGCTGCCGGGGATGATGTCGGCCACGAGCGCGGTGCCGCCGCCGCTGCCGTCGGTGCGCCAGAGCTCCGGCCCTTCGGCCGGCGTCGTGGCGACAAAGTACGTCCGCCCGCCGTAGGCGATGAAGTCGCGCGGCGATGAGGACTCCGTGTCCGCCGAAACCGTGGTGTTGATGTCTTTGACGAGATACGGCGTCTGCGCATGCAGACCCGCGGCCGCGGCGAGCAGCACGGTGGCAAAAAGTCTCATGTGGGGAACCCTCAGGATCGACCGTCAAGTATAGCAAGGGCGCTCTTGCGCATCAGCACGCAGGGCAGCGCGGTGCCGTCCGGCAACTCGATGGTCGCCTCCTCCACCGCGCGGTAGCCGCAGGCCTCGTACAACGGCACGCCCGGCAGCGTGGCCATGAGCTCGAAGGTGGTGAAGCCCGCTTGTTGTGCCGCCTGCTCCGAGGCCTCGAGGATGCGCCGGCCGAGGCCGCGGCGCGCGCAGGCGGGATCGACGAACATGGCCCGGATGCGGGCCACGTCGCTCCATCCTTCGGCCGCGTCCTGATCGGCGGGACCGGTGAAGAGCTTCGCACGGGCGCTCCAGCCGCCGCAGGCGACCAGGCGTCCCTCCTCCTCAATGACCATGTACGTCCCATCGTCAATGAGTTGACCATCGGGGACGCCGATGTAGCGTACGGCGCTGGCGGTCTGCGGCTCGTCGTAGAAGCCGCGGCTCAGCGACGCGATGGAGGCGTGCATCAGGCGCTGGATCTCCGGCAGATCGGCGCGCGTGGCGAGGCGGATCATTTGCGCAGCGAATCCGCGGCCTTCAGCACCTCGTTCTCGAGCGCGCCGCCGAACTCGCGCTTCACCTCGAAGATCCAGCCGGAGAGGAGCTCGTCGAGGACGGTCTGCACGACGGTGCCGTGGTCGCGCGAGCCGGAGGCGTAGAGGTTGTTGAGGAGCTGGTCGAAGTCGATGCGCCCCTCGTTGACGAAGGTGATGCCGGAGAGATACGGCAGCGTGCCGGGCGAGAGGTGCAGCGCCACGCGGTCGGCGAAGTCGTAGACGTGGTCGCCGATCTTCTGGAAAACGATGCCGAAGATGCGCTGGAAGACGCCGTTGTAGCGCTCGACCCTCGCCTCCATCTCGTATTCGGTCTCGACCGCGGCGCGCTTCTCGTCGACCACGGCCACTTCCGCGTCCTGGATGAGGTTCACCGCCAGCAGCCCCCAGACCGTGCGGAAGGTCTGGAAGTTGGAGAGGTAGCTGCGCGCGCAGAGCTCTTCGACGGTTTGCGGGTCGGAGAGGAGGCTGAGCACGTGGCTCTCGTCGTCGCTCAGCTCGAGCTGGAACGTGCGCGTGTCGGCGTTCGGCACGGCTTCGAGCGTGCGGTCGAGACGGCCGATGCCGCGCGTGATCAGCGACCAGAATTCGATGCGCCGCACGCCGTCGAGGATCAGCCGCTCGGTGGCCATCGGCAGCGCGATCACGCCGTCGGGGATCTGGTCCATGAACTCGATGGTGTAGTCGCCGGTGCGGTAGGACATGGCGTTCAGCACGATGGCGTTG
This sequence comes from Thermoanaerobaculia bacterium, assembly GCA_035627015.1. Lineage (GTDB taxonomy): Bacteria > Acidobacteriota > Thermoanaerobaculia > Gp7-AA8 > Gp7-AA8 > QHVT01. The sequence goes on along the minus strand of DASPMO010000112.1, from coordinate 20,215 downwards.
GCCTGCCGCTCGACGGCGCGGGTGAGGTCTTCCGGCTTGAGGTATCCGAGCTCGCAGAGCAGCCCGGCGATGCGCCGCTGCACGACCAGGCGCTCCATGGCGTGGTTGTATTGATGGATGGTCAGCTCGCCGGCGCGCAGGAGCGTCTCGGCCAGCCCGACGTCGGGATCGGTGCTGGCCGCGGAGACGATGCGCCCCTCGCTGAAGTAAATCGTGTCGCTGCGGCCGATGGCGTCGAGCGACAACACGGCCGTCTCGCTGCTGCGCACGATGGAGCGGAAGAGGTCCGGGACGGTCGTCTCCGCGAGCGCGCCCTGGATGGAGAGGTTGTCTTCCATAGGGCGCGTATTATCCCTACTCGATGGACACCAGCTCCAATTCGAACGTGAGATTCTTCCCCGCCAGAGGGTGATTGGCGTCGAGCGTGACGGACTGCTCGTCGACCGCCGCGACCTGTACGGCCGCGTTGCTGCCGTCCGGGAAGCCGACGCGGAGCATGTCGCCGACCTCGACGTCGGAGCCCTCCGGCATCTGGTCGCGCGGCACGGTGAAGACGAGCTCGTCGCGGCGGTCGCCGTAGGCGTTCCCCGCCTCGATGCGCTCGGTCTTCTTGTCTCCCGCGCTCATCCCTTCGATGGCATCCTCGAACCCCGGAATCACCTGCCCCGCCCCGATCGTGAACACGATCGGCTCGTTCCCCTCGGAGGAATCGAACTCCGACCCGTCGTCGAGCGTGCCTCTGTAGTGAACGTGGACGGTGTCGCCTTTTTTCGCTTGCATGGTCGGGGCAATTTCAAGGTTTGGGCCGGGATCAGGTACGAGGGACGAGGTACGAGGTACGAGTAGCTCCGCTGCGGCACGCTCTAAGCCTGAACCTCAGGCGTCGAGTTCGCCCGAGCGGAGCCACTCGTACCTCGTACCTCGTCCCTGAAAATCACACCGGCCGCGTGGCATCCGCGACCACCGCCACCCCCACCGCGTTCTTGGTGGTCGATTTCACGCGATACATGGCCGCGTCGGCCTGGCGGATGAGGGCTTCCTTGGTGATGGCGTGCGTGGGATACGTGGCGATGCCGAAGGAGGCGGTGATGGTGACTTCGACGCTGGCGTCGATGCGCAGGGCGGTGGAGGTGATGGCGCGGGAGATGCGGTTGGCGACGGCGACGGCCTGGTCCTGGTCGGTCTGCGGGAGGATCACGCAGAACTCGTCGCCGCCGAAACGCACGGTCTTGTCGATGCCGCGCACCGCGCCGAGGATGCGCTTGGCCACTTCCTGCAACGTGCGGGAGCCGCTGAGGTGGCCGTAGAAATTGTTGACCATGCGCAGGTCGTCGAGGTCGAGGAAGATGATGCTGAAGATCGTGCCGTAGCGGCGCGAGCGCTCGATCTCCTCGTCGAGATACGTCTCGAAGAAGCGGCGGTTGTAGGCCTTGGTCAGGTCGTCGCGCATGGCCAGGTCGCGGCTGCGCGTGAGCTGGTAGATGTTGCTCAGCACCTGCGCCACGGCGGCGAGGTAGCGCGTCACGTTCGCGGCCTGCACGTCGTCGAGCGCGTGCGCGGACGGCACCGGCACCTTGATCACGCCGAGGAGATCGTCGTGCACCTGCAGCGGCATCACCACCATCCCGCCGTCGATGGCGAAGAGGCTCGGCGACGACAGCGCCTTCTGCAGGATGTCCGACGGCACGCCGGGGAGGAACTCGTTCGTGTCCTCGTAGCCGGGATCGTTGCTGTAGCTGACGACGTAGCGCTCGTAGCGCGGGTCGTGGAGGAAGAGCGTGCCGTGCGGCAGGCCGAGGATCTCCAGGATCGTGGTCGTGATCCGCTCGGAGACCTCCTCCGCGTCGATCATGGTCATCAGCTCGTGGATCTCGCGGAGGTTCTTCGCCTCCTGCTCGAGCCGCGCCGCGTGCAGCACCGCGTCGGCCATGTCGCCGGCGAAGGCGAGATAGCGCGCGGGGTCACGCAAGAATTCGTCGCGGGTTAGAACGAGCTCACCAGAACGCCTTTCCCGCTCCCCGAGTACGAGCCGCGCCACACTTTTACTGTCGCTGGTGTCTTCATCTTCGACGACGGCCACACGGCTGCGCTGCCGTGCTTTGCCGCTCTCGTGGAATGACCACTCCGGACACGCCTCGCGCAGGCGAGCCGGGAGGTCGCCGCGGGAGCTGTAGATTCCGGCATCGTGCGGCATGCGTTAAGTTCATGATTCTACGTGATGCGCATTGCACAGATCATCCTGCCCGACGCTTCGCAGTACGAGCGGAAGGCGCAGCGCGCCGACCGCGCGGCCCTGGAAGGACGTTACGAATTCGTGGACGACATGAGAAAAAGCGACTTCGCGCACGTCTATGGAGGAAGGGAGCTCCCACGGGGACTTCGTGTGCCGGTTCCGTTCGTCAGCTCCGCCTCAATGACACGGTCGCGGTGGCCGTGGCGGAGCGGGACGGAGCCGGCACATGTCGTCTCGTGGCGGGAAGTCCCCGAAGTCGTTGAGGATGCGTACTTTGTGCGTGGTGAGCGTCCGGGAGCGAAGGTGATCGGCTCGTACGCGCGGAAGCGGACGGACAGCATGCTCGAGCGGACGCTGGCGCGCATCCATCGCTTCCGTGACGACGTCCAATGGAACGTGCTCGACCATGTCCCCACCCCGGCGGATCTACAAAAGGTAGATGTCTGGGTCGATCCGGCCGTCGACGAAGACGATCTCGACGGTTTCACGGCGGAGGCGCTGGTGAGTGGACTGCCGGTGGTTGCCGCCAGAACGGCGATCAACCTTGCAAGATGTGAAAAGGGACGGACGGCGTTTCTCGTTCCCCGAAACGATCCCAACGAAATGACTCATGCGATACTAGCGGCCCTGTTCAAGTCCGAGGTAGCGCAGGAAAAGATTCAGGCCGCGGGACAGACCGCATCGAAGTTCCGGGCGAAGCATCGCCTGCGCGTCCTCACACAGTTGTACCAGACATTGATCGCATGAACTTTCTCCACCGAGTCCCGAACCCGCAGCGCCGAGCGCTCGACCTGGTCCGCGAAGTCGCGCTGGAGAAAGACTGCCATCCCTACCTGGTCGGCGGCCCGGTCCGCGACATCCTGCTGGGGCGCACGGCGATCGACATCGACCTGACCCTCGAGCAGGACGCCTCCACCCTCGCCCGCGCGCTGGCCAAGCGTCTGGAGGGGCGGGTGCGCTCGTTCCCGCAGTTCCTGACGTACAAAGTGACGGCGAACCAGTTCCCCGAGATCGACCTGACCACCGCGCGCAAGGAGCGTTACCGCAAGCCGGGCGCGCTGCCGGCCGTGACGGCGGGACGGCTCAAGGACGACCTGATCCGCCGCGATTTCTCGATCAACGCCATCGCCCTCGACCTCATCGACGGGAAGATGCACGATCCCGCCGGCGGGGCGAAGGACCTCGAGGCGCGCGTCGTGCGCGTGCTGCACGACAAGTCGTTCATCGACGATCCGACGCGGATCTTCCGCGCCACCCGCCTGGCCGCACGGCTCGGCTTCCAGCTCGACGAGCACACGGCGGAGCTGATGCGCGCCGCCATCGAGGCCAACGCGCTGGCCACCGTCTCGAAGGAGCGCATCTGGCGCGAGCTGTTTCTGGCCATGGATGAAGAGGAGGCGCCGGCGATCCTCGCCGAGCTCTCCGCCGGCGGTGCGCTCGAGCCGCTCTTCGCCCGCAAGAGCAACGGCACGCTGAAGGCGCGGCTGGAAGCGGCGCGCAGAGAGCTGGCGGCGAGCCCCGACGCCGACCGCTACGTGCTCTACACCGGCGTGCTGCTGCACGGCGACGCCTCCCCCGTCGACTTCGAGGGCTCGGGCTTCTCGCAGAAGCGCGCGCGGGCGGTGGTCGAGATCGCGAACGAGCTGCCGCGCGTGCTGGAGTCGCTCGCGAACGCCCGGGACGATCGCGAGCGCTTCAGTATCTATCGCGGCGTGTCGCCGGAGATGCTGCTCCTCGTGGCGGCGGAGCGCCCGGACCAGCGTCCGCACCTGCAGCGCTTCCAGGAGTTCGAGAACTTCCGCCTCCCCCTGCGCGGCAACGACCTCGAGGTGCCGGGCGGCCCGCACGTGGCGCAGGCGCTCGAGCGCACCCGCGAGGCGGTCTTCCGCGGCGAGATCCCCGCCGAGCAGGCACGCTCGTACGCGCGCGCCGAGGCCCGGCGGCTGCTCGAGGAAGGGCGAACGTAGGTCGGGCTTCAGCCCGACCCTTTTCGCAAGAGCGGGCGGGCTGAAGCCCGCCCTACGTTACACTCACTCCGTGCTCCTCCTCACCCTGATCGTGCTCGCCGCGACGCAGCACGACATCTCCCGCGTCGAGCCGGTCGCGCCCGACGCCGCGATCGCGACGCCGCTCCCGGTGAGCGAGCAGCGCCGGCTGAAAAAGTACGACATGCCGGAGCTGGCGGGCGCGAAGCAGGCCCTCGGGCCGCAGCTCATCGACGGGCGCCTGCCGAAGCCGCTGGCCGACTATGTCGTCACCGAGGGGACGCTCGAGCAGCGAGTCTCGATCTTCGAGGGCGGGCTGGTGGTCGTGAAGATGACCGGCGCGGCGTCGATCCAGAAGAAAGTCATCATCCCGCCCGACGCGCTCGCGCAGTACCTGCGCAGCGTCAACGCTTCGACGCTGAAGTCCGTCGACGGCCGCTCGCTCATCGCACCCGAGCGCGGTCATCGCGCGCAACTGCGGGTGTACGACGCCGACGGCAAACCGGTCGAGCGGGTGTTCCACCCGAACCGCGTGCTGCCCAAGCAGCTCGACGACCAGATCGCGCCGCTGCGCGACCTGCTGCGCGCCGTCTCCGAGGACCGCGGCGTGTCGACGTCGATCGCCGGCTACGCGCCGCGGCCCGGCGACGAGCTGGTGGCGGACGACCACAAGGTCTACCGCGTCGTACGCCTGACCAAGGACGAGCAGATCGTCGAGCTGCAATGCCTCTCCGCGCCGACGACGATCTACGTCGCCAGGAAGGACCTGCATTTGTATTTCATGGGGGCGAAGCCGAAGGAGTGACGGCCCTCCGGATCACCGCGGGCGCCCTCCGCGGACGCCGCATCAGCGTGCCGAAAGACGACGTCCGCCCGACTTCCGAGCGCGCGCGGCAGGCGTACTTCAACATCGTCGGCGCGCGGATTCAGGGAGCGCGGTTCCTCGACCTCTTCGCCGGCAGCGGGATCTTCGCGTTCGAGGCGGTGTCGCGCGGCGCGAGCGTGGCCGTGGCGGTCGACGTCTCGCGTCCGCACACGCATGCCATCGAAAAGACCGCCCGCGAGCTGGGCGTTCCGGTGAAGGCCATCCAGGCAGACGCCCTGGCGGGCATAAAGCGTCTCAGCAGCGCGGTTTTCGACCTCGTTTACGCCGACCCCCCGTACGACTACGGGCACTATGAACCGTTGCTGACCGCGATCGATACAGAGCTCCCTCTCGCGCCCGACGCCGTCGTGGCGATCGAGCACCGGCGCAACACCCATCCTTTTCCGACAGCACCGGCCCATCTGCGCGCGTGGCGCAGGAACGAGTACGGTGAAGTCTGGATCAGTTTTTTCATTGCATGAGGTTGCATGGCAGAGAAGACCACCATTGAGCTGACTCTCGACGAACGGCAGGCCCACACGCTGTTCGGCAATCACGACGAGAACCTGCGGACCATCGAGGATGCGTTCGACGTGAAGATTTCCTCCCGCGGGAACGAGATCTTCGTTTCCGGCGGCGAGTCGAACCGCGCCTCGGTGCAGAAGCTCATCGACGAGCTGCAGCAGCTCATCACCCAGGGCTACCCGATGCAGAAGTCGGACGTGGCCACCGGGGTGCGCGTGATGCGCGACAAGCCGGAGCTGAATCTCGTCGACTTCTTCACCGACGACTCGCTCAACTCGGCCATCCGCCGCGTCGTGTCGCCGCGCAACCTCGCCCAGAAGATGTACCTGCAGGCCATCGCCGAGGAAGACATCGTCTTCGGCGTCGGTCCGGCCGGCACCGGGAAGACCTACCTGGCCGTGGCCGCGGCCGCGGCGGCGCTGCAGGAGAAGTCGATCAAGCGCATCGTCCTCTGCCGCCCGGCGGTCGAGGCGGGCGAGCGGCTCGGCTTCCTCCCGGGCGACATCGCCGAGAAGATCAATCCCTACCTGCGCCCGCTCTACGACTCCCTGTTCGACATCATCGGCTTCGAGAAGGTGGAGAAGCTGATGGAGCGCAGCGTGATCGAGATCGCGCCGCTGGCGTTCATGCGCGGACGCACGCTCAACGACTCGTTCATCATCCTGGACGAGGCGCAGAACACGACTCCCGAGCAGATGAAGATGTTCCTGACGCGCCTCGGCTTCGGCTCGAAGGCGGTGGTGACGGGCGACATCACGCAGGTCGACCTCCCGGACGGGAAGAAGTCGGGCCTGCGCGAGGTGCGCCGCATCCTCGAGGGGGTGGAGGGGCTGCGGTTCTTCGACTTCAGCGACCGCGACGTCGTGCGTCATCCGCTCGTGGCGAAGATCGTCACGGCCTACGACCGCAGCGACCGCGAGAAGGCGAAGAGCGAGGCCGCCGCTTCGTGACGGAGGTCGAGGTCACCGGGGAGGCGGTGCCGCGGTTCAGCCGCCGCGACATCGCCGCCTACACGCGCCGCGTGCTGCTGGCCCTGGAGAAGCTGAACCGGCTTCCGGAAGAGATCTCCGAGGTCTCGATCGCGCTCGTGGACGACGAGACGATGACGGGCCTCAATCGCAAGTTCCGGCGCAAGGGGAAGACCACGGATGTCCTCACCTTCCCCGCCGACGACTCGTACAACGATCCTTCCCAGAAAGGCGTGCGCCCCCTCGGCGACATCGTCATCTCCGTGGATCAGGCGAAGCGCCAGGCCGCCGACGAGAAGCACTCCCTGGCCACCGAGGTGCGCTACCTCATCCTCCACGGCGTGCTGCACGCCCTCGGCTACGACCACGAGACGGACCAGGGGGAGATGAACGCGCTGGAGGTGGAGGTGCGGGAGCTGGTGGGGCTGCCCTGATCTGGAGTGCGGCAGCGCCAGCTGCCGCTCTCAATGCGGGAGGCGCCAGCCTCCCGCCCGCCCGCGGCAGCTGCGGCTGCCGCATGGAAAGCGGCAGCTGGCGCTGCCGCACTCCAGAGTGGGCTTTGAGTTACATTTAACCTTCATGGACCCGAAACAGATCGTGCATTCCGACCCGGAGATTCTCGGTGGTACGCCGATCTTCGCTGGAACACGCGTACCGGTGGACGCCCTCATCGATTTCCTCGAGGGCGGGGACACGATCGACGACTTTCTCGAGAATTATCCGGGCGTCACGCGCGAGCAGGTATTCGCGTTTCTGGAAGAGGCGAGCCGCGCGCTGCTCGCGCATAGCCGGTGAAACGCGTCCCCCTTGTCGCGCCGGAAGCTCATCTGGAGTGCGGCAGCGGCCAGCTGCCGCTTTCAAACGCGGAGGCGCCAGCCTCCGCCCGCCCGCGGCAGCTGCGGCTGCCGCATGGAAAGCGGCAGCTGGCGCTGCCGCACTCCAGATCAGTCGAGGGCGATGATGCCGTCGCGCCAGAGTTTGTGAAAGATGAGCATGGCGTCGGTCTCGCGGATGGGGCTGATCTTGATGAGCGAGCCGATGTCCCAGGTGCCGTTGATGCGGCTGAGGATGAAGCCTTCGTTCGGGGAGAAGTTCATCTGGGTGATCTCCTCGAGCGCCTTGGCCACCTTCGGGATTTTCGTTTCGAGGAGACCCTGGTTGCGCAGCTCGCCGAGGATCACGGTCTCGGCGCCTTTGATGGCCGTGCGGATTTTGGGGTGGTTCGGGTCGAGGTTCTGCGCGGCGCGGAGGAGGCGCTGGGTCTTCTCGTAGTCGCGGTTGCGGAGCGCGCTCTGCGCGGCGCTCAGCAGCGAGATGATCTCGTCGTCCTCGTTGAATTCCGCGGGGATGGGCGGCGCGGCGGGGGCCTGCTCCTCCACGATGGCGCGCATCTTCGACGTCGTCGGATCGACGAGCGTGGCGAAGCCGTGGCGCACCAGCGCCGACACCGTGGACGACACGGTGAAGGCCGACGAGCGGCTCTCCAGCACCAGCTCCGCGATCGTGCGCTTGCCGTCGATGGCGCGGACGATCGGCTCCTCCACTTCCTCGAGGTCCGTGTAGTCCACTTCCTTCACCAGCTTCGGGATCACGGCCTCGTTGGGGATGGTCTCGTGGATGCGCGCCCATTCGTCGACGCGCCGCGTCCCCTCCATGATGATCCCCGTGACGTCGACCTGCAGCGGGATCATCTCCATCTGCGGCAGCTCGTCGTCGACGAAATAGAAGTCGCCGTCGTTCCAGAGGAAGATGTCGTAGATCTCCTCCTCCGCCTTGAGGCGCATGAAGCGCACGAGGTCGGGCTCGGTGATGACGTCGATCATCACCAGGATCTTGCCGAGGAGGATGCCGGACTGCTGCTGCACCTCCATGGCCTTCTTCAGCTCCGGCTCGGTGAGATAGCCGTGGCTCATGAGGAACTGCCCGAGGTACTCGCGCGGGTCGTTCGAGGCGGAGGAGATCACCCGTCCGTTGCGGAAGAAGATCTTCTTCTCCACCCGCTTGTTGGAGATGACGAGCGTCCCGGACTTCTGGCCCAGGCTGAGCCATTGGAGAAGATCGCCGGGAAGCATCGTGCGGAGATTGCCGGACAGGGCCATGAAGGGAGCGCGATTATAGTGGAGCGAAAAAGCAAAACGGCGGGCCTTTCGGCCCGCCGTTTCGTTTTCCAAACGCCGATGAGTGTCAGTGCGCCGCGGCGCGCTTCTTCGTGTCGGCCACGCGTACGACCACGATGGCCGTGCCGGCGTTGCCGAGCGCATCCCTGGTCTCGATGGTGATCGTGTAAATCCGCTCTTTCCCGTGCGAGCGCTCGGAGCGGAGCTGCAGCGTGGTGGGGCCGGTGATCACCCAGTCGACGGGCTGGTCGCCGTCGCCGGTCCCCTGCGTCGGCTGGTTCGACGACACGGAGACGATCTTCCACGTCGGCGACGGATCGACGGCGTCGGTAAGCGTCGCCGAGACCGTCACGTTGACCATCTGATGGTTCGGCGGCCAGAGCGCGCCGGGCGTCGCGCTGATCTGCGTGACGGCCGGTGCGGTGGTGTCCTGCACGATGACCTGGAAGGCGATCACGTCGCCGTTGAAGCGCGAGTCGGCCGCGCTGCAGACCACGTCCGTCGGGCCGAACGGGAACTGCGAGCCGGAGACCAGCAGGCAGCTCACCGGCACGTCGCCGTCGACGAGATCGTGCGCGGTGACGACGTACGTCACGAGAGCGCCCGCGGGCGAGGTGGCCTCGACTTCGACGAGCGACGGCGCGGTAATGACCGGCGGCGTGGTGTCGATCACGAGAACGGTGAACGAGCCGGTGGAGGTGCCGGAGGGGTTCGTGGCCGTGCAGGTGACGCTGGTCGTGCCGAGCGGGAACGTGGAGCCGGAGGCGGGCGTGCAGTTCACCGGCGTCTCGTCCGCCGAGGTGGCGATGAAGCTGGCCACAGCGCCGGTCGGACCCGTCGCTTCTTCGACGATGTCATCCGGCAGGATGAGCGCGGGAGGTCCGCCGCTGACGAAGACGCTGAACGTCGCCTCGCCGCGGTTCGCGTGCGCGTCGGTGGCGGTGCAGCGCACGCGCGTCGTCCCCTGCGCGAACGTCGATCCCGAGGCGGGGAAGCAGGTCACGGGCAGCGTTCCGTCGAGGTTGTCCGTCGCCGACGCGGTGAAGGTCACCACCGGGTTGTCGGTGGAAATGTTGTCCGGCACGGTGACGACCGGCGGAGTGGTGTCGGTGACGATGGCGAAGAACGAGCCGACGGTCGTGCCGGAGGTGTTCGTCGCGGAGCAGGAGACGATCGTCACGCCGAGGCGGAACGTGTCGCCGGAAGCGGGCGTGCAGGTGATCGGCACGTCGCCGTCGGCGTCGTACGCGAGGGCTTCGTAGGTCACGATGCCGCCGTTCGGACTCATGGCCTCGCCGACGACGATCTCCGGCAGCGAGAGCAGCGGCGGGCCGCCTTCGTTCTGCGGGGCACTCACGGTGAAGCTCACCGGGCCGTGCAGGCGCACGCCGCCGCCGTCGTCGAGGGAGCGGACGACGAGCGTGTGCTGCCCCGCCTCCCCCGTCACCGATGGGGGGATGAAGACGATCAGATGATCGGTGGCCGCGAAGCTCGGCTCGACGGCATGAACGCCATCGAATACGACCTCGGTGCTGACGCTCCCGACGAGATTCGCACCGTAGACGTTCATGAACTCTTCGGTGTTGAGATCGACCTCACTCGGTGAAATGCGCGTGATATCGGCCGCGGCCGCCAGCGCGAAAAGACACAGCGCTCCCACGAGGACTGCTCTCGATTGGATCTGCATGGATGGCATTATGCGCCTGAAAATCGCGGGAAAGATACACTGCGCCGCGATGAGCGACCGCCCCGTTTTTTATTCTGAGACTGATCTCCACCAGCGCGGATTTAATTCTTCCGACGATCTGGGAAAGCCAGGTACTTTTCCGTACACGCGCGGCCCGCAGGCGTCGATGTATCGCGGGAAGCTGTGGACGATGCGGCAGTACGCCGGCTTCTCCACGGCCGCGGAGTCGAACCGACGCTACCGCTATCTCCTCGAGCGCGGCACGACCGGGCTGTCGGTGGCCTTCGACCTGCCGACGCAGATCGGGATGGACTCGGACGACGCCCGCGCGCGCGGCGAAGTGGGTAAGGTCGGCGTGGCTATCGACTCGATCGCGGACATGGAGACGCTGCTGGCGGAGATCCCGCTCGACCGCGTGTCGATCTCGATGACCATCAACGCGCCGGCGTCGATCCTGCTGGCGTTGCTGCTGGTGGTGGCCGAGCGCCGCGGCACGCCGTGGACGAAGCTGAGCGGCACGATCCAGAACGACATCCTCAAGGAGTACGCCGCGCGCGGCACGTACATCTTCCCCCCCGCCCCGTCGCTGCGCGTCGTCACGGACATCTTCGAGTTCTGCGCGCGGGAGGTGCCGCGCTGGAACACGATCTCGGTCTCCGGCTATCACATCCGCGAGGCGGGATCGACGGCGGTGCAGGAGGTGGCCTTCACGCTCGCGAACGGGCTGCAGTACGTGCAGGCGGCAGTGGAGCGCGGGCTGGACGTCGACTCGTTCGCGCCGCGCATCTCGTTCTTCTTCAACGCGCACAACGATTTCATCGAAGAGGTGGCGAAGTTCCGCGCGGCGCGGAAGCTGTGGGCGAAGCTGATGACGGAGCGCTACGCGCCGAAGGATCCCCGCTCCGTTGCGCTGCGGTTTCACGCGCAGACGGCCGGCTCGACGCTGACCGCGCAGCAGCCGGAGAACAACGTGATCCGCGTGGCCTATCAGGCCATGGCCGCGGTGCTGGGCGGCTGCCAGTCGCTGCACACGAACAGCCGCGACGAGGCGCTGGCGCTGCCGACGGAGGAGTCGGTGAAGATCGCGCTGCGCACGCAGCAGATCCTGGCGCACGAGAGCGGCGTGGCCTCGACGGCCGACCCCCTGGCCGGCTCGTATGCGATCGAGGCGCTGACGCTGGACGTCGAGCGCGAGGCGCGGGCGCTGATCGAGAAGATCGACGCCATGGGAGGCGCGACGGCGGCCATCGAGTCGGGCTTCATGCAGCACGAGATCGGCGACTCGGCGTACCTGGCGCAGCGCGCGCTGGAGGAGAAGAGCGCGATCGTGGTCGGCGTGAACGATTTCATCGAGGAGGAGTCGGCCACGCTGCCGATCCTGGTCATCGACGAGAGCGTGGAGCGCGATCAGGTGGCCCGGCTGGCGGCGTTCCGCTCGGCGCGGACGCAAGATTGGGAGGGCGCGTTGTCACGCCTCGACGAGGCCGCGCGGACGCCGGAGAACCTGATGCCGCTCATCGTCGACTGCGTGCGCAAGGAGTGCACGGTCGGGGAGATCGTGAATGCTCTCAAGCAAACATTCGGAGAGCACCATGAATCGTTTTGATATGGAGTGCGGTAGCGCCAGCTACCGCTTTTCATCGCGGCGACGCCAGTCGCCGCGCCGCAGCTTGCGCTGCGGCGATTTAGAGCGGCAACTGGCGTTGCCGCACTCCAGATGAGATTCGGACGCCAACGCTCGCCGCGCGACGTCGCCACGATCGCACTCCTCTTCGCGGGCTTCTCCGCGCTGGCCCTCGCCTTCTGGCTGCTGACGGGGAACTGGCTCGGCCTGCTGCTGCCGCTCGGCTTCGTGGTCGGCGCGTATGCCACGCTGCGCGCCGAGGTGCGGGAGGTGGAGCTGCGCGGCAACACGCTGCTCCTGCGCACGTTCTTCCGCACCTACCCCATCCCCCGCGCGCACATCCGCGGCCTGCACGGCGGCGAGATCGAGGTGCTGAACGGGAACCGCTACGCGGTCGTCCCCGCGGAGGCGAACGCGGAGGACGTGCAGCGTGCGCTGCAGGCGTGGCTCTACGAGTCTCCGCCGGAGTCGTAGTCCGCCACGTCACGAAATGTCCCTATTCCTCCGTCCATCCGGCACTCCATCATCCTCACCCCGAGACGCGGGATCGACTCACAATGAGGATAACCATGAAAAAACTACTGATTTCTCTCCTGCTCTTTTCGATCGCCCTGGCTGCCGCACCCGCGGCGATGGCCGAATGTCTCAGGTGCCGTCCGCTTCTGAAGAAATGCGTCGCCGCCACGGTCGACGGCTGGGAATCCTGCTATTGGGCCAATGACTGCATCTTCGCCGGAGAATATTGCACCGTGTCGCAGGCGGCGGTGCAGCCGCTCGCGTCCGAGTTCCAGGTTGCGTCGGTGGAGCGCATCGACGAGCCACAGCCCGCCACCAACGAGCCCCGCGTCGCCTCGCTGGAGCCGGCGCCGGCCGCTCATCCCTGATCCATCGCGACCCCGCGTCTCGCCCCCCCCCAACGATCGGGAGAATTGCCATGCCGCTGCTGCCGCTGCTGATCCTGCTCGCCGCCACCGCCGCGGCGGCCACACCCGAAGCTCCGCGCGCTGCCATCGAGGCGACGATCCGCGGAACGGACCAACCGCTCGATGTCGAGCTGCTGCTGCGCACGCCGTCCGAGGAGTGGGAGGAGATCGAGCACAAACGCCTGCCCGCCGGGACGCGCGAGGTGCGTTTCGCGGGACTCGCCTCCGGCGTCTATCAGATCCGCCTCCACGGTCCCGCCCCCACCGAACAACTGGGCACGAAGATCGTCGTCGGCGCGAACGACATCCGGCGCGCCACGATCACGGTCGAGCCGTTCACCGTCACCGGCCGCGTCACGTTCGGGGACACGCACCTCGGTGACGGCGCCGTCGAGCTGCGCCACCGCGAGCTGCACTGGCGCGCCGCCACCGGCCTCGATCGCGACGGCACGTTCCGCGCGCCGTTCTGGCAGCGCGGTGTGTTCCTGGCGAAAGTGCACAGCCCCGCGCTGCCGACCTCCTTTGCTGAAACGGTGGAGCTGGCGAACGGGAAGTCCGTCCTGAAGCTCGCCATCCCCGACGGGCGGATCACCGGCATCGTCCGCGACGCGAAGAGCGGCGCACCGCTGTCCGGCGTGATCGTCGACTTGCAGACGCCGCTCGCGGACGGAGGGCGGCACGTGCAGCTCACCACCGGCCCGGAAGGGACGTTCGACTTCACGGGGATCCGGTACGGCGGGCAGATCGTGCGGGTCTACCCGCCGCTCCACCTCGAGCCGGAGCCGGTGGCGTTCACGATCGACGATGCGCGGCGCCTGCGCGAGCTCGACCTCCGTCTCGATCCCGGACGTGAAGTCGCGGTCACGGTGATCGATCGCGAGAACGATCCGGTGGCAAAGGCGACGGTGTACGCGGTCGCCAACGGAAAGGTGCGCTCCCGCACGACCACCGACGAGGACGGCCGCGCCTCGATCGCCGTGCCGCCGGAGGAAACGGCCACGCTGTTCGTCGTGCCGAAGGAAGATCCGTTCGGCATGCTCCGCGTACCGCGGGACAGGACGAAAGGACGCCTGCCGATTTATCTGCCGCGGTCGACGTCCTCGCTGTTGATCCGCGCCCGGACGACGACCGGCGGAACGATGCCGCCGTTCTCGCTGCTGATGCGCTACAACGGCGAGCTCGTCCCGCCCGAGGTGGTGGAGGAACTGGCGGCGGTGCAGGGCCTGCAGCTCATGACCGGGCCGGAGAGCGAAGCGCACCTGCAGAACATCCCCAGCGGCAGCTATGAATTCTGGCCTTACCGCACCGACGATGAAGCGCAGTCGATCGCGGCCTCGGCGGACGCACTCCTCGCGCCGATTCATGTGAACGTGCGGGTGGGCGAAAACAAGATCGCCGTGAAGTTCGCGGGGAAGGGCGGCGGGCGGCGGTGAGGAAGGGCGCACCCGTCACGCGGCGCTTTACGACCAGCTTCCGCCCGAACCGCCGCCGCCGGAGTCGCCGCCGGAATCGGAGCCCGTGTCCGCGATCTCCATGCCCGACTCACTCGAGGCAGACACGGTGTCGTGCGGCATGGCGTGCATGTCGGTGAATCCGACGCCGCCCGCGGCTCGATGGCGTCCCGCGGAAGGCCGCTGGAATCCGCGGTCGAAGCGGAACATCTCGACGATCACCCGGATCCAGATCCACGCCACCCAGGCGACGATGCCGAAGAAAAACAGCCAGAACAGCTTGTCCATCAGTTCCATGACCGCTCCGCTGCTGTTACAACCTTCTGACAGCCGGCGTCCGCCGGCGGCACTAACGTTACTCCCATGCGCAAGGGTTTGTCGTTGCTCCTCCTCCTCTGCGCCATGGGCGCATTCGCCGAAGAAGCCAGGACCCGCACGTTCGCGGGCGGCTACAGCACGCGCTGGAAGACACGCGGCGCGCACGGACACGATCAGGAGCATCCGTGTCAGCGCGAGTACGCGGGGTGCGACGGCATGGACTTCATGCGCGCCAATCTCGACAACTCGCTCGGCTACCGCGCCGGCGTCGAGCGCGATTTCTATCGCCTGGGCATGCTCCGCCTCGTCGGCGGCGCGGACGTGAGCATGGCCTACAGCGAGTACAACATCAGCCAGAACGACATCCTGATCTTCGGCGGCGCCGGCGCGGCCGGCCTGGACGTCACGCGCTGGGGCTTCCGCCTCGGCGCGCGGTACGGCGGCGGCGCGTATCTCACGACCGAGCGCGACCTCTCCTACTCCTACCGCAGCGTGTCGGGCTTCCAGACGTTCCGCGAGCTCGTGGCCACCGTGCCGCTGCGCTCCGGCGCCTCGCTGCGCATCGCCCGCCGCCTGACCGACAAGAGTCTCGGCTTCGAGAATGACTTCCCGGGGGTGGCCGTGGAGGTGGCCGAGACCTCGGTGATGTTCGTGGCCTCGCCGGACGTGCGCGAGTCGAAGTGGGAGTTCACCACGTCGAGCGGCGCGACGAAACCGGGCGGCACCGGCTCGGCGCTGAACCTCAAGGAAGCGGGATGGCACCGCCTCACCGCCTCGCGCGATCTCCCCTGGCTGGGCCTGCAGGCGCGCGCGACCTGGACGGCCTCGGCGCAGGAGTCGCGCCTGCACACGAATTTCCGCGGCTATCCCGGCAACGAGCGGAGCAAGACCGTGGACGGGTTCGGCCTCGGCGTCTGGAAGCAGCAGCAGCTCGGACGCTTCTTCTCGCTGCACTACGGCGGCGGCGTGGAAGTGGCGGACTGGCGCGACGACCACCACCTCCTCGTCAACCACGACTTCCATGACGTGATCGGCGGCGTGGAGGCGGGACTGGTGGCAGGCGGCGCGGTGCGCTTCCGCATCGGCCGCGGCACGGCCATCGAGGCACACGTGGAGCAGGTGCACTGGACGGGGATCAGCCTCGGCGAGACGCGGTATGGGATCGGGCTGGCGCTGGTGAAGTGACGCCTGTCATCCTGAGCCCGCGCAGACGGCGAAGGATCCCCTGCTTACGGAGCGGGCACGGGGTTCCAGCAGGAGGTCCTTCGCCGTCTGCGCGGCTCAGGATGACAGCGAGTCTCAGCGCTTCTTCTTCCACTCTTCCATCATCTGCACGAAGTCGTTGAACAGATAGAACGAATCGTGCGGCCCGGGCGCGGACTCGGGGTGGTACTGCACGGCCATGGCCGGCTCGCGGCGGTGGCGGAAGCCTTCCAGCGTCTGGTCGTTGAGGTTGATGTGCGTGTACTCGACGTCGTTCTCGCTGAGCGTGTCGGGATCGACGGAGAAGCCGTGGTTCTGGGCCGTGATCTCGACGCGGCCGTTGCGGAGGTCCTTGACCGGATGGTTGCCGCCGCGGTGGCCGAACTTGAGCTTGTAGGTCTTGCCGCCGAGGGCCAGGCCGAGGAGCTGATGGCCGAGGCAGATCCCGAAGATCGGCACCTTGCCGACGAGGTGGCGGATGTTCTCCTGCGCGTACGTGACCGGCTCCGGATCGCCGGGGCCGTTCGAGAGCAGGACGCCGTCGAAGTTGCGGTCGAGGATCTCGTCCGCGTGCGTGGTGGCCGGATAGACGGTGACGTCGATTCCCTGCTTCGTGAGCTGGCGGAGGATGTCGCGCTTGACGCCGAAGTCGTACACGGCCACCCGCAGTGGCGCGTTGGTCGACTCCTCGAAGGCGTACGGCCGCAGCGCGGTGACGCGCTGCACGAGGTCGAGGCCGGCCATGGAGGGCGAGCGGCGCAGCTCGGACACGATGTCGTCGACGCCGCGCTCCGCGCTCGAGGTGATCATCCCCCGCATGGCCCCCTGGTTGCGGATGCGGCGCGTGAGCGCGCGCGTGTCGACGCCGGTGATGGCGGTGACGTTGGTGCGGCGGAAGTACTCGCCCAGCGAGAGCTCGGCGTGGGCGCTGGAGGGCTCTTCGATGGCGTCGCGCACGACGAAGCCCGCCACCTGCGGCACGTCGCTCTGCTCGACGATGTTCTCGACGCCGTAGTTGCCGATGTGGGGATAGGTCATGACCACGATCTGGAAGCGGTAGGAGGGATCGGTGGCGATCTCCTGATAGCCGGTGAGCGAGGTGTTGAAAACGACCTCGCCGATCGCGTCCGCCGTCGCGCCGAACGCCTCTCCCTCGTACACCGTACCGTCTTCGAGAACCAGCCTTGCCTGTGCCATGAACGGCCGGGGATCGTACCATGTGCAGATCATGACCAATCTGGCGCTCCTCCTGGCGCTGCTGGCGCTGCCGCCGGCGCCCACGCGCTACGTCTCCGATCCGTCGAACCTGCTCGACGACGGACGCGAGCACGCGCTGAACGAGCGCCTCGCGCGATACGAGCGCGAGACGTCGAACCAGCTCATCGTCTATGTCGACCGCCGCATCCCCGAAGGGACAACGATGGAGGAGATGAGCGCGGAGGCGATCCGCACGTGGACGGTCGGGCAGGAGAAAAAAGACAACGGCGCGATCCTCTTCTTCTTCGTCGACGACCGCGAGTCGCGCATCGAGGTCGGCTACGGGCTGGAAGGCACCCTCACCGACGCGCACTCGAAGCGCATCCTCGTCGGCCTGCGCGAAGACCTCCGCGCCGGCGATTACATCTCCGCCGCGGAGCGCGGCGCGGAGCAGATCATCGCCACGATCTCCGGCCCGCCCGCCCCGGTTGCGCAACCGGTGGTGTACCGGGCCGAAGCCTTGGAGCCGGAGCCGCAGGGCGGGCCGCCGCGCGGGCTCGCGCTCTTCGGCTTTCTCGCGGTGATCATCGGCATCCTCTGGAGCCTCGTGCAGACGAGGAAGGCTCAGACGCCCGAGGGACCGGTCATTCATCCGTTCGAGCCTCCGGCGCTGCCGCCGCTGATGCACGAGGATGACGATGACAGCAGGCGGTCGTGGTCATCGACGTCATCATCTTCTTCGTCGTCCTCGTCCTCTTCGTCTTCGCGAAGCGGGTCGTCGTCGGGATTCAAGGGAGGCGGCGGCAGCGGCGGCGGTGCGGGAGCGAGCGACCGCTGGTAACGCGCAGCGTCTGGACTGCGGCAGCGGCCAGCTGCCGCAGTCCAGACTACTCGTAGCGGAGCGCTTCCACCGGATTCAGCCGCGCCGCGCGCATGCTCGGGACGATCGTGGCCAGGAACGACACCACGATCGAGAAGCCGGCGATGACGAGCAGGTCGACGGGCCGCGTGATGAACGGGATGGACGACACGAAGTAGACCTCGGCGATCTCGGGCGGGAACTGGAGCAGCTCGTAGCGCGTGATGACCCAGCAGATGAGCGTCCCCAGGATCACGCCGGTGGCCGTGCCGGTCAGGCCGACCATGGCGCCGTACCAGAGGAAGATGCGGCGCACCGTCTTCGGCTCCGCCCCCATCGAGGCCAGGATGCCGATCTCGCGGCGCTTCTCGTGCACGGTCATGATCAGCGTGGAGACGATATTGAACGTGGAGACGACCACGATCAGCCCGATGATGATGAACAGCACGAGCTGCTGGATCTGGAGCATGGAAAAGAGCGGGCGGTTCATCTCCCGCCAGTCGCTCACGGTGTAGCGGCCCTCGGTGGCGTTCTCGACGGCGGCGGTGGTGCGGTCGATGTCGGCGCCCGGTTGCAGCTTGACCTCGACCAGGTTCGCCGCGTCGCCCATGCCCAGGAGCTGCCGCGCCTCGCCGAGGTCGACGAAGAGCCAGCGCGCGTCGAACTCGTAGAAGCCGGTGGCGAAGACGTTCGTCACCAGGAACGTCGACGAGCGCGGCATGAACCCTTCCGCCCCCGCCGCGGCGACGGTGACGCTCAGCGCGTCGCCCGCCTTCACGCCGAGCTTCGTGGCCAGGTAGCGTCCCACGGCCACGCCCCGCTCCCCTTCCGCCGTGGTGAACCGCCCGCGCGGCCCGATGACCTTGGCCAGCATCGGCGAGGTGCGCCCGCGCGACGGCTCGATGCCCTTGAGCATGACTTCCGAGCCGGTGGTGTTGGTCTCGGTCGTCACCACCGCGTGCTGGAAGAGCACCGGCGACGCGTAGTCGACGCCCGGCACCTTCTCCACTTTCGCCACCAGCTCGCGCGGCTCGGCGATGGCGGTGCCGATCGAGTAGACGAACACCTCCGCGTTGCCGCCCAGCAGTTTGTTCTGCAGGTCGCGGCGATAGCCGGTCATGAGGGCCATGGAAATGACCAGCGCCATGACGCCGATGACCAGGCCGAGGACGGAGACGACACCGACCGCGGAGATGAGCCGGTCGGTGGGGCGGCGGAGGTAACGCCACGCGATGTGGCGCGCGAGGTTCATGCGCGGCGGATTATAGGAGCATGCGTGAAGGCGACGTTGGCGGCACCGCGGATGACACGCACGGCCGCCGCCGTGCAGCGCTCGCCGGTCGCCCCGTCGTCGCCGATCCAGTACGCCTCGTATCCGAAGGGACGCAGCAGCCGCGCCACGGCCTCGAAGCGCGCTACTCCCTCGGCCCGCAACGCGCGGCCATGCTCGATGCTGTCGAACCGCAGCGCCTCCGGCCACACCTCGGCGACGATCAGGCGCGGCCGGCAGCGCTCCAGCAGCTCGCCCATGCCGCGTACCACGCTCTCCTCCGCCCCTTCGACGTCGATCTTCACGACGTCGACCCGCGCGATGCCGCGCTCGCGCGCGTAGCCGTCGAGCGACAGCGCCGGCACGCGCACGCGCGTGCCGCCGCGCAGCCACTCGTGCTGCTGCAGCGAGGCCACACCGAGGAGTGTTTCGCGCTCCTCGGGCAGGAAGAGCTCCACGTCGCCGCCGTGGCGCTCGCACACCGCGGCGTGTGTCACGGTCACGCGATCGCCGTAGCCGTTGCGCTCGATGGAGCGGCGCAGGTGTTCGGCGAGCGCTTCCTGCGCGTCGAACGCGTGCACGCGCGCGCCGCGGCCCGCGGCCAGGATCGTGTAGTAGCCGACGTTCGCGCCGACGTCGAAGAACACGTCGTCCGGCCCGAGGGATCGCAGCAGCAGCCGCGTCAGCCCTTCATCCTCGGCGAAGCAGCGACCGGTGAGGAAGGGGAAGAACGCCTCGCGCGTGGCGGGGACGAGCAGCCGCGAGCCGTCGAAGAGCCGCGCCTCCACGGAGCGGCCTGCATGCACGCGCAGCAGCTCCTCGGCGAGCAGGCCGCGGCCCGGCAGGCGATGCGGGAAGAGGTGCCCGAGTGCGATCGCGACGCGTTCGGCCGGCACGCGGAACGGCCCGCGGAGCAGCCGCCGGAGCAGGGACGCGGCAACGGGCCGGAGCAGTCTCCTCATGGCAGCAGCTCGCGATAGAGATCCTCGA
>DASPMO010000111.1:0-3259 GCA_035627015.1 Thermoanaerobaculia bacterium | reverse complement strand
CACGACATCAACTACATCGCCCTCTCCGGCGTGCTCGGCGCCATCGGCCGCCAGGGCGAGCCGCCCGTTCCGCCCCTCAACCTGGTCGGGGACTTCGGCGGCGGCGGCATGCTCATGGCGTTCGGCGTGGCATGCGCGCTCCTGGAGGCGCGCCGCTCCGGACGCGGCCAGGTGATCGACGCGGCCATGGTCGAGGGATCGGCGCTGCTCGCGGCGATGGTTTCCGGCTTCCTCGCCTCGGGCACATGGAAGGACCAGCGCGCGAGCAACGTGCTCGACACGGGCGCCCCCTGGTACGAGGTATACGAGACGAAGGACGGCGGGCACGTGGCGATCGGCTCGATCGAGGAGCGCTTCTTCCGGGAGCTGGTGCAAGGACTCGGGCTGAAGGACCTTCCGCCGCAGCACGACCGCGCCCGCTGGCCCGAGATGCGCGCGCGCTTCGAGGAGGCGTTCCGCGCGAAGACGCGCGACGAATGGTGCCGCCTGTTCGACGGCTCCGACGCGTGCTTCGCCCCGGTGCTGTCGTGGAAGGAGGCGCGCGAGCACCCCCACAACGTGGCGCGCGGCGCCTACGTCAGCGTGGGCGGCGTGCCGCAGCCCGCGCCCGCGCCCCGCTTCTCGCGCAGCGGGCCGGCGACGCCTGCGGTGCCGCCGGAGCGCGGACAGGGCGGCCGGGCGGCGCTCGCCGACTGGGGATTCGCGCCCGCGGACATCGAGCGACTACAATCGCGCGGCCTTGGATTCCAGGAGTAGACGATGCTCGGACGCCTGATGCCCCGCGAGGGCAAGTTCTTCGACCTCTTCAACGCGCACGCCGAGCGCATCGTCGAGGGCAGCCGCGAGCTCGCGGCGATGATCGGCACGTTCAGCGACCTGGACGCGCACGCGCAGCGCATCGACGCCGCCGAGCGCGCCGCGGACAAGATCACCCACGAGGCGATCTCGCTGCTGCACAAGACCTTCATCACGCCCTTCGACCGCGACCAGATCCTGCAGCTCATCAACGCCATGGACGACATCCTGGACCTCATACAGGACGTCGCCGAGTCGGTTGCGCTCTATGACTTGCGCAGCGTGACGCCGGAAGCCAGGCAGCTCGCGGAGATCTGCCAGCACTGCTGCGACCGGGTGAAGACCGTGGTCGGCCTGCTCACCGACATCAAGCGCTCCGACGCGATCCTCAAGCACTGCCAGGAGATCGACCGGCTCGAGTCGGACGCCGACCGCGTCATGCGCGCGGCGCTCTCGAAGCTGTTCCGCGAGGAGAACGACCTGAAGCAGGTGATGAAGCTGCGCGTCATCTACGACCTGCTCGAGTCGATCACCGACCGCTGTGAGGACGTCGCCAACATCGTCGAGGGCATCGTCCTCGAGAATTCCTGAGCCGGCGCGTCGATGGATCCGACAGTCACCTCCATGAGCCTCGGCATTCTGATCGGATTGATCATCGTCGCGCTGGCGTTCGACTTCATGAACGGGTTCCACGACGCGGCGAATTCCATCGCCACCGTCGTGTCGACGCGCGTGCTCAAGCCTTATCAGGCAGTGATGCTCGCGGCGCTCTTCAACTTTGTGGCGCTCTTCATCTTCCAGCTGAAGGTCGCAACCACGGTGGGCAAGGGGATCGTCGACCAGGGCATCGTCGACCACTACGTCATCCTCGGCGCCCTGGTCGGTGCGATCTCGTGGAACATCATCACCTGGTGGTATGGCCTGCCGTCTTCTTCCTCCCACGCCCTCATCGGCGGCCTCTGCGGTGCAGCGATCGCGAAGGCCGGCGCATGGGCACTCATGCCGAGCGGTCTGCTCAAGACCATTGCCTTCATCTTCATCTCCCCGCTTGCAGGGATGGTGTTCGGCGCGCTTCTGATGCTGGCGGTGTCTTGGATCTTCGTCCGCAGCACGCCGTCCAAGGTGGACCGATGGTTCAGGCGACTGCAGCTCGTCTCCGCGTCGCTCTACAGCCTTGGCCACGGAGGCAACGATGCGCAGAAAACGGCCGGCATCATCTGGATGCTGCTGATCGCTGCGGGAACGCTCGGCAAGGACGATCCGATTCCGTACTGGGTCGTCGTGGCCTGCTACATCACCATCGGCCTGGGCACTGCTTTCGGGGGCTGGCGCATCGTCAAGACGATGGGTCAGCGCATCACCAAACTGCGCCCGGTAGGCGGCTTCTGCGCCGAGAGCGGTGGGGCGCTCATGCTTTTCATAGCGACTGGCCTGGGTATCCCCGTTTCCACTACGCACACGATCACGGGCGCCATTGTCGGCGTAGGGGCTGCGCAATCGACGTCTTCGGTGCGGTGGGGCATTGCCGGAAACATCGTCTGGGCGTGGGTGCTGACCATCCCATGCTCCGCCTTCATGGCGGGGCTCGCCTGGTACGTCGCGCGCCTGATCCTCTGAGCTAGTGCCGGCCGGGCGCGCCGCGCCCGACGCGGAACTCCACCTTCTTCTCGCCGGCCTTCTCGAAGCGCAGCGACACCGGCACGACGTCGCCTTCGGCGAACGGCTTCTTCACGTCGACGAACATGAGGTGCGGGCCGCCCGGCTTGAGCTCGAAGCGGCCGTTCGCCGGGATCTCGTAGCCTTTCACTTCGCGCATGCGCATGATGTCCCCGTCGCGCGTCGTCACGTGCGTCTCCACCTTCCGTGCCAGCGGCGTGGACGCGGAGACCAGGCGGTCCTGGCTGGCAGCCTTGTTGTGCAGGACCATGTAGCCGGCGGCCACCTTCGCGCCCGGCGCCGTCGCGCGGGACCAGGGATTCTCGACCTCCACCTGGGCCCAGGCGGGAGACGAAAGAAGCACCAGCGCGAACGCGAGCGATCTCATGAGGCCTTCCGGTTCTCGTCTTCCTGCAGCTTGCGCCAGAGGATCTTGCCGGTCGCGGTCTTCGGCAGCTCGTCCACGAACTCCACCACGCGCGGCACCTTGAACGCAGCCATCCGCCCGCGCGCCCATTCCGTGATCTCGGCAGGCGCGATCCCACCCTTCGCATCGCGCTTGAGAACCAACACCGCCTTTACCGTCTCGCCGCGGTAGCCGTCGCGGGCGGCGATGACGCACGCCTCCTGGATCGCCGGATGGGCGTAGAGCATCGCCTCCACCTCGGCGGGCCAGACCTTGAACCCCGAGGCGTTGATCATGCGCTTCAGGCGGTCGGTGATGAAAAAGTAGCCTTCCTCGTCGTAGTAGCCGAGGTCGCCGCTGCGGAAGAAGCGCTTGCCGTCGTGCTCGAGGAACGCCTCCGCG
>DASPMO010000110.1:0-31831 GCA_035627015.1 Thermoanaerobaculia bacterium | reverse complement strand
TGTCGTTGTACTCCTCGCCGAGGGTGCCGCGGACCACCGCGTGGCGCTCGAAGGCGCGGATGTCGTCGTCCTCGCGCAGGTACGGAACCGAGACGTCGTTGAACGTCTGGCTGGCGCCGGGTGCCAGCTCGGCCAGGTCTCTCGACAGGATCAGGGCCATGTCGTCGTCGGCCGTCGTGCGCAGGTACTTCTGGCCGGCCACGTAGGCGATGGTGAGGACGGCGCCGGCCCGGATCGGCTCGGCGGAGGTGTTGGTCACGGTGATGTTGTAGCGCTTCGGGGTCGAGTCGGCGACCGGCGCCCACTGCACGCTGATCGAGCCGCGGAAGAAGTGGTCGAGATAGCCGGCCGAGTAGCCGACGGCGCGCGGAATGAGCAGGGCCGCGCGGCTGAGATACGACTGATCGGCCAGCGAGAATTTCGGACCGGTGATCTCGCGCGTCTCGAGGTCGACCGCGGAATGGAACGTGTGGTTCGGATCCGTGTCCGAGGTCGGCTGGTAGAAGTCGCGCGGGAAGGAGGTGTAGATGCGCTCGATCACCGTGACGGTGAACGTGTTCCCCGCCGCGTCGCGGACCGCCTCGTCGACGATCTGCGTGCGCGGGACGGCCGCATCCAGGCGCGGGGCCGCGGGATGGTAGTAGCACCTGCCGGCGCGCATCTCGTCGTCGTAGTTGGTGTCCTGGGTGACGTAGTTGGCGTTGGCGAATTCCGCCAGTCCGCGCGACAGGCCGTCGCCGAAGTAGTCGAGCGTCGACGGCAGCGAGACGTTCGGATAGCCGTCGTAGGACACCGCTGCCGGCGGCACCAGGTGGGTCAGGGCCCATTCTTCGTAGAGGCTGGCCTCCGGCGCGTCGTCGAACAGCCACTCGCTGCCGATCAGGTGCTGATCGTTGCGGGTGTGCTCGGGCTGGGCCATGTCCTGGACGAGATGGATCGAATGCCCGAGGGCCGAGAAGGCGCGGCCGAGGGCCTCCTTGCGCGCGGCCTTGTTCTGGAGCATCAGCGCCTGCGCGAGATACGTGCGCGCCGCGGGCGTGCTGTTGGGATTGCCCACGCCCACGGCGGCCCAGACACGCGCGCTCTGGCCGACGTTGAGGCAGCCCGCCACCGGAACGCTCAGTCCCGCGCCGGCGGTGGGGTCGTAGAAGTGATTGAGGGCGTTCAGGCCGGCGTCCTGGTCCCACGAGCCCTGGGCCACCAGGGCGCGCAGCGACGAGCCGCCGACCACGGTGTTCAGGTCGTAGCCGGTCTTCGCGACCAGGTTCACGGTCATGCGGTCGAAGGCGGCGCGGCTGATGGCGACGTGCACGGGCTCTTTGTACGCATGGGCGGGCACGGCCAGCGGGATGAGGAAAAGCAGAAGTGCGAGTGTTTTCTTCATGGTCGTTTCCTCAGAACTGGATGACCCGCCAGACGCCGTCGGAGGCACCGCGGACGAAGTAGACGTGATAGCCGTAGGCGCTGCCGTTCTCGTCGCGGACGAGGAGGTAGTGCGCCGCGTTGCCGCGGATCCAGATCGCGTGAATGGTCTGGATGCTGGCGGCGAAGGCGGGGAGCCGCGCGCCGAGGGCGGCCAGGGACGGACCGTACTTCGCCTGGGCCTCTTTGCCCGCCAGTTGTGCGGTCGCGGCGGCCGCGTTGCCGCTGGCCATCGCGCCGGTGAACCGCGTCCAGGCCGCGCGCAGCACCGCGTCCATGACCGGGAACGGCTGGACGGTGACGAGCGTGCTGGCGGTGTGCACCGCGCCGCTGGCCGTGGTCAGCTTCGCGCGGACCGTGCGCAGGCCGGGCGTGGTGTACGTCTGCCCGAGAGAGTCCGGCAGGGTGGCCGTCGACGTCTCGAAGCTCCCGTCGCCGTCGAGATCGAAGGCGTAGCTGGTCACCGGCTCGTCGAGGCTCGTCAGGAGATTGAAGTGCGCGGTGAACGGCGGCACTCCGCTCTCCTGCGCGGCGACGAGGGTCACGGGCTCCGCGATCCGGGTGAAGGTGACGTTGCGCGTGTCGGTGGCGCTGTGGCCGGCCGGTGTGGAGGCGGTGGCGGTGATGACGGTGGCACCTTCGGCGGCGTCCACGCTGGCGAACCACGGATACGGCTCGTTCTCGGTGCCGGCGGCGGTGAGATCGAGCTGTGCCGGCACGCCGTTGACGACGATGCCGAGGTCGCGGGGACCCGTGGCGGTGCCGGTGACGACGATCCGGCGCGCGACGACGTCGGTGCCGTCGGCCGGCGCGGTGATGGCGATGGTGGGCTGGATCGCGCAGCTCGGCTCGCCCAGGTCGCGGAAGAGCGTCCACTCGATGCTGCTGCCGGTCCCGCCGGAGACGGAGAAGGCGAGCTCGTTCGAGCCCGTGGCCGCCGCCAGTGTGCGCAGTGCGCTGGCGCTCCCGGGTCCCAGAGTGAGGACCGCGGTACCGTTCAGCGTGACGTTTGCGTTCGCCGCTCCGTTGTTGCGGACCAGCAGGCGGTACATCGAGCCGCCCGCGGCGTCGAACGTCGTCCGGACCGTCGCGCCGGAGGAGACGGAGGCCGGTCCGGCGCTGGTCTCCTGGACGCGGCGCTCGATCGAGAGCCGCAGCGACGCGTCGCGCGCGCCGCCCTTGATCGTGACGGCGAGTTGGTTGGTGTCGCCGAGGGCCACCGGGATCTCGCGCAGCGCGGCGCCGGGGAAGTCGCGCTCGGAGAGGAGCGTCGTGCCGTTCAGGACGACCACGGCGCTGGCCACTCCGCGGTTCTCGGCGACGAGCACGAACATCGGCTCACCGCCGCAGGTCTCGCCGGAAGCGCCGGCGAACGTGGTCGAATGGGTCTGGGGCTGGCCGGTGCCGGGCGCGTACGTCGCCGGACCGAAGAGGACCGTCGACGCTTCTCCCCTCGACGCGAGGGCGAGCGCGAGGCAGGCCAGTGCCAGCCGCACCAGGGTGCGATGGAACATGAAGAACTCCCTTTCTCTCAGATGTGGTGGGTCTGCGGATCCCTGTCGGGGTTGCTTAAGATAATCATTCAGGGCCGGTGCGCGATAGCCTAAATAATGGAATCGCCGGATCGCGTGGCGCCGAGGCGGGTCTGTGCCGCCCTCGCGATGCACGTGGAAACGTAGGACGGGCTTCATCCCGTCGGGCGCTCGCGGCGAACGCGGCCCCCGCCCCGTCCGGGGGGCGGGCTGAAACCGCGCCCTACGTTTGGCGCCGGTGACGCGGGGAGGCTCGCGCTCCGTGCTCGAAAGGGACTGGGATGTCTGATGGCGCGATCCGTGTTGCACGGCTAAACTGCGCCCGCTGATGACCGAAAACCTCGAGCACCTGATCCACGACTGGAACGCCGACGGCGAGCAGCCCGCCCGTCCGGCGCGCCGGATCGAATTCGACGACGAAACGCTCCGTGACGGGCTGCAGTCGCCCTCCGTCACCGATCCCTCCATCGAAGACAAGCTGCGCATCCTCCACTACATGCACGCCATCGGCATCGACAACGCCGACATCGGCCTGCCCGGCGCGGGGCCGCACGTGCAGAAGACGGTCGAGCGCCTGGCGCGCGAGATCGTCGAGCAGAAGCTCTCCGTCTATCCGAGCGCCGCGGGGCGCACGCACGAGAACGACATCAAGCCGATCGTCGAGATCTCCAATCGCGTCGGCATCCCCATCGAGGCCGACCTCTTCATCGGCTCGTCGCCCATCCGCCAGTTCGCCGAGGAGTGGGACCTCGACTGGATCATCGCCCAGTCGGCCAAAGCCGTGCGCTTCGCCGTCAGCCAGGGCATCCCGGTCATGTACGTGACCGAGGACACCACGCGGGCCAAGCCCGAAGACATCGCCAAGCTCTACACCGCCGCCATCGACGCGGGCGCGGTGCGCGTCTGCATCGCCGACACCGTCGGCCACGCCACGCCGTGGGGAACGCGCAACGTGGTGCGCTTCGTCCGCCAGCTCGTTGACCGCATCAACCCCGCGGTCAAAGTCGACTGGCACGGGCACGAAGACCGCGGCCTCGGCGTCATCAACTGCATCGCCGCGCTGGAGGCGGGGGCGGACCGCGTCCACGGCGCCGCGGCGGGCATCGGCGAGCGCGTCGGCAACACCCCCATGGACGTGCTCATGGTCAACCTCAAGCTGATGGGGTGGATCGACAACGACCTCACCGCGCTGCCCGATTACGTGAAGCACGTCGCCCGCGTGACCGGCGTCGGTCTCGCCGACCGTTATCCCGTCTTCGGCCGCGACGCCTTCCGCACCGGCACGGGCGTCCACGCCGCCGCGATCATCAAAGCGAAGAAGCGGGGAAGCGACTGGCTGGCCGACCGCGTTTACTCCGGCGTTCCCGCGGGAATGTTCGGTCTCCGTCAGGTCATCGAGGTCGGCCCGATGTGCGGCCTGTCCAATGTGATCTACTGGCTGGACGCCAACGGCTATCCTCAGGAAGAGGCGCTGGCGCAACAGATCTTTCAGCTCGCGAAGTCGACCAGCCGCGTCCTCACCGACGACGAGCTGCACGGCTGCGTGAGGCAGTGGCAGGAAAGCCCGAGTGGCGAAATGGCAGACGCAGCAGACTCAAAATCTGCCGGGGTTTGACCCCGTGTCGGTTCGAGTCCGACCTCGGGCACCACAACGTAACGACGCCAGCCGTTCATCAAACGTACAATAACTAACCATATGCTCCGTCTCGTCCTTCTGGCCGTTCTCGCCGTCCCCCTGTTCGCCGGTCCGCGCGAGGTCGACAAGACCCCGCGGTTCGAAGGGCGCGCCGTCGTCTTCCGTCCCGCCGCCGCGCTCACGGAAGCCGAGGAGGCGGAGCTCGCGCGGAAGGGCGTGGACGTCAAGCACGCGCTGCCGGGCGGCCGCTACCTGGCGCGCGTCCGCGACGGCGCGGCCGTGGCCGGTCTCGACCTGGAGCCCCTCACCGTCGAGAAGAAGCTCCATCCCTCGGCCATCCGCGCCGCGGCCCTCGGCCGCCCGATGGCCGGCGTGAACGTGGTCTTCCACCGCGACGTGCCGTTCGACGAGGCGCGCCAGGCCATCCTCGCCGCGGGCGGCGCGATGGACGTCTTCACCGTCAAGTACCTGCCGTCGCATCGCATCGAGGCGAAGATCCCGCCGTCGGCGCTGCATGCGCTGGCCGCGGACGAGCGCGTCTTCGCCGTCTCCGGCAAGCGCGCCCTCAAGATCGGCGTCGACAACGCCGTCACCGCGCAGCTCTCGCACGTCACGGAGCTCTACAGCGCGCCGTACGGCCTGACCGGCGAAGGAGTGGCCATCTCGCTGTTCGAGCTCGCCCCCGCGCAGAGCACGCATCCCGAGTTCGGCGGACGCTTCACCGTCGCGGCCAGCGGCGGCTCCGGCGCCGACCGCCGTCACGCCACCCACGTCGCCGGCACCATGGGCGCCGCCGGCCTGAATCCCGCCGCGAAGGGGATGGCGCCGAAGTCGACGCTCTACCAGTTCTGCGTCCCGGTGCTGGGCCTCAACTCCTGCACCGGCGACTGGCTCTCCCTCAAGGAAGACCGCCTGCAGGAGCGCGGTGTCATCGCCGACAACAACTCCTGGGGCTACATCTGGGGGTGGGAGGAAGGCTCGCCGCCCATCTGGAACCAGGGCGATGAATCGTGGGGGGCGTACGACCTCGAGCTGACCGCGCCGATCGACGAGATCTCCATCGAGCGCAACGTGCTCTTCGTCCATTCCTCCGGCAACGACGGCGGCCTGCCGTTCGGCCTGTCCACGGAGTGGCGCGCGCACATCCACTACGATCCCATCCGCCAGGACAACCTGCCCGGCACGTTCTGCATCTCCAAGAACGGCAGCGGCACCGACTGCCCGGCGCCGACCTGCTCCGCCTGCGAGGCCACGCTCCATCACCCGCAGACGCCGTTCGACACGCTCGGCACCACGGCCGCGGCGAAGAACATCCTCGCCGTCGGCGCGGTGAACAGCGACCTGACCATCATCGGCTTCAGCTCGCGCGGCCCGGCCAAGGACGGCCGCGTGAAGCCGGACGTCGTGGCCCGCGGCTCGAACGTCTTCTCCACCGTGCCGGAGAACAGCTACATCAATCTCAGCGGCACCTCGATGTCCGCCCCGGCCGTGACCGGCATGACCGCGCTGCTCACCGAGCAGTGGCGCCGCACGTTCAACGGCGCCAATCCGCGTCCGGATCAGCTCAAGGCGGTCATCATCGCCGGCACCGACGACCTCGGGAACCCCGGTCCCGACTTCACGTTCGGCTTCGGTCTCGTCAACGCCAGGAAATCGGCCGACCTCATTCGCAAGGACGAAGTTGGTCTGTACATCCGCGACGTGATCTTCTCGCAGGGAACGGGCGATCTGCTGCAGTTCCCCCTGGTGGTCGAGCAGACCCAGACCGTGCGGGTGGTGCTGAACTGGGCCGACCCGGCCATCCCGTACCTCGGCGGCGACGACTATGTCGCCGAGAAGGCGCTGGTGAACAATCTCGACCTGCGCGTGATCGATCCCGCGGGGAACACCTGGCGGCCGTACGTGCTCGACGCCAACAACGTGCAGGGCAACGCCACGCGCGGCGTGAACAACGTCGACAACGTGGAGATGGTGGAGATCCCGAACGCGGCGCCGGGCGTCTACCGCATCCTGGCCGGCGGCACCAACGTCACCGAGGGGCCGCAGCCGGCCGTGATCGTGAGCAACGTGCGCGGCGCGCGTCCCTGCATCGACGTGCAGGAGCTCGCCGGCTCCAGCAACAACAACTCCGCCGATCGCGCCACGAGCATCTCCGCGGGACAGAAGGTGTTCGCCGGTCTCTGCGACATCGCCGACGTCGACGTCTACCGCTTCACCGCCACCAAGACCGGCCCGTTGAGCGTCACTATCACCACCGGCGACACGCCGGTCCGGGCCACGCTCGAAGGCAACGGCATCGCGCGCACGCAGGACATCCCCGCGAACACGACCGCGGTGCTGAGCGCGGACGTGAGCGCGGCCCCGAACGCGATCACGCTGCGGATCGCCTCCGACGGCCCGTTCGGCGCCGAGCCGCAGTACAACTTCACGCCGGAGTTCCCGGAGCTGCGGAAGCCGAAGCGCCGCCCGACCCGCGGCTGACAGGGGGACCGCCGGCGTCCCGCCGGCTGTCTCCGGCGGCGTCCCGCCGCCGTTCCTCTGTGCAGGCGAGACGCCTGCACAGACAGCCGGCGAGGACGCCGGCGGTCCGTTACAATCCGCCGCCTATGGCGTACAACACCCTGCTCGTCGAGCTGGCGGATGGCGTGCTGACCGTCACGCTCAACCGGCCCGACGTCCACAACGCGTTCAACGATGAACTGATCGCCGAGGCGATCGACCTCTTCTCCAACCTCGACACCAGCGCCGCGCGCGCGATCGTGCTGAAAGGCACGGGCAAGAACTTCTGCGCCGGCGCGGACCTCAACTGGATGTCGCGCATGGTCTCGTACACGCGCGACCAGAACGTGCGCGACTCCTCGCTCCTGGCGAAGATGTACGCGCTGATGAACGAGTGCCCGCTGCCGGTCGTCGGCCGCATTCACGGCGCGGCCATCGGCGGCGGCGTGGGGCTGGTCTCCGTCTGCGACGTGGCCATCAGCATGAGCACCTCGCAGTTCGGCTTGTCCGAGGTCAAGCTCGGCATCCTGCCGGCCGTCATCTCGCCGTACGTGATCGCCAAGATCGGCCAGACGCACGCGCGCGCGCTCTTCCTCACCGGCGAGCGCTTCAACGCCGAGCGCGCGCAGCGCATCGGCCTCGTGCACCGCGTGGTCGAGAGCGAGGCGGAGCTCGACGCCGCCGTCTACGAGACGGTCACGCAGCTCAAGACCTCGGGGCCCGAGGCCGTGCGCGAGTGCAAGAAGCTCATCGCCCACGTGGCCGCGCACGAGCTCGCGGACGCGATCCCGTACACCATCGAGGCCATCGCCACCCGCCGCGTCTCCGACGAGGGGCAGGAGGGGATGAAGGCCTTCCTCGAGAAAGGGCTGGCGTCGTGGGTATCGAAAAACTGAGCATTCGCAAACTTGTGGTGCCCAACCGCGGCGAGATTGCCGTGCGCATTGCCCGTGCCTGCCGCGAGATGGGCATCGTCTCCGTCCTCGCGCACGCCGAGGCGGACGACGTCCGCTACGTCCGCCGCTTTTTCGACGAGAGCGTCTCCCTCGGCCCCGGCGACGCGCGCGCGACGTATCTCGACGTGAACAAGGTCATCGACGCCGCGCGCTCCTGCGGCGCCGACGCGTTGCATCCCGGCTATGGATTTCTCTCCGAGCGCGCCGAGCTCTCCGCCGCCTGCGACGACGCGGGCGTGATCTTCGTCGGACCGAAGGCCGCCTCCATCGCCGCCATGGGCTCGAAGGCGGAGTCGCGTCACCTGATGCAGTCCCTCGGCGTGCCGGTGGTGCCGGGCTACGACGGCGAAGACCAGTCGCGCGAGACGCTCGCGGCCGAGGCCGCACGCATCGGCTTCCCGCTGCTCGTGAAGGCATCGGCGGGCGGAGGGGGGAAGGGGATGAAGATCGTCCGCGCGCAGGAGGAGCTGCAGCCGGCCATCGAGTCGGCCGCGCGCGAGGCGAAGAAGTCGTTCGGCGACGATCGCCTCCTCCTCGAGCGCTACATTGAGGAGCCGCGCCACGTCGAGTTCCAGGTCTTCGGCGACGGCCGCGGCACCATCCTCCACCTCTTCGAGCGCGACTGCTCGATCCAGCGGCGGCACCAGAAAGTGGTGGAGGAGACACCCGCGCCGCGCTACTCCGACGAGCTGCGCCAGCGCATGGCCAGGGCGGCCATCGCCGCCGCGGCGGGCGTCGACTACCGCAACGCGGGGACGGTGGAGTTCATCGTCACGCCGGAGGGGGAGTTTTACTTCCTGGAGATGAACACGCGCCTGCAGGTCGAGCACCCGGTGACGGAGCTCGTCACGGGCGTCGATCTCGTGCGCGCGCAGATCGACGTGGCCGCCGGCGGGCCGCTGCCGTGGACGCAGGAGCAGCTCCGGCAGCGCGGCCACGCCATCCAGGTGCGCATCTACGCCGAGGACCCCGACGACCGTTTCCTCCCGCAGAGCGGCACCATCGCCGCGTACCGCGAGCCGTCCGGCCCCGGCATCCGCGTCGACGCCGGCGTGATGCGCGGCAGCACAATCGGCGTGAATTTCGACCCGATGCTGGCCAAGGTGATCTGCTTCGCCGAGACGCGCGACGCCTGCATCGACCGCGTCTCGCGCGCGCTGCGCGACTACGTGATCCTCGGCACGAAGACGAACGTCTCCTGGCTCCGCCGCGTGATCACCCACCCCGCCTTCCGCGCCGGCGAGGTGAGCACCCGCTTCGTCCTCGACCACGACCTCTCCCCCCGCCCCTCCGAGGCCGCCCCCTTCATCGCCGCCGCCCTCGCCGCCGCCCCACGCGCCGCCGCCCGCGCGTCCTCCACCCGCACCCTCCCCTCCGTCTGGGACGCCCTCGGCCCCTGGCCCCGCTGATCTGGAGTGCGGCAGCGCCAGCTGCCGCTTTCCATGCGGCAGCCGCAGCTGCCGCGGGCGGGCGGAGGCCCGTCGCGAGAACACTCCAGCCCCAAACGCCACCGGGCGTCACGCTTCGCGAGCAGCGGCTCCCGCAAGCGCGGGAGCCTCGGACGGTTCCGCGGAAAGGACGAGGCCCTGGCGCTCAGAGCCCGCGGTCTTCCAGGAACGCGTGCACGCTTCCATTGCCAGCGCGAAGCTCTGGCCGTCAGAGCCTGCGGTCTTCCATTGCCAGCGCGAAGCTCTGGCCGTCAGAGCTGCGGTCTTCCACGGCAAGCGCGCACGCTTCCGTTGCAAGCGCGCACGCTTCCGTCGCCAGCGCGCAGCTCTGGCGCTCAGAGCCTGTGGTCTTCCCAAGGAAGCGTGCACACGCCCCTCGCAAGACGGGGAGGCTGCCGCGGTACCATGCCCCGCAGGAGGCCCGCGTGGAGAAAGTCAATCTCGAGGCCAAGTTCGCAACGTTCTCCGAGCACTGGCAGCCGCGCATCGTGGGCGAGTTGAACGGGCAGCACGTGAAGGTCGTCCGCCTGCTGGGGGAGTTCGTCTGGCACCAGCGGCTCTCCATGGTCGTCGCGGTGGATGGAGGAAGGCGCGCTCCAGCCGCCAATGCGGACCGCCGGCGTCCCGCCGGCTGTCTGCGCAGGCGTCCCGCCTGCGCCGCGGGTGGCGGCGGGACGCCGCCACAGACAGCCGGCGGGGACGCCGGCGGTCCGCATTACTTGCCTAGTGATTCGGGGGCCCGCACCCGTCCCGCCACACCGCAGAGAATCAGCAGCGTCACCACGTACGGCACGGCCAGCAGCAGGTGAAAGGGGACGCCGCGGGCGGAGGCCTGCAGCGCGTATTGCAGGGCGGCGGCGAGGCCGAAGATGGCGGTGCCGAGCAGGGCGCCTTTCAGCTTCCAGCGTCCGAAGATCACGATCGACAGGGCGATGAAGCCGCGGCCGGCGGTCATGTTCTCGGCGAAGCCGCTCGACAGCGCGAGCGCGAGATACGCGCCGGCGATTCCCGCGAGCACGGCCTCGATCGCCAGCGCCAGCGCTCGGTGCGATCGCACGCGCGCACCGAGTACCTCCGGGTTCTCGCCGCAGGCGCGGAGGCGCAGGCCGGTGCTGGTGTTCCAGAGGAACAGCGCCAGCACGATCGGGATGGCGATCCACGCCAGGGGGAGGACGAAGTCGCGCTGCAGGCGCGGGACGGACTGCACGAAGATCGCGCCCTGCTGCAGCTCGCGGTAGACGAAGCCCGTCGCGCCGAGGGCCAGGAGATTGATGGCCGTACCGGTCACGATCTGGTCGGCCTTCAGGGCAATGGCGAAGAGGCCGAAGAGCAGGGCGATGACGGCCGCGCCGGCGATGCCGCCGAGGAAGCCGATGGCCACGCTCTTCGTCGCCTGCGCCGCGAGCACGGACGTCATGGCGGCAGCCAGCATCATCCCCTCGATGCCGAGGTTGATGATGCCGCTGCGCTGCACGACGAGCTCTCCCTGCACCGCCAGGAGCAGCGGCGTGGCGGCGACGATGGCCAGCGGGATCACGTCAAGTGCGGCGTCGAACATGTTCGAATCCGATCAGGGCCAGGATGACCGCGGCCTGGCCGAACGTGGCCACGGCGGCGGAGATGTTGGCGGTACGCTGCAGCTCGCCCGCGCCGCTGACCAGCGCGCCGAAGAAGAACGCGGAGGCGAGCGTGGCCAGCGGATGGAGCTGCGCGAGCAGCGCCACGGCGATGCCGGAGTAGCCGTAGCCGGCGGCGAAGCGCTCGAAGAGCCGGTGCGTGACGGCGAGGAGCTCGATACCGCCGGCCAGCCCCGCCACGGCGCCGGAGACCGCCATGGCCCGGACGAGCTGCGCGCGCACGTTCACGCCGGCCCACGTAGCCGCGTCCGGATTGAAGCCGGTGGCGCGGAGGCGCAGTCCTTCCCGCGTGCGATAGAGCAGCCACCAGGCGCCGATGGCCGCGAGCACCGCCAGCGCGAGGCCGCCGTAGCGCGGCAGCGTGGCCGCGGCGAGATCGGTCTGCGGGTACATGGCCGCCTTTTCGCGCAGCGGCCCGTTCACGCACCAGCCGAGGAGATGGATGGCCGTGAAGTTGAGGAGGATGGTGGTCAGCACCTCGGGGGCGTTGCGCCAGAGCCGCATGAGCGACGCCAGCGACGCCCACGCCGCGCCGGCCAGCATCGCCGCGAGCAGCGAGGCGACGGCGCCGTAGCGCGAGGCGACCAGCGCCGCCAGCGCGCCGACGATGAACTGTCCCTCGCCGCCGATGTTCCAGACTCCTGCGCGGAAGGCGAGGACGACGCTCAGTCCCGTCAGCAGCAGCGGCACGGACTTCAGCAGCGTCCCCTGCAGCGCGAACGGCGAGCCGACGCTGCCGCCGATGAGGAGCGCCAGCAGCTCTTTCGGGGAATGTCCGAAGGCGGCGCCGGAGAGGGCCAGGAGAAGGATGGCGGCGAGCGCCGCGCCAACGGCGTAGGCCGCGCGTTTCACGCGCACCTCGGCGAGCGGAGCGCCGGCGGGACGCCGGCGGTCCACAATGGGGGTCATGCGACACCCGCCATGAGGTTGGCCACGCGCGTTGACGCCTCCTCGGGAGTCATGCGCGCGGAGAGCTTGCCGCGGTAGATCACCTGGATGGCGTCGGCGAGGGCGAAGGCCTCGTCGAGGTCCGAGGTGATGAGGAGGATGGCCGCGCCGCCGCCGGCGGCGGTGCGGAGCTGGTCGTGGACGAAGGCGGTGGCGTCGAGGTCGAGGCCGCGCGTCGGCTCGGCGGCGACGATGATCTTCGGCTCGCGGCCGAGCTCCCGCGCCAGGATGACTTTCTGCTGATTGCCGCCGGAGAGGTCGCCGGCGTTTTGCCCTGCGCTCCTCGCTTTCACGTTGTAGTGGTGGATCGCATCGGGTGGTACGCCGCGCAGGGCCAGGTTTTCGGCGATGGAGAGGCCGGCGATGATGCCGTCGCGGGTGCGGTCCTCGGGAATGTGGGCGGCGTGGGGGAGTTGGTCGCGCAGTGTGCGGGCCAGCTCGGACTGGCCGTTGCCGGCCACGCCGACGATGGCCAGGATCTCGTGCTCGTGCAAGATGAGATCGCCCGTGCTGAACGTAGGGCGGGCTTCAGCCCGCCTCTCCCGGGGGGGACGGGCTGAAGCCCGTCCTACGTCTGTCGCGACCATCGCCCGGGCCAGCTGCTGCGCGGTGGCACCGCGCGTTTCGAGCACCACTTTGCCGGCGCGCATCACCACCACTCTCTGCGCCACGGCCAGGACCTCGGGGAGTTTGTGGCTGATGAAGACGATGGCCGTGCCCCGCGACGCCAGCGTGCGCATGACGCGGAACAGCTCCTCGGACTCGTGCGGCGTGAGGACCGAGGTCGGCTCGTCGAGGATGAGCGTCGAAGGATTGCGGGCGATGGCTTTGATCAGCTCGAGCTTCGACTTTTCGCCGACGGAAAGGTCGGCCACGCGGCGGTTCACATCGCCGAGGGCGATGCCGGTGGCGGCGATCGTCGCGGCGGCTTCGCGCGCCAGGGTGCGATGCGACGCGAAGCGGAAGCCGCGGTGTGTGACGGCGAGATTCTCAGCAATGGTCAGCTCGGGGACGAGCAGAAAGTGCTGATGGACGAAGCCGACGGTACCGTGCTCCGAGACCTCGCCGGAATCCGCGGCCAGCTCGCCGGCGGCGATGCGCATCAGCGTGGTTTTCCCCGCGCCGTTCTCGCCGACCACGGCCAGCACTTCGCCGGGGGCGATGTCGAGCGACACGTCGTCGACCGCGCGTGTGGCACCGAACGACTTCGTGATGCGCGTCAGGCGCACGTCAGAATCCGGTCGGCACTTTCAGCCGTCCGGCCTTGATCTCCTGCTCCAGCCTGGCCACCTCGGCCACGGTCTCCGGCTTGACCTGCGCCTTCAGCGCGTCGTTCCAGACCAGCGTGACCACCCCCTCGTTCATGCCGAAGTTCTGGATGGCCGGCTGGAACTGCTCGTTCTTCACCATCGTGGCCATCTTCGTGATCGCGCCGGGGACGTCGAGCACCGCCGAGGCGACGATCACGTCGGGAGCGAGGTCGTTCTGGTTCTTGTTCGAGCCGAAGCAGCGCACCTTGCGCTCCTGGCAGGCCTGGAAGACGCCGCGTCCCGCCTCGTTGGCCTGATGGAGGATGAAGTCGGCGCCGGCGTTGATGAGCGAGAGCGTGGCCAGCCGCGCCGCGCCGAGGTCGTCGAAGTTGCCGGTGTAGATCTCGCGCACGTCGAAGTTCGGATTCACCGACCGCGCGCCTGCCTTGAAGGCGAGGAACGTCGAGGCGATGGAGGGGAGGTTGATGCCGCCGATGAGGCCGGCCTTGCCGCTCTTCGACTCGCGCGCGGCGATGACGCCGAGGAGGTACGTCGCCTCCTCGAGCTCGAAGCGCATCGGCGCGACGTTCGGCAGGACCGTGGTGCCCGAGGTCGTGATGAACACCGTGTTCGGGAACTCGGCGGCGGCGGTCTTGGCCGGCTCCTGGTACTCGAAGCCGTGGCCGAAGGCGACGTCGAACCCCTTCGCGCCGTACGCGCGGAAGCCTTCCACCATCTCCGCGGGCGTCTTCGTTTCCTGGTGCGAGACCTCGGCGCCGAGCTCGCTCTTGCAGCGCTGCAGCCCCTCGTAGGCAATGGCGTTCCAGCCGCCGTCGTTGATCGAGCCGGGCGTGAGCAGGCCGACGCGGAACGGCTGCTGCGCGGGCTCGGGCGCAGCAGCTGCCGGCGGCGTGGCCGTCTCGCGCTGCCGGCACGAGGCGGCGAGAAGAAAAACGACAACAAGAAGAGCCCGTTTCATGGTCCGCGGATTTTACGGGTTGCGGAGTGCGTGCGGCCAGTGGTACACGGATTCCGAGTTTCGAAGGAGGAGCAGATGGACGACATCGATCGCAACAACGGCGGGGAGTATGACGAGGACGATGAACAGATCGAACAGATGATCATCGAGAACGGCATCCTGCTGCACAGCCTCGCCGCGCTGCTGGTGCGCAAAGGTGTTCTGACGCAGGACGAGATCGACTCGGAGATGGACCGTCTGTACGACCAGATGGAGAATTTCGAGCAGCAGTAGGGAGTTAGCGCCGGCATGAAATTTCGCCTGGGTTTGACGGCAGTCCTTCTCTGCTGCCTGGCCTCCACCGCGTTCGCCGCCGATCTCGGTCCGCTGCAGTTTCTCCTGACGAAGGAAGAAGCCGCGGCGTGGAAGAACGTGAAGTCGGACGCGGATGCGCAGGCGTTTCTCGACCTCTTCTGGGCGCGGCGCGATCCGACGCCGGGAACTCCGCAGAACGAGTACCGCGCCGAGATCGAAGCGCGCATCAAGTACGCGGACGAGCAGTTCAACCGGGAGCGCGTGCGCGGCGCCCTCACGGAGCGCGGCCGCGCGCTGATCGTGCTCGGCGCGCCGCAGCGTGTCGACCGCACGAGGCAGGGCGAGGGTGCGAACATCGACATGAACTCCGACCTGCAGCGCGACCAGGCCCTGGCCGAAGCCGTCCAGCGCTGGACGTACGAGGGAGAAGGGGTCCGCGAAGTCTTCGGCCTTCCGCGCGCGGAGCTGCGTTTCATCGACCGCTCGGGACGCGACGAGAAGTACGTGCTCGAGCCGAGCCGCATCGACATCCCGAAGGCGCGCGAGCGGGCCATTGCCCGCTCCATCACGCAGCCGAACCTGACCTCCGCTCCGGCCATGCCGGCGCAGGCTCCCGCGCCGGTGTCGATCGAGACGGGGCCCGTGGCTGCGACCACCCCGATCGTCACCGAGCTGACCACCGAGGCGTTCCGGACCGCGGTGGGGGAGAAGGATCGCGCCGGCCACGCGGCGTGGGGGGAGTTCGTCACGTCGTTCGGACAGACGTTCGTGCCGGTCGGCGTCCTGGTCCCGAAGTCGGCCGGGCTCACCGGTCCGGACGTGACGCTGTTCGGCGTCGTACGCGACGCGAACGGCAAGAACGTCCTCGCGTTCGAGGAGCCGGTGAAGGCCACCGAGACCAAAGGCGACTGGTTCGTCGATCACACGCTCACGCTTCCCGCGGGCAAGTATCGCGGCACGTTCGGCGTGGCGCAGAACGACAAGGTCGTGGCGGTCGCCTCGTCCGAGATGGACGTTGCCGGCACGCTCGACAAGGACGCCACGGCCATCTCGCCGCTCATCCTCTCGAACAACGTCTTTCCGCTGGCGCAGCCGCAGAAGCCGACGGACCCGTTTGCATTCGGCGGTCTGCGCGTGATCCCGAAGGCGGACCGCACGTTCCGCACCGCGGATGAGCTCTGGTACTTCGTCGAGCTGCGCAACCCCGGCGTCGCCGAGGCCGCGCCGTCCGCGGGGCAGGTGCCGGCGAGCAGTGCAGCCACGGCGACGCCGCTGCCCAAGGTGCAGGTGAAGCTCGACGTGGCGGGCAAGGACGCGACGGGCAAGGCGGTG
Source organism: Thermoanaerobaculia bacterium (assembly GCA_035627015.1). GTDB lineage: Bacteria > Acidobacteriota > Thermoanaerobaculia > Gp7-AA8 > Gp7-AA8 > QHVT01. Next base: position 15,898 of record DASPMO010000110.1, on the reverse strand, counting down.
AAGATGGCCGCCCCGCCGCGCGAGATGGAGGCGATCGAGCTGAGGGGCGTCCCGGGACACTTCGCCATCGGCAACGCCCTTCCGCCGAACACGTTCAAGCCGGGCGAGTACACGCTCACCATCAAGATCATCGATACGATCAAGAAGGCGTCCTACACATTGACGGACAAGTTCAAGGTCGTCGAGTAAGGAGAATTTCGAGCAGCAGCAGCGAGTTAGGGCCGACATGAAATTCCGCCTGGGTTTGACGGCAGCCCTTCTCTTCTGCCTCGCCTCCACCGCGCTCGCCGCCGATCTCGGCCCGCTGCAGTTCCTGCTCACGAAAGAGGAAGCCGCGGCGTGGAAGAACGTCAAGAGCGACGCGGATGCGCAGGCGTTTCTCGACCTCTTCTGGGCGCGGCGCGATCCGTCGGCGGGCACGCCGCAGAACGAGTACCGCGACCTCATCGAGCAGCGCATCAAGTACGCGGACGAGCAGTTCGCCGAGGGGAAGACCCGCGGCGCGCTGACGGACCGCGGCAGGATCTTCCTCCTCTACGGCGCGCCCTCGCGCGCCACGCGCCAGGCCGACACGTCGAGCATGTCCGCCGACCCCGGTCTCGACCGCGGCTCCTCGGCCGAGAAGGCGACGATCGTCGAGTGGACGTACGAGGGTGACAACGCCAGGGCCGTCTTCGGCCAGTCGCGTACGCTCGTCCGTTTCATCGACCGCATGGCCATCCAGCAGTACCGCCTCGAGCGCAGCGGCTTCGACTGGAACAAGGCGCAGGAGGCGGCGATCGCCAAGACGATCGTGCAGCCGAATGCGACGGCCGCTCCGGCCGCCGCAGCCGCGCCGGCTCCCGCGGCCGTGGCGGTGGAAGCCGCGCCCGCCGCGCCGGCCGCTCCGACCGTCGTCACCGAGCTCACCACCGAGGCCTTCAAGACCGCGGTGGGGGGACAGGACAGCGGCGGTCATGCGGCGTGGGGCGAGTTCGTCACCTCATTCGGCAAGACCTACGTGCCGGTCGGCGTCTACGTCCCGAAGTCCGCGGGACTGACGGGCGCGGACGTGACGCTGTTCGGCGTCGTGCGCGACGCGAACGGCAACAACATCCTGGCGTTCGAGGAGCCGGTGAAGGCGACCGAGACGAAGGGCGACTGGTTCGTCGACCACACGCTGACGCTTCCCGCGGGCAAGCATCGCGGTACGTTCGGCGTGGCGCAGAACGGCAAGGTCGTGGCCATCGCCTCGGCGGAGATGGAGGTCGCGGGCTCGCTGGACAAGGACGCCACGGCCATCTCGCCGCTCATTCTCTCGAACAACGTCTACCCGCTGGCGCAGCCGCAGCAGGCCACCGACCCGTTCGCGTTCGGCGGTCTGCGGGTGATCCCGAAGGCGGACCGCACGTTCCGCACCTCGGACGAGCTCTGGTACTTCATCGAGCTGCGCAACCCCGGCGTGGCTGAGCCGGTGCTGCCCGAGGGACAGGTGCCGGTGAGCGGCAGCTCGACGGGCACGCCGCTGCCGAAGGTGCAGGTGAAGCTCGACGTGGCCGGCAAGGACGCGACGGGCAAGGCGGTGAAAATGGCCGCGCCTCCGCGCGAGACGGACGCGATCGAGCTGAGGGGCGTTCCGGGACATTTCGCCATCGGCAACGCGCTTCCGCCGAACACCTTCAAGCCGGGGGAGTACACTCTCACCATCAAGATCATCGATACGATCAAGAAGTCGTCCTACACACTCACGGACAAGTTCAAGGTCGTCGAGTAACCACTCATGCCGTTCGCAACCGTCGAAGAAGCTGCAGAGCTCTACCGCCGCGGAGAGCTCGTGATCATCGTCGATGACGAGGATCGCGAGAACGAGGGCGACCTCTGTATCGCCGCCGAGCGCGTGACGCCGGAGACGATCAACTTCATGGCCCGGTTCGGGCGAGGGCTGATCTGCCTGGCCCTGACCGAGGAGCGCTGCAGGGAGCTCGAGCTGCCGCTGATGGTGGAGCACAACACCACCAACTTCGGGACGGCGTTCACGGTATCGATCGAGGCGCGCGGACGCGTGACCACCGGCATCTCCGCGCGCGACCGCTCGGAGACGGTGCGGGTGGCCATCGACCCGAAGACGCGGCCGCACGACCTGGCGCGGCCGGGTCACGTCTTCCCGCTGCGGGCCAAGAAGGGCGGCGTGCTCAAACGCGCCGGCCAGACCGAGGCCTCGGTCGATCTGGCCACGATCGCGGGGATGAACCCCTCGGCGGTCATCTGCGAGATCATGAACGAGGACGGGACGATGGCCCGGCTCGCCGACCTGCGCGAGTTCGCCGTCAAGCACGGCCTCAAGATCATCTCCGTCGCCGACATCATCAAGTACCGGATGCAGAACGAGAAGCACGTGCACTGCCTCGCGGCGCCCGTGCTTCCGACCGCGCACGGCGAGTTCCGCGTGCACGCCTACCAGAGCGACATCAACAGCGAGGAGCACGTGGCGCTGGTGAAGGGGACGATCGGGGAGGAGGACGAGGTGCTCGTGCGCGTGCACTCGTCGTGTCTGACCGGCGACGTCTTCCACTCCAACCGCTGCGACTGCGGCGACCAGCTCGAGCGCGCGTTCGAGCTGATCGAGCGCGAGGGGAAGGGCGTCATCCTCTATCTGCTGCAGGAAGGACGCGGGATCGGGCTGATCAACAAGCTCCGCGCGTACGAGCTGCAGGACCAGGGGGCGGACACGATCGAGGCGAACGCCAAGCTCGGCTTCGCGCCCGACATCCGCGAGTACGGCACCGGCTCCCAGATCCTGCGCGACCTCGGCGTCCGCAAAATCCGGCTGATGACCAACAACCCGGCCAAGTACGTCGCCATCGAAGGCTTCGGCCTGCAGATCGTCGAGCGCGTCCCGCTGGAGATCGCGCCGTCGAATACGACGCGGAAGTACCTCGAGGCGAAGAAGACGAAGCTCGGGCACATCCTCGAGCTGGTGTAGGCGCGTCTTCGCGCGGTTGCTGGTTGTCGGTTTTCCACCCGCCCGCGCACCCGTTGCTGCACACGCCGAGCTTGCTGAACGTAGGGCGGGCTTCAGCCCGCCCCTCGGAGGCGGGCTGAAGCCCGCCCTACGTTGAGCACATTTTGCGCGGAGTGAGAAGCAACGGGTGTGCGGTCGGTGGAAAACCGACAACCAGCAACCGCGCGCGAAGACGCGCGTCGAGTATGATCCGCCCCCATGCCGCACACCGGACCCATTCTCGAAGGCAAAGGCGACACCGATTACGAGCGCTACGTGCGCGTGCCCGAGCTGCTGGAGCTGCAGAAGCCGATCGAGCAGCTTTCCCATCCCGAAGAGCGGCTCTTCCAGGTCACGCACCAGACGGCCGAGCTGTGGCTGCACCACATCGATTACGAGCTCGACCGGGCGGTGGTGCACATCGGCGCCGACGAGCCGGAGCTCGCGGCGGACCTCATCAACCGCTGCCGGATGATCGTCGACCTCCTGCGCGAGCAGATCATCATCCTGGAGACGATGGCACCAGTCGACTACCACGTACTGCGCACCAGTTCGCTGGGGCGGGGGAGCGGGCAGGAGTCGCCGGGATTCAACCTGCTGCTGAACGCGGGAAAGCGGCTCTGGCCCCCGTTCCAGGCCCTCCTCGGAAAACACTCGGTCACGGTGCTCGAGCTGGAGCGTAAACCGAGGGAGCGATACGCACTTTTCCGCCTGCTGCAGGCGTTCATGGACTACGACGAGGCGTTCCTGAAGTGGCGGTTCACCCATATGCGGCTCGCTTTCCGCATCATCGGTGACCGGGTCATGTCGCTGAAGGGTGTGCCGGCAGCACAGCTCGAGGGGGGGACGCGCGAGCCGCTGTTTCCGGAATTGTGGTCAGCAATCAGCGACCTGACGGCGGAGTGGAAGCCGACGTATTGAGGGCTTCACTTTTTTTGCATGACCCGGTTTCTTTCGGGCGAACGGCGGTGTCGAAATCAGCGGCGGAATGGGTTCTTTGCAGTTGAATTTTTGCGGCTAAAACTTTCGGTTTCAGGTACTAACTAACAGGTTGACGGTGATGCAACCCATCTGTATATTCGCTGGCCATTGCCTGACGCGGGCCGGGAAGCAGCCTGATAGCGCACCCTGCAGAATTCTGCGATCACTCATCTGGGAGTTCGGAATCAAATGAAAAAGAAGTTGTGCCTTCTTGCGGCACTTTCTCTTTCCCTGTTGTCTCTGGCTGGCTGTTCGAAGATCCAGGCCCGCATCCAGATCCGAGAAGCCAACGACGCATACGGGAAAGAAGATTACGCGACGGCGCTGAAACACTATCAGCGTGCGCGTGAGATCGACTCGGCGAGCTTCCCCGACCTGGACCGGATGATCGGCTACTCACTGATCGGCCTGTACGTCCCGGAAGACAAGTCGAAGGCGAACGTGGCCAACGCCGAGCGCGCGGCCCAGGAGCTCCGCCGCTACCTCGGCAAGCGCCCGGAAGACCGCATCGCGCGCGAAGCCCTCATCAATCTCTACCTGAACGCCGACAAGATCACCGAGGCGATCAAATACTTCCGCGACTGGCTGAAGACGCACCCCGCCGACATCGAGGCCGTGCGCTCCATCGCCACGCTCTACGCGAAGCAGGGCAACTTCCAGGAATCGCTCAACTGGTACGAGAAGATCACCCTTCTCGACTCCAAGAACCCCGAGGCCTTCTACACCTACGGCGTGGTGTGCTACGAGAAGGTCGCCAAGAACCCGCCGCAGGACATCGCCGAACGTCTGCAGATCATCGAGAAGGGGAAGCAGGCCCTGACCCGCGCCTCCTCGATGCGCCCCGACTATTTCGAGGCGATGGTTTATCTCCAGCTCCTGTATCGCCAGCAGGCGCCTCTCGAGACCGATCCGGCCAAGCAGCAGCAGCTCGTCGCCGAAGCCGATCGGATCCGCAACGAGGCCATCGCCATCGTGAAGAAGAAGAAGGCGGAAGCGACGGCGGCGGCCGCAGGGAAGAAGAGCTAACACGGAACGACTGTCATGTTCGAAACAACCGTTGTCGAATCCAAGAAGCAGAAGGTCGGGATTCAGAAGTACCTGACCCTCCCGGTGTCGGTAGGGCTGCATGCGGTCGTCCTCGGCGGCATGCTCTTCGGCGCCATCTGGAATGTGGACTTCCCCGAGAACTCGCCGGCCCAGGTCGCGCAGTACTCCGTGGCCGCGGCGCCTCCTCCGCCGCCGCCTCCTCCCCCGCCGCCGCCCAAAGCGGCGTCGGTCAAGCCGGTGGAAGTGAAGCCCGTCGAGATCCCGCGCGACCTGCAGGATCTCGCCCCCACCGTCGTGCCTGACCAGGTCAAGCCGGTCGAAGCTGCCGCGTCGAGCGCCGACGTCGGTGTCGAAGGCGGCGTCGAAGGTGGTGTCGAGGGTGGTGTGGTGGGCGGTGTCGTCGGCGGCGTGGTCGGCGGAATCGTGACCGACACGATGCCTCCTCCTCCGAAAGAGCAGGCGCCGCTGCGCGTCGGCGGCGACGTCAAGGCGCCGACGGTCCTCAGCCGCGTCGAGCCGCACTATCCCGAGGTGGCGCGCAAGGCCCGCGTGGCCGGCATCGTCATCGTCGAGTGCATCATCGACAAGAACGGCAGCGTCCGCGACGTGAAGGTCCTGAAGGGACTTCCGTTCGGCCTCGATCAGGCCGCCGCGGACGCGGTCCAGAAATGGAAGTTCCGCCCCGGCACCCTCAACGGCCAGCCGGTCGACGTCATCTTCAATCTCACCGTCAACTTCAAGCTGAACTAAAAAACAGGCGATGCCGGCTGGCCGGCAACGCACGAGGAGGAATTAGTCATGGATCTGGCACACATGTTTCGGGAGATGACGATCGCAGGCTGGATTGTGATCATCGTCATGGGTCTGATGTCCATCTACTCGCTCTGGGTGATGGTCGAGCGCTACATCGTCTTCAACAAGGCGAAGAACCAGTCGCTCAAGCTGCTCGGCGCCCTCTCCAACCTGCTCACCAAGGGTGATTACGGTCAGGCCATCGAGGTCACCAAGAAGTACAAGCAGAGCCACCTGGCCAAGGTCATCGCCGCCGGGCTGCTCGAGTTCGAGGCGTCCCGCCGCGACAAACGCAACACCAACCCCGAGCTGGCCGTCGAGGCCGCGCGCCAGGGCATGGACCGCACGGCCATGATCACCGTCGCGGAGCTCAAGGAAAACCTCGGCGTTCTGGCCACCATCGGCGCTACCGCGCCGTTCGTCGGTCTGTTCGGCACGGTCGTCGGCATCATCAACGCCTTCGTCGGCATGGCCAAGGGCGGCGGCGGTATCGCCTCCGTTTCGGCCGGTATCGCAGAAGCGCTCTTCACCACGGCCGGCGGCCTCCTCGTGGCCATCCCCGCGGTGTGGGCCTACAACTACTTCCAGAACCGCGTCGACCGCTTCACCGTCGAGATGTCCAACTCCGGCTCGGAAATGGCCATCTACTTCATGAAGGAAGTGGGAATGGGCGATGAAAAAACTGTCGGGTAGCTCGCTGTCAAAAGTGAGCCACGCGGCTCTCACCTCGGACATCAACGTCACGCCGCTCGTCGACGTCTGTCTCGTGCTCCTGATCATCTTCATGGTCGTCACGCCCATGCTGCAGAAGGGCGTGCCGGTGAACCTTCCGGTCACCGAGGCTCCGGAGAAGACGCCCGACACCGAGAAGCAGCTCCAGATCTCGGTCAAGTCGGACGGCTCGGTCTATCTCGGTCCGAACGTGATCCGCAAAGATCAGGTGGAGACGTCGCTCAAGGAGATCTTCGAGCGTACCCCCGACCGCGAGATCGCGGTCAAGGGCGATCGTCTGGTCAAGTACGGCGATGTGCTCGACGTGCTCAAGGCCTGCCGGGAAGTCGGCTTCAACGACGTCGGCCTGATCGCCGAGCCGAAGAAAAACATCCAGGGAGGGGCATAGAGCCATGCAAGTAGGTGGCGGCGGTGGGATGAGGTCGGAGATCAACGTCACCCCTCTGGTGGACGTCGTTCTCGTGCTCCTCATCATCTTCATGGTTCTCACCCCGGTCGTTCAGATGGGCTACCTCGTCAAGGTCCCGCCCAAAGCACCCGCGAATCTTCCTCCCTCCGCGGTGCAGGACCAGATCGTGCTCCGGCTCGCGGCCGGTCCGCGCGTCCTGATCAACAAGGAAGAGATGTCGATGGAGCAGTTCCCGGCCCGGATCCGCGACGTCCTGCGCGGGAACACCTCCAAGATGGTCTTCTTCTCCGGCGGACGCGAAGTCGACTACGAGACGACGATGAAGTTCCTCGACCTGGCCCGCGCCAGCGGAGCGAAGAACATCGGCATCATCGTCGAGGACCCGATGGCGAGCGGCGCGGCCGCGGCCATTGGCGCTCAGCCGTAGCTCGCGGAACGAATCAGACTCGAACGGCGGCGGCTTCGGCCGCCGCTTTCTTTTTCCCCAGCAGTCCGGCCAGCAGGTGGTCGAGCGAGAACCGTCCGCCGCCCACCAGCAGGAGCGCCAGGCAGATGGCGAACATCGCCAGCGGCGTCTCGATCCCGCGAATGGCCACGAAGGCCCTGATAGCATTCGGCGGCGCTCCGAACATGGCGTCGGGGAGCGCGACCACGAACGCCGCGACGAACATGGTGGCGGCCAGGAGGAAGGCATCGACACGGGTGAACAATCCGGCGATGAGCAGGATCGCTCCGGCGAGCTCGGCCCAGGCCGCGAGGTGACCGAGGAACGCGGGGATGTTGTAGCTCGCGGCGATGTCGGCCGCGAAGGCGGCCGAGCCTCCTTCGCCCATGACCTTCGACCAGCCGTGGGGGAGAAAGATCAGTCCCGCGACGACACGCAACAGCAGCGCGGCGACATCCCTGGCCATCGGACCTCCTTGCAGCAACGCGCGCTCGGCTTCGACCGCGTCATCGCACCCGTGCTCCTGTTTGTATTTCTGTATGTTGCCACACTCATCCTTTTGATATGGGTGCGGATCCCGTTCGTGCAGTGGGCGGGACTGATCTCCGTGACCGTAGCCACGTCGGTGACGATGCTGCTGTGGGACCGCGGCCGGGAGTCGATCGGCTTCTTCGTACGCCCGCGCCTGGCGATCCCCGAGTTCCTCCTCGGCAGCGTCTGGGGCGCGCTCCTCATCGGCGCCTGCGCGCTCATGGTCGTGCTCTCGACCGCCATCCGTCACGAGCGCGGCGGAGGCTTTCCGCTGTTCGACTTCGTGGCGGTGTACGTTCCTGCCGCGATTCACGAAGAGCTGCTCTTCCGCGGCTACGGCTTCCAGAAGCTGCACCGCTGGAACCGCGCCGTGGCGCTGATCTTCGTGGCACTCCTCTTCGCCGCGCTGCACTACGGCAACGCCGCGGTCTCCTGGTTGGGCCTGGCCAACATCTTCCTCGGCGGCATCCTGCTCGGCCTCGCCTACGAGCGCTACGGACGTCTCTGGTTCCCCATCGGCCTGCATCTCGCCTGGAACGTCATGTCCGGCCCGATCCTCGGCCATGAAGTGAGCGGCTACGAGTCGATGGCCACCGTGTTCGTCGAGCGCGGCCACGGATCGCTGCTCCTCACCGGCGGCGACTTCGGGATCGAGGGGAGTATCTGGATGACCGTCACGGAAGCCGCGGCCATCGTTCTGCTGTTACCTAGCATTCGGAAAAGGAGTTACCGCACTTGAAAGACATCGTGATCGTCGACGGCGCACGGACGCCGATGGCGGAATACAACGGACACTTCAGCGACATCAGCGCGATCGACCTCGGGGTCATCGCGGCGAAGGAAGCACTGAACCGCAGCGGGTTCTCGCCCGACGAGATGGACCACGTCATCGTCGGCAACGCGCTGCAGACCTCGGGCGACGCGATCTACGGCGCCCGCCACGTCGGCCTCAAGGCCGGCGTCCCGAAGCACGTCCCGGCGCTCACCGTGAACCGCCTCTGCGGCTCCGGCATCCAGTCGATCGTCAGCGCGGCGGAGCAGATCCAGCTCGACGAGGCTACGACCGTCCTGGCCGGCGGCATCGAGAACATGTCGCAGGCGCCGTTCGTCGTGCGCGGCGCGCGCAAGGGCCTCAAGCTCGGGCAGAACACCATGGAGGACTCGCTCATGGTGGCGCTGCTCGACACGTACGCCGGCCTCTACATGGCCCAGACCTCGGACAACCTGGCCCGCAAGTACGAGATCTCGCGCGAGGCGCAGGACGAGTTCGCGCTGCGCAGCCAGCATTGCGCGGCCGAGGCGACCAAGACGGGAAGGCTCAAGGAAGAGATCGTCCCCGTGCCGGTCGGCCGCAAGGGTGAGCTCATCACCGAGGACGACCATCCGCGTCCCGACACCACGAAAGAAGGTCTGGCCAAGCTCAAGCCCGCCTTCGCCAAGGACGGCTTCGTCACCGCCGGCAATGCCTCGGGAATCGTCGACGGCGGCGCGATGGTGGTGGTGACGACGGCGGAGAAGGCGAAGGAGAAGGGGAAGACGCCCCTCGGCCGCATCGTCTCCTGGGGCATCACCGGCTGCGATCCGGAGATCATGGGCATCGGCCCGGTCCCGGCCACGCAGGCCGCGCTGAAGCGCGCCGGCCTGAAGCTGGACGACATCGACCTGATCGAGATCAACGAGGCCTTCGCCGGCCAGATCCTCGCCGTGGCCAAAGAGCTCGGCGTGAATATGGACAAGCTGAACGTGAACGGCGGCGCCATCGCCCTCGGCCACCCGCTCGGCGCCTCCGGTACGCGTCTCGTGCTGACCGTGCTCTACGAGCTGCGCCGCCGCAAGCAGCGCTACGGCCTGGCCACGGCCTGCATCGGCGGCGGTCAGGGCATCGCCATGATCGTCGAGAACGCGACGCTGTAAGTGGACCGCCGGCGTCCCGCCGGCTGTCTGTGACGGCGTCCCGCCGTCACTCTGGGCGGGCGGGACGCCCGCCCAGACAGCCGGCGAGGACGCCGGCGGTCCGCTTCAGCGCGCTCTTCGCGATCTGCAGCGGCTCCGCGCGAGGTGCGCGTAGTTGCGGTCGCGCGGGTCGCTCCTGGACTCCGCATCCGCGATGAGATGCGCGAGCGTGGTCTCGAACAGAAACGGCGCGTTCAACGCCCCGATCTCCAGCCCGCGTCCGCGGAAGAGGGGAGCGAAGCGGGCGCGGGCACGGTCGCGGCGGGAAATCACCACCGGGATTATGCCGAACGTAGGGCGGGCTTCAGCCCGCCTCTCGGGCGGGGCGGCGGGCTGGAGCCCCGCCCTGCGTTCAGGAAATCCCTCGGCCGCGATCGCGGTTCCGCGTGCCGTGAGAACCCTCGCCCTGATGCTCGCGCTCGCCGCGACGGCCACCGCCGCGCCGAAAGCGAAGCCGCGCACCGTCACCCTCGACGTCAAGGACGCCGAGGCGCGCGAGGTGTTGCAGTCGATGCGCAAGCAGTGCGGCATCAAGAACATGATCATCGATCCCGACGTCCCGAAAGCGGCCGCCTCCTTCTACTTCCGAGAGGTGCCATGCGCGACGGCATTCAAAGTCGTGCTGCGCACCTACGGGCTGACCACGCAGGACGTGCAGGTGCTGCGCTGATGAATCGACGCAAGCTCCTGCAGGTCGTGGTGCTGCTCCTCCTCGCCGCCGCCGTGGTCGGCCTCTGGTTCTCGCCCGTGCGCGAGCAGCTCACGCGCGACAACGTCCGCGCCTTCGTCGAGCACCTGCGCGGTCTCTGGTACGGTCCGGCCATCTTCATCGGCGCATTCATGCTGGCCTGCGTCTTCGCGCTGCCGGCCTCGGTGTTCGTCATCGCCGCCGGCTTCATCTGGGGCTGGCTCCTCGGCAGTACGTATGCCGTGATCGGCGGGATGCTCGGCGCCCTGACGTCCTTCTACCTCGGCCGCTTCGTCGGCGAGGGGATGCTGGAGAAGTTCGGCCGCCTCGGCCGGGTCGTGGCCAGGCAGGTCGACCACGCCGGCTTCCGCTCGCTGCTCGTGCTGCGCTTCATCCCGGGCATCCCCTTCGCGGTCCTGAACTACGGGGCCGGCGTGGCGGGGGTGCGCCTGCGCGACTTCCTCGGTTCGACGCTGGTCGGCGTCATCCCGTCCATGTTCGTCTTCGCCTACTGCGCCGACGCGCTCTTCAACGGCTCCATGTCCGAGGGAGACGCCTTCAAGCGCCTGGCGGTGGTGTGTGCGCTCATGCTGGCCATCATCCTGCTGCCGGTCGCGGTGAAGCGGTTCGCGCGGCGGCCGGCCATCGAGGCCGAGTAGCACCGGTTCCTGTGCAATCCGTGTGTTACACTGCCTGACCCGCGCGCTGTCCTGCGCGGCTCGTTTGCCATGATCGAAATCCAGATCCATCCGAGCGACATTCGCCGGCGCGTGCGGTACTTTTTCTTCGACCGCCGCCGCGTCGTCGTGGGACTGATCGTCCTCTCGTTCGTGCTGGCCGGCCTGATCGGCTCGATGGCCGCGGCGCCGACCGTCATCCGCCGCGTCTACAAGACCAATTTCCTCAACGAGCAGCGCGAGGAGCGGGCCATCCAGCGCGAGCGCCTGCGCGAGAACGTCGTGCAGATGAGCTCCCTCGAGCGCAGCCTCGAAGAACAGCGCATCCGCGTGGAGAAGCTCATCACCGTCTATGGTTTGGAGCGCACGCTGGGGCAGGGCGGCTTCTCGACTCCCAGCCAGCGTCTGGCCGATGAGCCGCTCGACGACGCCCGCCGCCGCGAGGTCTCGCTCAAGAACGCCATGCGCCGCCTCGAGGCGCAGCTCGACCTCCTGGCGCGCTACGAGGCCGCCAACCACGAGATCGTCCGCCACACCCCTTCCATCCTCCCGGTGCCCGGTGACCAGTTCGTCCTGACCTCGCCGTTCGGCAACCGCGTCTCGCCGTTCACGCGCGCCACCGACTTTCACAAGGGACTGGATCTTTCGGCGCCGACCGGCACGCCGATCTACGCCGCGGCCGACGGCGTCGTCACCTTCGCCGGCCGCTACCCGATCGCGCACAGTGTGAACTGGTGGCGCTTCGGCAACGTCGTCACCATCAAGCACGCCGAGCGTTTCATCACCATCTACGCGCACTGCGACAGCGTGAAAGTGCGCGCCGGCGACACGGTCACGCAGGGGCAGGTCATCGCCACCGTCGGCAACACCGGCTGGAGCACGAACTCGCACCTGCACTACGAGGTCCGCAGCGACCTCGAACAGCCCGGCACCTACGCGCCGGTCGATCCCCGCATCTACATCCTGAATTACCAGTGGACGAACGATGCCCTGCTGCTCATGCGCGCGCGCACCAGCAAGGACTATCGCAACTTCGAGCCGCTGCCGTCCGCGTTTGTCGGCTATGCCAGTGGGGCGAGTGGGAAGAGTGGGAAGAGGAGGTCGTGAGTGAGCGCAGCCGGTGAAGCCAATTTCCCGACGATGATCATCCCGCGGGGGACGGAGATCCGTGTGAACGCGCACGGACAGCTTTCCATCAAGACCCCCGGCAACCTCGTGATCCAGAACTCCGGCATCTACTCCGAGATCGAGTCGACCAACGGCTCGATCCGCATCGAGGAAAACGTCACCGTCGAGGCGGTGAGCATCCGCGCCGGGCAGTCGTGCTTCATCCAGGGAACGCTCACCGCGTGGCGCGTCCACGCCAAGCGCATCTCGCTCGAGGACCGCGCCCGCGCCTTCATCATGCTGCAGGAGTCCGAGCACCTCGAGCTGGCCAAGACGGCCCGCCTGGTCGGCAACTTCTCCAACGAGAAGGAGCTCTACCTGATGATGGGCAAGTTCAGCCCGCAGCTCAAGGAGCTCCCCGGCGCGATGGACATGGGCGGCACCGCCGAGCGTCCGAACACGGCGCGCATCCCGGCGCTGAATCTCCCCGCCACGCCGCCGGCCGCCGAAGAGGATCATCTCCGGACGGCGCAGACGATGCTCGAGCGCGAGATCGCCCGCACCGACCTGACCGGCGCCGCCGGCGATGCCCTGCGCGAGCTGCTCTACGGCCTGCGCGAGCGGAACCTGCCGCGCGTGCGCTCGATCTGGCGCGAGGCCTTCGCCGAGGTGAGCTCGCCGAGCGACAACCTGCGCCAGGCGTACGACCATCTCGAGCAGGCGCTGAAGACGTAGGGCGGGCTTCAGCCCGCCCCTCCCGCCGGCGGGCTGAAGCCCGCCCTACGTTCAGCAACTGATGCGCAAGGTCGCCTGGTCCGTCATTCTTCCGCTCGCCGCGATCAAGCTCGCGCTCGCGCTCTACGCCTCCGGCCACTACCACTACTTCCGCGACGAGCTGTACTTCATCGCCTGCGGACGCCATCTCGACTGGGGCTACGTCGATCATCCGCCGCTGGTCGCGCTCTACGCCCGTTTCGGGGAGCTGTTCGGCGGCTCGCTCCGCGGCTTCCGGCTGCTGGCCACGATCGCCGGCACGCTGCGCGTGGTGCTCACGGGCGTCCTGGCCGCGCGCCTCGGCGGGAACCGCGCCGCGCAGGCGCTGGCCTGTACAGCCGTGCTGCTCGCGCCGATCTACCTGGCCATTGATTCGATTCTGTCGATGAACGCCATCGAGCATGTGCTCTGGCTGGGCTGCCTCCTCATCGTCGTCGAGATCGCGAATGGGGCCAATGAGAAGTGGTGGCTGGCGTTCGGCGCGCTGGCGGGCCTCGGGCTGCAGAACAAGCACTCGATGCTCTTCCTCGGCTTCGCCATCGCGGTCGCGCTGATCCTCACGCCGCTGCGGCGCTCGCTGGCGCGGCCGTGGATCTGGCTCGGCGGCGCGCTGGCCGTGCTGATCTTTCTGCCCAACCTGCTCTGGCAGGTGCAGCACGATTACCCGACGCTGGAACTGCTGCGCAACGTCAAGGAGACGGGCAAGAACGTCGTCCTCGCGCCGCTGCCGTTCATGATCCAGCAGGGGATGATGCTCAGCCCCTTCGCCGCGCCGCTCTGGATGGCGGGACTGCTCTGGCTCCTGCTGTCGAAGCGCTACCGCCCCCTCGGCATCGTCTACCTCGTGCTGCTGGTGACGTTCATCCGCCTCGAGGCGAAGGACTACTACGTGGCGCCGGTCTATCCGCTGCTCTTTGCCGCGGGGGCGGTCTGGCTCTCCTCGCGGCGCATCCTCTGGGTCCCCGCGCTCGTATTGATCGTCATAGGAGCGTTCGTCGCCGTGCCGCTCGCGCTGCCGCTGCTGCCGCCGCCGCGCTATCTGGCCTTCCAGCGCGCGCTGGGCATCAAGCCGAAGGCGGCCGAGGTGTCGCACACGTCGGAGATGCCGCAGATCTTCGCCGACCAGTTCGGATGGGAGGAGATGGTGGCCAAGGTCGCCCGCTACTACCACTCGCTGCCACCGGACGAGCGGAAGAAGACCGTCATCTACTGCGGCAACTACGGCGAGGCCGGTGCAATCGACTTCTACGGCCCGAAGTACGGCCTGCCGCGCGCCATCAGCGGCCACCAGAACTACTTCCTCTGGGGCACGCGCGGCGCGACCGGCGACTCGATCATTCTCGTCGGCGACGACCCCGATCCCGGCATGTGGCGCTCCCTCCATGTCGTCGATCGCACCTTTCATCCCTGGGCCATGCCGGAAGAGAACGGGCCGATCTACCATGGCCGCGGACTGAAGCCGTCGCTGGACGCCGTCTGGCCGTCGGTCAAACACTGGAGGTGAGGATGCGTCGTCTGGTCATCGTGCTGGCAGTCGCGCTGCGGGTTGCGGCGGCGGAGCCGGAGCTGCGTCTGCTGCCGCCCGTGCTCGTCGAGGGCGGCGAGTCGTGGTCGGTCGAAGAGCGGCTGAAGTTCTACAACGTGCCGGGCGTCAGTGTCGCGGCGGTCGAGGACGGCCGGGTCGTCTTCGCCAGGGGCTACGGCTACGCGGACGTGGAGCAGAAGCGCCCCGTGACGACGGAGACGCTCTTTCTCGCCGGCTCGGTGAGCAAGCCGGTGACGGCCATCGCCGCGATCGACCTCGTGGAGCGCGGGAAGCTGCCTTTGGATGCGGACGTCAACACGCTCCTCCGCACGTGGCAGCTGCCGTCGAACGAGCTGACGGAGAAGACGCCGGTCACGCTGCGGCAGCTCCTCAGCCACACCGCCGGCACGACCGTGCACGGCTTCCCCGGCTACGCGCGCAGCGAGCCGGTACCGACGACGAAACAGATCCTCGACGGCGTGCCGCCGGCGAACACGCCGCCGGTGCGGGTCGACCTCGCGCCGAACACGAAGTTCCGCTACTCCGGCGGCGGCACGACGGTCGCGCAGCTCGCGCTCTCGGACACGCTGGGCGAGCCGTTCCCCTCGCTGATGCGCCGCCTCGTCCTGGCGCCCCTCGGCATGCGCAACAGTACGTACGAGAATCCGCTGCCGCGCGCCAGGCACGCCCTCGCCGCGACCGGCTACCGCGCCGCCGGCCGCGCCATTCCCGGCGGCTGGCACGTCTATCCGGAGATGGCCGCGGCGGGGCTCTGGACGAATCCGTCCGAGCTCGCGCGCGTGGCGATCGAGTTCGGCGACGCGCTGGCAGGACGTCCGTCGCGCGTGCTCTCGATCGACGGCGCGCGGCTCATGCTCACGCCGCGTTTCGAGGTCTCCCCAACGACCGACGTCGGCATCGGCTTCTTCCTCGAAGACCGCGGCACCTTCGGCCACGACGGCTCGGACGAGGGCTTCCTGACGCGCTTCACGGCCTCGAAGGACGGCAAGCGCGCGGTGGTGATCATGGTCAATTCGGACGGCGGCGGACAGCTCTTCGGAGAGATCGAGCGCGGCGTCGCGCGCGCGTTCGGCTGGCCGACCGCGCCGGCCGTGCGCGTCACGCGCGCGGTGCCCGAGGACGTGCTCACGCGCGCGCCGGGACGCTACAAAGCCGGACCGGATCGCATCCTGGCCATCCGCCGCACCGGCGACGCGCTCGAATACCGCCTGACGGACGGCCGCTGGGTGAAGCTGC
>DASPMO010000109.1:0-43818 GCA_035627015.1 Thermoanaerobaculia bacterium | reverse complement strand
TCCTCGCCGGCTGTCGTGGCGGCGTCCCGCGCCGCCACTCCCCCGCCCAGGGCGCAGGCGCGGGACGCCTGCGCGACAGCCGGCGAGGACGCCGGCGGTCCGCTGTGTTTCCGTTGGCGAAGCCAGTGCGGTCTGCTTAGCCCTCCATGATCGTCCTCCCTACCTCATCATCTTCAAGGCCACGCCCACCAGCATCGCCGCCAGCAGCAGCAGCATCCACTCCGACAGCGTCGGGATGTTGGCCTCGGCCACGGTGATGGCCGGGGAGGTGGCGCTGTTGTTCGCGGCCGGGTCGGGGGTGGTGGTCGTGGCGGTGACAGTGTTCGCGATCGCCGTGCCAGGTGCCGTGGGGCGATTCACGCGCACCACGAGCGTGAACGTGTCGGCCGTGGGCGACGGCGGCAGCACGGCGCGCGTGCAAGTCACGGTGGAGCCGGTCACGCACGTGTACCCCGGCGCAGCGGTGAAGGAGACGAAGGTCGTGCTCGCGGGGATGACGTCCGTGAGCGTCACGCTCTGCGCGTCGCTCGGTCCGGCGTTGCGCAGCGTGATCGTGTACGTCAGCTCGCCGCCGGCGAACGTCGTCGTTCCGTCCGGACCGCTCTTCGTGACGATGAGATCGGACTGCGACGCCAGCGTCGTCGTGGCGGTGGCCGTGCTGTTCGACGGGTTGTCGGCGGGAGTGGTCGTGGTCGCGGTGGCGGTGTTCGCGATTGCCGTGCCGCCGGGCGTGGTGCCGGCCGTGTCCACGACGAGCGTGAATGTATCCGCGGTCGCCGAGGGAGCCAGCGCGGCGCGCGTGCAGGTCACGTTGCCCGTGCCGCCGGCGGGCGGCGTCGCGCAGGTGTAGCCGGGAGCGGCGGTGAATGAGACGAAGGTCGTATGCGCCGGGATGGCGTCCGTCAGCGACACGTTCTGCGCGCTGCTCGGCCCGTCGTTGCGGAGCGTAATCGTGTAGGTCAGCGTGTCGCCGGCGAACGGCGTCCCGCCCGGGCCGCTCTTCGTCACGACGAGATCCGCGTTCGCGACGACCTCCGTCGTGTCGGTGGCGGTGTTGTTGGCCGGGTTCGTCTCCATCCAGTCCGGCGGGGTGGTCACGGTGGCGGTGTTCGTCAGCGTGCCGGTGAAGCCGGGATCGATCGTGCCGGTGATGTGGTACTGCGCGGTGCCCATCGGCAGGAACGTCGCCACGTCGTTGATGTTGCCGCTCCCCGAGCCGCCGCAGGTCGCCCCCGCGGCGTTGCAGATCCAGGTCACGTTGATGAGCTGCGGCGGCACGATGTCGGTGACGGCCACACCGCTGATGAAGGCGCCGCCGTTGTTCGTGACGATGACGTCGTACGTCACCGTCGTGCCGGCGACGTCGGCCGTGGCATTGTCGGTCTTGGTGATCTGCAGGTCGACCGGGGCGTCGATGAAGCGCTCGATCTCCGCGAAGTTGATCGGCTGCCGGTTGGCCGAGGTGAGGCTGCCGCTGTAGCCGTCCGGTCCGAGCGTCGCGGTGAAGACCGGCGAGACCACGCCGGCCAGCTCGAAGTCGAGCGTGTCGTGCGGCGGCGCCTCGGACGGCCACGGCTGGCCCGCATCGATGTTGATGGTCGTCGTCGCGCTCGGCGTCACCACGAACGTGTCCGGCGAATTCGAGGGGAAGAACCCGCTCACAGAAGTATTGACGTTCAGCGTGGTCACGCCGCTGTACGGCACCGGAGCGCTGCCGAAGCCGCTCTGCTGCACGAACGCCGGCGCGATCGTCCACGTGCGCGCACCACCGGCGGTCGACTCGAACGTCAGCGTCGGCGCCGAGAGGCTGCCCGTGCCGGTGGCGTTGAACGCGTTCGGGGCGCGCAGGACGAGTTGCCCGGTGAACGAGATCGGCTGCGACACCGTGATCGCGCCGATGAAGGTCTCGAACGACAGCACCGGCGTGGTGATGCGGTCGATCTCCGCGTCCGACACCTCCATGCCCGTCCCCATGGCATCCGTGGTCGAGCCGAGGTTGATGTTCGGCCCGTTGTTGGACGTCTCGATGTCGACGATCCCCAGCGGCGCCGCAATCGCGCCCGTCGCGCCGATCAGCAGCCGCGTCGACTGCAGCCTCACGTCGCCCGTCTGCGACTGCACGGCCGCGTCGATGCTCACGCCTTCGGGGTTCTGCGCGAGCAGGAGGAGGTCGCCGCCGCCGGCACCCGTCGTGACGGCACCGTTGACGTACACCCCGCCGAAGGTCGACGAGAGGTGGAGTGCCGCCGCCGTGACCGTGGCCGCCGCATCGACAGTGACGTCCCCCCGCGTGGTCACCGTCACGCTGCTGCCGCCGGCGATGCCCGCCAGCGCGGGAGAGACGCCGCCGATGATCGCGTCGTCCGTGTCGTTGAAGACGATCGTCCCGCCGGTGGTCGCCAGCTCGACGTTGTCGACGTCGTTGGAGTGGCTGAGATTGATATTGCCGGTCGCGCTGGCGCCGAGCGCCGGGTAGCGGATGGCTGCCGTCTGGCCGACCGTGGCGACGTTCTGTACGACGAACGACGTCAGGCCGGTGGCGGGATTGGAGTTGTTGAAGGTGATGCTGTCGCCGCCGCCGAGGCCGTCGAAGGTGACGCTGGTCTTGTTGGCGAAGGTCACGCTCTCGAAGGTCGGGCTGCTGACCATGGTCGTGCCGCCCGGTCCGTCGCTGACCGTCACCGTGTCGGCGCCGGGAGTGCCGTTGATGACCAGGGTCGCGGCGGGAACGGTGTCGGTGATCGGCTCGAGATTGAAGTAGCGGATGGTCAGGCCGTCGATCTCGATCACGCCGTCGTGCTTGTTGAGCTGCGTGATGCGCTGCACGCGCGCCGAGCCGCCGTGCAGCTCGAGCACGTCGAAGCCCCCCGCGCCGCCGTCATAGTCGATCTGCTTCGCCGCCACCGGCAGCTCGATCACGAGCGTGTCGTCGCAATGATCCGCGCCGCGGACGACCACGTGAGCTCCCGGGGCGTGCGCCGGCAGCCGGAGCGTTTTTGCAGAGAGGGGAAGGACGACCAGAACGGCCAGGACATAGAGAAGTCGACGCATGAAGGGTCCCTTCCTGAGACAGCGTTTCCGGGGATGCGAATCACGGTAGGCCGCACTTTTTATGCTGTCAACACATTTTTTTATTCGCAATCAACGTCTTGGTAGAATCCCGCCGATCATGCCGACCGAAGTGGAAGTCCTGCGCGAGCTGGCCCGCGCCTACTGGGGAAACAAGCCGCTGCGCTGCCCGAAGCATCCGTCGTCCACGCTGACCGGCAGCTTCGTGCAGACCACCTTCGCCGACCACATCGCCCTCGTCTGCGCGCAGGGGAAGGAGACCATCACCATCCCCCAGCGCCCGAGGCAGACGGAGTTTCAGGAGCAGCAGGTGGAGGGCTTCGTGGAAAACATCCAGCGCGGCGACGCCATCCTCTGCTACCGCTGCCAGGCGCGCATGGAAGTCTCGGCGATCGAGAACCGCGAGAGCGGCATCACCGACTACACCTTCACCTGCACGCGCTGCCTGTCGTGGGGGCGGTGGATCGGCAAGCCGGAGCTGGCAAAAATCGGGAGTTGAACTTTCTTCGCGCGGGGAGGGTAGGGAATTACCCCTCTCCGTCACTCCTTCTACGAGAGCATTCGCAGCGCCAAGGAGTCCGTGTGCCGCTTTCCGCCATCCATGAAGTCCCAGTCGAAGTCCTCGAGCTGACGCCGCGCTGGCTGGCCGGCGGTCTGGCGGCGAGCTTTGCCCGCGTGCAGATCCTGGTCACCTACTACGACGGCGACCCGGTGCGCTGGCTTCAGGAGATCGAGCGCGGGCAGATGCCGGGCGACGAGTCGGACGTGGAGTTCCTGCGCGCCATCGAGCAGCGCATGCAGAAGGACGCGACGCTGCTCCACGACATGCGCCGCATCGTCGGCGAGTTCGCGTCCCGCGTCGGCAGCGTCACGTAATAGACTCCGGCGCGGCATGCGCCAGATCATCATCGTCGGCGGCGGATTCGCCGGTCTCTACACCGCCCGCGGCCTCGCCGGCGCCGACGCGCAACTGACCGTCGTCGACCGCCACAACTACCACCTCTTCCAGCCGCTGCTCTATCAGGTGGCCATGGCGGCGCTGAACCCGAGCGACATCGCCGCCCCGATCCGCGCCATCCTCCGGCGGCAGAAGAACGCCTCGGTGCTCCTCGGCGAGGTGTCGTCGGTCGACGTGAGCGCGCGCCGCCTCACCCTCGCCGACGGGGGAACGCTCTCCTACGACTACCTCGTCCTGGCCACCGGCGCCACGCACTCGTACTTCGGCCATCCGGAGTGGGAGCGCTTCGCACCGGGGCTGAAGACGATCGAGGACGCGCTGGAGATCCGCCGCCGCGTGCTGCTGGCCTTCGAGTCGGCCGAGCGCGAGACCGACCCCGAGCTGCAGCAGGCCTGGCTGACGTTCGTGGTCATCGGCGCCGGCCCGACCGGCGTGGAACTGGCCGGCGCGCTCTCCGAGATCGCCCGCCAGAGCATGACCCGCGACTTCCGCCGCATCCACCCCGAGAGCGCGCGGGTGATCCTGCTCGAAGGACGCGAGCGCGTGCTCCCTCCCTACCCGCCGTCGCTCTCCGAGTCGGCCCGCAAACAGCTCGCGGACCTCGGCGTGGAGGTGCTCACGAACGCGATCGTCACCGACGTGAACGAGCGCGAGGTGCGCGTCGGCGAGCGCGTCATCCCCACGCGCACGGTACTCTGGGGCGCGGGCGTGCAGGCTTCCCCGCTGGCGCAGTCCCTCGGCGTGCCGCTCGATCGCGCCGGCCGCGTGCTGGTGGAGCCCGACCTGACCATCCCCGGCCACCCGGAGGTGTTCGTCCTCGGCGACCTGGCCGCCGTGCGCCAGCGCGACGGCTCGTTCGTGCCCGGCGTCGCCCCGGCCGCGATTCAGGCGGGGCAGCACACGGCGAAGAATCTCGTGCGCGCGCTGGAAGGACAGCCGCTGCGCGCCTTCAAGTACCGCGACAAGGGCTCGCTGGCGACGATCGGCCGCGCCGCCGCGGTGGCGGACTTTGGGCGCATCCGTTTCGGCGGCTTCTTCGCCTGGATGGCCTGGCTGCTGATCCACATCTTCTTCCTGATCGGCTTCCGCAACCGCTTCATGGTCATCATCGAATGGGCGTGGGCGTACTTCACGTACCAGCGCGGGGCGAGACTGATCACCGGAACGAACCCGCCGAAGCCTCCGCGGTAGCCCTACCGCGTCTTCGGACGCATCACCATCTCCACCACCGCGGGCCCGCGCGCGCCGACTTCGACTTCCGCCGAAGCCTCAGCATGCTCGTCGGCTGCGATCAACGCCGCGCGGCCTTCGGCGATGCCCAGCATCTCGAAGTTGCCGAGGCGATCGGAATGGGCGACCGCCTGCAGGCCCGCGGCGTCGATGATGCGGACCGCTGCGAACGCGGCAGGCGCGCCGTCTTCGCGCAGCACGCGGCCACGCAACTCGCCGGGTGCGACCTGGAGCACGAAATGAGACGTGCCCGGACGGACGTGGAATTTGACCGGTGTCGTGGCGATGCCTTCCCGGCGATACGTCGCCTCGTACTCGCCCGGATCGAGCTCCGGAAATTCGAAGTTGCCCGAGCCGTCGACCTCCGCCGCCTGGAACGCCGGCAGGTCCGTCTGCCATCCGCCGCCGAGGGAGTGTCCATCCGGAGTACGGCGCTCGAGGTAGACCGGCAGGCCCGCCGATGGCGCGGTCCGTGCGCGGAGCTCGACCCGCCCGCCATCCCGCCGCGGACGCCCGGCAGAGGCCACGGTGCCGCGCAATGTGGCGGTACCGAGGCGGATCTCGACCGTGGTCTCCGCCGCCGCGCCAATCTGCACTTCGCGCTCGTGCACGATCTCGCCGCGTTGAACGAGCCGCAGCAGCGCCGTGCCGGGAGCGGCGGTGAGGATGCGCGCCTTGCCGTCCTGCATCGTCGCGGACGTCGAGGCCCAGGGATGCACGGAGCCGGCGTAGAGCAGGCGCGCCTCGGTTCCGCAGCGCCGCACGGGTGCGCAGTCGATGGCCAGGCCGCGCGCGCGATCGAGCTTCACTTCGACCGCTTCTGCATCGGCTTCGAAGGTAAGCACGCGCGGCGCGAATCCCGGCGCCTCGACGAGAGCCACGTGCGATCCCGATGTCAGACCGCGCACGCTGAATGAGCCGTCGTCGTTCGACGTGGCACCGATCCAGTCGTTCATCACGGCGGCCAGTGCCGCCCCCAGGTCGCTGCCACGAAGGACACGAATACGCGCGGCGGCAACCGGGTCGCCCCGATCGGCGTCGATCACGCGCCCGGCGAGCACGGCGCCGGGCTCCACAGACAAGGCGCCGAGGTCCCACGTTTCGTCGGCAGCGACGCTGCGCGTGTCGATCGAGCGCGGAGCGTGTTCGTGCGCGCGAATCTCCACGGCCAGTTGCCCTGCGTCGAGACCGCCGATGTCGATCAGCCCCGATTCGTCGAATGCGACGATGCGGCGGCCGCCGTTGTTGTCGAGCAGCACATTGCCGGGGCCGGCGGGCTCCCCGCGCTTCGCGTCGACGATCCTGCCCACGAGACGAACCCCACGGGAGAGGGTGACGTCGAGCGGAAACTTCGCGTCGGATGCAACCTCGATGTCGGTGGCGCGGAAACCCTTCGCGGCGATCGTGACGGTGACGTCTTCCCCGGCAGCGACGGAGTCGATGCGCGCGATGCCGTCGCGCCCGGTCGTCGCGGATGGACTGCCGGCAGCACGCGCCGTGGCGCCGGCCACGGGCGCGCCCTCGGCGTCGAGGACGCGCACCGCGATTTGCCGCGCCGGCCGGAGCGTGATGTCCCCGGCATCGACGTCTCCGTCGGCTTCGATGCGGCGCACGACCGTGGCCCGCGCGGTCTGCCTGATCTTCACCTGCAGCGCACCCGCGGGGGTGCCGCGCAGAACGAACGTGCCGGCTCGTGTCGATCTCGCGTAGCGGCGCAGGCCGCGCGCCAGTGTTCCGATCGGTACGACCGCTTCGACGGCGGCGCCCTCGATGGGATGACGGCGCGCGTCGATCACCCGTCCCCGGACGGAGGCGCCGCGAGGCAGGTCGATCGTGCGCGGGAGCCGGGCAAGGTCGATCTCCATCACCAGCGGCGCGGACGCCTCGCTCCACGCGACGAGTTGCACCGGTGCGGCCGGAAGCGCCGGGAGTGTGATCCGGCCGTCGTACGCAACGGCCCAACTGCGGATGCCGCTCGATTCGAGCTGCACGACGGCGCGCGTGGCAGGCTCGTTTCCGCCGATCGTCAATTGCACCGGGGAGGGCGACGCGGGAACCGCCGCCAGCCGCACCGGCACGTCGCCCGGCGTCACGCTTTGCCACCACGAGGCGGCACGCGGACCGTCTACGCGCATCGACACGCCGGCGCTCTTTGGCAGGCGCAGCACGGCCTCGCCGCCGGCGTCGGTGATCGCGAACGGCAGCAGGGCGTCGGGGAGATCGGTGCGCATCCCATCCGTGCCCCAGATCACGCGCGCGCCCGGGAGCTTTTTTCCGGACGCACCATCGACGACCTGCACGCGCCGCGCGACGGGCGCCATGCATTCACTGGTCGTCGGCGCACAATCCTGCGACCACCACCAGACCTTCTCCCCTTCGCGCGCTCCGCTGACTTTCTCCGGCCAGGCGTCGTTGCCGATGCGGATCGCCTCCGCGCCGGGCGGCAATGCCAGAACCGCGGCCAGGAGAGCGGCGATCATTTCGGCAGCTCGAAGATCCAGAGATACGGCACGTGCTCGGCGGCCCGGACATCGGCGGCTTTCTTTCGGTCGGGATTCGAGCCGACGCAGGCGAGCGACCGGCCCCGTGCATCGCATCGGAGGTGGCCGAACGGACCGATTCGGTCGATGCCAAGGCGCGTCGCGGGAAGCGCCGGCTTGCCTTCCGGCCGTGGCCACCAGAGCTCCCAGCGGATGCGCTCCTTTTCGGCGAGGCGCACCAGGAGCGCGGGCCCCTTGTGCGTGAGCACGAGGTCTTCGAGGAGCGGCTGTTTGTTGAGGAGCAGGTGATAGCGGCCGTCGACGTCATTCGCAAAACGCCGGCTGATCTCGAGGGTGGTCTGCAGGAGGAAGTCGTCGAACGATTTCCCCAGCGTTTCGATCAGCGTTCCGTCCGCGGCGTAGCGGAACACTCCCGGCTCGACGGAGGTCACGACCGTCAGCGATCCGTCCTCGCCCAACGCGATGGCGCCCGCGGGACTGAACGAACGGGTGAATGCCTCCGCGTTGGAGGTGAGCCGATGCACGGGCTGGTACTTCAGCCACGACTTGTCGGCCGGACCGCACCACACCACTTCATCGAGCTTGCCGCTGAGCGGCACCGCGAGGAGGCACTGCCGTTGACCGCGCACGGACGTGTCGAGCGGAACCATCGGAACGCGCATCGCGCTGAGGCGTTTACGGTCCGACAGCCGCATGGCGTAGCCTCCGACGGTATAGCGGCTGGTGGCCGTCACGCTCGCACCATCGCTCGACACTTTCTCGGGGTCCTGCAGTCCGTCCGGCAAGGGGGTGTCGGGGATGAGATCCTCGGCCACACGCGTGCGCAATGAATAACGGTGGACGCCATTTTCCGCCGCGATCAGCACGTGATCGGCATTTTCCCAGGCCACGTCGGAGGCATAACCGCCGAGCACCGCCGGCAACGGTGCGGCCGATCGCGGAATGAGCGCGCCGCTCGTCGCGGCGAGGACCAGTCCGGCCAGGAAAGGAAGCCGCGAAGCGGTGGGCACGAAGACAAGGGTCAATGCAACGAGCAGCATCTGCAGCGTTCGGCGCATCAAGACTCCTTTAGGTGCGCTATGATGGATGTAAGTATATATCAGGGGAACTAACCCGCACACATCCGCTGGCCGTCGCCCTCGACTACTTCGGCGGCACGCCTGGCCCGGCGACCGGCTCGTGGAGCGGCTTCGTGACCATCGAGCACGAGCGGCTGCCGTTCACGATGAAGGAGGGGAAGTGGAGCCTCTCCTACCCGTTCACCGTGCGCGCCGGTACGAAGCGCCTGGCCGGCACTATGACGGCGAGCGGGATTGAGCGTGGGCGGGCTGAAGCCGCGCCCTACGTTGAGCGCGTTTCTCGCGATACGCATGCTCGACGTAGGACGGGCTTCAGCCCGTCATGACCTACCGCAGCGTGCGCACCTGCGAGTCGCCGAGCGGCATCCCGGCGATCACGCCGTCGAGGCGGCGCCGCGTGGCCGGGACCTTCTTCATGTACTTCTCGGTCTCGGGCAGCGTGCGGATGAGGCCCGCCAGCATGCGCTTCACGTTGTGCGAGCCGCCGTTGTAGAGCGCGGCGGTCATCTCCTCGATGCGCCGCTCGGAGGCCCCTTTGGCGAGCTTGCGCGCCTCGACGCCTTTGCGGTCGAGGTGGCAGACCAGGAAGCGGGCCATGCTCTTGGCGGAGAAACGGTCGTCGAGGTGCTCGCCGAGGTACTCGCTGGCCTCGTAGGCCATCGACTTCTTCACGATGCGGGCATCCATGCCGAAGTGCTTTTCGAGCATGGCGTCGCGCTCGGCGATGAGCTCCTTCTGGTAGCGCACCCAGGCGGTGAGCTGCGTCTGCTTGAGGGAGCGGTACTCGGTCCGCACTTCGTTGCGGAACTTGCGCAGCTCGGCGCGCGAGCCGTTCTCGAGCAGTTTCCCGAGCTTGTTCAGCACGGACTTGTTGTGCTGGTCCATATCGTTGATGCGGGCGAAGTAGCGCTTCGAGCCGAACGGCCCCAGGAGGTCGAGCTCGTCGATGCCTTCGCGGCGCAGCTCCTTGGCCGAGGCGAGGAGGCTCTTCGCGCGCTTGCGCACTTTCGGCGTGTCCTTGTCGACGACCATCGAGGCAATGGTGTCGGCGTCGCCGAGGGGCTTCTTCATGATGTAGGCGCGCGAGCCGATCAGGTAGTCGTCGGTGACGAAGAGCTTCCCGTCGAACCCTTCCTGGCGGTACGCGACCGGCGTGGCCTGCGCCAGCCCCACCGCTCCCGCCTCGGAGACGTCGAGGATCATGCCGTTCGTCTCGGCATGGGCGATGGCTAAAAGGAGCGTGACCGAGGGAGCGCTGGGCGTGGAGCGCGCGGCGTCGTCGATGGCCACGACGAGCTTCTCGGGGTCGCGCGTCCACATGTCGGCCATCTCGTGGGCCAGGGCCTTGATGCGGAGCTCCGTCTGCTCGTTGCTGACCTGGACGAGGGTCGGTACTTCGCGCGACGGCTCGCCGGGCGGCGGCTCCGGAACGAAGACCGGCTGCGGCGCGGGACGATGGGGCGGCGGAAGCATTCCCGCCTGCTGCACTTCGCCGCCGTCCCACAACGGCAGCCGCAGCGTACCGAACAGAACACACCCCACGGCAGTTCCGAGTACCACCCACCACATCCACGTTTTGTCGCGCATGATCGGACTCCAACATGAATGTAGCACGGAGATTTCCGGGCTCCATTAAAGTTGGGGACATGCGTCGCTTCGTTCTCGTTTTTGTTGCACTCGCCCTCGCCTGCTCCCGCGAGTCCCCCGCCCCGACGGCGACCGCGCCCGTCACCGAGACCACGGCCACCCAGCGCCCGGTGGCGGTGGAGACGCGCATCCCGGAGCTGCAGAAAGGGACGTACGACGAGGCGCTGCTCTGGATGCGCTCCGCGCCGCGGTTCTCGTTCACTCTCGTGGAAGACGACATCCGGGCCGAGGGGGAGATGACGCGCAAGACGCCCGGCGCGGAGAAGGTGCGCTTCCGCGCGGACGGCGAATCGTGGGAGGCGGAGGCGACCCGGCAGGGGATCGTCTGGAAGCGCGGCGGGAAGACGGCCGACGCGCCGGAGTACGGCAACCGCGTCTATCAGCGCGTGACGCTCGCGCTCGACCCGCAGAAGAAGGAGGGCGTCCCGCTGCTCGTCTCGTCCGAGGGGGAGACGAACCTCTATCGCTTCACCAACGCCAATACCGGCGACGTGCACGAGGTGTCGGTGCGCAAGTCGGATTCGAGCATCGCCCGGGTCAAGATCGGCGAGAAGGTGGAGCTGACGATTGCGCCCTAAGCCGGCCGGGAAAGGGGTGAAGGCTCCCCCGCCGGGCGACCGCCCGCTGAAGACGCTGGAGCGCGTGGTGTCGAAGGCCGGCCTCGGCTCGCGCACGGAGGCGCGCAAGTGGATTGGCGGGGGGCGGGTGAAGGTGAACGGGCGGGTGGAGGGGGACCCGAACCGCTGGGTCGACCTGGAGCGCGACGAGGTGCTGGTCGACGACAAGCCGCTGTCGAAGGCGGCCCCGGTCTACCTCCTCCTGCACAAGCCGACCGGCTATCTCACGACGTATCGCGACCCCGAGGGGCGGAAGACGATCTACGATCTCCTGCCGGACCGGGAGCGCTACCTCTTTCCGGTGGGACGGCTGGACATGGATACGAGCGGCCTGCTGATCCTGACGAACGACACCGCCTTCGCGGAGCGGCTGACGAACCCGGAGTACCACGTGCCGAAGACGTATGTGGTGAAGGCGTCGAAGCATCTGACCGAAGAACAGCTCGACCGGCTGCGCAACGGCCTCGAGCTGCGGGACGGGGCGACGCGCCCGGCCTCGGTGAAACGGCTGCGCGATCCCGGCGGCAAGACGGTGTTCGAGATCACCATCACCGAGGGGCGCAACCGTCAGGTGCGGAGGATGGTGGAGGCGCTGGAGGCGAAGGTGGTGTCGCTGGCGCGGGTGGCCATCGGCGGCGTGACGCTGGGCGAGCTGGCCGAGGGGACCACGCGCGCGTTGACGCCGGAGGAAGTCGCGGGTTTACTCTCCGCATGAAACGCGCGCTGGCTGCCCTGCTCCTCCTGCTCCTTGCCGCATGCTCGGGTGACGAGAAACCGATCGAACAGGCCGCCCCGGCGAAGCCGGCCGCGCCTCCCCCACCCTCGGCGCAGCAGGCGCGCGACCTGATCGCGAACTCGCCCGACTTCGGCGAGTACGAGTTCACCAACGCCGGTTATACGACGCCGGTGTCGGGCGCGGCGATGAACGACCCGCAGCGCGCCGCGGTCAAGGAGCTGTCCGCCGCCGGCTGGGTGACCGTGGACGGCAGCGGCGACGTGGCCCTGAACGAGAAGTCGCGCAACGACAAGCGCTTCCTCCTCCGCCCCAACGGTCTCCTCGACATCGTGCCGCTGGCGAAGAAGGAGATGGGCGACGTCACCGCCGTCCGCCCGAACCCCGACGGCACGGTGACGGTGGACTTTGCCTGGAAGTGGCTCGCCAACGAGGTCGGCACCGCGTTCAAGACCGGCACCGTGGCGGACCGCTTCGCGGCGCCGCAGGATGGCCGGGCGACGCTGATGTGGGACGGGACGGCGTGGACGATCCTGAAAATCGAGTGACGAGGTACGAGGTACGAGGTACGAGTGCTCCGCTCGGGCACACTCGCCGCCTGAGCTTCATGCCCGGAGTGCGCCGCAGCGGAGCACTCGTACCTCGTACCTCGTCCCTCGTACCTACAAAGAATCCACGACCGGCCACGTCGAATCGCGCCATCCCTCGGCCATCAGCAGCCCCGCGGTGGCGAGGTAGATCTTCACGTCCTGCGGGTCGAACTGGGTGAGCTCCTTCGCGGCGGCGCGGACCTCATCCGCGGACGGCACCTTGTAGTCGTCGGACTCGATGGAGCCGTTTTCGTGCGGGACGTTCCAGCGGTCGAGGAAGGCGGCCAGCATCTCGCTCTTCTGGGTGGTGTGATAGGTCATCAGCGCCATCTCGAGGTACTGGTCGAAGTCGGGGACGCCGATGCGCGAGGCCAGGAGGTCGGCCTTCTTCTCCGGCGGCATCTTGCGTACCGTCTCCTCCCGGAAGTTGAGCGACCGGGCCAGCTGCATCTGCACGATCATGCGGTGCTGCTGGTCGGCGGTCTTCCAGAAGGTGGTGAGGATGGCTCGGCGGCGGTCGGCGTCGGCGAGCTCTTTGAGAATGCGTCGGGCGGTCCACATGACGCGCGGCGTTGTAGCACAAAAGGTTGCTGCGTTGCTGGTTGCTGGTTCGTTGCGGCGCATGGCCGGTTGCGCGATGAACCGCAACGAACCAGCAACACAGCAACAAGCAACCTTCTTACGCGCTGACGATGCGCGCGCGTCCCGCCCGTTTGGCCTCGTACAGCGCGGCGTCGGCGCGGCGGTAGCTCTCCTCGAACGACTCCTGCAGCGGCGCCAGGCCGGCGCTGAAGGTCACGCCCGGCTCCATCTCCCCCAGCTCGGCCAGCAGCCGTTCGCACAGGTCCGCGGCACCGGCCAGGCTCACGTTCTCGAGCAGCAGCGCG
Organism: Thermoanaerobaculia bacterium; assembly: GCA_035627015.1. Lineage (GTDB taxonomy): Bacteria > Acidobacteriota > Thermoanaerobaculia > Gp7-AA8 > Gp7-AA8 > QHVT01. Next base: position 30,507 of record DASPMO010000109.1, on the reverse strand, counting down.
AACTCCTCGCCGCCGTAGCGCGACACGACGTCGCTGTAGCGCAGGCGGCGGCGCAGCAACGTGCCGAGGGACGTCAGGACGCGGTCGCCGGCCGCGTGCCCGTGCGTGTCGTTGATGACCTTGAAGTGATCGAGGTCCATCAGCACCAGCACGGCGTTGCCGCCGGCGCCGCGCTGCCGCATCCGCGCGTCGAACGCGCCGCGGGTCAGGACGCCGGTGAGCGGGTCGCGGTCCGTCAGCTCGCGGACCACGGTGGCCCGCTCCAGCCGCGCCGCGATCTGCGAGAGGAGCAGGTCCCAGTCGACCGGCTTCGTCACCAGCATGTCCGCGCCGGCATTCGTCGATTCGAGGATCGCCCGCCGCTCGCTGTCGCTGGTCACGATGATCACCGGCACGGTGGAGAAGCGCTCGCTCTGGCGGACGTAGCGCACCAGATCGTGTCCGGTCACATCGTCGCTGAGCTGCACGTCCATCAGCAGGAGGTCGGGCTGGAAGGCCACCAGCATCTTCTCGAAGTCGCGCGGATCGCGGCAGATCTCGATCTCGTACCCCGCCGCGCTGAGGATGCCGCGGATGAGGGCGATGGTCACGGTGTCATCCTCGACGGCGAGGATGCGCCGCGCCGGCCGCTCTTTCCGCTCGCGCAGCGCGGCCACGCGCCGGACGAGCGCCAGGACGTCCAGCGGCCGCGTCACGAAGGCCTCGGCGCCGCTGCGCAGGGCGCGCATCTTCTCTTCGAAGCCGGCCTCGCCGATGACGATCACGTCCACGCCTTCGAGCTTGTCGAGCGCCTCGACCGAGTCGACGATGGCCACGTCCGGCCTGCGCCCGCCCGGCGCGCCGATGCGCACGAGCATCTCCTCCCGCTCCAGCGCCTCGCAGATCCGCGCCGCCAGCTCCGCGTCGTCGAGCGCGATCAGGACGTCGAACGAGCGCGCCACCGGCTTCAGCGGCTCCGGCTCGCGCTCCAGCTCCCGCCCCACGCCCTGGGCCAGCTCCCACCAGTACGCCACCATCTCCGCGTCCGGCACTCCTCCGCGCCGCATCAGCGGCACGATCGCGCTCTCCGCCTCATCGCCGAGCTCCGTCACGCGCGGAAAGCCGTACGTGCCGCCCATCCCCGCCAGGGCGTGGAAGTGATGCGCCAGCTGTTGCAGCGCCACGGCGTCGGACGGATCGCGCTCGAGCAGGCCGAGCAGCACCGTCATCTCGACGAGCCGGATGCGGGCAGCCTCGCGGAATCGTCCGCGCAGCTCCCCCAGCAGCGAGTCGGTCATCCCCCGAGGATCGCACGAATCTCGTCCGCCAGTGTCATGGGATCGAAAGGTTTGAGCACGACGCCGCGGGCGCCGAGGTTCTTCAGGCGCTGGACCTCGGAGGCCATGGCCTTGGCGGTGAGGAAGACCACGGGAATGTCCGCGGTCTCCGGGTCGGCGTGCAGCGCGCGGAACGTGGCGGCGCCGTCCATGCCCGGCATCATCATGTCCAGGAGGATGAAGTCGGGGCGCTCGGCACGGGCGCGGGCGATCCCTTCCTGGCCGTTCGTGGCCTCGACGACGTCCATGCCGCCGACGCGGCCGAGGCTGAGGCGGGCCACGTAGCGGACGTCTTCCTCGTCGTCGATGACCAGCACCTTCACTGCGCCGCCCCTGCCGCCGGGATGCGGAACCAGAACGTGCTCCCCATTCCCTCGCGGCTGGCCACGCCGATCGCGCCGCCGTGCTGCTCGACGATGGCCTTGCAGATGGCCAGGCCGAGGCCCGTGCCGGGCTTCGGGCGCGCGTCGCTGGAGTCGGCACGCTCGAAACGGTGGAAGAGCTTCTTCTGCAGGTCGGCGGGGATCCCGCGGCCGCGGTCGGCGACGCGCACTTCCACGCTCTCCCCTTCCACCGAGGCCGACACGGTCACGGTGTCGCCGCGGCTGGAGTACTTGACGGCATTGGACAACAGGTTGACCGTCACCTGCAGGAGCCGCTCTTCGTCGCCGAGGACGCTGGCGCCGTTGCAGTGCAGCTCGATGCGCACGCCGTCCTGCAGGGCCACGGCGCTGATGCTCTCGATGGAGCGCTCCAGGACCGGCTTCAACGGCGTGGGACGCAGCTGCATGGTCATCTTGCCGCTCTCGAGGCGGTCGAAGTCGAGGATGTCGTTGATGAGCGAGATGAGGCGGATGCTGTTCCGCTCGGCCACGGAGATGACCGGCCGCGCCTCGGCCGGCAGTTCGCCCACCACGCCCGACGCGAGCAGGCCGAGGGAGCCGCGGATGGCCGTGAGCGGCGTGCGCAGCTCGTGGCTGACCGTGGAGATGAAGTCGCGCTTCATCCGCTCCACGACGTGGCGCTCGGAGACGTCGAGCAGGTTCGCCGCGAAGTGGCGCTGGTCGTCGGCGGCGTAGAACTCGAACAGCGACAGCTCGCAGGTGAACGTCTCCCCGTTCCGCCGCCGCACCGGCAGCTCGGTGATGCGGTCGAGCGCGGTGTAGAGGTCGAAGGTGGCGTTGAGCAGGATGTCGAGACGGCCGCCCTGCATCTCCGCCGCGGCGTAGCCGAGCATCCGCTCCGCGGCCGGGTTGACGCTCTCGATGACCCCGCGCGCGTCGGTGGTAATCAGGCCGCCCGGGGCGTTGTCGATGATCGAGCGCGTGCGCGCCTCGCTGCGGCGCAGCTCGTGCTCGGTGAGCTTCGTCCTGGTGACGTCGCGCCCGGCGGCGTAGATGAGTCCCTCGTCGGTGGCGGGAGAGGCGGTCCAGGCGATCCACCGGATCGCGCCGTCTTTGCGCAGGTAGCGGTTCTCGAAGTAGCGGGTGGTCTCGCCGTCCCGCAGCTTCGCCACCTCGGCCGCGGTGGCGGCACGGTCGTCGGGATGGACGAGATCGATGAAGGGGACGGCACAGAGCTCGTCGATGGTGTAGCCAAGGACCTGGTGGAAAGCGGGGTTGAGCCGGCGGAAGCGGCCGTCCATCCCGGCAATGCAGAGGAGGTCGAGGGAGACGTCGAAGAAGCGGTCGAGCTCGCGCTCGGCGCGCTTGCGCTTGGAGACGTCGCTGTACGTGCCGGCCATGCGCCGGGGACAGCCGTCGCGGTCGCGGGCCACGACTTTGCCGCGGTCGAGGATCCACACCCACGCCCCGTCTTTCGATCTCCGGCGATGCTCGCTCTCGTACTGTTCGCGGCGGCCGGCGAGATGATCGTTGAGGACGCTCATCATGGCCGGATAGTCGTCCGGGTGGACGAGGCGCTCCCACGTGTCGACGCGCGGCTCGAGCTCCCCGGGTGCGTAGCCGAGCATGGCCACCGCCCGCTCGCTGAACTGGACGGCGCCGCCGGCGATGTTCCAGTCCCAGAAGCCGTCGTTGCTCCCCTCCACCACCCGCGCCAGCCGCTCCTCGGCGATGGCTTTCTCGGCGATCTCCCGCCGCAGCTCGAGCTGCACGACGACCTGGCGCGCCAGCGCGGTGAGGGCGCGGCGCTGCGGATCGGCGAGGAGGCGCGGCCGGCGGTCGATCACGCAGATCGTGCCGAGGTTGTGGCCGTCGGGCGTCATGAGCGGCGCGCCGGCGTAGAAGCGGATGTGCGGCTCCCCGGTGACGAGCGGGTTGTCGGCGAAGCGCGGATCGAGCCGCGCGTCGTGGACGACGAACAGGTCGCGCTGCCGGATGGCATGCGTGCAGAACGAGATCTGCCGCGGCGTCTCGGATTTGGCGATCCCGATGCGCGCCTTGAACCACTGCCGCGACGCATCGACGAGACTGATCAGCGCGATCGGCGCCCCGCAGATCGTCGACGCCAGCTGCACCAGCTCGTCGAACGCGTCCTCGGCGGAGGTGTCGAGAATCGCATACCGCGCCAGCGCCGCCAGCCGCTCCTGCTCGTTTGTGGACACGTCGTGCATCGTGCGTCCCACGGAGCTTACGGCCGGCCAGGTTACGGGGAGATTACGCGAAGCGTCTGGAGTGCGGCAGCGCCAGCTGCCGCTCTCCATGCGGAGGCGCCAGCCTCCGCCCCCCCGCCGCAGCTGGCGCTGCGGCATGGAGGGCGGCAGCTGGCGCTGCCGCACTCCAGACCTACCCCGCCACCCGGTAGCCGAAGCCGCGCACCGTGAGCAGGATCTCCGGCTCGTCGGGATCTTTCTCGATCTTCTGCCGGATCCTGCGGATGTAGACGGCCACGTTCTTGTCCGACCCGAGCTCGTCCTCGGACCAGAGGTGGTCGATGAGGGTCTCGCGGCTCACGGCCTTGCCGGCGCGGGTGGCGAGGAAGTGGAGGAGCTGGAACTCTTTCTGGGTCAGGCCGGCCGGGCGGCCGTCGATGAGGGCGTCCTGCATCGACGGGTCGATGGCCAGGCGGCCGGCGCGGATGATCTCCTGGCCGTCGCTCGCGCTGAGCTGCTGCGCGCGGCGGAGCTGGGCGCGGACGCGGGCGATCATTTCCGCCGGCTCGAACGGCTTGACGATGTAGTCGTCGGCACCCGTCTCCAGCCCGGCCACACGGTCCTCGAGCTGGCGGCGCGTGGAGAGGATCACGATCGGCATGCGGTGCCGCTCGCGGATGCGGCCGCACGCGTCGATGCCGTCGCCGTCGGGGAGGATCAGGTCGAGCAGGATGAGGTCGTAGGCACGGCGGTTCACCTCGCCCATCGTCTCGGCGATCGATCCCACGGTGCTGACCGCAAAGCCTTCGCGCTGCAGCAGATCCTGCAGCGTCCGGCGCGTCAGCAGCTCGTCCTCGACGACTAAGATCGCCGGCGGCATTCGCCGCCCATTGTACGCGGGTGCCTATGCAGCGGAGGTCGGGAACAGCAGCCTGCGGCACTGCTCGGCGAAGGCCGTCGCCGCCGCGTCCCACAGCAGCACGGGGAACTCCGGCACGCGCTGGCGGATCCAGCGCATGAGGTCGCGCGCGCCAACGTCGTCGCGGTCGAGAATCAGCAGATCGCAGCGCTGCAGCATGGTGCCGTCCGTCGAAATGGCCACGTACGGCATCGACGCGCGGACGGCGCTGAGCGCGGAGTCGGGCACGCCGAGCGCGCAGATGCGCCGCAGCGGGAAGTGAATCAGGTTATCCACGCCAGCAGGGTACGGGATGCAGATTGCGTGGAGATTACAATCGCGTGACATGCCGCTCGAGACCGGGATGCGCATCGGCCGGATCCGCGTCGACGCGCTCCTCGGCGCCGGCGGGATGGGCGAAGTGTGGCGCGGCTGGGACGAGAAGCTCGAGCGCGCCGTGGCGCTGAAAGTCATCCACGCCGACAAGCGCGTGCACGCCTTCGTCCGCGCCCGTTTCCTGCGCGAGGCGCGCGTCCTCTCGCAGCTCGACCATCCCAACATCTGCCGCATCTACGACGTCCTCGAGCGCGACGACGGCGACTACCTCGTCCTGGAGCTGGTGGAGGGGACGACGCTTCGCGCGCGCATCGAGGCGGGGCTCACGAAAGCGGAAGCGCTCGACGTCGCCCTGCAGGTCGCGCGCGTCCTGGCCGTCACGCACGCGCGCGGCATCGTGCACCGCGACCTCAAGCCCGAGAACATCATGCTCACGCCGCAGGGGCAGGTGAAGGTGCTCGACTTCGGGCTGGCGCGGCCCGTCGACCCGATGCGCGTCGCGGCGCCGCCTCCCGACGTGCTGGTGCCGGACGACATGGAGCGCACCGCCGTCCTCGGCCGCACCGCCGCCACGACGGACGACTCGCACACCTCGGCCGGCAGCCTGGTCGGGACGCTGCATTACATGTCGCCCGAGCAGGCGCACGGCCTGCCGATCGCCGAGGCCAGCGACGTCTACTCGCTCGGCATCGTGCTGTACGAGATGCTCGCGCCGGGACGCGGGGCGTACGGTCCCGTGGAGACGCCGCCGGATCTGCTGGTCCTGGTGCGCAAGGGCGAAGTCGCGCCGTACGACTTCCACGACCGCGCCCTGGAGTCGCTGCTGAAGCGCATGCTCGCGCTCCATCCCGCGGACCGCGCGGACGCGGCGACGGCCGTGCGCGAGCTGGAAGCGATCCGCGAGCGCCCCGCGCGCGTGCGGCGCCGCATGCTCGCGGGCGCGGCGCTGCTGCTCGTCGTGGCACTGATCGCCGGAGCGTCCTTCCTCTCGCGGCGGACGCCGGAGCGGCTCTTCGCGGCGTCGCACGGGCGCATCGCCATCCTCCCCTTCCGCAACGAGACCGGCGACGCCTCGCTGAAATGGATCGAGACCGGCCTCACGGAGCTGGTGATCGAAGGAACGCGGCGCGCGCGCGGCGCGGACGTGGTCGCGGCGGAGGAGGTCGCGCGAGCCATGGAACGATTCCGCGGCAATCGCGGAGCGCTGATGACGGCCCTCGGCGCGGACGTGCTCATCGAGCCGGTGGTCACGCAGGACGAGGGGAAGTACACGATCCGCTATGCCGCGCTGCGGCCGGACCGCGCGGAGACGCCGCGCGAGGCGACGTCCACGGTGCTGGTCGAAGCGGCGCGGCAGATGAGCGTCGACCTGGCCCAGCGCATCGATCCCTCCAGCGCGGCGGACGTGCGCGCGCGGATGTCGCTCGACGCCACGGCGAACATGCTCTTCGCCATGGGGATGCAGGAGCTGCGGACGCGCGGGCCGAAGGTGGCGGCGCACTACTTCACGGTCTGCCTGGACCGCGACCCGGAGTTCCTGGCGGCGAAAGTGCGCCTGGCCGAGTGCCGGCAGGCCATGGCGGAGCACGAGGCGGCGGCGCGGCTGATGGACGAGGCGATGGCACAGGCGCGCGCGCGGAACGACCGCGAGGGACTCCTCGACGCGATGATCGGGCGCGGCAGGTGGAAGATCGACAGCGGCGACTACAAGGGCGCCGAAGCCAGCGCGCGCGAGGCGCTGCAGATCGCGCGCGGCCTCGGCGACCGCGAGCTGCACGCGCGCGCTCTCTCCCTCCTCGGCCACGCGAGCTGGCGCATGGGGCGGCTGGACGAGGCGCGGACGCAGTTCGACGAAGGACTGCGCATCGCCGTCGCGCTGCACGACGTCCGCAAGCAGGCGCAGTTCCACAACAACCTGGGCGTGCTCGCCGACTCGATCCCCGATCCGGCCCTCGCCGAGAAGCACTTCACGCGGGCCGCCGCCCTGGCGGACCGCATGAACGATCGTTACCTGAGCGCGACCATCGTCGGAAACCTGGCCGGCGTGTACGCGGCGCGCGGCGACTTCGCGCGCGCCGAGGAGATGACCCGTCGGCAGATCGTCCTGACGCGCGAGATCGGCGACACGGCCAGCTCCGTGTACGGCCTCGTCAATCGCGGCCTCTATCTCTGGGCGCAGGGGAAAGAGCGCGAGGCGGTGGCGGCGACCCGCGAGGCGGCAGCCGTCGCGGCACAGGTCGGCAACCCCCGCGTGGAGGCGGTGATCCTGGCGAACCTCGGCGTGGCCGAGACGAAGCTCGGCGACCTCGAGGCGGCGCGCGCGCACAACGCGGCGGCGCTGCAGAAGCTCGCGACGCTGGCAGATCCGGAGGTCGCGCGCGACGTTCACCTCGCGCTCGCCTATACCGCCATCCGCGGCGGCGCGCTCGCGGAGGCGGAGCGCTGGCTCGACCGCGCCGAGGCGTGGCGCGTCAGCGATCGCTGTCATCTTTATCGCGCACGGCTGGCCTACGCGCGCGGCGACTACGCGCGGGCGTGGGAGCTGGTGAAGAAAGCGAAGGCGACCGCGGACGTGTGGCTCATCCAGAGCGAGCAGATGTATCGCGCGTTCGAGGAGAGCGCGCGCACGCAACGCCCGGCATCGGCGAAGTTCGAGGAGAGGCTGCCCGGCTGACGCTTGGAGAGCGCGAGCTGGCGCTCGCGCAGTCCAGACGCTACGCGTTGAACGCGGTGCGGAAACGCGTCGCGTCGTCCACGCGTGGGATGTTATTGAACATCACGTACGTCTCCCCCGCGGGCACGCGCGCGGCGAGCGACTGCAGCTCCTCATCCGTGTACGGCCGGTACGCACTGCCGATGCCGTGCAGGCGCCAGTACGTGAGCTCGGGCGTGACGGTGTCTCGCAGGAAGGGATCGACGGTGTGCACGAGGTCGAGCTCGCGGCAGACGTCGAGCAGCAGATCGTCGGGCCACGCGCCGCGCGGTTCCCACGGATAGTCCACACCCTGCATCCGCTCGATCTCGCCGAAGAAGCGGCGCATGTTCTCCACATTCTCGTCCGTCGGCTTGAAACTGGCCGGACATTGAAAGAGGATCGCCTTCGCCCGGAGGATGCGCGCGCACTCGCGCGTCTTCTGCCACGCCGCGAGGACGGTCTTGTTGACGCGGAACGCGCCCGCCTCGTCGCGATCGATCTCGCTGCGCAGGCGGCGGTAGGTGGTGCTCGTGGAGCGGTGCGTGATGACCTGCCACGCCTTGATGGTGAAGACGAAGCCCGCCGGCGCCTGCTCGCGCCAGCGGTCCATCGTCACCCGCGACGGCGGCTCGTAGAAGGTCTGCTGCACTTCGAGCGTGTCGAAGAGCTCGAAGTATCTGGCGGCGTTGATCGTCCAGCCGCAGAGGCCGATGCGCATTCGTGTAGATTGTGCAAATGACCGACCCGCTGGAGGTTCTCGAGCGCGGCGCCGAGGAGTGGAACCGCTGGCGTGCGGAGAATCCCGGGACACGGGTACCCCTCGGGTACGCCATGCTGGAGGGGCGGGACCTGCGCGGATACGACTTCCGCAATACCGGGTTCCTGGCGGTGCGGCTCGCCGGCGCCGACCTCTCGCACTGTCTCTTCGAGAACGCGCGCCTCCAGGACTGCGACCTGAGCGGGGCGAAGGTCGAGGGCGCACGGCTCGGCGCCTCGTTCGCCAGGTCGCGGCTCGACGGGATCGACTTCACCGGTGCCGACCTGCGAGGCGCGGATTTCGGCTACGCGTCCGTCGTACAGTCCAGCTTCCGCAATCTCGACCTGGCCGGGATGAACTTCACCGACGCCGAGTGCTGGAAGGCCGACTTCTCCGGCGCCACCCTCACCGGCGCGACGTTCCAGCGCGCGAAATGCGCGGAGGCGCAGTTCACCGGCGCGCGCATGGCCGGCGCGGACTTCCTCTCGGCCGTCCTGCACATGGCCAACCTCGACGACGCCGACCTGACCGGGGCGAACCTCCTCACGGCGCAGCTCATCCTGGCCGATGCGCGGCGGACGAACTTCACGGGGGCCGACCTCGGTATGGCCAACATCGTCAACAGCAATCTCTCCGGCGCGACGCTGGTCGGCACGAAGATCTACGGCCTGGCCGCGTGGAACGTGGAGCTGGAGGGCGCAACCCAGGACGACCTCGTGATCACGCGCGGGGGCGAGTCCGTCATCACCTGCGACGACGTGGAGATCGCCCAGTTCATCCACCTCCTGCTCGAGAACGCGAAGGTGCGCAAGGTGATCGATAACGTCACGTCGAAGGTCGTGCTGATCCTCGGCCGCTTCTCCGAGGAGCGCAAGGCGGTGCTGGATGCCGTGCGCACCGCCCTGCGGCAGCTCGACAAGACGCCGATCCTCTTCGACTTCGACAAACCAGCCAGCAAGGACATCATCGGCACGGTCGAGACGCTGGCGCGCATGGCCCGGTTCATCATCGCCGACATCACCGACCCGCGCAGCGTTCCGCTGGAGCTCGCGTACGTCGTGCGCGACCTCCCGAACACTCCGGTGCTGCCGCTGCTGCTGGAAGGGGACACCGAGTTCTCGATGTTCGACGACCTGCGCCGGCGCCACCCGTGGGTGCTGGAGACGCAGCGCTACCGCGATGCGGCCTCCCTGACGGTCGCACTGCCGGCGCTCATCGCGCCGGCAGACGCGCTGGCGGAGAAGCTGCGCACACCTGCCTGAGTACAGCTCCCTGACGTAGGGCGGGCTTCAGCCCGCCTCCCCCGGGGGTGGCGGGCTGAAGCCCGCCCTACATGATGAGTGACGCGACGTTACGCGAAGATAGTTCGCTGCTTCCCGAAGCTGGCGGTCAGCGACGCACAGACCGGCGCAACTCATTCATTGCTTCGCCGGAGCGATCCGGCTCTGGCGCTCAGAGCCGCGTTGCTCGTCTGGAGCTGTCGATTGCTTCGTCCGCCCTTGTTCGGCTCTGACGCTCAGAGCTGCGTTGCTCGTCTGGAGCTGTCGATTGCTTCGCCCGCCCTTTTCGGCGCTGGCGCTCAGCGCCGCGTTGCTCGTTTGGAGCTGCTGATTGCTTCGCCCGGTCTTGTTTGGGTCTGGCGCTCAGAGCTGCGTTGCTCGTTTGGTGCTGTCGATTTGTTCGGCTTCAGCCCGCCGCCCACGGGGGAGGCGGGCTGAAGCCCGCCCTACGTTAAGACTATTTCACCGCCGCGATCTCCGACGACTTGACCAGCGCGTTCAACGCCGGCAGGTCCGTCTCCCACACCGCCTTCAGCTTGGCCAGTTCCTCGTCGATCTGCGTCACCAGTTGCGCGTACACCGCGCGCTGCTGCGCGGTCGGCGCAAAGTCGCCGGCGGACGCCGAGTCGGCCACCGAGGCCAGCTTGTCGTTCAGGCGGATCGGGAAGTTGAGCGGGTCCTGCGAGCTGCGGTTCTTGGTCTGATACAGCGCCTCTTCGACCTCGGTCATCTTCTTGTCGAGCGCCTTCGCGGCCTCGACGATCGGCTTGCCGCTCTCCTCCTTGCCGACGCGCGTGCGCAGGTCCTCGAGCTGTGCGCGCATTTCGCGGATGCGCTCGATCTGCTCGTGGATCTCCGAGAGCTTGCGGTTGGCGTCCAGCAGGAAGCGGAACTGCGCCTCGAGATCGGCCTGGGATGCGCTCGTGCGCGGGTCCTGCTTCAACTGCACGGGAACGGTGGTCGTCTCTTCGCCCACGGTGAGGCGCGCCGTGTACGCGCCCGGCGGCACGCGCGGCCCGTCCGTCCCGCCGCCCCACAGCACCAGTCCCTCGAACTTTTTCGCCTCGGGATAGCGCAGGTTCCACGCATAGCGATTGAAGCCGGGGACGGAGTCGGGGAGCTTGTTGCGCTCCTTCTCTTTCTCCGCCTTTGGGTCCTTCTCTTCGGGCTCGGTGGCTTTCGCCTCCTGCTCGCCGCCTTCGCTCTTGATGTCGATCTTCTTCTCCGGCTGCGCGGGGGGATCCTTCTGCTCGGTTGCCTCGACGGGCGGCGGGGGCGGCTTGACCTCCCCTTCCAGCTCGCGGATGACCGAGCCGTCGGCGTTGAGGAAGGCCATCTTCACCTTCGTACCGCTCTTCACGGCAGGGTTGATCCAGTAGTTGACCAGGACGCCGCTCGGGAGATTCGTCCCCTGGTTGCGCGCCCGCTCGCTGACGAAGCCGCCCGTGCGCCACGTCGCGCGCGGCGCGAAGAGGTGCGCGGTCTTCTTCGTCACGTTGGCGTCGAGCTGCTGCAGCGGCGTGAGGTCGTCGAGGATCCAGAACGAGCGTCCCTGCGTCGCGGCGATGAGATCGTCGTCGCGCACGGCCAGGTCGGTGATCGGCACGATGGGCAGGTTCAGTTGCAGCGACTGCCAGTTCGCGCCGTCATCGAACGAGACGTACATCCCCCGCTCGGTGCCGGCGAAGAGCAGTCCCTTGCGGCGCTTGTCGCTGCGCACGACGCGCGTGAAGTGGTCGCTGGCGATGCCGTTGGTGATCTTCGTCCACGTCGCGCCGTAGTCGGTGGTGCGGTAGAGATACGGCCGGAAGTCGTCGGACTTGTAGCTCGTGCCGGCCAGGTACATGGTCCCCTTGTCGAAGGGACTGACGTCGATCGAGTTCCACATGATCCACTGCGGCGCGCCTTTGGGAGTGACGTTGGCCCACGTCCTCCCGCCGTCGCGCGTGAGGTGCACGAGACCGTCGTCGGAACCGGTCCAGATCACGCCGCGCTCGTGCGGCGACTCGGCCACGGCGAAGATGGTTCCGTAGTATTCGACGGAAGTGTTGTCCTTGGTGATCGGCCCGCCCGAGGGCCCCATCTTCGATTTGTCGTTGCGCGTGAGGTCGTGGCCGATGCGCTCCCATTTCGCGCCGCCGTTGGCCGAGACCCAGAGATGCTGCGACGCGGAGTACATCGTGTTGGCGTCGTGCGGCGAGAAGAGCAGCGGGAAGTTCCACTGGAAGCGCTCCGCCGCTCCTTCCGCGCCGTGTCCCATCGGATTGTTGGGCCACGGGTTCACGTCGCGGAACTCGTCGGTGTCGTGATTGACCATCGTCAGATAGCCGCCGTAGGAGCCGCCGTAGACGATGTCGGGGTTGTCGGGCTTGGCGACGATGTGGCCGCTCTCGCCGCCGGCCGTCTCCTCCCAGTCGCGGAAGCCGATCCCGCCGCCGCTGGTGGAGCGGTGGCGGATGCGCACGGCGCTGTTGTCCTGCTGCGCGCCGAGGAGGCGGTAGGGGAAGGCGTTGTCGGTGCTGACGCGGTAGAACTGCGCGGTGGGCTGGTTGTCCTGGCCGGTCCAGCTGCGGCCGCCGTCGTTGCTGACGTTGGCGCCGCCGTCGTTCGCCTCGATCATGCGCTGGTTGTCGTCCGGCGCGATCCAGAGGTCGTGGTTGTCGCTGTGCGGCGTGGGGATGGTGGTGAAGGTCTTCCCGCCGTCTTTCGATTTGTGAAAGCGGACGTTGAGGACGTACACCGTGTCCTCGTCCTGGGGGTCGGCGTTGAGGCGCGTGTAGTACCAGGCACGCTGGCGCAGGTCGCGCGAGTCGTTCGTCTTCTCCCACGTCTCGCCGCCGTCGCGCGAGCGGAACACGCCGCCGTCTTCCGCCTCGAGGATGGCGTAGACGTTCTGCGGATTGGAGCGGGAGACGCTGACGCCGATGATGCCCAGCGTCTTCTTCGGCAGCCCTTTGTTGCGGCTGATGTTCTTCCACGTGTCGCCGCCGTCGGTCGATTTCCAGAGCGCCGAGCCCTCCCCGCCGCTCTCGAGGCTGTACGGCGTGCGCCGCACGCGCCAGGTGGAGGCGTAGAGGATGCGCGGATTGGTCGGGTCCATCACCAGGTCGATCGCGCCGGCGTTCTCGTTGGCGAAGAGGACGCGCTCCCACGTCCTGCCGCCGTTGTTCGAGCGATAGACGCCGCGCTCCTGGTTCGGTCCGAAGAGATGGCCGAGCACCGCGGCGTAGACGAGGTCCGGGTTGCGCGGATGGATGCGCACGCGCGGGATGTGCCGGGAGTCTTTGAGGCCGACGTGCGTCCACGTCTTGCCGGCATCGGTCGACTTCCACATGCCGTCGCCGTGCGAGACGTTGCCGCGCACGGTCTTCTCGCCGGTGCCGACGTAGACCACGTTCGGGTCCCACTCCGACACCGCCACCGCGCCGATCGAGCCGCCGAAGAAGCCGTCCGAGACCGGCTTCCACGTCTCGCCGCCGTCGATCGTCTTCCATACACCGCCGCCCACGGAGCCGAAGTAATAGACGTTCGGCTGCGAGGGGATGCCTTCCACCGCGGCGCTGCGCCCGCCGCGATACGGTCCGATGTCCCGCCACTTCAACGCCTTGAACTGCGCGGTGTCGAAGGTGGCGGCGGTGAGGGTGGTGGTGAGAAGGAGGGCGAGGAGACCGGCCAGTCTGCGCGTCATTGCGCGGGAATTCTACCGCGTGCTATTATGTACATGTCGATGTACAGAAAGGAGGCCGGCGACGAAGAAGAAATCGATTGCCGACGCGCGCAACAATCTCCCCCAGCTCATCCGTGACGCCGAGGCGGGAGAAGTGATCGAGTTGACGCGGCATGGCGAGCCGGTAGCGATGATCGTCTCCTGCAGCACTTATGATCGCCTGGCCTCGGGCAGGCCGAAGACGTTTTCCGAAGCGTATGACGAGTTCACGAGCAAATACGACCTTGCCGAGCTCGACTTCGACCCGGATGAGGTCTTCGACGGCGTGCGCGACCGCGATCCGGGGCGGGACGTCGACCTGTGAGCCTCAAGTTTCTGCTCGATACGAATGTCATTTCCGAACCGGTGAAGGCGGAGCCGAATCCCGCGGTGATGCGGCGGCTCCGCCGTCACGAGGACGAGGTGGCCATCGCCTCGGTGGTCTGGCACGAGCTGCAGTACGGCGTGGCCCGGATGCCGGAGTCGCGGCGCAAAGACCGGATTCAGGAGCTCTTCCGCGACGTCATCCTGCGCACGATTCCCATCCTCGATTACAACCAGACCGCCGCGGAGTGGCACGCGCACGAGCGCGCACGCCTCGGCGCGCAGGGGCTGATGCCCCCCTTCGCCGACGGCCAGATCGCCGCTGTCGCGCAGACGCACGGGCTGACGCTGGTCACGTTCAACGTGGCCGACTTCAAGCGCTTCGAGAGCCTCAAGATCGTGACGTGGCGCTGACGCTCAGAATTTCTCCAGCGCTTCCTTCTTCTTCGCCAGATCTTCGTCGCTCTCCCGGGCGATGAGCACCGGGCCTGCAATGAGCTCCTCTTTCGTGGTGCTGGTGACGCGCTCCCCCGCGCTGCCGTTCCTGCGCTGCTACATGACGACCGGCGTTAGTATCGACGAAGCACAGAGGAGGACAGCTTGGCCGACCATTACTACGCGCCGGAACATCTGAAGGGCTTCGCCACCATCGCCGAGGGCTCGCCGGAGCTGGCGAAAAAATTCTTCGACTATTACGGCGCCGTGTTCGCGCCCGGCGCGCTGACCGAGCGCGAGAAGGCGCTGATCGCGCTGGCGGTCGCGCACACGGTGCAGTGCCCGTACTGCATCGACGCGTACACGACCGAGTCGCTGCAGAAAGGCGCGGACCTCGAGCAGATGACCGAGGCCGTGCACGTGGCGTGTGCGATCCGCGGGGGCGCGTCGCTCGTGCACGGGATGCAGATGAAAGGGCACGCGGAAAAGGCGGGGATGTGACGGAGACGCTCCAGTCGCGGCGCGTGCCGCTGGCGCATCCGGAACGGCAGCTCGCGCTGCTCGACGATCTGCCGGGCGACGCCGACTTCGAGGCCGCGCTCGCACGCGCCGGCTGGAGCTCGCTCACCCCCGCGCCGCTGGAGATCTTCCAGATCAACCTCGGCAAGCTGTGCAACATGACCTGCCGGCACTGCCACGTCGACGCGGGACCCGACCGCACCGACGCGATGATGTCGCGCCAGACCATCGAGGCCTGCCTCTCCGCGCTCGACCGGACCACGGCCCACACCGTCGACCTGACCGGCGGCGCGCCGGAGATCCACCCGCACTTCAAGTACGTGGTGGACGAGGCGGTGAAGCGCGGCAAGCACGTCATCGACCGCTGCAATCTCTCGGTGCTGCTGATGCAGCGCAACGCGGGGCTGGCGGAGTGGCTGGGCGAGCGCGGCGTGGAGATCGTGGCCTCGCTCCCCCACTACCGCAAGCGCAACACCGACGCGCAGCGCGGCGACGGCGCGTTCGACAAGTCGATCGAGGCGCTGCGGCTGCTGAACGCGGCCGGCTACGGCAAGGGCGACCCGCGGCGGATGCTGTCGCTGATGATGAATCCCGCCGGCGCGTTCCTGGCGCCGTCGCAAGGGTCGATCGAGAAAGAATGGCACACGGCGCTCGCGCGCGACTTCGGCATCACCTTCGATCGCCTGCTGGCGCTGAACAACATGCCGATCTCGCGCTTCCTCGAATGGCTCGTGGAATCGGGGAACCTCCAGTCGTACATGGAGCGGCTGACGTCGGGCTTCAACCCGAATGCGATCGCGGGGCTGATGTGCCGCAACACGATCTCGATCTCGTGGGACGGGCGGCTCTTCGACTGCGACTTCAACCAGATGCTCGACCTCGACGCGCTGCCGGAATCGCCGATGACGGTGCACGACTTCGACTTCGAGCGCTGGCAGGCGCGGCGCGTGGTCACGCGGCGGCACTGCTTCGGCTGTACGGCCGGCGCGGGGAGCTCCTGCGGCGGCGCCACAGCATGAAGGCGGCGATCCCCACGAGGCTCGCTCCGCTCACCGCGCGCCCGGTCACGAACGACTCCGGGAGATAGACCAGCCGGATGGTGTGCTTTCCCTTCGGCACGTGGATGCCGAGGAAGGCCACGTTGGCGCGCTGCAGCTTGATGCGTTTGCCGTCGAGGTAGGCGCGCCACCCCTGCCAGGCGCTGTTGGTGACGACGATCCAGCCGTCGCCCTGCATGTCCGCCTCGAGCGTGTCGCCGCGCTGCACCACGCGTCCGGGGCCGTTGGTGCGCTCGTACGGAACGACGTCCGCGGTGATCCAGGCGCGCTCGGAAAAGTCGGTCACGTCCGCCATCTGGTCGACGGCCACTTCGCTCTGCATGCCGACGGTCACGTTGCGGGGGACGAATGCACGCGGCAGCACGCGCTCGTTCTCGAGCAGCGTGGCCGCCCCTTCGCGGGCCACTTCGCGCCAGCCGGGCGGCACGGGCGCGTCCTCGCGGCTGAAGGCGAAGCGGACGTTCATCATCGAGAGGAACGGCTTGGACAGGTCGTCGGTGCGGTTGAAGAAGACCGGCTGGTGCGTGCTCCACAGCTCCCATGTCTTCACGTACGGGTGAAAGGTCATGGCCTCGTAGCCGCGGACGTCTTCGAGGCCGTAGAGCGCGTTCGTCGCGGGGAGCAGCGCCCAGTGCGTGCCGGCGATGCGGAACGGCTCGCGGACGCTCTTCAAGGGCTCGAAGAGCTTCATCTCCGGATACGCGGCCTCTTTCGGGAAAGACGCATGAACGTTGTACTCGGAGATTCCGCGCTGGGCGATCAATAACACGAGCAGGAGCAGTCCCCTCTCCCCGCGCGCGGGGAGAGGGTCAGGGTGAGGGGCCGCTCCTCGCAGCGGGCCGTGACCCCTCACCCTGGCCCTCTCCCCACTGCGGTGGGGAGAGGGGACTGGGACGACGAGCGCGCACGCCGCAATACCGAGGAACAGCAGCTCCGCCAGCGTCGTCTGCTCTCCCCAGTCACGCGGGCCGGGCTCGATGACGTACGTGCGGGCGATCCACCATGCGCCGAAGGCAAGGAACGCCAGCACGGCCGCCAGCGTGACCGCCGCGGAGCGCCGCTGCAGATGCTCGACGCCGATGGCCGCGAGGATGGCCAGCATGCACGACACGCCGAAGGCGAGCCGGTCGTTCAGGGTGATGTCGAACCCCGGCAGAGCGTGGATCGCGCGCGCCACCGGCTTCCACCCCGCGTGCGCGGCCAGCACGATCAGCGTGGCGATGGTGAAGAACCACGTCGTGCGCGAGCGGACGCGCCAGGCGGCGTAGAGCGCCAGCGCCAGGATGATGCTTCCCACCGCCGCGGTCTCGCCGGCGGTGCCGCCGATGTCGGGCTTCGTCCACTTGCGCAGATGCAGGTCGGGGAAGACGTCGGTGGCCAGCGTGAGCAGCACCTGCGTCGTCTTCGCGGAGCGGTCACTCCCCTTCCAGAGCTGGCGGAACGAGTACTCGGCCGTCTGCGGCAGCGCCTCGAAGTACGGCAGGAGGAAGATGGCGCAGACGAGGAGCGCCACCGCGCCCGCGGCCAGCGCCACGCCGATCGCCCGCACCTTGCGATGCTGGAGCCACTCGAACGCGCCATAACAAGCGCCGAGGACGACGATGTGCAGGACCGACTCGGGATGGCCGGCCATGATCAGCAGCACGAACGCGGTGGTGAGCAGCGCCCACGAGCGCACGGAAGGGGCGTGCACGGCGCGCCGCGCGCCGAGGAGCACGAGCGGGAAGAGCGCCCAGGAAAGGCCGAGGGGCCAGAGGATGTAGAGCGTCGTGCCGCAGGCGCACATGAAGCCGGCCGCGGCGACGCTCGCCGCCACCTCGCGGCAGCCGAGGTCGCGGGCCAGGACGAACGCCCCCGTCGCGGCGATGAGGAACGTGATGGCCGCGGTGAAGGTGAAGCTGAGCGGCGCCGGCATCAGCAGCGCCAGCCAGGTGAAGGGGCTGTAGACCGCCGGCTGCGCCGCCGCGGCCAGGATGTCGCCGGAGAGGATGTACGGGTTCCAGAGCGGCCACTCGCCGCGCAGCACCGACTCCCGTACCGCGTGCCGCCACGGGATCATCTGCGAGAAGATGTCCGCCGTCGCCGGATTGTGCGGATCGCCGATCCCGTAGCGCTCCTTCACCACCGACAGCGGCACGTCCATGTAGATCTTGTCGATCGGCGCATACACGCGATTGGCGATCAGCGCATGCCCGACGAAGAGAAAGGGAAGCAGGAAGAGGAAGGCCGCGGCGCCGCGGGAGAGCGGCACGAGGAAGCGGTGCACGAGCGCGAGGATCAGCAGCGCGGTGAGGGTGTAGACGAGGAGCGGCAAGGCGCGGGGAGAGTACCAGAGGGTTTGTTGTCGGTTGTCGGTTGTCGGTGATGTTCCGCCCGGGCGAAGACTCCTCGGCGGCGTACCGGTGGCTGGAGATCGTCCTGGAGACGGCGGCCCGCGCGGGCGCAGGGTCGCGGAGTTCCTGTGGCCGCGAATCCAGGCGTACTTCGAGGGGACGGCGAAGTAGGGCGCCTGCTTTGACGTGGACCACAGCGCGTGCGTTACCATTGCGCCATGGCTCGGAAGCCGAACGCAGTGCGGAAATCCCCCAAGGTGGTGCTGCAAAGAGCCACCATTGAGGAGATGATCGAAGCATACGGCTTCACGCCACGGGAACTGCGTCGCGCCAAAGCGATCGTCGCCGAGGCGGAACGGGCACTGGGCCGCCAATCGCCCGCGGCGAAGAACGACGTTGCCGGGAAGGTGGTGCGGTGGCGCAAACGGCCTGCCGGCGATTGAGGCACCGTTGATAACGCCGGATCCCAAAGGCGTCTTCATCAACGTTCCTTTCGACGACCGCTATGAGCCGATGTTCATCACGCTGGTCGGCACGCTGGTTTTTCTGCGACAGGAACCGCACTGCGTACTCGAGGTACGGGAGCGAGGTGACGGACGGCTGGCGCGCATCTTCGCGCTGATGCAGTCGTGCCGGATGTCGATCCATGACATCAGCCGCGCCGGCGTTCCCGCGCGGTTCAACATGCCGTTCGAGCTGGGACTTGCCTGCGCCATCAAACTCGCCGATCCGGCGGCATACGAGGTGTTCCTGCTCGACGCGAAGCCGTTCCGCGTGGACCGAAACTTGAGCGACTACAAAGGGCGAGATCCGCTGATTCACGGCGGCTCATGCGACGGCATGGTGGCCTGCCTGCTCGACGCGTTCGAGCCGGCGGCGGGGACGCCGGCGGATTTTCGCCGCGCGGCGAGAGTTCTGCGCAAGTCGGCAGGGCTCATGAAACAGCAGATGAAATCGCCGTCGCTCTTCCGGCCGTCGCTTTTCCGTGCGCTCATCGTCGTAGCAATGCAGATTGCGCGCGACCATGAGTTTCTCGACGTGCGGTGACGAATCGCGCCTCACCCTGACCCTCTCCCCACTGGGCGTGGGGAGAGGGACTGAGGGGGCGAGTTACTTGATGACCATCGTCGGGTCGCCGAAGAGGATGAACGTGCGCTGCACGTCCTTGTCCGTGACCGAGGCCTTGGCCTTGCGGACGGCGTCGCCGATGGGCTGAGGGGTGGCGAAGATCTGGCGGAAGAGCTCCGCGTTCATCTGGGTCTGGACCTGCGGGGCCGTGGGGGCCGAGCTGGCCCAGACGCCGACCGCGCCGCCGTTGCCGTTGCGCAGCAGGGCCTCGCCGAGGGCGTCCTGGAAGAAGTCGTGGAACATGCCGTTGAGGCAGTTCATGGCCACGACGAACGGCAGGCGGTTCCCGTTGGTGAGCTGCGACGCGGCGTAGGAGCTGAACACGTCGCTCCACACCTCGGTCGACCCGTGGCCCATGTAGTTGATGAGCAGCGAGCCGTTCGAGAAGGCGGTTCCGATCTGGCCGGGGACGTTGGAGGTCTGGCCGATCCTGATGTGGCTCGCGGTCAGCGCCGACGGCAGGTTCGCGGCGACGTAGTTGCTGCCCTGCTCGAAGTTCAGTCCCGAGGGACGGTCGCTGACCATGGTCACGGTGCTGGTGGTCGTGCGGGCGTTCACCAGCTTGGCGATGACGGCGTTGGCCTGCGCCGGCGTGCGCACCGGGATGCGGCCGATGGAGAGTGACGGCACGCCGGTGTCGTTGAAGTCGGCGAACCAGTCGTCGGACGCGGTCTTGATGAACTGCGTCGGAATGAGCTTGGTCGGGACGTAGTCGAAGCTCGGCCAGCCGAACCAGTGCCCCATGTAGTTGCGCGGATCGGAGCTGGCGTCGCCGAGGAGCACGACGTACTTCGGCGCGCGCTTCCACGACTGCGACCTCTGGAGGAAGTCGCGGATGGCCTGCGGGCCGTGCACGCCGAAGGAGAACTCGTCGTACACGTTCTGCACGTCGACGACCGAGGTGACGATGCCCTGCGCCTCGCGCGCCTTCTGCAGCGTCTTCGCCGCGTCGATGAAGGCGCTGTTGGTGACGATCACCAGGTCGGCCTGGTTCTTCGTGTCGTTCCAGGTCGAGGGCTGGTTGAGGACGAGCTGCGCCGGCGCGGCGCGGCGCGAGGCGTTGTAGACGGCGATGGTGCGCGTGCCGCCGTCCGGCGCAACGACCGTGGCGGTGCCGTTCGACACCGTCACGTTGAGGCGGATTGGATCATTGGCATTGGTGAGGTCGACCGCGAAGACGTTGTTGTCCGCGAAGCCGCTCACCGCGACCTCGGTGCCGCCGGCGACGGTGAACGCGAGCGCGCCGTCATCGGCCTTGAAGAGGTGCGGATAGGTGATGCGCAGCGACTCGACCGAGGAGGTGTCGAGATCGCCGTTGGTGCTGACGAACGTCAGCGCGTTCGTGCCGTTCACGAGGTACGACACCGGCACGGAGAGCTTGGCCACGTGGCGGATACGGCCGCGGAACTTGACCGGGGCCAGCGCGTGCCCGTTCACGGCCATGTTGATGACATGGTCGTGGTTCGCGGTCACGCCCTGGAAGACCACCTCCAGCTCGGCGGGGGCGCCGGCCGGGTCGAAGTTCTCCGCGGTGAACGGCATGTACGCCCCCCACGGCCCGACGAAGGCGCCGTAGAAGTTGTCGATCTCGCCGTTGGTGACCATGGAGCTGAAGAACATGAAGCGTTCTTTGCGCGTGTAGGTGAAGGGGAAGGACGCCGGCGCGGCGGTGCCCTTCTTCGCACCGTTCTGCGACTTCAGGCGCGAGCCCTGGCCGCGGCCGGTGGCGACGAAGTAGACGCGGCCCCCGGCGCTCGGGATGTCGATGCCGGTGCCGTAGAACTCGATCGTGTCGTCGAGGTCGAACTTGTTGTCGCCGCCGTCCCTGACGTCGATCGCGATCTCCATGCCGTCGGTGAAGACCGCCAGAGTCTTGCTGTTGCTGCCCGGGTCGTAGCCGGCGGCGACGAGGTCGCGCTTCTTCACGCTCACCCAGCCGCTCCTGGTGACGACGACCTTGGCCGACGGCTGCGAGGCGACGATGCGCCACTGCTCGTTCAGGCGCGACGACAGCGGCGCCTGGGCGTGCTGCGGATCGACGCCCCAGCCGCGCGGCGACTCGACGATGCCGCCCGACGAGCCGATGCCCGGATCGGGATCGGTCGGCGAGCCGGCCACGTCGTCATCGCTGCCCAGGGTTGGGGTCATGCCCGGATGCATGGTGTACGTGCCGCGCATGTCGACGTCTTCGACGAAGTACTGCACCGCGCCCGCGGGCGGGTTCTTGTCCTTGAAGCGGTAGCTGTAACCGTTGCGCAGCGTGGTGCCGGTGACGAGGCCGGAGCCGGGGATGATGTGCTTGTTGAGCTTCTCCATCGCGCCGCCGTTGACGGAGCGGTAGACGTTGAAGCCGAGGTTGAACGACTCGAAGCTGGTCTGCCACATCACGGTGACGCCGCTCTTCGACTGGATCGCCTCCTGCCTGAACATCTTCACTTCGGTCGGGGCCACGACGTTGACGGTATGGCTGGACGAGTTGTTCGTCAGGTTGGTATCGGTCTCGTTCGGCGTGGCGGCGACCGCCGTGTTCACGATCTCCACGGCCGAGGTGTTGACCGTGCCGGGGATGGTGATGGTGGCGGTGCCGTCGCGGTCCATCTGGCCGAGGGAACAGGTGACGATGCCGTTCGCGAACGAGCACGTGCCCTGCGAGGCGGTGGCCGGCGCGGCGGTGTGATCGTAGCTGAAGTTCGGCGGGATGGTGTCGGTGATGACCACCTGGCTCGCGCGCGACGGGCCGTTGTTGGTGACGTTGATCGTGTACTGGAGTCCCGTCGGCGTGGTCGGATTGCCGGTGTAGAGGTAGCGCAGCGGCGCGTACGGCGCCGGCGCCACCGGGGCGTTGCTGTCCTTCACCACGGCGGCGTCGACGCGGCGCTGCACCGTTGTGACCGCGCTCCGCGAGTTGTTGCTCGGGCTCGGATCGACCTCGGTCATCGAGACGGACGCGGTCTCGGTGATGGTCGCCCCCTCGGCCAGCGTGCTGCTGGACGCGAGCACCAGCGTGAACGCACCGGAGCTCGTGTTGCCCGCCAGGGTGCCGCTGTTGGCCGTGCAGGTGATGGTCGTGCCGGTGCTGCCGACCGCCGGGGTGGTGCACGACCAGCCGGCCGGCGGGGTCATGGAGACGAACGTCGTGCCGGCGGGGACGACCTGGGTGAAGGTCGGGTTGGTCGCCGCGGTCGGGCTGATGTTCCGCACTTCCTGCGTGTAGGTGATGTTCTCGCCGGCCGTGACCGGATCCGGCGTGTCGTCGTTGGTGATGACGGCCAGGTCCGGACCGCAGTTGACGGTGAGCAGCGCCGCGGCCGAGGCCACCGCGCAGCTCGTGGTGCCGCGGCTCACGACGACGCGGTAGTACTTACCGTTGTCGGCCACGGTGGCCGTGAAGGCGTAGTTGGCGCCGGTCGCGCCGGTGATGTCGGTCCACGGGCCGCTGGAGCTGTTCGCCACCTGCCACTGGTAGGACGTGCCGTTCACCGCGTTGACGGTGAAGGAGGCCAGCGTGTTCGGGCAGACGGTGAGGTCCCGCGGGTGGCCGGTGGTGATGGTCGGCGACGGGTCGATGGAGACCGACTTGGTGGAGACCACGGCGCAGGGCGGCGTGGAGACGCTGAACTCGCGCGTCACGGTGACGGAGAGCTCGACGGTGCCGTTCGCGCCGGCGGTGTAGATGATGCCGGTGCCGAGGACGGCCGCGGCCGTGGCGCCGCTGCCGCTGCCGTTGGCGGTGATGACCACCGTCGGCGTGGAGGTGTAGCCGCTGCCGGGGTTGGTCATGGTGATGGCGGTGATGACGCCGCCGGAGACGGTCGCGATCGCGGCCGCGCCGGTGCCTCCGCCGCCGCTGAAGGAGACGGCCGGGGCAATGGTGTAGCCGGAGCCGCCCGAGCCGAGGGACACCTGGTGGATGGTGCCGGTCGTGGCGGTGGTGATGGTGCCGTTGCCGTTGGTGATCGACCAGAGCACGGTGGAACCGGGCTGGTTGAGGATCGAGGCCACGTTGCCGGTCGAGCCGCCGCACGCCGGAGGCGCGGAGACGATCGGCGGCGGCACGCAGACCTGCACGTCTTCCTGCGTGGTGCCGAGGTAGTCGAAGTAGAGCGACGGGATGCTGCCGTAGGTCAGGATCTCGTTCTGATAGAGACCGGCCGGCACGCCCGAGCCAACGTTGGCGTTGAAGGTGATCGTCACGGTCCCGTTGGCCGGGATGGTGATCCCCGCCCACTGCGGGTTGGTGGTGGGATCGGAGATGACCGTGGTGGCGGTGGCCGCGGCGGTCGGCGTGCCGCCGGTGAAGGTAACGGACGGCGCGCTGGTGTAGCCGCTGCCGGGGTTGGTGATGACGATGCTGGTGACGACGCCGCCGACCACGATGGCCTTGGCCGTCGCTCCCGTGCCGCCGCCGCCGGTGAAGCCGACCGTCGGCGCGGTGACGTAGCCCGTGCCGCCGCTGGTGATGGAGATGCCGGCGATGTAGCGCGAGGTCGGATCGGCCGAGGAAACGCCGTTGATCAGCGTGGAGCCCGGCTGATAGGTGAAGCCGAGCGGCAGGTTGTCGATCGCGTGCACGCTCGTGGCCGGGGTGGCCAGCGGGTTGGCGATGGTGATCGTGTACGTGGCCACGTTGGTCGGCGACTGATTGATGATCGACGGCGTGGAGGTCGACTTCTGCGGGTCGAGCGCGCCCCAGGTCGTGGTCGCCGAGTCGGAGGCGTTGTAGGTGTTCAGCGTCGTGCCGTCGGCGATCGTGGCGGTGTTGGTGTAGGTGCCGGCGGCGGTGGCGTACGCGAGGTACTTGACGATGCCGGAGGCGCCGTTGACGAGCGTGCCGAGATTCCAGGTCAGCGTGCCGTTGCTGCCGACGGCCGGCGCGCTGGTCGGCGCCGGGTAGCTCGGGATCGTGCCGCCGTAGACGACGTTGGCCGGGAGCGGGTCGGTGATGACGACGTTCGTGCCGATGGCGTCGCCGCTGTTGCCGTAGGCGATCGTGTACTCGACCGCCTGCAGCACGGCGCTGCCGGAGCCCGCGGTCACGGGGACGCTGAGGGTGATGCTGTTCGCGGTCTTGGAGTCGACCTGCGCGACGGTGCCGCCGATGGCGACGTACGAGCCGGTCTCCACGAGACGCGTGGAGACGACGCTGACGACGTTCGTGGCGGTGGCGCCGGCGGAGAGCGTCGTCACCGGGAACGGCTTCACCTCATCGTCCGGACCCTTGACGATCGCGTAGACCGGCTGCGCGCCGGTGTGGACGGTGGTGGTGACGGGCGCCGGAGGGGCGGCGTTGCTGGAGGTGGCGCCGCCGTTGGTGGTGAGCGGCGTGACGCCGTTCGGCAGCGAGGCACCCACGACGACGGTGTAGGTGAGCTGCGCGGTGCCGCCCGGGACGATGCTCGCCGGCGCCGAGTAGACCGTGTCGACGAGGAACGTGCCGCCGGAGACGTAGTTGGTGTAGTTCGGGATGCGGTCGTAGATCACCACGTCGTTGGCCGTGGCGTTGCCGGTGTTCGTCGCCGTGAGGACGTACGTGATGGTGTCACCCGGCGCGGGGCCGACGGTGGCGACCGCGGTGGCGCCGCCGCCCGTGCCGCTGAAGACGACGCTCGGCGTGCCGGTGCAGCCGCTGCCCGGATTGGTGATGGTCACGCCGGTGATCGTGTAGTTGCCGGGCGTGCCGGTGACGCTGACGGTGCCCGTGGCGCCGGTGCAGCCGCCGCCGGTGAAGCTCACCGTCGGGATGGTGGTCCAGGTGCCGCCGGCGGTGACGTCCACGTAGACGACGCGCCGCGCGGAAGGCGTGGCGGTCTCGGTCAGCGTGAGCACCGGCGTGGCGGTGACGGTGACGGTGGCCGTGGCGTTGCGGTACGTGGTGTCGTACGCGTCGCGCACCTGGGCGGTGTTGATCTGCGTGTGCGAGCCGGCCGGCACTCCGGTGGAGTTGACGACGGCGTTGATGGTGATGGTCTGCGAGGCGCCGGCCGCGAGCGTGCCGACGTTGATGGTGATCGGGCTGGCGCCGTGGCTGGTGGAGGTGATGTAGGGCGGGAGCGTGTCCCGCACCTCGACGCCGGTCGCCTGGAAGTTGCCGACGTTGGTGACGATGATCGAGTAGCTGAACGCCTGCCCCGGCACGAGATTGCTGGCGCTGGCGGTCTTGGTGATGCGCACGTCCGGCTCGCGCAGCTCGGTCGTGGCCGAGGCCTGGATCGTGGAGGTGGCGCTGCTGGAGAGCGAGGCGGTGTTCGTCACCGTGGTGCCGCTCATCCCGGCGGTGGTGGCCACGGTGATGGTGCGCGTGCCGCTGATGCCGGCGCCGAGGTTGCCGATGTTCCAGGTGACGGTGCCGGTGCCGCCGACGGCCGGCGCGGAGGTCGGCGCCGGCGAGGCGCTGACGTAGGTCGTGCCGGGAGGGAGCGTGTCGGAGATGACCACGTTCGGGATCGTGCCCGAGCCGGGGTTGCTGTAGCTGATGGTGTAGGTGAGCTGGTCGACGCCCGGAACGGCGATCGGCTTGTCGACGCTCTTGGAGAGCGACGGGCGCGTCGGCGTGGCGCAGATGCGCGCGAAGGCCTGCGAGGCGGTGCCGTCGAAGCGGAAGGTGACGTTGTTCTCCTGGTTCTCGCTCTGGAACTCGAACACCCACAGCAGACGGTGTCCAGCCGGGATGATCGTCCCCGGCGGGATGCCCAGGTTGACGATGTCGATCTGGTGGTTGGTGCGGTTTCCGGTGATGTCGCCGAACAGCGTCGTCACGATCTCGGTGGCGGCATTGGTGGCGGGGTTGTAGCTGTAGAGGCGGACCCGCGTCTCGAGCTGCGGCGCGCCGTCCTTGTCGACGAAGGCACGCAAAACCGAGGCGCCGTCGTTGATGTTCGTCAGCACGTAGGCGTCGGTGGCCGAGAAGACGGGGCTGTAAAAGCGCGCCACCTCGATCCAGGTGGTCGGGATCTCCCACGTGCCGGTGTTGACGGCCGTGCCGATCGGCGCGGTGGTCTGCGTGCCGTACTGCGTGCTGGTCAGCGTGGCCGTGGCGGTGGCGCCGGTGCCGTTGCCGCCGATGGTGACGGTCGGCGCGGTGACGTAGCCGGAGCCGGGGTTGGTGATGGTGATGCCGACCACGTGCTGGTCGTTGATGACGGCCGTGCCGGTGGCGGTGGTGCCGCCCGGGGGCGGCGCGGAGAAGGTGACGGTGGCGGTCGTGTAGTTGTTGCCGATCGCCGTCATGCGCGTGTAGCCGACGGCCTCACCGGTGGTGGTAGTGGGGTCGATCTGCGTGGAGTCGAAGTAGTAGTTGGTGCCGCTGCCGCAGCTCGCGCTGACCGGCGACACGGTGGCCGTGGCGGTGGCGGAGTCGGCGTTGTTGGCGTTGACGGTGACGAGGTTCGTCGACGGATCGGTGGCCGTGGCGGCGACGCTGAAGCGCAGCACGATGCTGCTGCTCGTCCCCGCGGCGAGCGCTGCCGGAACCGGGAAGTTGCACGTCACGAGGCCGCCCGCGCCGCCCGACTGCAAGCAGGTACTGGCGCCGCCGCCGGAGACCTTCGAGACGAAGGTGAAGCCGTTCGGCGGGTCGTCGATGATGGAGGTGAGGTTCGCCGCGGAGTCGCCGGCGTTGCTGTAGGTGATGGTGTAGTCGACGTTCGACACCGGCACGACCGTGCTGGCGCTCGGCGTCTTCGTCACCACCAGGCGCGGGCCGGTGACGAGGAGGTTGGCCGACGCGGCGAGCGGCAGGATCTCGGCCGCGGTGAGGTTGGCGGTGTTGGTGGCGGGACCGGCGCGCGTGGCGGTGGCGGTCACGGCGATCGTGAACGGTCCGCTGTTGCCGGCCACGTTGCCGATGTTCCAGACCAGCGTGCCGTTCGAGCCGATCGGCGGCGCCGAGGTCGGCAGCACGGACGCGCCCTGGTAGAGGAAACCGGGCGGGAGCACGTCGGTGATGGTGACATTGCTCGTGGCCGCGGCGGCGATGTTCGAGTAGGTGATTGTGAAGGTGACCGTGCCGCCGCGGGCCACGCTCGGCGTGGAGACGCTCTTGGTGATGGCCATGGCCGCGTTCTGCACCTGCAGGCCCGTGCTGTCGGTGGCCGTGGCGTTGCCGAGGCTCGTGAAGACCGTGGCGGTGTTGTAGAAGCGGCCCGGCTGCGAGCCGGTGGTCACGTTGAAGAGGAACGTGCGCGAGCCGCTGGCCGGAATGGAGATCGAGGGGAAGGTGAAGGTGACGGTGCCGGTGGCGCCGTTGGACGGCGTGGTGGTCGGCGCGCCGAGGTAGTTGGGCGGCGGCGGGGTGCCGGGAAGGCCGGCGTAAGAGAAGCCGACGGGCAGCGTGTCGTTGATCGACGTGACCGTCATGGGCGACGTCGTGGAGTTGTTGGTGATGGTCAGCGTGTAGGTGGTCGTGCCGCCGGCCATGACCGAAGTCGGATTGGCGGACTTCGTCATCGACGGCGGGGGGAGACCGCACGAACCGGCCACCACGACCTTGGCGTAGTTGACGCCCTGCGTGGCGCTGCTGATGCCGGCCACCGGCGCGTTCGGGTAGAAGCCGCCCGCGGCCGCGGGGAGATACGTGCGCGTGTCGGCACCGTCGATGCCGTGGAGCTCGGCGGCGATGAGGTACTGCCCGCGCATCACCGTGTTCGTGTTCCAGTTCAGCGAGAGCGTGGAGCCGGTGATGGTGACGGTGCCGGGGACGTCGGTCCAGCTGCTGCCGGCATCGTTGGGCAGTCCGTCGCCGTTGGAGTCGAACCAGTAGACGAACTTCCCGGGGTCCCCCGGATCGAGCGCGGGTTGCGCCTCGCAGTCTTCGATGATGACGCTGTCGAGCACCTGCGCGGTGAGCGGCACGGTGCACGAGCCGGCGCCGGCGGTGAGGGAGGTCGTGATCGGCTGGACGAACTGGCCGCCGGTCAGCGTGAGCGGATCGCCGAACGGACCGGGGGCGTTGTCGCAGGCGTACTCGCCGTCGAAGACGACGTCCTTCTGGAAGGGGTCGTTGAGGCTGTTCGCGGTGGCGAAGGCGAAGGAGAACGGCGTCGTCTCGGTCAGCTTCGGCCCGCCGAACGCGGTGGCGTCGAGCATGGCCAGCGGGAACTGGTAGTCGACGAAGTACTCGCGGCAGGTGCTGGTGGAGATGTCGACGGCGCGCGTGGTGCCGTAGTCCCACACGGTCTCGGAGGCGCCGTTGGGCCACTGCACGGTGGCCAGGCCGGCGTTGCCGTTGAACTGCAGGATCTGGTTGTTGGTCGAGCCGGCGTTGCCCTGGACGAAGGCGGTGGGGTTGGTGGCGACGACGTGGATGTTGGCGGAGTCGCCGACGTAGTCGAGGCTCTGCGACTTGGTCGGGCTCCAGATGGCGGCCAGGTAGTCGATCGGCTGGGAGGGGTCGCCCCAGGAGCCGTTCAGGTGCACGGCGAAATCGCGGTAGCCGTCGCCGTTGGTGTCGATGAGCACGGACCACTGGCCGGAGTTCCACGGGTTCGTGGGACGGTACGCGCCGGGGCTGGGTCCGGTGGCGTAGTTGTTCGGGGCGTTCTCGACGCGCCAGCGGTAGAAGATGACCTTGCGGACGGGGTCGTAGTAGTAAAAGACCGACCCCAGGAACTGGTCATTGCAGCCGGAGGCGACGTTGACGTAGGCCTGCGGACTGGTCCCGCCGTTCGACGGGTCCTGCGTTCGCTGGTCCTTGATGTCGGCGCCGCGGTACATGTAATCGACCCACTGCGCGTTGGTCGGCCACGGCGCGAGCGGGAAGTTGACTTCCGATCCGGTGCCGTTATCCCAGTAGGGGACGGCTGCGCTCGCGGTGCCGGCGGCACCGAAAAGGACAGCAACTACACACAGCACGAAGAGTGACCGGAAACGGACTCCGGGCCGCGAATGCTCGTTCACGTGCGAACTCCTTGTTATTTGGACCTGGCGGACGGTGACGCAGAGGGAACGCCGGACGGGGCCCGCGCATTCTCTCCCAGACAAAGTGTCGCGCCCGGGTCGTCAGCAAGGCGTCAAAATGCTGCGATTGTTTGAGGAAGGAGGTACGAGGGACGAGGGACGAGTGGCCGCTGCGCGGCCGGAGGCCGCACCCTACTCGTACCTCGTACCTCGTACCTCGTTCCTGGCTCCCGCCATGCAATCGCCGGCTTACATGACACGCAAACCCGACGACTCCCTCGTTGCAGTCATCACCGGCGCTTCCAGCGGCATCGGCCGCGCGGCGGCGCTGGAGCTCGCCTCCCGCGGCATGACGGTCGTGCTCACGGCCCGCGACGGAGCGGCGCTGGAAGAGGTGGCGGCCGAGTGCCGGGAGCACGGCGTCCGCACGCTGGTCGTGCCTGCCGACGTGGCGCGGGAGCAGGAAGTGGAGCTGGTGGCCCGGCGCGCGGTGGCGACGTTCGGACACTTCGACGTCTGGGTGAACTGCGCGGCCGTGGCGCTCTTCGGACGCTTCGACCTCACCCCTTCCGCGCCGTATCGCCGGCTGATGGAGACGAATTTCTTCGGCTACGTGCACGGCGCGCGGGCGGCGCTGCACGAGTTCCGCCGCCGCCGGCGCGGCATCCTCATCAACGTCGGCTCGGTGGTGTCGCGCGCGCCGCAGCCGTTCACCAGCGCCTACGTGTCGAGCAAGGCCGCGGTGCACGCGCTCACGGCCTGCCTGCGCATGGAGCTGTCGCTGGAGCGGCACCATCAGATCCACGTGTGCGAAGTGCTCCCGGCCGCGATCGACACGCCGCTCTTCCAGCACGCCGCGAACTACACGGGGCGGGCGGTGAAGGCGCTGAATCCCGTCTACGAGCCGGAGAAGGTCGCCAAAGCGATCACCGGCCTGGTGGAGTCGCCGAGACGGCAGGTGATCGTCGGCGGCGCGGGCAAAGGTCTCGCCGGAAGGGACCGCATGTCGTCACGCCTGTGGGAAAAGTTCGGCGCGCGCCTCATCGACCGCGACCACTTCCAGAAGCGCGGCGCCCCAAACAGCGAGGGAAACCTCCACGCCCCGGCCGCCCCCCATGCCGTCCGTGGCGGCTGGCGCGAGCATCCGGAGACGGTGCGCGGCGGACGTCCCGCCGGCGCGGCGATCGCCATCACCGCGGTGGCGGTGCTGGGCGCGCTCCTGGCAGCGCGCTGGACGGCGAAGTAACCCCACCAGGGAACGACCGGGGGCCTCC
>DASPMO010000108.1:0-14349 GCA_035627015.1 Thermoanaerobaculia bacterium | reverse complement strand
GAACGGCACGACCGAGACGTACACCTACGACTCGTTCGGCAACCTCACGGGGAAGACCACCGGCAGCGCCGCCGGACAGGTCCTCGTCGACTCCAGCAGCAACCGGCTGCGGGGGGAGACCTACGACGCGGCCGGCAACGCGACCACGCACAAGGGCGCGGACCGCTTCAGCTTCGACTCATTGAACATGATGGACGAGGTGGAGGTTGCATTCGGCTCCACGCGCCGCATGCTCTACGGTCCGGACGAGGAGCGCATCGGCATCGTCCACGATGAGAACCTGATTCACTCCACAGACGTGGAATCGCTATACATACGTTACCGATACCCCCGTCAATGCGACCGACCCCAGCGGGGAGTTGGGCATGACCATCACCGTTCGGGCGAAAGAGGGGCTGCCGGGTGCCGGGCATGTCGGCGATGCGGAAGGGTGGTTCAATGTCACGGGAGAGCTTGAGAACTCTACCCTAGTGCGTGAGTTCAGGAATCTGCCATCAACGCGGCGCTGACTGATGGATGTTACTGACATATGCGTCCATTTTTTCTGCGGCCGCTGAAGAGACCCATGACCCAGGGCGAATACCGCCGGTTCCTGGCGTATTACTGGGTCTACACCATCGTGTGGGTGGTGCTTGCGCTGCTCATTGCGTTCGTGCCGAACGTTCCGATGGCGGCACGATGGGGTCTTGGCGCCCTCTTGGCGATAGTGACACCTGCTGGCGGGCAGTTCACCAGTCACCGCGCATACCTGCGCTGGTGGCAGGACCATGTTGTCGTGAATGGTGAGGCCGAGGAGCCCCAGTCGGAGAAGTGAGCGTGAGCGGCGGCCGTCAGGCCGCCGCTCACTGCACTCAGCGTAATCATCAGCAGACACCCTTCCGTCGAGGCTACCGCGTCCGCGGGTGGACCGTGGGCCGATGTAGCCCGGCTGAGATCGACGTGGAACTTGTGCTCACGCACCGGCATGAACCCTGCGCTGCCGAGATCGAGGATCGCCGTGCCGGCGTACAGATCGCCCACCATCCCGGCGAAGATTTGACGGACCCCGGCCGGTTCATGTCCGGCATACAACCCCGGTGCGCAGCTTTTCATCATGAGGATGAGCCGCCGCCTGCAGCGGCGATTCAGACATGGGATGGCGGCGCGTTGTACCGTACGCCCCCATGCGCACCATCGTCATCACCGTGGCCCTGCTCATCGTCTCCAACATCTTCATGACCTTCGCCTGGTACGCGCACCTGAAGAACCTGGCCGCGAAGCCGTGGATCGTGGCGGCGCTGGTGAGCTGGGGGGTGGCGCTGTTCGAGTACCTGGTGCAGGTGCCGGCCAACCGGATCGGCTTTCAGAAGCTCTCGCTGGCGCAGCTCAAGATCATCCAGGAAGTAGTCACCCTGGCGGTCTTCATCCCCTTCGCCGTCTTCTACATGCGCCAGCCGCTGAGCTGGAACTTCCTGTGGGCCGGGCTGTGTCTGGTGGGGGCGGTGTTCTTCATGTTCCGATGAAGCGGTTGTTGGGTTGCTGGTTGCTGGTTCCTTGCGGGACATGGCTCGAAGCCCATGCACCGCCACGAACCAGCAACCAGCAACCCAACAACGAAATCAGTACCCGCCGCGCCCGCTGGAAGCGAACCCGCCCGCGAATGGTTATTGAACCACCGCCTCGACCGTAACGTTTGGGAAAACGAGGCGTCCAAGTCGGGGCAAGGGAAAGCGTTCGAATGCCGGAATTCATCCTCAGAGTCGGAACCGCGGACGGCGAAGTCGTCGAGCGTCAGGTCGTGGCCGCATCGCTGCGCGCCGCCCAGGACGAGATGCGCCGCCAGGGCCTGCACGTCTTCAACGCCCGCCGCGGCAGCTTCCGCGTCCGCGACCTCCTGCCGCGGTTCGGCCGCGCCGTCAGCACCGAGCAGTTCCTCCTCTTCAACCAGGAAATGCTCGCGCTCGTCCGCGCCGGCCTGCCCATCGTGCAGTCCTTCGACATCCTCCTCGAGCGCCAGAAGAACCCGCGCTTCCGCGAGATCCTGGCCGACATCCGCGAGAAGCTCACCTCCGGCATCGCGCTCTCGGACGCCTTCGCCAGCTACGGCAACCTCTTCCCCCCCATCTACTCGACCTCGATCCGCGCCGGCGAGCGCTCGGGCGACCTGGAAGGGGTGATCAAGCGCTTCCTCCGCTACCAGAAGATGATCGTCAGCCTGCGCAAGAAGGTCGTCGGGGCCATGGTCTATCCGGCCATCCTCATGAGCATGTCCGGCGGCATGATCTTCGTGATGATGACCTACGTCATCCCGAAGTTCTCCGAGTTCTTCGAGGGCTTCGGCGCGGAGCTGCCGTGGTTCACGCAGCTCATGATCAACGTGGCCGGGTTCATGCGCCAGAACGTGCTGCTCATGCTCGGGGCCACCGTCCTGGGCGCCTTCCTCCTGCAGCGCTGGGTCAAGACCAGCGGGCGGCTGGTGTGGGACCGCTTCAAGCTGCGCATCCCGCTCGTGGGCGGCGTCCTGCACCGCTTCGCCATCATGCAGTTCACCCAGTCGCTGGGAACGCTGCTGTCCGGCGGCACGCCGATGGTGCCCTCCATCGAGATCGCCTCGCAGTCCGTCACCAACCAGCTCGTCTCCACCCGGATCTCCGGCATCGTGCAGAACGTGCGCGAGGGAGAGCCGCTGTGGCGCTCGCTGGACAACACGAAAGTCATGAGCGACCTGGCCGTGGAGATGATCAAGGTCGGGGAATCGACCGGCGCCCTCACGGAAATGCTCGCCAACGTGAGCGAGTTTTACGACGAGGAAATCGAAGCCAGACTGTCCCGGCTGGTCGCGGCGATCGAGCCCATCATCCTCGTATTCATGGGCCTGGTCATCGCCGTGCTCCTGTATGCCTTCTATCTCCCGCTCTTCCGCCTCTCTCAGGTCGGAATGTAAAAACACATGGTCGCTGATCCGAAACTCACTTTCCTGAAGAATGCCGACCCGAGCGGAGAGGCCACCCGGGCCCGCCGTCTGGCGGAGCAGTATGGCTTTCCCTTCGTCGACCTGGAGCACTTCCAGATCGACCACGGGCTCTTCCGCGACATCCCGCTGGACCTGATGATCCGCTACCAGTTCCTCCCCGAGCACCGGGAGGACGGGCACATCGCCATCGTGGTGGGCGATCCGACGGACGTGCTCAAGCTCGACGAGCTGGAGCTCCTCCTCGGCGCGCCGCTGAAGGTCAAGGTGGCCTCCCCCGCCTCGATCCGCGACAAGCTGCAGAAGTCCGAGTCGACGCAGCGCGTCCTCGACGAAGCCACCGAAGGCTTCCGCATGCAGCTCGTGGCCGAGAACGAGGAAGGCGAAGAAACGCTGACCATCGACTCGATCACGCAGCAGGACTCGTCGCCGATCATCAAGCTGGTCGACTCGATCGTCTTCAACGCCATCCAGCGCCGCGCCTCGGACATTCACATCGAGACCCGCGACAACGAGGTGGTGGTCAAGTACCGCATCGACGGCGTCCTCTACGAGGCCCTCGACCCGATCGACAAGCGCCATCACTCCACGATCATCAGCCGCATCAAGATCATGTCGGAGCTCGACATCGCCGAGAAGCGCGTGCCGCAGGACGGCCGCTTCAAGCTCCGCATCACCGGCCGCACCATCGACTTCCGCGTCTCCATCGTCCCCACCGCGCACGGCGAGGACTCGGTCATCCGTATCCTCGACAAGGAGTCGATGTCGAAGGAGTTCAAGAACCTTCGCCTGGACATCCTCGGCTTCGACAACGCCATGCTGGCCCGGTTCCGCAAGTTCATCAAGGAACCGTACGGCATGGTGCTGGTCACCGGCCCCACCGGCTCGGGCAAGACCACCACGCTCTACGCCGCGCTCTCCGAGATCCAGTCGCCGGAAGACAAGATCATCACCATCGAGGACCCGGTCGAGTACCAGCTTCGCGGCATCACCCAGATCCCGGTCAACGAGAAGAAGGGCCTCACCTTCGCGCGCGGCCTGCGCTCCATCCTCCGCCACGACCCCGACAAGATCATGGTCGGCGAGATCCGCGACGAGGAAACGGCGCAGATCGCGGTACAGTCCGCGCTCACCGGCCACCTCGTCTTCACCACCGTCCACGCGAACAACGTCGTCGACGTACTGGGCCGCTTCCTGAACATGAAGGTCGACCTCTACAACTTCGTCTCCGCGCTGAACTGCGTGCTGGCCCAGCGCCTGGTGCGCAAGATCTGCGCGCACTGCAGGCGCGAGACGTCGTACAACGAGAAGCTGCTGGTCGACTCCGGACTCGATCCGGCGGACTTCCGTGGCCGCACGTTCTACGAGGGGGCGGGCTGCCTGGAGTGCAACGGCACCGGTTTCCACGGCCGTGCGGCGATCTCGGAACTTCTCGACCTCTCGGATCGTATTCGAACCATGATCCTCGACCGGCGTCCCGCCTCCGAAATCAAGAAGGCCGCGCACGAGGAAGGGATGACCTTCCTGCGCGAGTCGGCCCTTCTCAAGGTGATGGAAGGACAGACCACGCTGCGCGAGATCAACAAGGTGACGTTCGTTGAGTAACCCACCTGTCATCCTGAGCGCAGCGAAGGACCCCCTGCGGCTGCAACGTGCTCGTGCTTCGGCAGGGGATCCTTCGCCGTCTACGCGGCGCAGGATGACAGAGGGGCGTAATCATGGCTAGATCCTTTCCGCCGGACGTCATCGTCCTCGACCACGACTCGCTCGTCCACGCGCGCCTCGGGCGCGGGAAATCGAGCCTCCGCATCAACGCGGCGAAAAGCTTCCGCCTGGCCGAGGGGACCTTCACCCCCGCGCCGGTGACGCCGGCCATCGCCAACGAGGGCAGCCTCGCCGAGGCGCTGCGGCGCATGAAGATGGAGACGGGCAAGTGGGACAAGGTCTCGCTGCTCCTCCCCGACTCCTGGTTCCGCATGAACATCGTCGAGCTGCCGTCGCTCCCCGAAAAGGACGCCGACGCGCTGGACGTGGTGCGCTGGAGCCTCAAGCGCACGCTCCCCATTCCGCCCGAGCAGCTCCGCGTCGCCTACTCCGTGCTTTCCCGCGAGGCGGGCGGCGCGAAGGTGCTGGTGCTCAGCGCGCTCGAGGCCACCCTGACCGCGATCGAGCGGATCTTCACCGCCGCCGGCCTGGAGATCGTGCTCATCGAGCCGGTGGGGCTCAACATCTGGAACGCCATCGCGGTGCGCGAGGGGGAGGGGGCGGGCGACCGCATCTTCTTCTACCTGCGCGACACCGACTTCACGACCGCGGTCTTCCGCGGCTCGCAGCCGCTGTTCCTCCGCTCGCGCAACCTCAGCGCGGACCGGACGCTCGACCAGGAGATCCGCCTCTCGGCGAGCTATCTCCGCGACACGCTGAACGTCGAGAAGTTCTCGAGCTGCTGGGTGGCGGGCGAGCGCGGCGCGGACGTGCAGGCCACGCTGGCCGAAGAGTTCAATACGCAGGTACGCAACGTTTCTCTGCGCGATTACGTCGCCGACGCCCCCTCCGGCGTCGCCGATTACGAGGCCGAGCTGACCGCCTGCACAGGAGTGTTCACCGGGTGAAGCCGATCCATCTCAACCTCGCCGCGCGGCCGTATCGCGATTACCGTCCCGTCTACGCGGTGGTGGTCCTGCTGTCGCTCCTCACGGCATTCCTGATGCTGAACAACATCGAGACGTACTACCGCTACGTCCACGAAACCAAGTCCACGCGCGCAGAGATCGCGCGGGTGGAGGAGCAGACCCGGCTCGAGAAGCAGAAGCATGAGTCGGCGCGGGGACGGCTGCAGGGGCTCGACCTGGCCCGCCTGGACGACCAGACCCGCTTCATCAACGCCAAGCTGGCCGAGCGCGCGTTCTCCTGGAGCCGCCTGCTGGACGAGCTGGAGTCGATCCTTGCCGACGACGTCCGCCTGATCTCCATCACGCCGGGCTTCGACGAAGAGAGCCGTACCGTGCATCTGGCCCTGCACTTCCAGGCCAAGTCGGCCGACGGCATGATCACCACCATCAACCACATGAACCTCGACCCGCAGTTCAGCGACGTCTTCCCGACGTCGGAGACGCAGGACGACACCGGTACCTACACGTTCATCCTCTCGGCGCTGTACCAGCCGCAGACGGGCCAGAGCGGCGCGCAGCAGACGGCGGGGGTGACCCGATGATCTGGCGCGAGAAGCGAACGCTCCTCCTGATCCTGGCCCTGCTGCTCCTCGGCAACGTGGTCTTCTTCCTCACCTATCGCGTGCAGTACCAGAGCCGTCTGGACGAGATGTCCGAGCGCCTGGCGGAGGCCAAGGGGCAGCTCGACAAGACCAAGCGCGCACGTGCCGAGGCCGAGCGGTCGCTGCAGGGCTACCGCAAAGTCGAGCGCGACGTGCAGCTCGTGTACGACGAGACGTGGTCCACGCAGCCGAAGCGCCTCACCGCCCTCATCGCCGAGGTCAAGCGCCTGGCCGTGGCCAGCAACGCCGTCCCCAAGACCCTCTCGTTCGGCCGCCAGGAGGCGGAGGACAAGAGCAACACGCGCCGTTCGAAATCCGTCGGCGCGCGGGAGATGACCATCGGCTTCTCCGTGACCGCGACCTACGAGCAGGTCCGGCGCATGATCAACCTGCTGGAGCTGTCCAACCAGTTCGTGATCATCGACCAGATCGCGCTGGCGCAGGGCGAGGGAAACCTGTTGACGTTGAACCTGCGCATCAAGACTCTCTTCCGCGACGAGACCGTCGCGGCGCCCGGCGGCGGGAACCGGCTGTGATGAATTCGATGAACTGGAAAACCTGGACCGCCGCGGGCCTCGTCCTCCTCGCCGTGTTCGCGATCTACACCTTCGCGGCACCGGATGGGCAGCAGGGCGGCGAGACCACCGGCAGTGCCACGCCGGCCACCACCGCGGCGGCGCGCGCGCCGCTCGCCCCCCCGGGCGTCGAGCCCGTGCGCATCGACCTGCTCGACGCGGAGAGCGGCAGCTACAAGAGCGACCGCAACCTGTTCGCGTACAAGGAACCGCCGCCTCTTCCTCCGCCACCCCCGCCGCCGCCCGCCGCGCCGCCCCCCGACCAGGACAAGGACGGCGTGCCGGACTTCCGCGACAACTGCGTCAGCGTCGCCAATCCGGACCAGCGCGACGTCGACGGCGACGGCATCGGCTCCACGTGCGACGAGCCGGAGACTCCTCCGCCTCCCCCGCCGCCGACGCCGCCGCAGTTCACCTGGAAATTCATCGGAACGTTCGGACGTCCGCAGAGCCCGATCGCCACATTCGCCCGCGAGGGTGAGATCGTCAACGCGCGTGCCGGTGACGTCATCGAGGGGAAGTTCATTCTTCGCCGCATCGGGATCGAATCGGCCGAGATCGGCTTCGTCGGTTTCCCGCCCGACCAAACACAGCGGGTACCGCTGGGGCAGTGACGTTTCACCAGCCGGGCCGTCACATCGCAGTCAGGACATTTTGATCAATGAATCGACTCAAGACCATCTTCGCCGCACTTCTGATCTCGCTCACCCTGGCGTCCTGCGCGAGCTATCACGCGTACCACGCCGCACAGAAAGCGGAGCGTTCGAAGGATTGGGACGTCGCCGTTGCGCAGTACGAGAAGGCGCTCGAGATCGACGCCGACAATCGTGAGTACAAGCTCGCCTACGACCGCGCCCGCCGCGAGGCCTCCCGCGCGCACTTCGAGAAGGGAAAGATCTTCCTCGAAGAGGCCAAGCGTACCCGCACCGTGAACGAGCAGGTCCGCCTGGCGCAGATGGCGGCCACCGAGCTGCAGCTCACCGTCAAGCTCGATCCGACCAACCAGTACGCCGCCGTGGAGCTGACCAAGGCCTTCCAGATCATCCAGGACGTGCAGCGCGCCGCCGCCGAATCGGTCTCGGTCGACGAGATCAAGCGCCGCGCCAGCGCCAGCATGACCAAGGCCCAGCCACCCGAGCTCAATCCCGCCTCGGACGAGCCGATCTCGCTGAACTTCTCGCGCGACACGCCCATCAAGGACATCTACCGCGCCCTCGGCAATGCGTTCGGCATCAACGTCCTGTTCGATCAGGCCGTCAAGGACGACCGCATCACCATCGAGCTCCGCGACGTCACCGCCCAGGCCGCGCTCGAGCGCGTCATGCAGGCCGGCAATCACTTCTACAAGATCCTCGACGAGAAGACCATCATCGTCGTCCCCGACAACCCGCAGGCGCGCCGCGATTACGAGGACCTGGTCATCCGGACGTTCTATTTATCGAACGGCGACGCCGAGCAGGTCACCAACGTCGTGCGCACCATGATCGAGGCGCGCAACGTCTTCCCGCTGAAGGCGCTCAACGCCATCACCATCCGCGACACGGCCGACAAGGTCCGCATCGCCGAGAAGATCATCCAGGCCAACGACAAGGCCAAGGCCGAAGTGGTGGTGCAGGTGGAGCTCGTGCAGCTCGACCTGAACCGCATCCGCGAGATCGGCATGGCCATCTCCAGCTTCCCCACCGGCGAGAACGGCGCCCCCAGCTCCACGGCCGTGATCACGCCGACCGGTCCGGACGGCAAGGCCTTCACCGGCGGCACGCTCGCGCAGATCCAGCAGGTCGTGGGCAGCCTCGGCCAGCTGCGCAACAACCTGAACTTCACCATCCCCACCGCCACGTACTCGCTCCTCAAGACGTACGGCAACAGCGAGCTGCTGGCCAATCCGGAGCTGCGCATCAGCGAAGGGGAGAAAGCCACGCTGCACATCGGCCAGCGCATCCCGGTCCCCGTGACCACGATCCAGGGCTACACGCCGGGCACGAACCAGCCGGGCCAGAACCCCAGCCTCACCGCGCCGTACACGTCGTTCCAGTATCAGGACGTCGGCATCAAGGTGGCCATGGAGCCGCGCGTGCACCACAACCGCGAGGTCACGCTCAAGCTCACGGTCGAAGTGTCGAACCAGGGCACGCCGGTGAACTTCGCCGGACAGGAGCAGCCGACGTTCTCCACGCGCACGATCGAGTCGACCATCCGCCTGCAGGACGGCGAGACGAACTTCCTGGCCGGCCTCATTCAGTCGAACAAGGTCAAGAGCGCGACCAAGACGCCGATCCTCGGCGACATCCCGCTCATCGGCCGCCTGTTCACGAACGAGAGCCGCGAGGAGACGCGCACGGACCTGGTGCTGACCATGACGCCGCACATCGTGCGCATCCCGGACATCACCGAGGAAGACGTGGCCCCGATGTGGGTGGGCACGGGCAACAACCTGACCTTCCGCGGCGTGTCGCCGCGCATCGAGTCGCAGGCGGGCGCCGATCCCTTCGCCGGCAACCCGAACGCCGGACGCCAGCTCGCCGAGGATGGGGAGCCGGGCAACTACATCATCCCCGAGGCCATGAGCACGCCGGTCCCGCCGCCGACGCAGGGCACCGGTCCGAACGATCCGTTCCGCCGCCCGACGCCGCAGCCGAATCCGCCGCAGCCGCCGAACAACCCGCCGGACGTCCAGCCGCAGCAGAATCCGCCGCAGGACAGCGCCAGCAGCACGACCAGCATCAGCGCGCAGGCCGAGCCCGAGACCGCGGCGCTCCGCCTCGCGCCGCGTATGGGACCGCAGCCGTCGACGATCTCCCTTAAGCCGGGCCAGTCGAAGCTGTGGAACGTGGTGGGGATGGATCTCGACGGCCTGAACACGCAGGAGCTCGTGCTGCACTTCAACCCGCGCGCGATGAACGTCACCGATGTCTCCCTCGGCAGCTCCATCGTCGTCGACCCGGCCCTGCCGCCGGTCGTCACGGTGGACAGCACCAGCGGCACGATCCGCGTGAAGTCGTCCAACGGCCAGCCGCTGCAGTTCATCGGCGGCGGCGACGTGCTCCTCCTCCGCGTGCACGGCGGCACCACCGGCGACACGTTCCTGGTCGTGCAGAACCCCGAGCTCCGGACCGCCGGCGGCGAGACCGTGGTGGCCGCGGTGGCGGGTGGACGGGCGAAGGTGCAGTAAATGATCGGCGCGTTCCATCGAAAGCGAAGCGCAGGCTTCACGATCGCCGAGCTGATCACGGTCTGCGCGATCATCGCCATCCTGGCGGGCATCGCCATGCCGGTGGCACGCTTCGGCATCCGCCGCCATAAGGAGATGGAGCTGCGCGACCGGCTGCGCAAGATCACCGAGGCCATCGACCGCTACCACGACCTGATGCTGATGGGACAGCAGAACCCCGGCCAG
This sequence comes from Thermoanaerobaculia bacterium, assembly GCA_035627015.1. GTDB lineage: Bacteria > Acidobacteriota > Thermoanaerobaculia > Gp7-AA8 > Gp7-AA8 > QHVT01. The sequence continues at coordinate 4,153 of DASPMO010000108.1, read as the reverse complement.
CAGCAGCAACAGCAGCCCGGCCAGCTGCCGATGGTCCGCGCCGCGCAGATGCAGGCCCTCGGCTCGGACGGCTACCCGAAGAACTTCGACGAGCTGCTCGAGGGCGTGAAGATGTCGGACGGCAACAAGGTGCGGCTCATCCGCGAGCGCGACCTCATCGATCCGATGACCGGCCGCAAGGAGTGGATCGTCCTCTCCACCAAGGACGACCCGGACGGCGCATTCGAGAACAAATGCGAGGTCGGCGGCTCCTGTACGGCCGAAAACCTCTTCGAGGTGCACTCCACCTCGACGGCACTCTCCCTCGATGGGAAGACGCGGTACAACGAATGGTAGGTCCTGTCATGAACATCACCCGTCGTCTCCGCAACCAGCGCGGCTTCTCCCTCATCGAGCTGATCGTGGTCGTCACCATCATCGGCATCCTGGCCGGCATCGCCCTGATCAACGTCCGTACGGCGCAGACGAAGGCCCGCGAGGCGGCGCTGAAGGACAACCTCTTCCAGATGCGCAAGGCCATCGACAACTTCTACGCCGACAAGCAGCGCTATCCGGCCTCCCTGGAAGAGCTCGTGCCGAACTACATCCGCAAGATCCCCGCGGACCCGATCACCATGCAGACGGACTGGGAGACGGTCATGGACGACCCCCTCAGCCTCGACGGCGAGATGTCCGCCGACACCGATCCCAATGCCATGACCCAGCCCGGCGTCATCGACGTGAAGAGCCGCGCTGAAGGACAGACTCTGGACAATGTGCCCTATTCAGAGCTCTAACGCTGTCATCCTGAGCGCAGCGAGGGACCCCCTGCTGGAATCCCACGCCCGCTCCGTAGGCGGGGGATCCTGCGCCGTCTGCGCGGCTCAGGATGACAGGCAGGCCGGCTACACCCTCGCCGCCCTGCTGGTCGTCCTCACCATCATCAGCCTGGTCGTGGCCTACACGGTGCCGCCGCAGTGGTCGATGATCATGCGGCGCGAGCGGGAGAAGCAGACCATCTTCCTGATGAAGCAGTTCGCGCGCGGCATCCAGAACTGGCAGCGCAAGCATCAGGGCCTCCCCGTCAGCATCGAGCAGCTCCAGAAGGCGCGCGAGCCGCGCATGCTTCGCGGCGCCGCGGAGAAGCTGGTCTGCCCGCTCACCGGACGCGAGGACGACTGGATCATGGTCCCGCCGAACGCCATCGAGGCGCAGCCCGGCGGCGCCGCGATCCCGCCGCAGGGCGGCGTCGGCGTCGGACGCGGCGCGCAACAGCCGCAGCAACAGCAGCAGGCCGGCGCCCGCACGCCGAGCAAGCTCAATCCCGAGGCCTCGCCGAAGGACTACGTCGGCCCGTTCGTGGCCGTGCGCCCGAACGCCAAGGGACCGAGCATCATCGCCTTCAAGGGGGCGGAAGACTACAGCCAGTGGGTCTATACGCTGCAGGACCTCCAGACCGAGATCCAGATGCAGCAGTTGGCGCTCAGCCTGCCGAAGTAGAATCCGCGGCGCATGAAGCGCCCGACCGTTCAGATCCACAAGACCGTCCTTCCCTCGGGGCTGACGGTCCTCGTCGAAACCCTCCCCTACGTCCGCTCCGTGGCTCTCGGGTATTACCTCCGCAGCGGCTCGGCGGTGGAGTCGGAGGAGCACGGCGGCGCGTCCCACTTTCTCGAGCACCTCGTCTTCAAGGGGACGAAGCACCGCTCCACCGCCGACATCGCCAAGGTCATCGACATCCTCGGCGGCGACGTCGATGCCTTCACCGGGAAGGAGTACACCTCCTTCTACGCCCACGTGCTCGACGAGCAGGTGCCGACCGCGCTGGAGCTCCTCACCGACATCGTCACCTCGCCGAACTTCAGCGAGGACGACGTGGAGATGGAGCGGGGCGTGATCCTCGAAGAGATCAAGATGGTCGAGGACACGCCTGACGATCTCGTCCACGAGATCTTCGTCACCGCGTTCTGGCCCGACCACCCGCTCGGCCGCCCCATCCTCGGCACCGAGGAGACCATCGTGCGGCTGCAGCGCGCGAAGATCGTCGAGCACTATGAGGAGACCTTCCAGCCCTCGAACGTGATCTTCGCCGCCTCGGGGAACGTCAAGCCGGAGGAGCTGCTGCCGTTCCTCGAGAAGCACTTCACCCCCTCGACGCGCGCGCCGTTCCGCCGCGAATGGGATGCGCCGACGCCGAGCCAGCACGTGATCATCCGCGAGAAGAGGGAGCTCGAGCAGGTCCACCTCTGCCTCGGCGCGCGCGGCTATCCGCAGCAGGTCGAGGAGCGCTACGCCGCCGCGCTGCTGAACACCGTCCTCGGCGGCGGCATGTCCTCACGCCTCTTCCAGCGCGTCCGCGAACAGGAAGGCCTCGTCTACGCCATCGCCTCGTACCACAACGCCTACCTGCACGGGGGCTACGAGGCCGTCTACGCCGCCTGCGCGCCGAAGAACGTGCGCCGCGTGCTGGAGAGCACCCTCGCCGAGATGCGCAAGATCCGCAACGAGGGGGTGACCGCCGAGGAGCTCGCCGACGCCAAACTGCACCTCAAAGGCTCCATCCTCCTGTCGCTCGAATCGACCACCAGCCGCATGAGCGGCATCGCCCGCCAGGAGTATTATTTCGGCCGCCAGTACACCCCCGACGACATCATCGAGCACATCGACGCCGTGACCCTGGACGACCTCCAGCGCGTCGCCCAGACCGTCGTCGACCCCGAGTCCCTCTCCCTGACCATGCTCGGCAACGTGAAGGACCCGGGGATCACGAGGGAGTACCTGCGCGACGCGGTGGCGTAAGGGGTACGCATGAAGATCCACGAGAGCGGCGGCGGGACGCCGCCGCAGACAGCCGGCGGGACGCCGGCGGTCCGCTGTTTCTGGAGTGCGGCAGCGCCAGCTGCCGCTCTCCATTGCCGCAGCGCCAGCTGCGGCGGGCGGAGGCTGGCGCCTCCGCATGGAGAGCGCGAGCTGGCGCTCGCGCACTCCAGACTATCGTGACGCGGTTTGCGTGGGCGTGCCGCGCGTATCGAGGAACTCGATCTTGATCCCCGGCTGCAAGCGGTGCGCGACTTCCTTGGCGTCCCAGTTCGTCAGGCGCACGCAGCCGTGGGACGACGCGTAGCCGATCGAGTCGGGGTCCGACGTGCCGTGGACGCCGAAGTGTGGCTTGCTCAGGGCCACCCAGACCACCCCCACGGGCGAGTTTGGACCGGGGTTGAGGTTCGCTTCCGGCTCGTGGTCCGGCACTTCGTGGAAGAGCTTGGGCTGGTAGTGGAAGTGCGGGTCGTGGACGATCTTCTTCACCTCCACCGTCTCGTTCGGCGATGGGTCGTACTTCGAGCCGAGGGTCGTCGGGGCGTGGAAGATCAGGTTGCCGCTCGCGTCGAACGCATTGAACGTATTGCCGCGGATCGACACCACCACGCGGGCGATGTCGGGGCGGTCCTGGTTCAGCGGCTCGCGCACATTCGGCACCCAGATCGAATCGCCGGCCTTCAGCTCCCCGAACTTCACCTCCGCGTTCAGCTGATCGAGGAAGTCCATGGTCGTGTGGAAACGCTCCGCGAGCTTCTCCTTCACCGACTCGTAGCAGAGGCAGTCCAGCTCCGCCTTGTCGTACATCTCATCCGGGACGCTGACGAACGGCCCCTTGAGGTCCTCCTCGGTGACCGTGTACTGCTTCAGCGCCGGCACGCCGCCCGCGGCCGCGGCCAGCGAGCGGAAAGTGGCCTCGTCGAGCGCTCCCGGATCGGCGGCCTGGATGCCGCGCGAGCGCTGGTACCACCAGAGCGCGATCCCCGAGTTCCGTCCCCAGCGGCCGTCGAGCGCGCCGACCGAGAAGCTCAGGCGGTCGAGATACACCTGTGTTTTCAGCACCGAGGGGCCGGACATGTCGCCCTTCACCGGGACGACCACCGGCGCGTTGTTGATCGCGTTCGGGTCGATCGGCTTCGCGAACTGCTCCTTGCCGTTCGGAATGAAGGTGACCTTCACCTCGGGCGCCTTCGGGCCTTGCGGCGCGGTCTGCACGTTCGCGGTGCGGAAGACCTCGCGCCACGACTCGTCGAAGCGCTCCTTCTCCCGCGCGGCCGGATCGTCCTTGCCGCCGAGGGGGACTGCTACGTCGATCGCCTCCTCCACCTTCTCGGCCACGTTCGATGCCGTCTGCTGC
>DASPMO010000107.1:0-36288 GCA_035627015.1 Thermoanaerobaculia bacterium | reverse complement strand
CGCTTCGGCTGGATGGCCGGCCTGGCCACGGGGCTGGCGCTGCCGTTCCTCGGCTATATCGCGCTGATCGTCTTCGAGGACATCGACCGTATCATCGGCGACCTGCGCGCGCTCGGCTACCGCCTGTTCCGCCGCTACGGCTACGAGCGGCTGGTGGCGCAGCGGCGAGCGATCCGTGACGAAATCGCCACGGTCGCGCGAGAGCTCGGCTACTGACGATTTGCCCCAGATTTTCCCCACGCTTCCGGCCGGATGGTGATGCATCATGCCGTACGTGATGACTCGCCGTATGTCTCTCTCTCTCCTGGTGCTCGTTCTCGCAGCTTGGCCGGCGGCGGCGGCGCGCCGCCGGCCTTCTCACGTTCCCGTCAACTACCCGCGGTGCGGGATGGTCACGGGCACCGCCGCCGTCACTTTCACCCGCGACGAAGGGCGCACGCTGGCGCCGTCGTCGGAGTCGATGCGCCCGATCACTTACACCTGGGGCGTGGCCGCGCTCGACGAGCCCGACACGCTGCTGGCGTGGCACGACAGCGACCTGCTGCTGTCGACCGACGGCGGCTGCTCGTGGCGCGTGGCCGCGCACATCGAAGGATGGGATTTCCCGCCGACCCTCACCGCCGCGAAGGGGGGCCGCGCCTACGCCTGGTCGGAGAACCGCAGCTTTCTCTATCGCTATGACGCCCGCGGCGCGGTGAAGCTGAAGCAGCCGGTGGACTTCCTGGGCCTCGGCACCGACCCGGACGACGGCGACCGCCTCCGCGCCGGCGGCAGCGACGGCACGATCTGGGAGAGCGTCGACGCCGGCGTGACCTGGACGCAGATCGGCGCGCTCACCGGCGCCATCGGCTATTACCGCTTCGCCTTCGATCCGATGAACCTCGACCACATCGTGGCCGGGACGGTGGTGAACGGCGCGTACGTCTCCCGCGACGGCGGGAAGAACTGGACGCGCTCGACCGGCTTCGCCGCGCGCGCCGCGAACGTGTTCAACGTCGTCTTCTCGCCGGTGGACTCGAACCGCGTCTGGGCCATGGGCCTCGATCTCGACAACACCGAGCACCCCGCGCACCACGGCCGCCACATCTACGTCTCCGAGGATGGCGGCAACACGTGGCGCGCGGTGGTGGACGAGTCGCCCGAGGTGAAGCTGATCAACGGCCCGACCATGGCCGCCCACCCCACCGACCGCGACGTCGTCTACTTCATCTTCGGCACGCACTTTCAGGGATATGGGACGGACGTGTTCCGCTACGACCTGCAGTCGGGGTTGACGATGACGCACAACGACCACGACGGTGTGAACGCGATCGCGTTCTCGCGGAGGGACCCGCGGGTGATGTATCTGGGACTGGAAAAGATCAACTAGCGTTGGACCGCCCACCCCGTCCGGGAGGCGGGCTGAAGCCCGCCCTACGTCTAACGTGCTCAACGTAGGGCGGGCTTCAGCCCGCCTCCCCGAGCGGGGCGGGCGGAGTTACCGCACCGCGCGTCGCCGCATCACCGTTTCGTTGCTCGCCACGAACCGCGACGGATACGACCTTCGCGTCCCGCACACGCCGAGCTCCGCCTCCACCCACCAGTACACCCGCCCGTCGAGACGCACGTCGATGGCGGTCGAGCGGGTCGAGCCGACCAGGCGGCCGTTTGCGTAGACGCGGTAGCGCGTGGCGTCGACCATCGAGTCCCACTCCAGCGTCACCGGTCCCGCGGTCACCTCGTCCCACGAAGGCCCGCGCAGGCGCGGCCCCTCGGAGCCGCACTCGCGGCCCACGATCAGCTCGTGGTCCGCGAGCTCCGTCTCGCCGCGCCAGTAGGCGAGGTTGAACAGGCGCGACTCGAGATAGCCGACGCGGTCGCCGACGCGCACGATCACCACGCCCGTGTTGAGATCCGGCGCGTGGACCACCTCGCCGAACGGCGAGCGCCCCACGAGCACGCGACCGAAAGCGTCCGTGCGCAGCGTGAGGTCCGGCGTCGCGTCAAAGTGCGCGCCGTACCAGAGCGGCGTCGGCGACGTGCGCGTGGCCTGGTAGACCAGCACCTCCGCGTTCGGGATGGCCACGCCGTTCCCGTCGCGGATGGTGACGCGGTTCTGCGCCGGCAGGTCGTTGAGGAACGACGCGAAATTGCGCGGCTCGTTGTAGTTCCCCAGCACCGCGCGGCGGCCGGCGATGCGGTTCATGGCGATGGCGCTGTAGCGGTCGATGAACGAGTAGTGCTTGTTCATCAGCCCCTGCTCGGGCGTGCGGTGCACGAGCCCTCCCGCCTCGACCGGCACCACGCCCGGCACGTCGATGACGAAGTGCGGTGGCGCGTGGCGCACGTCCCAGGCGTAGACGTCGACGAGGTAGCGCGCGTGCCCGAGCTCGTGCAGCGCGCCGACGCCGGTGTAGAACCAGTTCAGCGGATCGATCCTCGTCCCGCGCGTGTACTGGTTGAGGTGCGCGTTGCGGAAGCCCCACATCAGGTCGACCGTGCGGTCGAGCCGGTCGGGGTGCGTGGCGCCGTTCGCGCCGAGGGAGGCGTCGGGCGGCAGGCCGTTGAGCGGGAGCGCGCCGTTCGGGACGATCACGATCTTCTGCAGCCGCCAGCGGTCGATGACGCCCGCCAGTCCGGCCATGTCGTTGAAGAGGCCGATGGTGCGCTGGGCCCAGTCCTCGAAGCCGGTCGAGCCGATGCCGAGGCTCGACTGATTGGCGCGGAAGTAGTCGTAGAACGACTGCTCGACCCAGAAGCCGACGCTGAGCGCGTCGCTGAACACTTCCAGCTCGCTGGTGCCCCCTGTTTCGTCAATAAACGCGAAGGCGATGCGGTGGCGGTCGAACGTCCAGAGCCACGGCAGCTCGACGACCGTCACCGCGTTCGGCGCCAGCGTGACCGTGCCGCGCGCCGCCTCCACGCCGTCGACGCGCCAGACGTACGGCACGGACGACGCCTCGGCGCGCCAGCTCCGCACGTGCGCGCGCCATGTCACGGTCGTGCCGGCGAGCGGCCAGCCGTCGACGTTCGGGTTGGCGCTGTCCCACACGTATTCGAGCTCCGGGGCGCGGCTGATCCACCCGATTGTCGGGGCGACCGTGACGTCCGAAGCGAGCGCGGGGATGGCGAACAGGAGGAGGGCCAGGAGACGGATCATTCGGGTTGGTGGTACCGTGAGGGGGTCCAAACTCACCCGGAAGGAACCCCCTATGCGCCGCACGGCATTCCTCGCCGCCGCTGTCTTCCTCTGCGTCTGCACGTCTGCACTCGCCGCCTCCGATCCCGTGTACACGGCGCTCCGCGCCTCGCGTCCGGACGGCCGCACCGTCGCGCTGCAGAACTTCACCTTCGAGCGTGACGTCCTGCGCTTCACGCTGAACGGGAAGCTGCACCTCCTCGCGCCGGTGAACGGCAAGGAAGTCGGCGCGGTGTTCGTCGGCGACGGCTCGTACGAGCTGAAGCCGGCCTCGGTCGGCGAGCTGCGCCACCTGACCATGATGACGGGCGACGACAAGTTCAGCTCCGTCGTCGACACGTTCGACGGCGCGGTCTTCCTCGGCAGCGCCATCGCCGCCGCGGCCGGCGCGCCCGTGGCCGGCACTCCCGACCCCGCGGCCAAGGAGCGCTACGAGCGCTATCTCGACCGGCAGAAGAAGCTGCTCAGCACGAACATCCACGTGCGCGTGCTGCAGGAAGTCCTCGACGGCGGCGAGCCGTTCTTCTTCGCCTTCGTGGACGGGAAAAAGTATCCCCCTTCCGCGCTGATCGTCGATCCGCGCGGCGCGGAGTCGGTGCGCCTGGTCGGCCTCGACGCCGGCGGCGAGCAGACCATGATGGTCGTGCTGCACGACACCAAGGGGGGCGTGTGGTACTCGAGCCGCTACCGCAGCGAGATCGAGAAGGGGACGGGCACGCTGGTGCCGCCGGTGGCCGACGCCGCGAATTACAGGATCGACGCGAAGATCGACGGCGCGCAGCTCGCGGCCACGTCGACCATGACCTTCACCACCAGCGGCGACACGCGCGTCCTGCCGATCCACCTGATGCCGAAGCTGCGCATCTCGGAGGCCTCGGTCTCGACGGACGGCGCGGCGTGGACGCCGGTGGCCGTGATCCAGGAGCCGTTCAAGGAAGACGCGGATGCCGCGGTGGTCTTCCCCGAGGCGCTGAAGCGCGGGCAGACCTACCAGCTCAGGGTCGCCTACGCCGGCACGGACGTGCTGCACGACGCGGGCGACGGCAACTTCACCGTCGGCGCGCGCACGTGGTGGTATCCGAACGTCGGCGTCTTCACCGACCTGGCCACGTACGAGATGCGCTTCGACACGCCGCAGAAGTTCCAGATCGTCGGCGTCGGCGCGGAGACGGAGAACCGCGTGGAGGGGGAGCGCCGCATCGCCACCTGGAAGAGCAGCGACCCGCTGCGCGTGGCCGGCTTCAACTACGGCAAGTTCAGGAAGCTCACCCAGACCGACAAGGACAGCGGCCTCACCTTCGAGGTCTACACCAACCCCGGCGAGCCCGACATCCTCAGGCAGATCAACGCCGCCCTCGACTCGATGGGCGGCGGCATGAACGAGATGGGCGACCCGCAGTCGGAGACGATGTACATCGGCCCGCGCCACGTGAAGATCGACACCGGCAGCCTGGCCAAGTCGGCGCTGGCGGACGGCATCAACACCGCGCGCACCGGCAACTACTATTTCGGCCCGCTGGCGAGCAAGCGCGTGGCCATCACGCAGCAGTCGCAGTGGTACTTCGGCCAGTCGTGGCCGACGCTGATCTACATGCCGTACATCGCCTTCTTCAACGGCTACGTGCGCAACACTCTGGGCCTGAACGGCGCGAAGGATTTCATCGACAACGTCGGCGCGCACGAGCTGGCGCACCAGTGGTGGGGCCATCAGGTCTCGCCGCGCACGTATCACGACGAATGGATCTCGGAAGGGTTCGCCGAGTTCACGGCCGCGCTGGTGGCACAGCAGACCGGCGGCTGGCCGCGCTACGACGCGTTCTGGGAGAAGGCGCGCCGGAGCATCCTGGAGCGCCCGCGCGGCGCGAGCATCGACAACATGGAGGCCGGGCCGATCTCGCAGGGCGTGCGCCTGAGCACGTGGCGCAACCCGTCCGCCTACGACGCGCTGGTCTACTCGAAGGGCGCCTACGTGCTGCACATGCTGCGCATGGCCATGAGCGACCCGAAGAACGGCGACGCCGCGTTCGCGGCGATGATGAAGGAGTTCGCCACCACCTACGCCGGCAAGACCGCCTCGACGCGCGACTTCCAGCGCATGGTGGAGAAGCACGCCACGCCGAACCTGCGCATCGCCCAGGACGGCACGCTGAACTGGTTCTTCGACCAGTGGATCCACGGCACGGCCATCCCGAAGATCACCTCGAAGCTCGAGTTTCAGCCGGGCGCGGACGGCAAGTACAAGCTGACCGGCAACGTCACCCAGTCCGAGGTGCCGGAGGGCTTCGCCACGATCGTGCCGCTCTACGTGCACTTCGACAAGACCTCGCACGCGAAGCTCGGCTCGGTGCTGCTGGTCGGCAACCAGACCAAGCCGGTGAGCGTGGAGCTGGCCCTGCCGAAGAAGCCGCAGCGCGCCAGCGTGAACGCCATGCACGACGTGCTGTCGCGGTAAGAGAAGAACAGTGAAAGTGGACCGCCGGCGTCCCCGCCGGCTGTCTGCGCAGGCGTCCCGCCTGCGCTCCGGCGGGTGGCGGCGAGACGCCGCCACAGACAGCCGGCGAGGACGCCGGCGGTCCGCCTATGCTTAGGGGTGTGTACCGGTTCCTCGTCCCACTGCTGATCGGTGTGCTCGCCGCCCTGGCGGCGGCGGTCATGCCGCACCCGGTGCGCCTGGGGGGCGTGGAAGTGGGAGACATCGGCCTGCCGCTGGCCGGCATCGCGCAGTTCGAGGGGGGCGGCTCGCCGTACGACATCCGCCTGCGCGGCCACACGCCGGCGCTCTATCCGTTCACGACGATGCTCGCGCTCTGGCCGCTGAAGCTCGTGCCGCTGCGCTTCGCCGTGCCGCTGTTCGTCGGGCTTTCCTCGTTCGCGCTCGCCTTCGCGGTCGCGCGCAACGGGAAGCCGTGGCAGCTGCTGCTGTTCCTGACGCCGTCGTACTGGTCGGCGGTGCAGTCGGTGCAGTGGTCGCCGCTGCTGACGGCGGCGATCCTCCTGCCGCCGCTGCTCCCGCTGGCGGTAGTGAAGCCGCAGCTCGGCGTGGTGCTGGCGGCGAGCGGACAGTGGTCGCGCAAGACGCTGCTCGCGACGCTCGCACTCGTCGCCGCCTCGCTGCTGGTGTGGCCTGCATGGCCCATGGAGTGGCTGCGCCACGGCAACCTGCGCACGTTCAACGGCTTCTCGCCCGTGGCCGTCCTCCCCGGGATCGTGCTGCTCTTCGGCGCGCTCGCCTGGCGCACGCGCGAGGGACGCCTGCTGCTGGCCATGTCGGCCGTCGTGCAGCGCTACTTCTACGACCAGCTGCCGCTGTACCTCGTGGCGAAGACGTGGCGGCAGATGCTCCTGCTGCTCGCCAGCTCGTGGGTGCCGGTGCTGCTCTTCCGGCCGGATACGATGTCGGGCGTGCAGCAGGTGGAGGTGTGGCGCGGGGTGATCGTGCTGCTCTATCTCCCCGCGCTTGGCATTGTCCTATTCAATCGCCGCGCGGATCAGATCGATTCGAGGAACTCCACCAGCCTTCCGAATCCCTCCGGACAGCGGGAGGCAATGACCCGGTAATCCGCCAGCGCGAGGATCGAGGGACCGTCGACGACCGGCTCGTAATGCGGGACCAGTCTTTCGATGATCCGCTTCGGAGGGTTCTCCTGGTTCTGCTGTTCGACGGGTTTCGTCCAGACCGGTGCCGTCAGCCGGCAACGCTGCATGAGCTGTTCTTCCGCCGCGAGCAGGAGGACTTCCAGGTCGTGGATCATGCAGAAGACCCGGAAGCGTTCGGCAAGACGATCATCCCAACCGGCACGTACCGCCCTGCGAAACGCGCGGAACACGCCGGCCTGCATTTCGTGGCAGGTCGCATGGTCGAACGCTTTGTTGGGGGGATAAAGGTCCGGCAGGATGACGGCGATCGCCGCCGGGTCGTTGCGGACCATGTTTGCCGCGCTGACGGGAGCGTATGTCAACAGGGTCGTTTTGCGATCTCCCCGTGTCATGGGAACGAAGGAGATCCGCACACCCGCCTGCTCTTTCGCTCGAATGAGGGGCTCGAGGAGAGTCTCCAGGCAGAGGCGATCCCCTGCGCCCTCGACGTACACCACGACCTTCAAGTCAGCGCTTCCAGCTCGTCGCTGCGGTGCATCAGTTCGAGCTCTTCGGCGCCGAATTCGCGAAGATTCTCGAGCAGCGCCGCAGAGTCGCCGGGTTTTGTGAATTCGATGGAGCCGTTGCGTTTCCGGAGGACGGCCACGCTGCTCACGTCGAACTGCGCCAGAAGATAGGAGGAATGCGTGGTAAGGAGCACCTGTGTGCGCCGGCTGAGTTTCTTCAGCAGGCCGGCAATTTTCGGGAGCGTGCGCGGATGCATTCCGACTTCCGGCTCGTCGATGCAGACGAGCGCGGGAGGATTCGGAACGAGGGCCAGCGTCAGCCAGAGCAGCAGTCGCAGCGAGCCGTCCGACAGATCCGCGGCGGTGAGAGGATTCACGAACCCTTCCTCTTCCCAGGTCAGCGTGACGCGACCGGCGCCGGCTGGCTTTACCGCCAGTGCCCGAAACGCCGGGATGATGCCGCGGATCTGAAGCTCCAGCTCGCGGAAAATGTCGCCGTGAGCGATCTGCAGCCAGTGCAGGACGGAGGCGAGATTGCTGCCGTCGTCTCGAAGTGCAGGACTCTCTTCGATCAGTGCCGGCTGCCGGATCTGGCGATCGTTGAAGCGGATCCCGCTGAAAAACCGCCATGAGTCGATCTCGTCCTTCAGGCGATTGAGGCGGCGCTCCGTCGGGTTGATGTAAGTCCGCAGTGCGAGCTGATTCGGCTGCGCCGTTCCGATGAAGCGCTCTTCACCAAGAGACAACATGGCAACGTGCCGGCCGCGTCGTCGCAGAGCCGCCAATTCGTGTCCCTGTGCAGTCCGCACCTCGACGATTTCCTCGGCGACTACGGGGGTTCCGCGCACGCCGACGACGTGTGCAGCAAACCGATAGTCGTCGCTGCCCACTTGGAACCACAACCGCCAGCCCAGTCCATCGGGCCCCGGGCGGTGGTAAACCTCGCGTGTTTCCCAACCGGGAATGATCTCGGGCGGAATCTCTGTGCGGATGAACTCCCGGATGGCGCGCAGCAGCTCCAGAAGACTGGTTTTCCCAGTGCCGTTCGCGCCGACGAACACGGCCAGGGAGTCCAGGGGGATGGTGGTGTTCGCGAACGGCCCGAACCCGATGATGGTGAATGTACGCAACACCATCGGCTCGGCCGCGAGTACGGACCGGATCGCTGCCGCGATGTATGTTGGTTGCTGTTCGTCCGGCCCGAGAAAAACTTCGGACAGGCTGACCCCGGGGCCTTCCACACGTACGTGCCACTCGGGGCTGTGCTGGGGTTCCGTGACCGATACGAACCAGGTGCCGTCGCGGTCTGCAAGCACATCCTCGATCGCGTGCTGAAGCGCGATCCGCTCGTCCTCCCTGGGCAGGTCTGTTTGAAATCGTACGGGCAAGTGCGTTCCTTTGTGCCCGATTGTAGCCGCGTCCTATTCGATCGCCGCGCGGATGCGCAGTAGCTGGCGCGTGTGCACGAGGTCGTGGCCGGCGGCCATGCGCACGAGCAGGGCCAGCGACTCTTCGCCGCGCTCGGCGTGCAGGCCGACGCGCTGCCACGCCTCCGGCTGCTGCACGCGCAGCAGCCGCAGGTTGATGGAGCGCACGGCCTCGAGGTCGCCGGCGATGGTCTCCGTGTCGTCGTCGCGCTCGAGCTTTTCGACCCAGAGGTCCTGGTCGTACGCTGCGATGGGCGGGCGGTCGTGCGCGAGGATCATGCGGTAGCGGAACGCGAGCACGAGCTCCGCGTCGGCGAGGTGCCGCACCACGTCGCGCATCGACCATTTCCCCGGCTGCTCCGGCGTGCGCAGTTGCGCGTCGGTGAGCCCGGCGATGACGCCGCGGACGCTCCCTCCGATGCGGGCGAGGATGTCCAGCGGCTCCTCGCCGGCGGTGAGGTCGGTCAGCCCTTTGACGTACGCGCTGATGGCCACGCTGTCATCGCCGGCGCGGTTGGAGAAGAGCGAAGTCATGCGCGGTAGTGTAAGCGGACCGCCGGCGTCCTCGCCGGCTGTCCGTGGCGGCGTCCCGCCGCCACTGTGCGGGCGAGACGCCCGCACGGACAGCCGGCGGGACGCCGGCGGTCCACTGTTCCTATGGCAGCGCGAACACCACCAGCGCCGTGCCGCGCGGGGCGCCGTACATCTCCGGCGCGTACCCTTCCACCCAGCCACCCCAGCCCGTCGGGACGGCGATGTACTGCTTGCCGTTGACGCTGTACGTCACCGGGTTGCTGTGGATGCCGCTGCCGGTCTGGAAGCTCCAGAGCAGCTCGCCGCTCCTCGCGTCGAAGGCGTTGAAGCGGCCGTTCGGCTCACCGGCGAACAGCAGGTTCCCGGCCGTCGTCAGCAGCGAGGCGAGAATCGGATGCTCCGCTCTCCACGACCACACCTCGCGGCCCGTGGCCGGGTCGTAGGCCTTGACGTGGCCCCACTGCTCCTTGTCCAGCGCCACCTCGCCGCCCCAGTACGCCATCCCTTCCTTGAACTTCTGCGGGATCAGCTTGAACGTCCCGCAGGCCTCCACGACAGGCGTGTAGAACAGCCGCGTGGCCTGGCTGTACGAGGCGTGCGGCCATTCCTTGGCGCCGGCCGGACCGGGACAGATCGCCGTCCCTTGCGGCGTCGGGCCGAGGCGCGCGGTGACCTGTCCCGTCGCCGGATCGATGTCGCCCCACGTGGCGCGTGCGAACTTCGTCGCGCGGACGAAGCGTCCGTTCGTCCGGTCGAGGACGAAAAAATAGCCGTTCTTGTCGAAGTGACCGAGGAGCTTGCGGCCCCCCTCGTCGAAGAGAATGTTCTCGTTCACGCCGTCGTAGTCCCAGACGTCGTGCGGCGTCCACTGGTAGTGCCAGCGCAGCGAGCCGTCATCGGGATCGAAGGCGACCACCGACGAGGTGTAGAGATTGTTGCCGGGGCGGACCGAGCCGTCGAAGTCGGGGCCGGGGTTGCCGGTGCCCCAGTAGACCAGGTCGAGCTCCGGGTCGTACGTGCCGGTGATCCAGCTGCTGCCGCCGCCGCGCTGCCATTCGTCGCTCTGCCACGTATCCGAGCCCGGCTCGCCCGGCTTCGGCACGTTGTAGCGGCGCCAGCGCCGCGCCCCGGTGGCCAGGTCGAACGCGTCGATGTGACCGCGCACGCCGTACTCGGCACCCGAGGAGCCGACGATGATCAGGTCCTTCACCACCAGGGGCGCCGCGGTGGCGCTCTCGCCGGCGCGCACGTCGGCGAACACCTGCTCCCACACCTTGCGGCCGTTCGTCGCATCGAGGGCCACCAGATGCCCGTTCTGCGTCGCCAGGTAGACGCGGCCGTTCGCCACCGCCACGCCGCGATTCACGTTGCCGCAGCACAGCGGCGTATCGAGCGGAATGGAGTGCTTGTACTGCCACAACAGGTTGCCGTTCACAGCATCGAGTGCCCAGACGTATCCGTCCCAGCCGGAGACGAACATCACGCCGTCCACCACGATCGGCGCCGCCTCGAACGAGTACGTGGCCGGGTTCGCGACCAGGCCGATGACGCCGAACTGAAACTGCCACGCCGGGCGAAGGTTGCGCACGTTCGAGACATTGATCTCATCGAGCGTGCTGTAGCGCTGCCCGTCGTATGCGCCGTAGTACGTGAGCCAGTTCTGCGGCTCGCGGCGCGCATCGCGGATGCGCGCCGCGGTCACGCCGCGCGTCACGTCCGGCGCGGTCTGGCGCGCCGCTTCGTTCAGCGCGCCGAAGGCGGTGGGCGTCTGGGTCACCGGATGCGAGGGGTAGTGCGTGCAGGCGGCAAGCAGGATCGAAAGCGAGACCACGGCAATCGTCTTCATCGCGTTCACCCCCCTTACGGTCTGTCCTGCTTCGGCCGGTCGAGCTTCGCCTCGGCCGGGGTCTCCCCCTTCACCATCACCAGGCCGAGCATGCCCCGCCCGGCGTGGTTGGAGATGGGGCAGCCGAACCAGTAGAGGCCCGGCTGGTTGAGGGTCACGCGGACCTTGCCCGCCTGATGGACCGGGAGCATCAGCACCTGGCGGTCGCCGTCGCTCGGCACGAACGCGGCGTGCGTCACCACGTCGTCGTTGGAGAACTCCAGCTCCAGGTCGCCGCCGCGCTCCATCACGATGATGGCCGGGTACCAGATGTACTGGTCCTTCGGAACGTAGATCCGGTCGCGGAACACGCCGTCGCCGCCCAGCTTCGCGTGCGAGAGACCTCCATGCGCGAAGAGGCGCGCCACGATGGCCTCGTTCGGCCGGTCGACTGCCGGCAGCTCGTTGACCAGGCGCACCACGCGCGGGTTGAGCTGTTTCAACACGCTCGGCCGCAGCAGCCGGGCGTACTCGCAGCCGGCAAGGAGCAGCAGGCAGGTGCTCAGCGCGATGGCGGCAAGCGGCCTCGAGAAGCGATTCATCCCTTGTCCTCCTTGCCGCGCCGCGGCTGCAAAACCGGCACCCGATTTCCCACCTCGGACTTGGAGAACCACCCCCTTGACTCTGGAACTGGTTCCAGGCCGTATCTTGCTCGCCATGAGCTCGGAAATGCTTCGCATCGGGGACGTCGCCGCCCAGGCCGGGGTGAGCGTCGACACCGTGCGCCACTACGAACGGAAGGGCGTGCTCCCGAACGTATCCCGCGACCGGAGCGGGTACCGCCGGTACTCCGAGGACGCCGTCCCGCGGATCCTGGTCATCCGCAGGGCCATCAGCCTCGGCTTCTCGCTCGACGAGCTGGCGGACATCTTCCGGGAGCGCGCCTCCGGAAAGCCGCCGTGCGGCCGGGTCCGCGAGCTCGCGGGACGGAAGCTCGTGGAGCTGGACGAGCGCATCGCCGCGCTGACCGCGCTCCGCGCCGCGCTCGTGCAGACCATCGCCGGGTGGGACGACCGCTTACAGAGCACCGAAAGCGGCCGCTTCGCCCATCTTCTCGAAACCATCAACTCATAAAGGAGCACTCTCATGATTCCCGCAATCGCCTTTTTCGTCGTGGCCCTCGCATCGAACGATCCGATGGCCTCATGCCCGATGCACGCGCAGCACATGGCCGCCGCCAGGGCGGACGGCAGCGCCGAGCACGGACGCCACGTCGACAGCCGTCACGACACCCTCGGCATGTCGCATACGAAGTCGACGCACTCCTTCCGCCTGTTCGCCGACGGGGGCGCGATCGAGCTGCGCGCGACCGACAAGGCGGACGAGGCCACCGTCGCCGCGATCCGGAAGCACCTGCGGGAGATCGCCGCGCAGTTCGAGAAGGGCGACTTTTCGACGCCCGCCTTCGTGCACGGCTCCAGGCCGGACGGCGTCGCGCAGCTCGAGCGCCTCGGCAAGGAGATCGCCTATCGCCACGAACGGGTCGACGGCGGCGGGCGCATTCGCATCACCACCCGGAACGCCGAGGCGCTGGCGGCGGTGCACGCGTTCCTGCGGTTCCAGGTGATCGAGCACCGCACCGGGAACAGCGGCAGCGTCGAGAAAGACGACTGAGAAATGAAGGGAACGCTGTTCTTCTTCTGCGGAAAGATGGCCGCGGGCAAGTCGACGTTGTCGCGGGAGCTCGCGTCGCGGGAGCGGGCGGTGCTGCTCGTCGAGGACGAGTTTCTGGTGCGGCTGTTCCCCGGCCAGATTACCGACCTCTCCGCGTACGTGACGTGCTCGTCCCGGATCCGGGAGGCGCTCGGCCCGCACATCGTTGCGCTGCTCTCGATGGGCATCCCGGTCGTCCTCGACTTCCCGGGGAACACGCGGGGGCAGCGGGCCTGGTTCCGCCGCCTGATCGACGAGGCGGGGGCCGGGCACGAGCTCCACTTCATCGACGCCGCGGACGCCCTCTGCCTGCGCCAGCTGAGGCAGCGCAGCGAGCATCTCCCGCCGGAGAGTCGCTGGACGAGCGAGGCCGAGTTCCAGGCCGTGACCGCGTACTTTCAGCCGCCCGCGGCGGACGAAGGGTTTCACGTCGTGCGGCACGAGCGTGCCTGATCGCCGCTGGAGCCGCGTTGACCGAAATTCGGTCATCGATGACCGCGCGCCGGTCAACGTTGACCGAATTTCAGTCATCGATGACCAGGCGCCGGTCAACGTTGACTGAATTTCAGTCATCGATGACCACGCGCCGGTCAACGTTGACTGAATTTCGGGGATCGATGACCAGGCGCCGGTCAACGTTGACCGAATTTCGGGGATCGATGACCAGGCGCCCGTCAACGTTGACTGAATTTCGGTCATCGATGACAAAAAAAGGGCGGGCCGTTGCCGGCCCGCCCTCATCAGTCGATGACTGAGTCTTAGTACATGCCGCCCATGCCGCCGCCGGGCATACCGGCCGGCTCCTTCTTGTCGTCTTCCTTGATCTCGGAGACGAGGGCCTCGGTGGTGAGCATCAGGCCGGCGATCGACGACGCGTTGAGCAGCGCCTGCTTGGTGACCTTGGCCGGGTCGATGATGCCGGCCTCCATCATGTCGACCATCTTCTCGTTACGGGCGTCGAAGCCCATCGTGCCGCCCGCCTTGCGGACGTCGTTGAGCAGGACCGAGCCTTCCAGACCGGCGTTGAGGACGATCTGGCGGAACGGCTCCTCGAGGGCGCGCTTGATGACGTTCACGCCGACGCGAACATCGCCCGTGGCCTCGACCTTGTCGACGGCCTCGACGGCGCGCAGCAGCGCCACGCCGCCGCCCGGGACGATGCCCTCTTCGACGGCAGCCTTGGTGGCGTGCATGGCGTCTTCGACGCGGGCCTTCTTCTCCTTCATCTCGGTCTCGGTGGCGGCACCGACCTTGATGACGGCCACGCCGCCGACGAGCTTGGCCAGGCGCTCCTGCAGCTTCTCACGGTCGTAATCCGAGGTGGTGTCCTCGATCGCGGCGCGGATCTGCTTCACGCGGCCGGCGATCGCTTCCTTGCGGGCGCGGTCGTCGGTGTCGGTGACGAGCGTGGTGTTGTCCTTATCGATGGAGACGCGCTTGGCGTCGCCGAGGTCTTCCCACTTCACGTTCTCGAGCTTCACGCCGATGTCCTCGGAGATGAGGCGGCCGCCCGAGAGGATGGCGATGTCTTCGAGCATGGCCTTGCGGCGGTCGCCGAAGCCCGGCGCCTTGACGGCAGCGACGTTGAGCGTGCCGCGGAGCTTGTTCACGACCAGCGTGGCCAGCGCCTCGCCCTCGACGTCCTCGGCGATGATGAGCAGCGGCTTGCCCTGGCGGGCCACCTGCTCGAGGATCGGGAGGAGGTCCTTCATCGACGAGATCTTCTTCTCATAGATGAGGATCTTGGCGTTCTCGAGGACCGCTTCCATGCGCTCCGGATCGGTCACGAAGTACGGGGAGAGATAGCCGCGGTCGAACTGCATCCCCTCGACCACTTCCAGGACCGTGTCCAGGCCGCGGGCCTCTTCGACGGTGATGACGCCGTCCTTGCCGACCTTCTCCATCGCGCCGGCGATGATCGAGCCGATCTCCTCGTCGTTGTTCGCGGAGATGGTGCCGATGTGCTGGATGTCCTTCCCCTCGACCGGGCGGGCGAACTTCTCGATCTGCTCGACGGCCGCGCGGACGGCGAGCTCGATGCCGCGCTTGATCTCCATCGGGTTCGCGCCGGCGGTCACGTTCTTGACGCCCTCGCGGAAGATGGCCTGGGCCAGCACGGTGGCCGTCGTGGTGCCGTCACCGGCGATGTCGGAGGTCTTGGAGGCGACCTCGCGGACCATCTGGGCGCCGGCGTTCTCGAGCTCGTCCTTGAGCTCGATCTCCTTGGCCACGGTCACGCCGTCCTTGGTGATGGTGGGGGAGCCGAACTTCTTCTCGATGACGACGTTGCGGCCTTTGGGGCCGAGGGTCACCTTGACCGCGTCGGCGAGCTTGTTCACGCCGCGCAGGATCGCCTGGCGGGCGTCTTCACTGTAGGTAATGCGCTTTGCCATGGTGGTATCTCCTTATCCTTCGACGATCGCGAGGACTTCGTCTTCGCGAAGAATCGTGTACTCGACGTCATCGATCTTGATGTCGGTGCCGGAGTACTTGCCGATGAGGACCGTGTCGCCCTTCTTGACGTCGAGCTTCATGCGGTTGCCCTGGTCGTTGAACTTCCCCTCGCCGACGGCGATGACCTCGGCCTGCTGCGGCTTTTCCTTGGCCGTGTCGGGGATGATGATGCCGCCGCGGATCTGCTCGCCCGCCTCTTTGCGCCGAACGACGATGCGGTCGTACAGCGGGCGGAGATTCGTCTGAACTGCTGTTGCCATTGTATGTATCTCCTTTCGATTGGATCACTTGCGGCGAATGCCGCATTGCCGGGATTTCACTGAAGGAGACTTGAGTGATTAGCACTCATGCCTCGTGAGTGCTAACAATAGGCAATGGGACGGATGGATGTCAAGAGGGGGTCAGCGCGCCCACTCGACGACCCTCTGCGCCACGTCGACCATCAGCCGCAGTCCCAGCGGCGGCGGGTCGACGCGCGCCAGCCGGCCGAGCTGCACGATGAAGCGGTTCCAGTCCTTCCCCCACAGGTCGTCGAGCCAGAAGCGCCGCGAGCCGTACTTCAGCAGGAGGTCGAGCGTGACGATGTCCTGCCAGTACGGCTGGACGTCGCGGATCGTGTCCATGTCGATGCCGCGCCGCTCCCACGCGGCGAACCACTCCCGCGGCGTCGCCTCGAGCGGGCCGGCCGGACGGAGCACGCGCCGCGACCAGTAGGCGCGGCGGCGCTGGTAGAGAGAGCGCGTGCCCATCACGTTCTCCAGCGCCGCGTACATGCGCGCCTTGGCCTTCTGCGCCTCGGGACGCACGAGCGCGTAGTGGAGGAACTTGATGTCGCCGGCGGTGAGGTGCGGCGCGCCGGCAGGCATGGGGAGGCGCGGGCTGTAGATGGGCCGCGGATGATGCTCCGCCTCGCCGTCGTCGACGAAGCCGGCGGCAAAGTCGGACGCTCCCCGCGCGCAACTGGCGGTGGAGAGATAGAGCCGCGGCTTTTCGAAGAAGAGCACCGTGCCCGGCAGGGCCCCCAGCATGGCCTGCCAGCCGCGCGAGCCCATGGCGTTCGCGGCCAGGATCTCGTCGACGTCGAGGGCCAGGAGGATGCGCGGCAGCGGCACGAGCTCGCGCGCGGTGCGGAGGAGGAGCTCCTGGCGCGCCCCCTCGTCGTACAGGTCCGGGCGGTGGTCGACGACGGTGACTTTGTCAAACTCGGCGCAGATCTGGCGGCTGTTGTCGGTGGCCCCCTCGTCGGCGATGACGATGCGGTCGGCGAAGACGCTGGTCACTTCGAGGAAGCGCCGGAGCGTCCACGCATCACTCCTCATCCAGCTGAGGACGACGATGGACGGCTGGGGACTCATGAGGCGGCGCTAGCATATGCGAATGCGGGCGCCGGGACGGCGCCCGAGACAGCCGGCGAGGACGCCGGCGGTCCACTGGCGGACCGCCGGCGTCCCCGCGGGCTGTCCACTGGCGGACCGCCGGCGTCCCCGCCGGCTGTCTCCGGCGGCGTCCCGCCGCCGGCCTCACCGCGCCTGCAGAAACCGGATCCACGTGCGCGCTGACAGCGGCCACGCCGCCAGCGCCTCCCGCAGGTACCGCCGCGCGCGCGGATCGCCGTTGCGCCGCAGCGCCTCGCCGATGAAGTACAGCCCCGCCGCCCGCCGCCGCCGCGAGGCGGCCGCGCGCACGGGACGCACCGAGGCCGCGGCGGCGAGCAGCGCATCCTCGGCGCGCCCCCTCTGCCGCAGCTCCAGCGCCGCGCGCGACAGCCGCGCCAGCGTCTCCTGTTCCCGCTTCGCGGCGCTGCTGATGCTGCCCGGCGTGATGCGCGCGGTGTAGAGCACCTCCGCGGCACCGCAGAACTTCCCCAGCTCGGCGAGCCGGTACCAGAGGTCGTAGTCCTGGCCGTAGTAGAACGCCGCGCGATAGCCGCCGGCGCGCTCGTACGCGTCGCGCCGGAAGACGGCCGAGCCGTGATGCGTCGGGCCGTCGACGAGGCCGTGCCGGCGCGTGAGGTCGACGATCGACGCGGGGGCGACCACCGACGGCCGCGCCACCCACAGCGGCTCGAGCTCCGGCCCCACATATTGCGTGGCGCAGGAGACGAAGACGACGTCCGGGTCGTCGAACAGCCGCTGCTGCACGGCCAGCCGCCGCGGATGCGAGAGGTCGCCCGCGTCGTGGCGCGCGATGAGGGAGCCGCGCGCGGCGGCGCAGCCGGCGATGAGCGCGTGCGTGAGGCCGCGGTTCTCCTGGCGGATGACCTGGATCGGATACCCGGCGAGGATCGCCGGAGTGGCGTCGGTCGAGCCGTCGTCGACGACGATCACCTCCAGCTCCACCTCCTCCTGCGCGAGGATCGAGTCGAGTGTCTCGCGCAGCGTCTCCGCGGCGTTGTAGACGCCCATCACCACCGAGATCACGCGCGCCTCCTCCAGAACATGCACGCGCTGAACAGCACCGGCGGCCACGCGGAGAGGATGTAGCGGTGCACGTTCCAGTTCAGCACCCCGCCGACGAAGGCCGTGCGCAGCAGCGCGTACGCGATCAGCAGCACGATCAGCAGCGACAGCGGATCGCGCTGCCGCAGCGCGCGCACGAACGCGACCATCGCCAGCGCGAGGATGGCCCAGCGCAGCAGCAGCAGCGCGCCCCACACCGGCAGCCGCAGCATGCGCGGCACCGGCGCCATGGCGATCAGCAGCGGGTTGTTGTGCTCCGTGTTGAACCACATGTTCCACGCGTGCCAGCCGCGCAGCACGACCGAGCGGATCGGATGCGCGCGCTTTTTCTCCGCCGCCAGCCGCGCGAACACCGCGTCATCCTCGGCCGTGAAGGAGCCGCGCTGCCGCACGCGCGCGATGACGCGCATCACCTCCGCGCGCTCCTCGGCCGTGTCGAACGCGCGCTCCGGCAACTGCATCTCCCGCGCCTCGGTCAGCGCATAGACGAAGTCGTACGTCTCCTTCTCCGTCCCCCACCAGTTGTTCGCCCACGCGAACGCGCCGGCGTTCGTGATGTGCAGCCCGCCGAAGATCCCGCGCTGTCCCGTGGCCCACGTGTGATACGCCGCCTGCACCCCCACCAGCGCGCTCCACGCCGCCGCGGCGACGAGCGCATGACGCACGAGCGTGCCGAACGGCGTCCGCCGGAAGCGCATCAGCAGCGCCACGCCGACCATCAGCGGCGGCATGGCGATCATCTCCGGCCGGATGAAGAGCGCCAGCGAGAAGACGAGCGCGGCGGCGAACATCCGTCCCGCCGACGGCTGCTGCACGTAGCGCCACAGCAGCAGCAGCGCGATCCACACCACGGCCACGTTCACGGAGTCGGGACCGAGCTCGTTGACGAAGCCGAAGGTCCAGGGCGGCAGGCCGAGGATCAGCGCGGATGGCCACGTGCGCGGCGAGAGGAGGAACGCGTGCACCAGCACCGCCGCGACGAGGAGGAACTGCAGGATGGTCATGCGCAGGCGCAGCGTGTGCGCGGGATGCTCGAAGTCGCCGAGACTCACCGCGGCGAGGAGCAGCGGATAGCCTTGCGGGCGCCAGTCCGACGTGCCCCACGCCTCGCCGCGCTCGACCGCGATGGCCTGCGGGTCGGCGCGCACGAGGCCTCCGCGCGCCACGATCGCCCGCGCCTTGCCGGCGTAGTAGAGCTCGTCCGTCTGCAGCACGTGCTCGAAGTGGCGGAGCACGTACGCGAAGTGGGCCGCCAACAGCGCGAGCAGCAGGAGCAGCGGGCGGCTCAACGGCGCAGCCTCTCCGCGAAGCGTCCGGCGCGGCTCCAGCCGATGCGCCGCGCCAGGAAGGCGTAGGCGCGCAGGTCGCGCGCGGCGGAGACCGAGGCCGCGGCCTCGACCAGCATGCGCGACTCGTCCTCCAGCCCCGCGGCGCCGCACTGCCGGGCCAGGTGGAAGAGGTCGCGCGCGAAGTGGCGCATCTCCGGGACGTCGCGCGCGATTCCCGCGCGCCGCGCGTGCTCGAGCATCAGGAGGTGCGCGCGGGCGCGGTCCCGTAAGGACTCCGCGCCGCCGTGGCCGGAGGTGTGCGCGTCGTGGCGCCGCACTTCGCAGACCCACTCCGGGACGTAGGCCAAGCGCACGCCGCGGGCTGCGAGGCGGCAGTCGTACTCCCAGTCCTCCTCGATGCGCAGCGCCGTCCACGGCCCCGCCTCGCGGATGAGCGAGGCGCGGTAGAGCGGGTTCGGCGTGTCCCACCAGCGCGCGGCGAGCATGGCCGGGAACATGGTGGCGATCTCCTCGCCGGAGCGTTTCCACGGCCGCGGCTCGACGCGGCCGTCATCATGGCGCAGCCGCGTCCAGCCGTACGCGGCGCCGCACTCGGGACGCGCCTGGAGCGCCGCCACCTGCAGCTCGAATTTGCGCGGCAGCAGGAGGTCGTCGCTGTCGAGGTGCTGGATGAAGTCGCCGCGCGCGGCCAGCCGCGCGGTCTCGCGGGCCGCGCCGGCGCCGCCGTTCGCGCGATGGAAGACGTGCGCGACCTCGGGATGCATGCGTCCCAGCTCGTCGGCGACGGCGGGCGTGTCGTCGGTGGAGCCGTCGTCGACGAGGAGGAGCTCGATGGGGCGATGCGTCTGCGCCAGCACGCTGGCCACCGCTTCGCGGAGCATGGCGGCGCGGTTGAAGACCGGAATGATCGTCGAGACCAGCGTGCCCGCCACGCGGGAAGGATACGTACAATCGCGGGCGATGTCGCTGCTCCGCCGACTCCGCCGCCATGCCGGCGCCCTGGCCCGGGACTGGCCGCGCTTCGAGGCGACGATGCGCGGACTCGGTCCCTACCGCGCCCTCCCTTCGCCCTGGGTGGCCATGCGCAACCGCGACGAGCGGATCACGCTCGACGGTCGCGGCGCGCGCTGCGACTGGATCTACGGGTCGGACCTGCACATCGCGAACGTGTTCCCCTGGGCCGCGGTCCGGCTGCTGCAGCGCGCGCTGCGCGATTGGCCGATCGAGCTCGGCGACGCGCCGGCTGATGCCTCGCCGGAGGTCACGTTCGTCATCGGGCATCGCGGCCTGGACCGCCTGCCGCACCTGCGGACGACGCTGCGCAGCATCGCCGCGCAGCGCGGCGCCGCCGTGGAGTGCGTGGTGGTGGAGCAGTCGCCGGCACCGGAGATCGAGACGCTGCTGCCGCCGTGGGTCCGCTACCTCCACACGCCGGCCGCTCCCGGCTCCGATTACAACCGCGCCTGGGCGCTGAACGCCGGCGCGCGGATCGCGCGCGGCGAGCTGCTCGTGCTGCACGACAACGACATGCTCTGCCCCGCGTCGTACGCGGCCGAGGCGCTGGCGCGCGCGCGCGAAGGATGGCGGTTCCAGCAACTGAAGCGCTTCACGTTCTACCTCTCCGAGGCCGACACGGCGGAGGTCTTCGCCACGGGACGCCTGCGCACGGATGTGCCGACGACGGTGGTGCAGAACGTCCACGGCGGCTCGATCGCCGCGTCGCGTCAGGCGTTCTTCGACATCGGCGGGTACGACCAGTCGTTCGTCGGGTGGGGAGGGGAGGACAACGAGTTCTGGGACCGCGCCGAGACGACGGCCCGCGTCTACCCGTTCGGCTACCTGCCATTCGTCCATCTCTGGCACGCCCCCCAGCCGGGGAAGGGGATGGGAGGGGAGGCCCCCGCGGTGCGGCGGTGGCACGAGCTGAAGGACGTGCCCGCGGCCGAGCGCATCCGCCGTCTTCTGGAGTGCGGCAGCTAAGTACCCGATTCGCTAAATTCGATCACAGAGCGCGCGGCGCCAAGGCGTCGTCTGCGTCGTCCTCGCGATGCACGTGGAAACGTAGGACGGGCTTCAGCCCGTCGGGCGCTTGCGGCGAACGGGGCTCAGGCACGGTCACCCAGGTGCCCCCGCCCCGTCCGGGGGCGGGCTGAAGCCGCGCCCTACGTTTGGCACCGGTGTCGCGTGCCACGCGATCCGTGCTCGAATTTAGCGAATGGAGTACTAAGCAGGACGCACTGGCTGGGCCAATGGAAACACAGCGGTCCGCATCCGTTGGCGAGCTCAGTGCGGCCTGCTTAGCCGCTGCCGCACTCCAGAAGTCGGTGCTAACCTGCGCGGCGTGACGGTCACGCTTCATCCGCTCCTCGAAGAGTTCCATAGCGGCGCGGTCGCCGCGCACTCGTTCATTCCGCGCGATGAATGCGAGCTGATTTACGAGTCGGTCCGGAGCTGCGGTGCGACGCGCGCGGTGGAGACGGGGATGGCCTTCGGCGTCTCCTCGCTCTGCATCGCCGACGCGCTCAGCCGGAACGGCACGCCGTTCGAGTTGATCTCCATCGATCCGGTGCAGACCACGGACTGGCAGAGCGCGGGCGTGCATCTGCTCGCGCGCGCCGGCTTCGCGGTCACGCTGCTCGAGGAGCCGTCGCAACTGGCGTTGCCGCGGCTGGCCGCGGCCGGCGAGCGCTTCGGCTTCGGCTTCATCGACGGCTGGCACACCTTCGATCACACGCTCATCGACTTCTTCTACATCGACATGATGCTGGCCGACGGCGGCATCATCGTGCTGGACGACGTCGGCTACCCCGCCATCAACGCGGCCGTGCGGTTCATCCTCGCCAACCGGAGCTACGAGCTGGTGAAGGCGCTGACGTACGAGGTGCCGGCGTCGCTGCTGGCCCGCCGCCGCCTGAAGCGCGTCCTCCGCCCCCTGGCGCGCACAGATCGCGATCCGAGCCCCGAGCACGAACGGTTGTTCCGGCGCATCGAGCAGGCGCACGCGGTGGCCATCCGCAAGGTCGGTCCCGACACGAGGCGCTTCGATTACTTCGAGCGCTTCTGACCCCCCGTCCCCTCTCCCCACCGCGTGGGGAGAGGGTCAGGGTGAGGGGCCGTGCCCCGCTGCGAGGAACGGCCCCTCACCCTAGCCCTCTCCCCGCGCGCGGGGAGAGGGGACCGTGGGGGCGTCAGCTGCGTGGTCTGAAGCCGAGGGCGCGTTTCACGCGAGAGAGAAAGCGCCAGATCGGCTCCCGGCCCGGGAGGAGGTCGCGGCGGTCCATGTGGGGGAGCAGGGCGGGGTTGGCGAGCAGCATCCGGTACGAGTACCAGGTGCGCTTCACCCAGCGGCGCGGGGGGGTGTAGTGGTGGCGCACCAGCCAGATGCCGCCGCGGGCCAGGCGGCGGATGCGGCGGTCGGAGTCGCGCGTCCACGGCGCGATCGCGGTGGCCCAGTCGCGCGGGACGCGCACCCCCTCCTTGTCGCGCTGCGCGTCGTGATAGCGGTACCGCGCCAGCAGGCGGTCGATCTTGCGGACGCGCGAGCGCATGGCGATGCGCAGGTAGAACTCCGCGTCGGCGGCATAGCTGATGTCCTGCCGCCAGTCGCCGGCGGCGCGCATCGCCTCGGCGCGGAAAAACGCGGCCGGCTGCGGGATGTACGTCAGCTTGCCGATGTAATGGCCGAGGTCGAACGGCGGCAGGGTCGTGCGCCCCGTGGGGCGCGACTCAGAGTCGATGTACTCCACGTCGCCGTAGACCAGCGCCAGCTCCGGATCGTTCGCGAGCTCGCGCACCACCGCCGACAGCGCGCCCGGCAGGTAGAGATCGTCCGAGCTCTGGATGGCCACGATCTCCCCCTTCGCCCGCGCCAGCCCCTTGTTCACCGCGTCCACCACCCCCTTGTCCGGCTCCGACCACCACTGCAGCTCCGGCACGTCGCCGTACGAGCGCAGCACCTCCACCGTCTCGTCCGTCGACGCGCCGTCCATCACCAGCACCTCCAGCGGCCGGTGGTCCTGGGAGAGGATCGAGTCCAGCGTCTCGCGGATGTACCGCCCCTGGTTGAAGCTCGGGACGATGACCGAGACGAGCGTCATCCGATCTCCGCGACCGCCTCGAGCCAGGCCCGCATGTGTCCCGCGGTCTCGACGAGGAAGTCGCGCCCGCCGTCGTCCCAGACGAAGCCCTTCATCGACGCGCTCTGCGCCTCCAGCGCGTCGGCGAGCGAGGCGTACAGCTCCGCGTACGAGCTGCCGCGGATCGTCGTCTCCGTCAGCCACGGCAGCAGGTCGTCGAGGAGGACCATGCCCGCCAGCTCGTGGTAGAGGTCCTTGAAGAGGTTGTGCGGCGTGCGGCGGTGATCGGCGATCGGCGAGCCGATGCGGATGGCGTCGCCGCGCGTCTTCACGCATTTGGCCACGAGGTAGCCGCTGAGGATGTCGCCGTAGCGGTCGATGCGCAGCCCTCCCAGCGAGAAGCCCATGCGCACGTAGTAGTAGGCGGCGATGGCGTCGCGGACGATGGAGGTGTTCTGCGTGTTGATGGGCGTCCAGGTGCCGCGCCCGAGGCGCACGGAGGCATCCTCGGCCGCGTGGATGCGCGGCGCCTGCGTGAGGCGGGTCATGGCGTCGACGTCCGGGTCGCTGAGCCACAGCCCCGCGTTCACCGCCACCCGCGCCGCCCCCTCGTTCGCGCCGCGGAGCGTCCGCTCGTGGCGGCGCGCGAAGTAGGGGAAGCCGCGCGGGAAAATCTCGTCCTGCGTCGAGGAGTGCAGCAGCGTGCAGATGTTCAGCCAGCCGTCGCTGCTCTCCGCCGCCGGGTCGTCGATGGTCGTGCCCGTGACCAGGTGCTCGGCCACGAAGTCGACGTGATCGAGGACGTAGTTGTCGTCGTCGATGCTGATCAGCACCTCGGCGCCGCGCTCGAGGGCCATCAGGAAGCCGATGTTGCGGCGGTTGTCGGTGTCGTACGGGATGCGCCCCTTCATCGACGGGAAGCGGGCCACGAACGACTCCTGCTCCTCCAGCGTCGGGCAGAGCACGCGCGCCCCCGCGCGCCGGTGATGCTCGCAGCGCTCGGCCACGGTGGGGGGCGTCTTGCGGTCGATGATGACGATGATCTCCGTCGTCCCGTCGTGACCGAAGCGGCGGAGGTTCTCCACGTAGCCGTCGAGGAATCGCGGCTCGAAGATCGTGGTGACCACGATGGCGACGCGCATGGGGGGTATTCTACTGACGACTCCAGTCCAGGAGCGGCGCGATCTTGCCCGGCCGCCCGTCGCGGGCGAAGAGGTTGTGCTCCTCGCTGACCGTGAAGGAGAGCACGTTGTCGCGCACGATGTCGTACCCGCCGCGCGGCTCGGTCACCGAGACGTGGTAGACGCCGGGCGCGAAAAAGTGCGCCGGGATGCGGCAGCGGAAGCGCCCCGCGCCGAGGCTCCACTCGTGCTTGCCGTGCGGCAGGTCGTCCGCGCTGGTGGAGGTGAAGAGGACTTCCCCCCACTCGTTGTGCACGCGCACCTCGACGCGGCCGGCCGGCAGCGGCGCGTCCACGGTGAAGGTCAGGATGACGTCGACGGCCGCGTCTCCCGGGAACGGGTCGACCGACTCGCCGGTGTCGGCGCGGGCCACGAACACCGTCTCGTAGTTGAAGGGGAACGGCTCGCGCGTCCGCGGCGCCCAGGAGATGGCGTTCTTCGCTCCCTCGGCCAGGTAGCTCGAGACGACCGGCACGGCCGGTCCGGCCTGCCGCACCCGCCCCTGGTCGATCCAGATCACTTTCTGGCAGAGCGACGAGACCACGGACATGCTGTGGCTGACCACGATCACCGTCCGCCCCTCGTTGCGGATGCTGCGCATCTTGCCGAGGCACTTCTGCTGGAAGGCCGCGTCGCCGACGGCCAGCACTTCGTCGACGATCAGGATGTCGGGCTCGAGGTGCGCGGCCACCGCGAAGGCGAGCCGCACGTACATCCCCGAGGAGTAGCGCTTCACCGGCGTGTCGAGGAAGTTGCCGATCTGCGCGAACTCCACGATCTCGTCGAACTTGCGCCGCGTCTCGGAGCGGTGCATGCCCAGGATCGCGCCGTTGAGGTAGACGTTCTCGCGCCCGGTCAGCTCGGGATGGAAGCCGATGCCCACCTCCAGCAGCGAGGAGGTGCGCCCGTGCAGGTGGATCTCCCCGACGGTCGGCTCGGTGATGCGGCTGAGGATCTTCAGCAGCGTCGACTTGCCGGCGCCGTTGCGTCCGATGAGGCCGACCACCTCCGCCTGGCCGATGGAGAACGAGACGTCCTTCAGCGCCCAGAACGTGCCGTCCTCCGCCGCCGCATCGCGTTTGCGGAACGGCGCGCGGAGCGCTTCCCCCAGCCGCTCGCGCAGCATGCCGTAGGCCGTGAGCTGCGCGCCCATGCGGTACTGCTTCCCCACCCCGTGCGCCGTGACGACGTCCATCACATGACATCCGCGAAGACGCGCTCGGTCTGCTTGAAATAGAAGATCCCGGTCACGAGCAGGAGCACGGAGATGGCGGCGCCGGCGATCACGCCCGGGACGTACAGCTCCGCCGTGCCCAGGAGCGACCAGCGGAAGCCGTCGATCACCGAGACCATCGGATTGAGCGAGTAGAGCGGGCGCCACTGCTCCGGCACGATGGAGCTGGAGAAGGCCACCGGCGAGGCGAAGAGTCCGAGCTGCGTGATGAAGGGGATGAAGTGGCGTACGTCGCGGTACTTCACGTACAGCGCGGCGAACCACAGCCCGAGGCCGACCGTGAAGGCGATGCAGAGCAGCGCGAAGAGCGGCAGGGCCACCACACGCGCGGGCGGCACCATCCGGTACGCGGCCATGATCGCGATCAGGAAGAGGAAGGAGACCAGGAAGTCGATGAAGGCCACCGCGATCGACGACAGCGGCAGGAGCAGCCGCGGGAAGTAGATCTTGGTGACCATGTAGCCGTTGCCCACGACCGAGTTGGCCGTCTCGGCGAACGCGGTGGCGAAGAACTGCCAGGGGAGGAGCGCGGTGAAGGTCAGCACCGGATACGGCACCCCTTCCGAGGGGAGCCTGGCCAGCTTGCCGAAGACGAAGGTGAAGATGACCATCGTCAGGAACGGACGGATGAACGCCCATCCCACGCCGATGTAGGTCTGCTTGTAGCGGATGGAGATGTCGCGCCAGGCCAGGAAGCGGAGGAGGTCGCGGTACTCCCACACTTCGCGCAGGTTCAGTTGCGCGAGTCCGGTCCGGCGCTTGATGACGGTATGCATCTGTCGGGCGCATGGTACACGCCGTCTGGAAACGCAGGACGGGCTTCAGCCCGTCGGGCGCTTGCGATGGCGCCCCCGCCCCGCCCGGGGGGGCGGGCTGAAGCCCGCCCTACGTTTGCGTGACCACGATCGCGTCGAGGCGCGCCTGGAACCGCTCGAACGAAAAGTGCTCCA
Source organism: Thermoanaerobaculia bacterium (assembly GCA_035627015.1). Lineage (GTDB taxonomy): Bacteria > Acidobacteriota > Thermoanaerobaculia > Gp7-AA8 > Gp7-AA8 > QHVT01. Next base: position 9,865 of record DASPMO010000107.1, on the reverse strand, counting down.
GCTCGGCGGGGATGCCGCGGCGGGCGTTGCCGAGGACTTCGCGGATGGCCCGCTCGATCTCGGCGGGATTGGAGGGATCGACGAGCAGGCCGAGGAGGCCGTCGAGGAGCGCCTCGCGCCCGCCATCGAGCTTGCTGCCGACGGCCGGGACGCCGGAGGCGAGCGCCTCGAGGAAGACGTAGCCGAAGCCTTCGCCGCGGCTGGGCATGACGTAGACGTCCGCCAGCGCGTAGAGGTCGGGCTTGTCCTCTTCCGGAAAGAGGCCGGTGAAGATGACGCGGTCGGCGAGACCGCACTGCACCGCCTTCCGCTGGAGCCGCGGGAAGTCGTTCCCGCCGCCGGCGATCATGTAGACGACGTCCTCGGGAAGCTTGCCGAGGATCTCCATCACTTCGTCGAAGCCCTTGTAGCGCTCCTCCGCGGCCAGGCGGCCGACGGTGAGGAGGACGCGCTTTCCCTCGAGCCGGTAGCGCTCGACGAGGTCCTGCCGCCTCGGGCGGATGCCGTACTGCTCCGCGTGAATCGCGTTCGGCAGGAGATGCGTCGGCCCGGCGTAGTGCGACCAGGCCAGGAGGCGGCTGCGCGTGATCTCGCTGATCGAGACGACGGCCGCGGCGCGGTGGAGCAGCCGCGCCATGCGGATCGGTTTCCACGCCTCGATGCCGTAGACGAAGAGAATCGGATGCTTCGCCAGCGTGCAGGCGACGGGGAGCAGGTTGACGTGGCCGCAGATGACGAGGTCCGCCTTGCCGCGCACTCTGGCGAGCGCGCGCAGGTAGTGCGCGGGGCCTTTGGCCGCCTCGGCGAGGAAGGTGATCTTCGGCGGGATCGTGCCGGGATCGGTGCGCACCACGCGCGGAACGACGAGGACTTCCTCGACGTCCGCCCGCGCCGCCAGCGCCTCGGCCAGGTCGCGGTTGTAGAGCGCGATGCCGCCGTGGCCGCCGTAGGCGTCGGTGCAGAGGAGGAGGACTCTCATGTGGCGGGCTGAAGCCCGCCCTACGTTTAGCACGTTCATCGCGCCAAGTGTGCTCGACGTAGGGCGGGCTTCAGCCCGCCAAGCCACGCCTGATACATCAGCACCGTCCAGAGGGCGCCTTCGTGATTCGCGCCCGCGAGGTGCGCGCGCCACAGCTCGCGGATGCGGGCGGCGTCGAACGGCTCGCCGACGTCCGTCAGCAATGACTCCGCCCAGTCGCGCAGCGGCTCGCGCAGCCACGCCGCGAGCGGGAGGCCGAAGCCCTGTTTCTCGCGGTCGACCAGCGCGTCGGGGAGGTAGCGCCGCAGGAGGCGGCGGAGGATCCACTTGCCGCGGTCGTCACGGATCTTCAGCGACAGCGGGAGCGACCACGCCAGCTCGACGACGCGATGGTCGAGGAACGGCGTGCGCGCCTCGAGGCTGACGGCCATGGAGGCGCGGTCGACTTTCACGAGGATGTCGTCGGGCAGGTAGGTGGTGAAGTCGAGGAACATCACCCGCTCGGTCGGGTCGTCGAGGCGCGGCAGCGGACGCGCGAGCGGCGCCACGCGGTTCAGGTCCAGCAGCATGCTGCGCTGATAGGTGGCGATCGGGTCGTCCTCGACGAGCGCCTGCCCGAGGGAGCGGGTGCGCTGCAGCGCGCGCAGGACCCGGCCGGTGGTGCCGCGCGCGAACCGCGGCACGGCGCGCACGCGGCGCTGCAGGCGGCGTCCGAGGAAGTGATGGTGATAGCCGGCGAAAAGCTCGTCGCCGCCGTCGCCGGAGAGGGCCACCGTGGCGCTCTGCCGCGCCAGTCTGGACACGAGCCAGGTAGGCAGCGCCGACGAGTCGGCGAACGGCTCGTCGTAGATCTCCGGCAGTTGCGGGACGAGGCGCAGCGCCTCGTCGATGCTCACGATCATCTCGTCGTGCCGCGAGCCGAGGTGGCGGGCGACCTCGCGTCCGTAGGGCGACTCGTCGAAGCGCCGGTCTTCGAAGCCGATGGTGAAGGTGTGGATCGGTCCCGAGGCGTGGCACTGCATGAGCGCGGCGATGAGGCTGGAGTCGACGCCGCCGGAGAGGAAGACGCCCAGCGGCACGTCGGCGATCATGCGCAGGGCCACGGAGTCGCCGAGGAGGTCGTCGAGGGCCTGCAGCGCGTCGTCCTCGGAGCCGTGGAAGCGGTTGGCGGCGCTGCGCTCGGCGACGAGCACCGGGTCCCAGTACCTGGTTTCGTTCGTGGAGTGGCGCCCGATGGTGAGGATGGTCCCGGGCATCAGCTTCTTCACGCCCTGGACGATGGACCACGGCGCGGGGACGTAGCGGTAGCGCGCGTAGAGCGCGGCCGCTTCCGGATCGATGACGCGCTCGACGTCCAGCGCGTCGAGCTCCGAGGCCCACTGCACGCCGTGCGGCGTCAGCGCGTAATAGAGCGGCTTCACACCGACGCGGTCGCGGACCAGAGAGAGCGTCTGCTCGTGCGTGTCCCAGAGCGCGAAGGCGAACATGCCGATCGACTCGCTCACCGCCTGCTCGAGCCCCCACTCCTCGACGCACGCGAGCAGTACCTCGGTGTCGGAATGCCCGCGCCACGATTGCCGCGGGAGGCGCGCGCGGAGGCGCTCGAAGTTGAAGATCTCGCCGTTGAAGGTCAGGACGTAGCGCCCGGACTTGGAGTGCATCGGCTGCGCGCCGGCCTCGGAGAGATCGACGATGGCCAGCCGCCGGAAGCCGAGGGAGAGGCCGTGGTCGTTCGAGTAGACGCCGGAGGAGTCGGGGCCGCGGTGGGTGAGGCGGGTGGCCATGGGCGTGGCGTCATGGCGACCACCGTCAAAGCGCCAGAGTCCGGCGATCCCGCACACGAGGGGGATTATATGGAGTGCGGCGACGCCAGTCGCCGCTCTGGATTGCGGCAGCGCAAGCTGCCGCGACTGGCGTCGCGGCGATCAAGAGCGGCAGCTGGCGCTGCCGCACTCCATAGCCTCCCACACATAGCGCGCCCAGCTGCGCATGCGCGTGGTGGTGCCGTCGGGCGGGAGGTCCATCCAGTCGCGCATCGGCACGAAGAAGCCGGTTTTGGGGCGCTCCCGCAGCCATTCGGGCAGCCGCGTGGCGAGCATTCTCTTGCACGCCCGACCGTGATCGAGCAGCAGCGGGGCGATCTGGCGGAGCAGGGCGGCGTCGACGAACGGGGTGCGCACCTCGACCGAGTGGGCCATGCTGGCCCAGTCGGTGTCGCGCAGCAGCTGGTTCCTCATGTAGAGCGACGCCTCCAGCGCGGCCACGCGTCCGAACGGTGTCTCGGGGTCGGGCTCCATGGCCCGGCCGACGAGCTCGAGGAGGCGCAGGCGGGCCAGCCCTTCGCGGGCCGCGTCCAGGCCGAGGATCGACGGGAGCTCGTGGGGGAGGAAGAGTCCGCGCTGCAGAAAGTACGCGCCGGCGTACGTGCGTCCCATCGTCGGGAGGAGCGGCGCCTTCGGGTGCCGCTGCACGAGCGGCACGAGCGGGGCGAGCGGGGAGCGGGCGATGCGGGTGATCTGCGGCACGCGGGCGAACGACGGATAGCCGCCGAACAGCTCGTCGCCGCCGACGCCGGAGAGCGCCACCTTCACTCCCGCCTCGTGCACGGCCTTGCTGACGAACCACGTATTCACGCCGTCGATGGTCGGCTGGTCCATGGCCGCGAAGATGGCCGGCAGGTCGCGGTGGAACTCCTCGCGCGTGACGACGCGCGTGGTGTGCCGCGTCCCGGTCTGCTTCGCGAAGCGCTCCGCGAGCGGCGACTCGTCGCCCGGCTGGCCGCGGAGCTCGTCGAAGGCGAGCGTGAAGGTATGCAGCGGCGTGTGCTCCGCCGCGATGGCCGTCAGCGCCGAGGAGTCGATGCCGGCGGAGAGGAATACCCCCACCGGCACGTCGGACACCAGGTGGTGCACGACCGACTCCTCGAGCCGCTCCTGGAAGGCGATCTCCGGCTGCGTGAGCCCGGCCACTCCCCGCTGCGTGCGGGCGCGGCGGAAGACCTCGGCCACATTGAAGTGCGCGTGCACGTCGACGCGCCCGCGCTCCGGCTCGACGTGGAACGCGCTCCCGGCCTCGACGAGCTTCACGCTCTCCCGGATCGTGAACGGCTCCGGCACCGAGCCGGTGAGGAAGAAGCCCGCCGCGCCGGCGGGGTCGATCGTGCGCGACACCGCGCCGCCGGCCAGCAGCGCCTTGACCTCCGAGGCCAGGCGGATGGTCTTGCCGTCATCGGCGTAGTAGAACGGCTTCAGGCCGTACGGATCGCGGGCCACGAACATGCGTTTCGCGCGCGTGTCCCAGATCGCGAACGCGTACATGCCGCGCAGCAGCCCGAGCATCCGCTCGCCGTCGCGGCGATAGAGCCGCAGCAATACCTCGGTGTCGCTGTGCGAGTGGAAGCGCGCGCCGCCGCGCTCCAGCGACGCGCGCAACTCGCGGTGGTTGTAGATCTCGCCGTTGAACGCGAGGACCAGCTCGCGCTCCACGTCGAACATCGGCTGCGTCCCCTCATCCGAGAGATCGATGATGGCCAGCCGGCGCGAGCCGAGTCCCACGCGGCCGTCGGGCGAGATCCACGTCCCTCCGGCGTCGGGCCCGCGCGAGCGCATCGACTCGGTGATGGCGTTCAGTTCCGCGGCGTCGATCGGAGGCGCCGAGGAGCCGTACGCGAAGAGTGCCGTGATCCCGCACATGTGCCGAACGTAGGACGGGCTTCAGCCCGTCCCCCCGGGGGGGCGGGCTGAAGCCCGCCCTACGTTTGTCCGCCAGTACCGAAGCACGAGCAGCAGGAGAAAGGCCACCCCGCCGGCCGTGTAGCCGAACCATTTCGTCGTCTGCACGACCGTCATGATGGCCGCGCCGGAGAAGAGCAGCGACACCAGCCAGATCCAGAAAATGGCCTTGCCCGCGCTGCCGTAGCGCGAGATGAGGATGTGGTGGATGTGGCGGCGGTCGGCGCTGACGACGCGGCTGATGCGCGCGGGGAGCGACTCCGCCGTGCCGCCGAAGCGCTGCTTCATGACGATGAGCGTGTCGATGACCGGCAGGGCCAGGGCCACGATCGGGCCGCCGATGATCAGCGCGGTCGGCGACTTGGCCGGCTGCGCGATGGAGGCCGCCGCCAGCAGCAGTCCGATGAACATGCTCCCCGTGTCGCCCATGAAGATCTTGGCCGGCGGCTTGTTCCACGGATAGAAGCCGGCCAGGCTGCCGGCCAGCGCGGTCATGACCACGAGCGACATCGGGTCGTCGCGCAGCACGCCGATGATCATGAAGGCCACGGCGGTGGTCAGCGCCACCACGGTGGCCAGCGAGTCCATGCCGTCGATGAAGTTCATGGCGTTGATCACGCCGACGATCCAGAGGATGGAGGCCACGACGCCGAGGGCGCCGAGGTGGAAGACCTCGCCGGCGATGGAGACCAGGTCGAAGCGGAAGCCGAAGAGCACCAGCACGACCGCCGCGCCGATCTGCACGACGAACTTCTTCGGCGCGTCGGCGCCGAGGACGTCGTCGTAGACGCCGAGGCCGACGATCAGCGAGCCGGCGGCCAGGAGGCCGAACAGGTACGAGAGGTTGTCGCCGATCACCGCCGCCCCCTGGCCGTTCGCGGCCAGCATCAGCAGCGGGAAGCCGAAGCCGAAGATGATGGCCAGCCCGCCGAGGCGCGGAGTGGCATCGAGATGCTGCTTGCGCTCGTTCGGCACGTCGACGAACCCGATGTGCTCGCTCGTCCGCTTGACGATGCCCGTCACCACGAACGCCGACGCCAGGCTCGAAATGAACAAAAGTACGAGCGGGACTACGGTTTCCGCCATCTGTTTGGAGGATACCGTAAGAGTTGTTGGTTGCTGGTTGCTGGTTCAAGGGGATGCCTCGCCTGGAGGGTTCCTCCCCGAGGAGCCACCACGAACCAGCAACCAGCAACCAGCAACGACTCGGATATCATGCGCCGCTCGGAGGCACTCTCTGCATGGCTGAACTTCCCGGAATCGAGCGCGAGACCCTGGACGTCGACGTGGTCATCGTCGGCGCGGGACCGGCCGGCCTGGCCGCCGCGTACAAGCTCGCGGAGCTGATTCGCATCCATAACGAATCCGAAGCCGAGAAGAAGCTGGAAGGGATCTCCATCGCCGTCCTCGAGAAGGGGAAGGAGATCGGCGCGCACGGCATCTCCGGCGCGGTCATGGATCCGCGCGGCATCGCCGAGCTGATGCCGGACTGGCTCGAGCGCGGCTGCCCGGTCGAGTCGCCGGTCACCACCGACGCCTTCTGGTACCTCACCGAGACCAGGAAGCTCCCGGCGCCGATCATGCCGCCGCCGCTGCAGAACCACGGCAACTACGTGATCTCGCTGGGCGAGATGGCGCGCTGGCTGGGGGGGATCGTCGGGGAGATGGGCGTCGACCTCTTCGCCGAGTTCGCGGCCACGCGCGTGCTGGTCGAGAACGGCCGCGTGGTCGGCGTGCGCACGGGCGACAAGGGGATCGACAAGAACGGGCAGCCGAAGCCGAACTACGAGCCGGGCGTCGACGTCCGCGCCAAGCTGACCATCCTGGCCGAGGGACCGCGCGGCACGCTGGCCAAGCAGCTCGCGGGGATGTTCAACCTCTACGCCGGGAAGCACCCGCAGGTGTACTCGGTCGGCGTGAAGGAGCTGTGGCAGCTTCCGGACGACCGCTATCCGGCCGGCAGCGTGATCCACACCCTCGGCTTCCCGCTGGACATGGACACGTTCGGCGGCGCCTTCATCTACGGGATGAAGGACCGCATCGTCGACATCGGCCTGGTGGTCGGCCTCGACTACAAGAACCCGACTCTCGATCCGCACAACGAGCTGCAGCGGCTGAAGCTCCATCCCGCGATCCGGGAGATCCTGCAGGGCGGCAAGATGATCGCCGCCGGCGCGAAGGCCATCCCCGAGGGGGGCTACTTCTCGATGCCGCGGCTCTACGGCGACGGCTTCATGATCCTCGGCGACTCGGGCGGCTTCCTCAACGGCGCGCGGCTGAAGGGGATCCACCTGGCCATCAAGTCGGGCATCCTCGCCGCCGAGACGGCGTTCGCCGCGCTGCTGAACGAAGACACGACCTCCGCCACGACGAAGCAGTACGACGAGCTGTTCGAGGCCTCGTGGGCGAAGGAAGAGCTGTGGAAGCAGCGCAACTTCCACCAGGCCTTCAACTGGGGGCAGCTCGCCGGGATGCTCAACGCCGGCGCGGGGATGGTCACGGGCGGCCGCGGCTTCGGGATCGCCAACAAGCTCGAGGGACACGCGGGCCACGAGAAGATGGTGCGCATCAAGCGCTACTTCGGCTCGGACGACCCGCATCCGCCGGCGAAGGTGAAGTACGACAACACGTATACGTTCGACAAAGTGACGAACGTGTACAACGGCGGCGTCCTCCATGAAGAGAACCAGCCGGCGCACCTGCTGATCCTCGACACCGAGGTGTGCATCACGCGCTGCACGGAAGAATATGGAAATCCGTGCTTCCACTTCTGCCCCGCGCAGGTGTACGAGCCGCAGCCGACGGCGGACGGCCGCGGGCGCGTGCCGTTCCTCAACTTCACGAACTGCTTCCACTGCAAGACGTGCGACATCATGGATCCCTATCAGGTGATCACCTGGGTGCCGCCGGAGGGCGGGGGCGGTCCGGATTACAAGAAGTTGTAGCCACAGCGGACCGCCGGCGTCCTCGCCGGCTGTCTGCGCAGGCGTCCCGCCTGCGCCCCGGGGTGTGGCGGCGGGACGCCGCCACAGACAGCCGGCGGGACGCCGGCGGTCCGCGATAGGCTACCGTTCCGTGACCGCGATTCGGGGGCATCGTCGCGTACTCTTCGACGCATGCCTCGCATGCTCGCGGTCCTTCTGTTGCTGGCGACCACTCTCTCCGCGCAATCGCAAAATGTCGATGTGCGGCTGGAGCCGCTGCCGCGCGGGACGTTCATCGTCGAGTTTCAGCGAGCTCCCGGGGTGGCCGCCGCGGCGACGCTGGAGCGGTTTCGCCGCGACGTGCCGGCGACGTTCGCGAAAGGGCGGCTGCAGGCACAGAGCGCGGCCCTCGCCATCCGCCATGAATACGCGCATGTCCTGCTCGGCGCCGCATCGCGGTGCCGCCGGAATCGCTCGACGCCATTCACCGCCTTCCTTATGTTCGCGCCGTATATCCCGATCGCGGCGTGACGGCGTACGCGGCGCGTGCGGCCGGAGCCGCGGCGGCGGCGATCGACGCCGCCGCGCGCGTGAATGCCGGCGCGCTCGGCACGCGCGGCGAGGGAATGCGCATCGGCGTGATCGACAGCGGCATCGATTACACCCATCCCGCCCTCGGCGGCGCATTCGGGCCGGGACACAAAGTGGCCGGTGGATACGACTTCGTCAACGACGACGCCGATCCGATCGACGATGCCGGCCACGGCACGCACGTCGCCGGCATCATCGCCGCCGACTCGCCCGAGATCGCCGGCGTTGCGCCGGCGGCGACGCTGTTCGCGTACAAGGTGCTGGACTACCGCGGCAACGGATCGCAGAGCGACGTGATCGCGGCGATCGAGCGCTCCATCGACCCCAATCAGGACGGCGATCCCGCCGATCGCCTCGACGTGATCAACATCAGCCTCGGCGGGCCGGGGAACGCGGACGATCTCGTCTCGCGTGCCGCCGACGCCGCCACGGCGGCGGGAGTGATCGTCGTCGCGGCGGCGGGAAACGCGGGCGTGCACGGCTCGATCGGCAGCCCCGGCACGGCGCGCAGCGCGATCACCGTCGGTGCGTCCGCCTCGTCCGACACGATGGCCTCGTTCAGCTCGCGCGGTCCGTCGGCCGGATTGCTCGGGTTCAAGCCGGATGTCGTGGCCCCCGGTGCCGCGATCCCTTCGACCTGGATCGGAGGCGGCACCGCTTCTCTCGACGGCACCTCGATGGCCGCGCCGCACGTGGCCGGAGCGGCGGCGCTGCTGCGCAAGCTGCATCCGGCGTGGACCCCGGCCGAGGTCAAGAGCGCGCTCGTCACCACCACCACCAGGGTCAACGACGCACCGCTGGGGCGCGCGGCGGGACGCATCGACGCCGCGCGCGCCGACGCGGCCACGACGTTCGTCGACGGCGCCGGCATCAGCTTCGGGCTGGCCAGCGCGAAGAGCGGCATGTGGGAAGCGGTGCGCACGGTGTCGGTGACGAACCGGGCCGCGGTGGCGCGGACGTTCGAGATCGCCTCGACCGGCGGCTTTCCGGGCGCGACGTTCACCGCCACGCCCGCAACGTTGCAGCTCGCGCCCGGCGAGTCGAAAGCGGTCGCGCTGCGGCTCGTCGTCGATGCCGCCGCCGCTCCGTTCCCGTCCCAGCCGCTCTTCGACGGCGACATCGAGTTCCGCGGCGACGCGCCGTTCGCACTGCCGTGGTTTTTCGTGCGCGCCGCGCGGATCACGGTCGCGTACGACCAGCCGGCGCTGGCCGTGGTGGCGCTGTCGGACAATGACGTGAAGACGCCCTTCGTCTACGACGTGGGGAAGGCGGAGATCTTCACGCCGCCCGATTCCCAGTGGGACTTCCTGCTGCTGGCGTACGACCCCGATGCGTCGCCGGCCGCGATGCGCATGGCGTGGGCGGAAGATCGCGTGGCTTCGGCGACAGCGTGGTGGCGCTGCGCAGCGGCGACACCACGGCGGAAGTGGTCTTCGACACGCACGACAAATTCGGCACCCCCTTCACCGAGCTGCCGGCGCCGGTCAATCGCCTGCGCGTCCTCCGGCTGCTCTATGCCAAGCGGCCCGGTCTCCTCGTCTCGGTGAACCTCCCCGACGGCGTGCCGGACTTCTTCACGTCGCCGGTCTCGTCCGCGTTCACGCTCTATTTCTTCGAGGGCTACTTCGACGTGCAGAACG
>DASPMO010000106.1:0-27470 GCA_035627015.1 Thermoanaerobaculia bacterium | reverse complement strand
CACGCCCTTCGACACGCGGATCACGTACGTGCGCATCTTCACGGACGTGATCCGCGTGTCGAAGGGCGTGCGGCGCGCGGAACGGAAAGCCGGTGGCCAGGAACGAGCCTTCCACCGCGTCGTGGGAGGAGACGTGCATCCGCTCGCCGTTGCGGAATGCGCCGGCGCCGTGCTCGGCGGTGAAGAAGAGGTCGCGCAGCGGCTCGTAGATCACGCCGGCGATGGTCTCGCTGTTCTGGCGCAGCCCGATCGAGACACACCACACCGGAAAGTGCTGGAGGTAGTTCGACGTGCCGTCGAGCGGGTCGATGATCCACGTGCGCGCGGCCTGGCGGTCGCCCGTGCGGCCGCTCTCCTCGCCCAGGAACCCGTCGTCGGGACGCTGCTCGCGGATCGCGGCCACGATGGCCTGCTCGCTCTCGCGGTCGGCATCGGAGACCCAGTCGTTGCGCGCCTTGAGGTCCGCGTCCTCGCGCCCGAGGTTCTCCCAGTAGCGGAGCAGGACGGCGGCGCCCTGTCGCGCGGCGTGAATGGCGAGATCGAGGTCGTTCATCCGGTGGCGGATTGTAAGCGCGGTGAAAGTCCCCCATGATCCGATTTTGGCTTTACCATCATTGGTTCGCAGTCTCGCTTCGCCCACGTTCAACTCGGAGGACTCATGAAGACCCGGTATCCACTCATTCTCATCCTGCTGCTCGTGCCGCTGATAGCGAACGCGCAGAGCGCCCGCGAAGCGCTTGCGCTGCCGATGCACGATCACGGCGCCTACGTCGTGCGCGAGGCCGGAGGCCGGACGTTCTGCGCCGATGCCACGCCGGAGGAAGCGCTCCGCATCACCGCCCGCCCGAGGGTGCCGCTGCGCGTCTTCGGGGAGTCGCACGACAAGGTGCGTGCGAACGCGTCCGCGGGACTGAACATCATCCTGCGCGGCACGGCGCAGCTCGACGCGAACCCGCAGGCCAAGGCGGCCTTCGCGCGCGCGGCCGACGTCTGGGAGAGCCGCATCGCCAACCCGATTACAGTCTACGTCGACGTCGACTTCGGAGAGGAACGCTTCGGCGAGGAGTTCCCGGAAGGCGTCATCGCCGCGGCCAACGCCGACTATCGCGGTGCCGAAGAGGGACTGTACAACTCGTGGCGTGGACTGCTGATCGCGCGCGCCGACAACGCGGCAGAGACGGCCGTGTACAACTCGCTGCCGACAGGCTCACTCCCGACGGATCTCGGCAACACCACCCTGGTGGCCGCGCCATCGATCCTGCTTCGTACGATCTCCTGGCTGGGGGGGACGGCGCAGGGCTCGGACGACGCTCCGTCGATCGGCTTCAACTCCGAGTACGACTACGACTTCGATCCGAGCAACGGGATTACACCGGGCCTCACGGATTTCGAAGGCGTCGTCGTTCACGAGATCGGCCACATGCTCGGCTTTGCCTCGCTCGTCGGCCTCTCTGAGCTCGATCTCGAGATCCCGGCCATTCCGACCGTCTTCGACTTCTTCCGCTTCCGGCCCGGCGTGACGTCCGGCACCTTCTCCAGCGCGCAGCGCGTGCAGTCCTCCGGTGGCGACCAGGTCTTCTTCGCCAACGGCACGGCGCTGCCGCTGTCGACGGGCCGTCCGGACGGCACGGGCGGTGACGAGAATCAGGCCAGCCATTGGAAAGACGACGCGCTCAGCGGCGTCTACATCGGCATCATGGACCCGACGATCAGCCCGAGCGTCCGCACCGAGATCACGAACAACGACCTGGCGGCCTTCGGGATGATGGGCTACAACATCGTCGCTCCGAACGCGGGCTGCCAGGAGAGCGAGCCGAACGAGACGACGGCCAACGCCTCGCCGATCTCGCTCGGCACGCCGTGTACCGGCAACGCGAATTCGACCGAAGCGGCGGGAATCATCGTCGATTACGGCGACGGCGATACCGACGGAATCGAGGACCTCTTCCGCCTCACGCTGACCGCGCCGGCGCGGCTGAACGTCAACCTCACCTTCCCCTCGGGCGATCTCGACCTCTTCCTGCTGACCATCAACGGCTCGAACGTCCAGGTGGTCGGCGTCTCGAACGAGACCACCAGCCCGGAGGGCTTCATCACCAGCGCCATCCTGCCGGCGGGCACGTACTACGTCGGCATCTCGGCCTACAGCGGCTCGTCTTCGTATACGGTGACCGTGTCGGCCGAGGGAACGGTGCTGCAGCCTCCCGCCGCGCCGTCGAACCTGACCGCCACCGCCACGTCGACCAGCTCCATCCGCCTCAACTGGGTCGACAACTCGAATGACGAGGCCGAGTTCCGCATCGAGCAGAGGATCGGCGGCAACTTCGTCGACATCGGCTCCGTGCCCGCGAACGCCACGTCGTTCACCGTCACCGGTCTCGCGTCCGGCCAGACCTTCACGTTCCGCATCCGCGCGCGCAACGGCAACGGCGACTCCCTCTACTCGAACGAAGCCTCGGCCACGACGCAGGTCCCGACCGGCCCGTGTGTCGCCAACGCCACCACCGTCTGCCTGCTCAGCGACCGCTTCCGCGTCTCCATCGCGTTCATCAACCAGTTCGCGAATCCGCCCGCGCCGGGCAACTTCCTCGGCGCCAAGCTCGTCGCCGGCGTGCAGAACCCCGACGTGGCCACGTTCGGCATCAGCAGCGCGCAGGCCATCGAGGTCGTCGTGCGCATCCAGGACACCCGTCCGTTCGGCCTGAACCGCTTCGATGTGTACTACGGCGGACTGACGGACCTCGAATACACCGTTACCGTGACCGATACCGTCACCGGCACGACCAGGACGTATCGCAATCCCCCGGGCACCGTCGGCGGCGGCGTCGACCGCACCTCGTTCATCTCGAATTGATCGATAGGAGAGCCAACATGCGCAAACTCGCACTGACTTTCGCAATTCTGATCGCCACCACCCTCTACGCGCAGCCGAAGCCGGCCATCTCCGGCTACGACATCGAGGACCTCCAGGGCAAGATCGTGGCCCTGACGCCGTGCGCCGCCGGCACCGTCGCCTGCGGCCAGACCGCGACCGGCCGCGTGTCGGTCGACTCGTGCCGCACCTCCAGCAACATCTACGCGGTCGGCTACGCGTTCAACGGCACCGCCGGCCAGAAGGTCACGATCAGCGGCCGCTCGCCCGAGTTCGCGGCCACCGTCATCCTCGCGGACGGCCGCTCGGGCAACAACACGATCTACGCGCAGAACGACCAGTTCGTCGACGGCGCCACCGCCACGATCAGCGGCTTCACCCTGCCGTACACGGGGCCGTACATCATACTGATCACACCGGGCGTCCCGGTCGAGTTCGGCGACTACACGCTCACCGTCACCTGTGAGAACGTGAGCAGCGGCGCGTGCGTCGCGAACGCCACCACGGCGTGCCTCCTCGACGGCCGCTTCCGCGTCTCCATCGCCTTCATCAACCAGTTCGCGAACCCGCCCGCGCCGGGCAACTTCCTCGGCGCGAAGCTCGTGGCCGGTTCGCAGAACCCCGACGTGGCCACGTTCGGCATCAGCAGCGCGCAGGCGATCGAGGTCGTCGTACGCGTCCAGGACACACGACCATTCGGGCTGAACCGTTTCGACATCTATTACGGCGGCCTGACCGATCTCGAGTACACCGTCAGCGTCACCGATACGGTGAAGGGAACCACGAAGACGTATCGCAACCCGCCGGGAACGGTAGGTGGCAGCGTCGACCGTACGACGTTCACCGCGAACTGAGGCTGTTGCCTGAAATGTGGGGCGTGGCTTCAGCCCGCCCTCCCACGGGGGAGGCGGGCTGAAGCCCGCCCTGCATTGTTTTCATGTAACTGAAAATAATTTTCTGCGCGGACGCATTTTCCTGAGTACTCCCGAAAGGAAAACTCAGTGAAAAGAGCATTCTGCGTACTGCTGTTGTCGCTGGTCGCTACCGCCGCGTTCGCCCAGACCCTCGAGATCGACAATGAGCACGCCGTCCGTGCGGCGAACAAGACTCAGGCGCTGAGCACGGCGCGTCCGGGCACGCTGGCCGACTGCCCGGCGATTCCGAAGACGCTGCCGTTCGTTCATGGCGGCACGCTGACCGCGGCCTCCTGCCGCGACTTTTCGAACAGCCCGCAGAACGTCTTCGCCATCACCGTCGCGGCCGGCGAGACGGTCGACTTCACGTACGAGTCGCGGGACTACGAGGTCTTCCTGTACATGTATCTCAGCGGCGGCTCCTCGATCGATACGAAGTTCGTCTCGTATCACGTGACGAGCGGCTACAGCAAAGTCACCTCGCGGCATACGTTCAAGACGGCCGGCACCTACCGTCTCGAGGCGAGCGCGCTCCATTCTTTCGACGACTCGCGGCCGAGCACGGGCTCGTACACGCTCACCGTCACCTCGGACCGCGTCGTCACCGGCTGCACGGCCACCGCGACCACGACGTGCCTGCAGGGCGGTCGCTTCCGTGTCTCCATCGCCTTCACGAACCAGTTCGCCAATCCGCCCGCGCCGGGCAACTTCCTCGGCAACAAGCTGCTGGCGGGCACACAGAACCCCGACGTGGCTACGTTCGGCATCAGCAGCCCCGAGGCGATCGAAGTGGTCGTGCGCATCCAGGACGCGCGCCCGTTCGGCCTCAACCGTTTCGACGTGTACTACGGCGGGCTGACCGACCTCGAGTACGTCGTCACCGTGACCGACGTCCTGAAGTCTGTGACGAAGACGTATCGCAATGTCCCGGGCACGGTCGGCGGGGGTGTCGACCGCACGTCCTTCGTGGCAGACTGACTTTTCATCAGCGAAAATAATTCGCCGGTATTTGTGCTTTTTCCCGTCATCGGTACCAACCTGGAGGCACTTTAGATGAACGCTCGCTTCACCCGTTTTGCCGTGCTGGCGATCGCGCTGGTCCTGTTCGTGGCAGGCACCGCATCCGCTCAGAATCGTTTCAAGGAAGACCCGCTTCATGGCGCCTACGTCATTACCGAGGTCGACGGCAAAGCGTCGTGCCGCGAGGCGACGGTGGACGAGTCGCGCGAGCTCAACAAGCGCCCCAGCGTGCCGATGATGGTGTTCGGCGAGCAGAGCGGCAAGCTCGCCTCGAATCACGACATTGACGGGCCGCACATGAACATCATCCTGCGCGGCACCGCGCAGCTCGACGCGAACCCGGAGGCGAAGGCTGCCTTCGAGCGCGCCGCCCAGGTCTGGGAGCACCTGATCGCCAACCCGATCACGATCTACGTCGACGTCGACTTCGGTCCGAAGCGTTTCGGTCAGGACTGGCCGAGCGCGAGCGTGATCGCCTCGGCGGGGACGCCCTCCTACATCTACGATGAAGGCGACTTCGCCGCGTTCCGCGAGCTCCTCATCGCCCGTGCGGACGACGCGCACGAGCTGTCGGTCTACAACGCCCTCCCGGCCGAGGAGTTCAACATCGACGGCGGCGACGGCACGACCTCGTCCTTCGGCGCCGGCGCCAACATCCTGCGCGTTTACGGCCTCGAGCAGTTCCCGCCCATCGCCGGTGAGGACGACCTGGCCTCGACGATCGGCTTCAACTCCGCCTTCGCGTATGACTTCGATCCGAGCGACGGCATCGCCGCCGGCAAGAAGGACTTCGTCGGCGTCGTCGTCCACGAGATCGGCCACATGCTCGGCTTCTCCTCCCGCGTCGGCGGCAAGGAAACCTCATCGAATCCGGCCGCCTATACCGAGGCGCCGTCGGTCCTGGACATGTTCCGCTTCCGCCCCGGCGTCGACATGACCACGTTCGGCAATGCCAAGCGCATCCTCACCACCGGCGGCGACCAGATCTTCTACGCCGGCCGTAAGGAGCACGGTCTCTCCACCGGCAACCCGCGCGGCGAGAACGGCGACGAGCAGCAGGCCAGCCACTGGAAGGATGACGCGCAGAGCGGCATTTACGTCGGCATCATGGATCCGACCATCCCCTCGGCGCGCCGCGTCGACCTGACCCGCCACGACTACGAAGCCTTCGGCATCATGGGGTGGGACATCCGCACGGGCTGCGTCGAGCTCGAGCCGAACGACCGCATGGCCGACGCCACCGCGCTCCCCTTTGCCACCCCGTGCACCGGCGTGACCGGTCTGACCGAGGCGTCGTCGGGCAACTTCAAGCTCCCGAGCGGCACCACCGTCTTCGTCCAGGATTACTTCCAGGTCACGCTTCCGGGCGCGGCGAAGATCAACGTGGGCATGACGCTCTCGAACACCGCGGCCGACCTGAACGTCTTCCTGCTGCGCGGCGACAACACCATCATCGCCAGCTCCACCGGCACCAGCGCCTTCGAGACGCTGGAGAGCGGCACGCTCGAGGCCGGGACGTACTACATCGCCGTGGCCTCGATCCTCGGCACCTCGCCGTACACCCTCGCCGTGACCCCGGTCGGCCTCAAGCCGCCGGCGCCGAATGCGCCGACCTCGCTCCTGGCTACCCCTTCGGGCTCCTCGACCATCCGCCTCGGCTGGAGCGACAACGCCCTCAACGAGACCGATTTCCGCATCGAGCGGAAGAACGGCGACACCTGGTCCGAGATCGCCACGGTGCCGGCCAACATCGTCTCGTACGAAGTGGGCGGCCTGGCCGCCGACAGCACCTACACGTTCCGCGTCCGCGCCCGCAATGAGGGCGGCGACTCCGCGTACACCGCCGAGGCTTCGGCGAGGACGCTGGTCGCGGTCGGCGCGTGCGTCGCCAGTGACACCACCGTCTGCCTGCTCAACGACCGTTTCCGCGTGACGGTCGACTACCTCAACCAGTTCGCGAGCCCGCCGCAGCCCGGCAAGCTCCGCACCGCGCGCCTCCTGGCGGGCCTGCAGAACCCCGACACGGCTACGTTCGGCTTCAACAACGCCCAGAACATCGAAGTGGTCGTGCGCATCCAGGACACGCGTCCGTTCGGCCTGAGCCGCTTCGACGTCTACTACGGCGGCATGACCGACGTCGAGTACACCGTCACCGTGCAGGACATGCAGACCGGCACCACCCGCCTGTATCGCAACCTGCCCGGCATGGTCGGCGGCGGCGTCGACCGCACGTCGTTCCCGACCAACGGCGCCACCACGGCCATCTACGCGATGGTGCAGGGCAACTCCGCCTCGCGCGCCCCGATCGTCCGTCCGTCCGTGGCGCCGTTCACCTGCAGCGCCGACGCGAACACGTCGTGCCTCGTCGACGGCCGCTTCGCCGTGAAGATCGACTTCCTCAACCAGTTCGCCAACCCGCCGCAGCCGGGCAGCCTCCTCGGCGCCAAGCTGCTCCCGGGCTCGCAGAACCCCGACACCGCGATCTACGGCTTCGGCAGCCCGCAGGCCATCGAGGCGGTCGTGCGCATCCAGGACGCGCGTCCGTTCGGCCTGAATCGCTTCGACATCTACTTCGGCGGCATGACCGACGTCGAGTACACCGTCACCGTGACCGACACGGTCACCGGTACGGTGCGCCAGTACCGCAACCCGCCGGGTGCGGTCGGCGGCGGCGTCGATCGCCAGTCGTTCTCGCTGGTCAACTGACAGGCATTACCCTCAGTCCCCTCTCCCCGTGCGCGGGGAGAGGGGACCGTGGGGGTCCTCCATGTCTCCTTCTAGACATCTTTAGGTTACTATCGCCCGCATCCCATGATGATGCGAGGCGGCTCCCGCCGCGGTCGCGACGCGGCGGTCGAGCCTCGGGCCTTCGAGTGGAACCGCGCCCTGCTGGCCACGCTGCGGCACTCCTCGCTCCCTTTCGATGAAGCGCTCCCGCTGACGCCTCTCGCCCTTCTCGGGAACGTCGGAAAGCGCGACCGCCTCTCGCTCCTCGGACAATTCGCCGCGCATCAGGCGCTGCTGCAGTTCGCCGGCGTCGCCGACGGCGAGCTCGAGCCGGCGGAATGGGCGGTCGTGCGGAAGCGCGGCTCCGACGTGCGGCTGGTCCGCGTGGCCGCGCGCGCGTGCGACCCGTCGCTCGCACCTCCCGCGCTCACGCTGGCGCAGCAGTTCGCGGAACGGATCGGCGCGGAGCTGGAGATCCTGGCGCAGTCGTGGGCGCGTGCCGATGCGATCTACGCCGAGGCATTCGCGCGCCTCGACCGCGACGCCGCGGCCGACCTGCGCTGGCTGCGGCGCTCGGCCTGCGGCGCGATCGCCTCCCCGGGGCCGGAAACGCTGCGCGCGCTGGAGCCCGGCCGCTACGGCGTGAGCGACTGCGCCGATGCGGTGCAGCGCTTCGCGGCGCTGGACGGCTCGTTCCAGGCGGTGGTGCTGCGCGGCGCGTCGCCGCTGGAGCGCTACTCCGCCCTCGGCACGCTCCTCGACGACCGCTCGCTCGCGCCTGCCGCGGCGGCGGAGCGCATCCTCGCCGCCACGTCGCACGCGCGCCACGTCTTCGTCGTGACGGAGCTCCACGCATTCGACGAAGGCTCCCGCCGGGTCGTCGAGCTCCTCTCGCGCGGCGGCCACGGCACGTGGCTGATCCCCGGCGAAGAGAACGCGCTGCCGCCGGCGCGGGAGTTCCTGATCGCGCCGCGGCTGGCGGCGCGGGCGGCGCTGGGCGGGCTGAAGCCCGCCCTACATTTCGTCGAGACGGCGGCCTTCGCGGCGTATCTCGCGCATGGCGAGGTGCCGCGCCGCGCCGCGCCGCTGCCGTCCCTCGCGGAGCCGGCGCGCTCGTTTCTCGGCGCGCTGGCGCTCCTCGGCCGGCGCATCCCATGCGAGCTGGCCGCGCGCTTCCTGGCCGACTTCCTCTTCCACGGCGACGTCCGCGACCTGGTCATCGACGGCGTCACCTCTCTCGACGGCGACGCCATCGTCTTCGCCGGCGAGGAGATCCGCGAGCAGGCGGCGAAGCTCGTCCCCTCGTCCATCTCCCGCGTCGCGGCGGCCCACACCACCGGCGTCGACGCGGCGCTGCTCTGGCTCGACGCGGGGGAGCCGGCGCGCGCGGCCGAGGTGCTGGACGCCGCGGAGTGGACGCTCGAGGAGATCCGCCGCGTGCCGCGCAGCGTCCTCACGCCGCGGCTGGCCTCGCGCTATGCCCACGCGCTGATCGACGCCGGCCGCTATCGCGACGCCCGCGACGTCGCGCCGCACGACGAATTCGTGCTCGCCCGCGCCGAGCGGCGCATGGGCGACTACGCCACCGCGCTGATGCGGGTCGAGCGCCTCGAGCCCACCTTCGAGGTGACGCTCCTGCGCGCGGAACTGCTGCGCCTCCTCGACCGCAACGAAGAGGCGGTGGCCATGCTGGGGCAATGCACGCCAGCGGACGGCGAAGAGCGCGTGCGCCTCGATTTCGAGCGCGCGCTGCACGGCGCGCAGGTCGCGCTGCCGCCGGAGCACTACCTCGCCTCGCGCCTGGCCATGAACGCGCGCGAGTCCCACGCCCGCGCGCGCAACGCCATCGAGCGCATCGACGCCTCGCTCGATCTCGTCTTCACCACCTTCTCCGCCGGCTGCTGGGACGAGGCCCGCGCGCACGCCGTGGCCGCGCTGCAGGAAGTCGAGGAGACGCAGGGCGACCGCGCCGCGGGCGGCATCCTCTTCACCCTCGCCTACCTCGCCGCGGACGACGGGCAGTGGGCGCACGCCGCGCTGCGCATCGCGCGCCTCCGCCACTTCTACACCTCCACGCGCGACGCGCTGCGGCTCCTCGAGCTGCACCTCCTCGACGCGCACCTCGCCTTCTGCCGCGGCCGATTCGCCGACGCCCGCCGCCACGCCGGGACGATCGACCGCGAGCCGCGCGTCCACGGCCAGATCCGCGAAGCGGCCGCGCTCATCCTCGACGAGCTCGATTGGCTCGAGGGAAAGCCGGGCACGCGCGCCACCGGCACGAGCGGCAACGCCGAGCTGACGCGGCGCAGGGAACGCATCTACTCCGGCAAGCCCGCCGAGCTGTTCGAGCGCCGCCGCTCGATGAATCGCGAGCCCGCTCCCGCGCCGGTGGATGTCGAGCTGCGCGCGCTTCGCGCCGCCGCCACGCGCGAATACCCCTATGCCCCGCACGACTTCGACGTCCCGTGGTGTTTCGCCACGCGCAACCGCCTCGGGCAGTGGAACGCCATCGGTTCCCGCTCCTTCGACAACGGGACGGGCCACGACTGGATCGAAGTGAGCGACCGCGAGCGCCTCTACGTCGAAGGCTCCTCGCGCTGGAGCGGCGAGGGACGCGACGCCGTGGCCGCCCTCTTCCGCATGCGCTCCGAGAACCACCGCCTGCGCCGTCTCGTCGAGCAGGAGGAGCGTGCGCGTCCCGCCATCGCCGGGATTATCGACGGCATCGTCGGGCAGTCCTCCGCCATCCGCGAAGTGGAGTCGCTCGTGGCCCGCGTCGCGGCACGCGACGTCGCCGTCTGCATCCTCGGCGAGTCGGGTACCGGCAAGGAGCTCGTCGCGCGCGCCATCCACCGGCAGTCGCCGCGGCGGCAGAAGCCGTTCACGCCCGTCAACTGCGCGGCGCTGCCGGAGAACCTCGTCGAGAGTGAGCTCTTCGGCCACGTGCGCGGTGCATTCACCGGCGCGGACCGCGACCGGGCCGGCCTGATCGAGACCACCGACGGCGGCACGCTCTTCCTCGACGAGATCGGCGAGCTCCCCATCGCCACGCAGGCCAAGCTCCTGCGCTTTCTCCAGGAAGGGGAGCTCCGGCGCGTCGGCGACACGCAGAGCCGCTCGGCCGACGTGCGCATCGTCAGCGCCACGAACCGCAAGCTCGACGCGGCGGTGGAGGAAGGACGCTTCCGCGAGGACCTCTACTACCGCGTGCGCGGCGTGGAGGTCGTCCTCCCGCCGCTGCGCGAGCGCGGCGCCGACGTGCTCCTCCTGGCGAATCACTTCATCGCCGCCGAGCGCGACCGGCACCGCGCCGGCCCGGCCCTGCTCTCTCCGGACACGGAGGCGATCTTCACCGCGTACGCGTGGCCGGGGAACGTGCGCGAGCTGCAGAACACCATCCGCGCCGCGCACGCCATGGCCGGCGAGGCGAAGGAGATCGCCGTCGAGCACCTGCCCGGGCGCCTGCGCGCCGTCGTCCCCTCCCGCACCGTGGCCGGCTCGTATCAGGATGCCGTCTCGCGCTTCAAGCGCGACCTCATCGAAAGCTCGCTCCTGCACGCCAGAGGCAACCAGAACCGGGCCGCGGCCCTGCTGAAAATGTCGAGGCAGGCGCTGGCGTATCAGATACGGGAACTAGGCATTCTCGTGAAGAGCTAGTTACAGAGCGTGCCGCCGGCTTGTAACACTCGTAGAATCCGCGTCACATGTTCCGTAAGGCCGTCACAGCCCTTCTCGCCTTTCTCCTCGGCGGATGTGCGCTCTACAGCGAGGTAGACATCGCGCCGCTGACGCTTCTGCCGACGAACATCGACCGCGGCGCGGACCTGCAGCAGATGCTGCGCAAGTTCGACTACCTGCGCGCCATCGAGCAGGCCCCGGCGTACGAGGCGCGCGAGCGCCGCAACGCCACCGACCTCGGCGCCCTCGGCAGCGCGTATCTCGCCTCCGGCCGCTTCGCCGACGCGCGCGGACGTCTTCGCGCCGCCCTCGACCTCGATCCCTTCCGCACGACCTACGCGCAGATCGCCTGGGACCTCTCGCAGGTCGAGTATCTGTCGAACAACTTCGAGTCGAGTCTCGACTGGGCGGTCATCGCCCAGGAGCGCGGGCTGAACATCCGCCAGTGGCACATCGAGTACCTGCGCGCCCTCTCCGGCCTCCCGGTGTACCGCTTCAGCGGCGCGCCGAGCGACTCGCTGCGCTTGAAGTTCGGCCGCCCCGACGTGCCGCGGGTGAATGTGCGCATGAACGGCGCGCACGAGGTCGAGGCCATCATCGACTCCGGCGCCGTCGTCTCGATCATCTCCCAGCGACTGGCCGCCCAGCTCCAGGCCCGGCCTCTGGGTACGGTCGAAGGGACGTTCTATGGCCTTCTGGGCGAGCCGATCGCGGTGAAGTTCGCGATGGTGGACCGCATGGAGCTCGGCTCGGTCGTCGTCGAGCACGTGCCGGTGGCGATCATGCCCGACGAGAAGATGCGCTTCCTCATCAGCAAGCAGGACGGCACGCAGTTCCATATGAACCTGCTCCTCGGCTCGAACCTGCTCAAGGAGTTCCGCCTCGAGCTCGACTACGACCGCTCGCGCGCGATCTTCACGCGGCTGACCGCCAAAGACCGCAAGCCCGCGGCCGACCAGAACCTCTTCTTCGAAGGCTTCCGCCCGCACGTGCGCGGCGCGGTCAATCGCCGTGCGTGGCACATGTTCATCCTCGATACCGGTTCCGAGGTCACGTTCCTGAACGAGGCCGCGGCGACGCGATTGCCCGTGCAGATCTTCGGCGGGGCCCACACGGCCATGCTTCAGGGCCTCGGCGGCTCGATGAAGCGCGGCGGGAAGCTGGAGAACGTGGAGATCGGCATCGGCGAGTGGGGCGGCAAGTTCAAGACGCTGCCGATGTACTCGGCCACCGACCGCGACCAGGCCGTCGGCATCATCGGCCAGAACTTCCTCAAGAACTTCAACGTCGTGATCGACTTCGGCCGGATGCGGGTGGACCTGGAGCGGCGCTGACCTAGCCAACATTTCGCCAGTAGTGACGAAACTTTCGCCACGAGTGGCCAGCTTTTCGCCAGTAGTGACGAAACTTTCGCCGCGAGTGGCCAGCTTTTCGTCAGTAGTGACGAAACTTTAGTCACGACTGGCCAGCTTTTCGTCAGTAGTGACGAAACTTTCGCCACGACTGCCCAACATTTCGCCAGTACTGACGAAACTTTCGGCACGACTGCAGCGGACCGCCGGCGTCCTCGCCGGCTGTCGCGCAGGCGTCCCGCGCCTGCGCCCTGGGCGGGGGAGTGGCGGCGCGGGACGCCGCCACGACAGCCGGCGAGGACGCCGGCGGTCCGCGTCCGTTGGCAAAGTCAGTGTGGTCTGCTTAGTCCTTCTTTCCCTGCCGTTCCCTCTTCTTCTTCGCCCACCCCTCCACATTCTTCTGCGGCGTGCGGCTCAGCCCCAGCGAATCGGGCGGCACGTCCTTGGTGATGGTCGAGCCGGCGCCGACGTAGGCGCCGCGGCCGATGCGCACGGGGGCGACGAGCTGCGAGTCGGAGCCGATGAACGCGCCGTCCTCGATGGTGGTCTTGTGCTTGTTCACGCCGTCGTAGTTGCAGGTGATGGTGCCGGCGCCGATGTTCACGTCCGCGCCGACGTCGGCGTCGCCGATGTACGAGAGGTGCGAGGCTTTCGCCCCCTCGCCGAAGACGGCCTTCTTGGTCTCGACGAAGTTGCCGACTTTCACGCGCCGCCCGAGCTTCGTCCCGCCGCGCAGGTGGGAGTACGGGCCGACCGAGGCTTCATCCTCGATGATGGCGTCCTCGGCCACGGTGCCGGTCTTGATGTGCACGTCGTCGCCGACGGTGACGTTGATGAGGTGGACGCCCGGGTCGATCACGCACCCTTCGCCGATGCGGGTCGTCCCTTCGAGCGTGACGAACGGATAGACGACCGTGTCCGGCCCGATCGAGACGGTGGAGTCGATGACCACCGTGTCGGGATTGCGGAACGTCACTCCCTCGCTCATCAGCCGCGTGACCACGCGGCGCTGGATCTCGCGCTCCACCTGCGCCAGCTCGCCGCGCGAGTTCACGCCCAGGGCCTCGATCGGATCGTCGGCGATCACGGCGCCGACGCGATGCCCCCCTTCGCGGATCACCGAAAGGAGGTCGGTGAGGTAGTACTCCTTCTGCGCGTTCTCGGGCCGCAGGTTGCGCAGATTTCCGAACAGATGCTCGCCGTTGAAGACGTAGATGCCGGCGTTGACCTCGTCGATCCGTTTCTGTTCGTCGCTGGCGTCCTTGGCCTCGACGATGCGCACCACGCCCCCCTGGTCGTCGCGGATGATGCGGCCGTACATGGCGGGATCGGCGAGCTTCATGGTCAGGAGCGTGAGCGCGTTGCCGGAGCGTTCGTGCTCGTCCAGGAGGCGCCGCAGCGTTTCGATACGCGTGAGCGGTACGTCGCCGGAGAGGATCATCACGCGCTTCGCCGCGTCGATGTGCTGCGCGGCCTGGAGCACGGCGTGTCCGGTGCCGAGCTGCTGCTCCTGCACGGCGAAGCGGGCCCGGTTGCCGATCGACTTCTGCACCGCCTCGCGCTGGTAGCCGACCACCATCACCGGCGGCGTGGGGCAGAGGTCGGAGGCGAGGTCGAGGACGTAGTCGATGATCGGGCGGCCCGCGGCCCGGTGCAGGATCTTGATCGTGCCCGACTTCATGCGCGTGCCGAGGCCCGCGGCGAGGATGATCACTTCCAGGTTGTCATTCACGTCTCATGCGCTCCAGCGTGCGTCCGTAGCGGTCGTAGAGTTGGAAAATGGTCTGCGCCAGCGCCGCGGGATCGTGCCGCACGAAGTTGTCTTCTGCAATGATGTCGCCGAAGAACGGCGTCACGCCGAGGGCGCGTATCTCGTCGAGATCGAACCGCACCGGCACCTGATTCTCCGCGGCATACGCCTCGAGCAGCGCCTCCGAGGGGCGGCGCCCGTTCAGCACCATCACGTCGACCACCAGCCCCGCGTGCTCGACGATGGCCCGCAGGTGGTCCTGCGCGCTGTAGCCGTCGGTCTCGTTCGGCTGCGTCATGACGTTGCAGATGTAGACGCGCAGCGCGCGCGCGTTGCGCAGCGCCTCGGCCAGCGGCTCGATGGCCAGGTTCGGCAGCACCGAGGTGTAGAGCGATCCCGGCCCGATGATGATCAGGTCCGCCGCCGCCAGCGCGGCGCACGCGCCGGGAGTCGGCTGGGCGTCGGCGGGATCGAGCTCGAGGCGCGTGATGCGCGCGTGGCGCACCGAGGTGCGCGGCGCTTCGTCGATGTGCGAGCCGCTGATGGCCACTTCCCCGATCAGCACCGCGCCGTCGTCGAGCGTGGCCCGGAGGCGCACGTCGGAGAGCGTGGAGGGGTAGATCTCGCCGCGGATGGCCAGGACCTCGGACGCCGCGAGCACGGCGTTGTCGAAGCTGCCGGTGATGTCGGTCATGGCCGTCAGCAGGAGGTTGCCGAGGGAATGGCCTTTGAGGGCGGAGTCGGTGTCGAAGCGATAGTTGAAGAGCTGCGAGAGGAGCTGTTCCTCCTCAGCCAGGGCGACGATGCAGTTGCGGATGTCGCCCGGCGGCAGCATGCCGAACTCCTTGCGCAGCACGCCGGAGCTCCCTCCTTCGTCGGTCACGGTGACGATCGCGCCGAGGGCGCCGATCGACCAGCCGCCGTCCGCACCGACGTACGTCTTCAACCCCCGCAGGAGCGTGGAGAGACCAGTACCGCCGCCGATGGCGACGATGTTCAAACCGGACGCGGGCATCGCCGCGGAGGATTATGTCCGATATGGAGTGCGGCGACGCCAGTCGCCTCCCCCCGCCGCAGCTAGCGCTGCGGCCGTCCGCGCGGCACCCGTGTCGAGGATGAACGTCGACGGCGGGTGGTCGTTCACCGCCACGTCGACGAGGATGCGGTTGCCGAGCATCTGCATCGGCACGCGCGCCACCTCGCGCGCATCGAGGGAAAGGGCGACCAGGAGGAAGAGCAGGATCGTGCTGCGCATACTGGAGAGACGTTGGGGCGGACGCTTTGTTCCTGTTTCCCCCTGTCATCCTGAGCCCCGCAGAGGGCGAAGGAGCCCCTGCTGAACCCCGTGCACGCTCCGTCGGCAGGGGGTCCTTCGCCCTCTGCGGGGCTCAGGATGACAGGTGTCAGAACAGCGACCGCTGTTGCCCCAGTGTTGCCGGATCGACCGGCCGCTGCCCCAGCAGCGTCTGCATCTCCCGCGCGTTGGCGGGGCTGTGTCCGGCGAAATGGTTGTTGAAGAAGCCGTACACGTCCCTCGTGTGCGCGGCGCGCTTCAGCACCTCCGACCAGGCCAGGATCTCCGCCGAGCGGTCGAACTGCAGTTGCGAGTAGTCGGTGATGTCGCGGTTGGGCCCCATCCAGCGCACGTACAGAAAGTCCGCCGTCGGACGGTCGGCCAGCTCCAGCATCGTCTCGCGGCGGATCCACCGGCCGTCGCTGAGGGCCAGCGCGATGCCGTAGGCCGCGAGCAGTTCCAGGAGGGCATTCAGCACCTCCGGGCGCATCCAGGCGCTCTGGCGTACCTCGATGGCGAACTGCATGTCGCGCGGCAGCAGCGGCGCGAACTGCTCCAGGGCCGGCAGCTCGTGCGGCGCGAAGTCGGGCCCCATCTGCAGGAGGATCGGCCCGAGCTTCGGACCCAGCTCCCGCGCCCGGTCGAGGAAGATCTGCAGCAGCTCTTCCGTGTCGCGCAGGCGGCGCTCGTGCGTGATCTCCTGCGGCATCTTGAGGGTGAAGAGAAAATCCTGCGGCGTGCGCCCGGCCCACGCGCGGATGGCCCGCGCGTCGGGCACCGCGTAGAAGCTGGAGTCGACTTCCACGATGCGGAATGCGCGCGCGTACGTCGGGAGAAACTCGGCGGGCCGCGTCCCAAGCGGGTAGAAGGGGCCCACCCACGCGGCGTAGTTCCACCCCTGCGTGCCGATGAGGATGCGGCCCATCAGAGCGCCCGCGTCAGGTGAAAGCGCAGCGGCGCCATCAGCGTGTACTCGGAGGTCAGCCGGCTCAGGCGCTCCTTCTCGCCGAAGAGGTCCTGCATGGTCTGGTACCGCTCGTCGTACCACTGCTGGTTGACTTCCCGGTGGGCGAGCTTCTGGTCGAGCACCCGCAGCACGTGCTCGCGGTCGACGATCTCCGGGTGGTGGTTGAAGGCGAGGAAGCGCGGCATCGTCCCGGACGCATCGCGCGCCAGCTCCACCATCGTCAGCGCGCTGCTCCCCGCCGCCTCGAACGCGATCGGCAGTGCCTTCCCCGCGTCTTCGAGGATGAGGTCGAAGAGGCGGTTGTCGACGACGTGGAAGTGCTGGCGGTCGGGGAGCTCGCTGGCGAACTGCTCGAACCACGGATGCTGCATCGCCTCGCGCGACAGGCGGTTGATGCGCAAGCCGCTGCTCTTCTCCTCGCGCAGCACCGGCCTGGCGATCCCGCTCCAGCGGCAGACCAGGCCGAAGGAGTGACAGACCGCGAGCATCGACGCCGACTCGTCGGCCACGATCTCGTCGAAGAGGTGAAAGAGCGGCGCCTCCCACGCGCCCGTCTCGTCCACCCCCTGGCTCCACTCCGACGCGCCGTCGTTGAGGCGGGGGTCGAGGTGCCCCGGCCCGCCGGTGCCGATGTGGATGCGGAAGCGCCCCGGCTCCGGCACCTGGTCGCGATAGCGCACGTCGAACGACAGCACGCGCACTTTTCTCCCCCCGAGCTGATCGCGCAGCGACTCGGCCGCCTCCAGCACGATGTGCACGAGCGAGTCATGGCCGAGGTTCGGCCAGAGATGGTTCATGTCCAGCAGCGCGACGTCGATGCGGTCCGGCCGCGGCGGAGGCACATCGCCGTCGACGCGCACGTACTCGAAAAAGTCGTGCTGCTCGTGGATGTCGTAGCGCTTCATGTTGCTGGTTGCTGTGTTGCTGGTTCGTGGCGCTGTCATGTCGTTGGCGCTGCACCGCCGGCCAACCAGCAACCAGCAACCAGCAACAACGGCTACACGACTCCGTGCTGCGTCTCCTCGACGATGTAATCCACCACGTCTTTGAGATCGTTCCGCTTTCCGTACGCCGCCAGTTGCCGGTCCGCGCCCGTGCCGTTCTTCACGATGTGCCGCGCGTATTCGACTTCCTTGCGCGACCCGAGCTCGTCGACCACGTCGTCGATGAACTCGAGCAGCTCGTCGAGCAGCTCCGTGTACGGCACCTCCACTCCCTTGCCGAAGTCGATGAGCTTCCCCTCGGTGCCGAAGCGCGCGGCGCGCGATTTGTTCTCGTTCAGCAGCACGCGCCGGTAATGGCGCCAGGCCATGTTGCGCGAGTAGATGCGGTACAGCTTCACCGTCAGCGCCTGGAAGAGGGCGGCCATGCAGATCGTCTCCTCCACGCGCATCGGCACGTCGCAGATGCGGTACTCGAGCGTGGGGAAGAACGGGTGCGGGCGCACGTCCCACCAGATCTTCTTCGCGTTGTCGATGCAGTTCGTGTTGATCAGCGTCTGCACGTACTGGTCGAAGTCGCTGAGACGGTCGAAGTGATCGGGGAGGCCGGTGCGGGGGAAACGCTCGAACACTTTGGCGCGGTAGCTCTTCCAGCCCGTGTTCTGCCCGCACCAGAAGGGCGAGTTCACGGAGAGGGCGAAGATGTGCGGGAGGAAGTAGCGCACCGCGTTCATGATCTGGATGCGCGTCTCCGGCTCCTCGACCGCCACGTGCACGTGCAGGCCGAAGATCAGGTTGGCGCGGGCCAGCATCTGCAGCTCGTAAATGATCTGGTCGTAGCGCGCGTGCGGCGTGATCGGCACGTTGGACCAGTGCGAGATCGGGTGCGTGCCGGCGGCGGCGATGCAGAGGCCGTTCTCGCGGGTGAGGGTGATGATCTCGCGCCGCAGCCGGGTGATCTCGCGGCGCGCCTCGTCGATGTTCCGGCAGATCGGCGTGCCGACTTCGATCACCGCGTCGTGCATCTCGCGCTTGATCTCGTCCTTCAGCCGTTTCTCCCCCTCGGCGAAGAGCTCGTGGATGTGGGACTTCAGCTCGCGCGACTCGGGGTCGACGACCTGGAACTCTTCTTCGATCCCGAGGGTGAAGCTTGGTTGTGCACGCATGGCGCGATCTTAAGCCACTGGCGTGCCGACGTCCTTCCTGACGTCCATGACCTGAGGCCAGTTGCCGGTCAGCTCGAACTTCTTGTCGCCCCGCACCATCTCGATCAGGACCTCGGCCATGTTGGCCACCATCCAGTCGAAATTCTCCTGGCCGACGGAGTGGACGTCGGCGTCCGGCGCGGCGTTCATGAAGTCGATCGCGTACGGGATCCCCCCCCGCACCGCGAACTCCACGGTGTTCATGTCGTAGCCGAGGCCTTCGCAGAGCGCCAGGGCATCGCGGCGGATGCGGGCCTCGAAGTCGGGCGCCATCGGCGGCGGGTTCTTGACGTAGCGCTCGTGGAACGGCGCCTTCGGGTCGTAGGCCATGATGCGCACGCGCTCCCGGCCCAGGACGTAGCAGCGGTAGTAGAGGTCGAACTCGATGGCTTCCTGGGCCATCATGGTCAGGTCGCGGGTCTGGTCGTACGCGGCGAAGAACTCCTGCGGGTCATCGCACTTGTAGACGTCCTTCCAGCCGCCGCCGTAGGCCGGCTTCATGAAGATCGGCCAGCCGAGGTACGCGAAGACCTCCTCCCAGTTCACGTAGCGCATGTTGCGGAACGAGTTGGAGGCGGTGTTGGGCGGATGCTGCTTGTGCGGCAGCAGGACGGTGCGCGGCACGGCCACGTTGGCCGCCTTGGCCACGAGGTTGTCGAAGAACTTGTCGTCGGCCGACCACCAGATCGGGTTGTTGACGACGCGCACGCCCGAAGCCGCGGCGCACTTGAGGTAGGTGCGGTAGAACGGCACCTCGTGGCTGATGCGGTCGAGGATCAGGTCGTCGCGGAAGATGCCGTCGTCCTTGAGATACGAGATCTCGACCAGCCCCGCTTCGACGTCGTCGCCCCCCCGCTGGTTGATGGCCTCGATCAAGGCCCAGGGGAACGTGTCTTCCTGCCCGAACAACAACCCGATCCGCTTCTTGCGCATGCTGCCTCCCGAAGGCGGGCGATCGTATAGAATCGCCGCCCCGCGCGGCAAGGCGAATCGTTATGTACCGTGAATACGTCAAGTGGTGGAGCCCCTCTCTGGGCCGGGACATGGAGCTGCTGTGGTTCGGCAAGTTCGGGCGTCCGGCCGTCCTCTTCCCGACCTCGGCCGGCCGTTTCTTCGAGAACGAGGACTTCAAGCTCACCGACTCGGTGGCCGACAAAGTCGACGCCGGCGAGGCGCAGCTCGTGCTCATCGATACGGTGAACAACGAGAGCTGGTACAACAAGGGCGTCCACCCGGCCGTGCGCGCCGCCCGCCACGCGCAGTACGACACGTACCTGCGCCACGAGCTGGTCCCGTACATCCATAACCGCGCGCAGCGCGGCGACCTGGCAGTATATGGCGCGAGCTTCGGCGCCTACCACGCCTCGAATTTCGCCGGACGCTACCCCGACCTGGTCAGCCGGGCCATCCTCTTCTCCGGTGTCTTCGACATCCACTCGTTCACCGACGGCTACTGGGACGACAACTGCTATTTCAACTCACCGGCGTCCTACATCCCGAACATGAACGGCGAATGGGTGGGCAAGTTGTCGCGCGTCGACTGGATCATCGCCACCGGCGAGCACGACTCGCTGGTCGACAAGAACCGCGAGTTTTCCGCCATGTTGTGGGCCAAAGGCATCCGCAACCACCTGGAGATCTGGCCGGGCCAGTTCGGCCACGACTGGCCGTGGTGGCGCGAGCATCTGCGGCGGTTCATTTAGCCTTCCGCCCATCCAACGTTCAGCGGAAAAAGAGAAGCGGCATCCCGCGCGAGGTGCGCACGGGATGCCGCCTGGAGGGCTTTGCTGCTGTTAGTCGCGGTTTACTTCGAGCCGACGGCGACGGCCGCCTTCTTCTTGTTCATCAGGTCGCGCAGGGTCGCGGCGGGGATGGAGCCCTCGACCGTGATCGAATCGGACTTGCGGTTGATGTCGAAGCGACGAAGGACGGAGACGAGCTCCGGCTGCTTGTCCTTGACGGCCAGGCGCATCGCCGCGAGGGCGCCTTTTACGGTGTCCTCGAGCAACTGCAGCGTCTCGCTGTCGTTGGAGAGACCGATCGCGCCGAGCTCCAGCGCGTCGCCGGTGTCGGTGGCCCAGACGGCGACGGTCTGCAGCGTCTTGATCGCCGCCTGCAGCGCCTCGCCCGACTGTCCCTTGCCGGTGTTGATGTCGCCGCCCTTGGCCAGGCGGGCGGCACGGGTCACGTCGACGAGTGCCCAGGCCGTGGCCTTGGCGTCGACGCGGCCGAGGTCGAGACCGAGCGCGCCGCGGCTGCGGAAGCCGGTGCCGCCGTTCGCGCGCGCCTCGAGGGCCGCGATCACCGAGCGCTCGTTGCCGGCGATGGCCAGCGACGGCGAGAGGAACGCCACCGCGCCGTTTTCACCCTCTTTCTCGGGCAGGAGGATGTATGCACCCTTCTTCACCGCGCCGCGCGAGACGATGGCGCTGGTGAGCTTCTCCGGCTGGAAGCGGCCTTCGGCGATCACGAGCACGTCCGCCTCGGAGCCGAGCGTCGAGCGGGGCGTGGTGGCCACGACCAGCGTGTCCACGTCGCGCGTCGGCTGCAGGCCGGCGTCGCTCAGGAACTTCGCCGCCTCGCCGTCGGTGCTCATCTTGTCCATGTGCAGAAACAGGAAGCCCGACAGGGGGCTGGAGCGCATGTCCGACAGCTTGACCATGCCGACCGTCACGGCGTTTGCCGGAACCAGGGAAAGCGCGTCGTCTTTTGCCGCCGCGGGAAGCGCCAGCACCGCGACAGCCATCAGCACTACGAAACTGCGAAGAACACGGGTCATGATCAAAACTCCTTTCGAGTGAACAGCCATGAGGCGAGAATCAGGCAACCGACGCCGAATGCGGCGGTCGTCAGAAACGGCGCGGGAGTGAGAACCTTCAATACCTGCTCGGGAAGTTCCGAGCCGCCCACGAAGGCGACCACGGCCTGGCCGAGCTCCGCGGTTTTGGGGAAGAACCAGTACATGCCGTCGATCAGGTTGGCCTGCCACTCCTTCGACACCGCGGCCGCGATCTTGTCGTGTGCCGCGAGCATCAGGCCGAAGAAGAAGAGGCCGTACGTGGTCATGATCGACACGGCCGTCGACGAGGTGATGACGCCGATGAGGAACGCGAACGCCAGCAGCACGGCGATGACCAGGAAGATGATGGAGCCACCGAGGAGGAAGCGCGGGTTGGCCACGTCGGTCTTCCACCAGACGATCAGCCAGATCGCCCCCATGAGGTACACCACGTTGCTGCCGGCCAGGATCAGTCCCGCCACGTAGCGGGACATGAGCAGCTTCACGCGCGACACCGGACGCGAGAGGTAGAGGTCGATCGTCCCCTTCTCCTGCATGCGTGGCACGAGGTGCGCCGTGGCGAAGATCGCCAGGAAGGTGCAGAGGAAGTAGAGGAAGACGCTGAAGCCGGTCTCGAAGCCGAGCACGAGCTTCTCGATCGAGATCGAGTCGCGCATGTCCACTTCTTTGCCGAAGAGCTTGGCGCCGGCCAGCGCGCCGTCGACGATGTCGAGGTTGATGGCCGAGGCGAAGATGATGATGAAGATCGTGGAGAGGAAGAAGTAGGCGATGAGCGTCCAGCGCGCCGCCGCTTCGCGCATGACGTCTTCGATGTTGGCTGCCAGGACTTTCATGAGTGCGCTCCCACGGACACGCCCTCTTCGGCGCGGACGAGATCGACGAAGACATCCTCGAGAGTCGATCGGACGGGCGTCAGCTCGGCGAGCACGCCGCCGCGCGACCTGAGCTGGTCGACCAGCGCGTTGAGGTGCTGCAGGTCGGCCACGCTGAGCACGACGTGCCCATTCACGCGCTCGACGCCGGCGCCGCTCTCGCGGAACGAGGAGACGAGGCTGTCGTCGATCGGCGTGGCCACCATCTTGTACGTGGCGGTCTTGCGCGTCAGCTCGTCGACCGAGCCGAAGGCGGCCACTTTGCCGTCGCGCAGCACGGCCACGCGGTCGCAGGTGCGCTCGATCTCGGACAGGAGGTGCGAGTTGAGGAGCACGGCCGTGCCACGGTCGGCCTCGGCACGCAGGATGTCGCGGATCTCGCGGCGCCCCACCGGGTCGACGCCGTCGGTCGGCTCGTCGAGGAGCAGCACCTGCGGCGAGTGCACCATGGCGCAGGCCAGGCCGAGGCGCTGGGTCATCCCCTTCGAGTACTTCTTGATGCGCACGTCGGCCCACTGTCCCATCCGCACCTGGTCCAGCAGGGCGGGGATGCGCGCGACGATGTCCTTGCTGGACATCCCCGACATGCGCCCGAAGATCGACAGCGCCTGCCGCGCGGTCAGGTAGTTCGGGATCTTGTGGCCTTCGGGCAGATAGCCGACGCGGCGGCGCGACTCGGGATCGCGGACCGGGCGGCCGCAGACGGAGGCGGTGCCGGACGTGGCGTGGGTCAGTCCGAGGAGAATCTTGACGGTCGTGGTCTTGCCGGCGCCGTTCGGCCCGAGGAGCCCGAACAGCTCCCCTTCGCCGACCTGGAAGTCGATGCCGTCCAGCGCCGTGATCTTCGGTTTCCCGAAGGACGACCGGTATTGCTTGTGGAGGCCGGAGACCTCGATCAGCGTCGTCATGGGATCAAGATACGGCCCGCGTGGGGAAAAGGTTGCGATTTCCTCGGCGGCCATAACGAGAACTTTACATTGCAAAGTCAATGCACGCAAGAGGAGAAATGTAGGGCGGGCTTCAGCCCGCCTCTCGGAGGGGGAGGCGGGCTGAAGCCCGCCCTACATCCTCTTCTCCACCGCATCCCAGTCCACATTCGACAGGAATGCCTCGATGTACTTCGGCCGCTCGGCCGGCTTGTAGTCGAGCAGGAAGGCGTGCTCCCAGACGTCCATGACCAGCAGCGGGAGGAAGCCGGCCACGTTGCCGGTCTCGTGCAGGGTGATCCAGTGGTTGGAGACGGTGCCGGCGCTGGGGTCGAGGAAGCAGATGGCCCAGCCGACGCCGCGCATCTTGCCGATGCCGGTGAAGTCGGTCTTCCAGATGTCGTAGCTGGGGAAGCTGCGCTCGACGGCGGCCCGGAACTTCGAGGTGCGGTCGGCGTCGCCGCCGCCCTGCCGCTTCATGTTCTCGAAGTAGTACTCGTGCAGGACCATGCCGTTGTACTCGAAGCCGAGCCGGCGCGTGAGCTCGGAGTAGGCAGGCATCTCCTCCTGGTCGACCTGGCCGTCGGAGAGGATCGCCGAGATGCGCTCGGTGAGCGTGTTGGTGTTGGTGACGTAGCCCTCGTAGAGCTTGAAGTGCATCTCCAGGGTCTGGTCGGAAATGCCGTTCAGGCCGGAGAGATCGAACGAGCGCGGCTTGTAAGTCTTGGTCTGCATGACGTGCTGGTCATGCAATTACCTCGCGCAGCGGAAGGTGGCAAAGACGTACGGATACCCGGGGCGGAACCAGTTGCGGAAGCTGCGGCGGACGAGCTCGCGCGCCGTGACGGGCGAGGCCCCTTTCATGACGTAGTGCGCGCGGTCGAAAAAGTCGACGGAGTACTGCGGATACGACGGCATCGGGCGGAAGCCGTCGAACGGCTCGAAGAGCGTCGAGGTCCACTCCCACCCGTTCCCGACGAGGTCGTGGATGCCGAAACCATTCGGCGCGTAGCTTCCCACCGGCACCGGATCCCACTGTTGAAAGTCGAAGTTGCCTTCGTGCGCCTGCGCCGCGCCGTACGCCGCGCGATCGAATTCCGCTTCCGTCGGCAGCCGCGCCCCTTTCCAGCGCGCGTATGCGGTGGCCTCGTCGTGCGTGACGTACACCGGCGCATCGAGCGGCAGCGGCGTCAGCTCGAACATCCCCCGCCGGAGCCACCGCTCTTTCCAGACCCAGAAGTGCGGCGCCTGCGCGCCGGTGGCCTCGACGAACTCGAGGTACTCGCCGTTGGTCACGTTGTAGGCGTCGATGGAAAACTCCGGCACGTGCACCGAATGCGCGGGAAACTCGTTGTCCCACCCGAAGCAGGGCGGGGTCTGGCCGAGGTGGGCTGTCCCTGCGGGGATCGTGACCAACGTAGGTCGGGCTTCAGCCCGACCCCCCGGGGGAGGCGGGCTGAAGCCCGCCCTACGTTTCTTCGAGTAATCCAGCTCGTGCACCATGTACAGCAACGTCTCCTGGTGCATCAGCTCGTGCTCCAGCACCGTGAACGTCGCCTCGTGCTCCGGCAGCTCGCGCAGCGTCGCCTCGATCAACGCGTCGGCGGCAGTGCCGTACGCCTGCACCTCGCGGCGCGAAGGCCAGAGATCCGTCGGCGACTTGGCCTCCGCCTCGTCCGCCGGATCGATCCCCCGCGCGAACAGCGTCTCGAAGTGCTCGTCGAGGCCGGGGCGGCCGAGGGTCAGCTTCAGGAGCGTATTCACCATGAAGGCGGGCAGGTGCCCCTCGTAGAACACGATCGGATTGCGCAGGGGGATAGGGCGGTCGTAGTAGGCCTCGGGGGCGATGAGGCCGAACAGCTCGCGCGTGCGAGCGCGGATCGCGCGGTAGAGCCCCGCGGGGTCGTGAATCAGGTCGTGACGCATGCTCAGGAGGTGCGCTGCATTGTCAGCGACCACGATGACACATGGCCGCCGTGCAGGAACAGTGCGCCGCGCACCTCGTAGCGGTCGTCGTCGAGGCGGCGGAAGACCTCCGCCGCCGAATAATCCCCTTCGTCCGAGCGGTAGCTCGAGAGGATCATGTCCTCGAAGAACGCGTACACGCCCTGCACGTTGCCGAGGATCGCATGCGTGCCGGTGTACGTGGTGGCCGGCATGCCCGCGGCGGGCGGCTTCACGTCGTAGCGGCTGGGGTTCTCGTTGAGCTGCTCGTGCACGTTCCAGGCGTCGCCGTCGTGCACGACCACCGCGTAGCCGAGCATCGCGTTCGGATTGCCGGCCACGTCAATCGTCGAGCCGAGGATCTCCCAGCGGCCCGGCTTCAGCAGGTACGTGTGCTCGTTCACGCCACCGCTTCCGCGGCCAGCGGGATCTCCACGACGCGGAACGGGGGCCGCTCCGGGAACGAGGCCGCCAGCACCGGCATGGCCACGTTGTACACGGGCGTGCCGCTCTTGGTCCGCCCCTCGGGAGCGCCGCGATGGGCGTGCCCGTGGAAAACGGCGTTCACGCGATAGCGGTCCAGCGGCTCCTCGAGCCGGCTCGAGCCGAGAAAGGCCACGATCTCCAGCGGCTCGCCGGCCACCGTGGCCTGGATCGGCGAGTAGTGCAGCACGGCGATCTTCTGCGGCGTGCGCAGGCGGGCCAGCGCGGCCTCGAGCTTGAGCGACTCGTTGATCGCCTCGTGGACGAAGTCCTTGATGATCTGCTCGCCCCACGCGCCGAGGGCGCGGCGTCCGAAACCGCCGGCAAAGCCCTTCACGCCGGCGAAGCCGACGCCGTGGATTTCCGTCGAGTCGCCGTCGAGGATGGTCACGCCGGCGTCCGCGAGGATCGAGACCAGCTCCTTCTCGTGTCCCGACTCCAGATCGTGATTGCCCAGCACGCCGACGGCGGGGATGCGCAGCGAGGAAGTGATCTCGCGCGCCAGGACCTTCGCCTCCTCGATCGTGCCGTAATCGGTGAGGTCTCCGCAGAGGAGGATCATGTCCGCCTCCTCGGTCGCTTTGGCGAACAGCGGCTGCAGGGAGCCCGCGCTCGTCTTCTTCACGTGGATGTCGGCCACGGCGGCGATGCGAAGCATGTCGCGCTCACTCATTCATTTCGCTCCATCGACTGCGATGCCGGCCGTCCAGAGCTCGATGTCCGCCTCCGACATCCTGCCGTCGACGAGCCGTGCATCCTCGTATCCCCACTCGTTGATGTCCTTCAGATACTGCTGCCGCGAGATGATCGTGCCGTTGCAGACCTGCTCGGCGGAGTTGGCGGTCTCCTCGCGCATGCGCGACGTCAGCTCCTCGACCACCCAGGCCGGGACCTTCTCCCGGTCGCGCGGGTAGATGAAGCCGAACAGCACGATGTGCGCATAGAGGGCGCGCCAGTATTTTCCGTAGCGCTCGAGCAGGCGATGCCAGTCGAGACGGTCCCCGACCGCACGGATGACGTGAGCGACGTCCGCACCGTCGAAGCGCTCGCGCTCCATGATCAGTCCCTTGGACCAGATCATCTCCTCGGGCGGGATGAGCTCGACGTCGACGCCGAATACCTGCTCCTTCACCGCGTGCTGGAACCAGCGGTCGTCGACCTCGGCCACGCCATTGCCGGCGCTGAAGATGAGATCGACGAAATCGTCGCCCTTGTAGGCTTTGCCGAGCCAGTGCGGGAACGTCAGCTCCGCCTTGTAGCCGGCTTTCTGGAAGGCCCACGCCGCACGGCCGAAGTCCTCGCGGCGGATGAAGATGTCGAAGTCCTTGGTGTGCCGCTCGATCCCGGTATAGCGGGCGTACGCGTACGCGCCGCCGACGAGATGAGGGATGTCCGCATCGCGCAGGATCGCCAGCG
Source organism: Thermoanaerobaculia bacterium (assembly GCA_035627015.1). Lineage (GTDB taxonomy): Bacteria > Acidobacteriota > Thermoanaerobaculia > Gp7-AA8 > Gp7-AA8 > QHVT01. The sequence goes on along the minus strand of DASPMO010000106.1, from coordinate 309 downwards.
CGTGGCGGTAGAACCGGATGCTCTGTTCGCTGAGGATCGCTTCAGGTATTGCAGCCATGGTCCTGCCGAAAAGTGCAGGTTCTATGCCGCGGACTGAAGAGCGTAAGGGTGAGAAAAATCAGAAAGTTACAGGACCGATGAGGATGGGCGCCGCATTCGTGGTCAGGCGGTAGTTCGGCGTGCCGTGGCCGAGGCGCAGTTGACGCCGGTTCGCGCCCCACGTCCCTCCTCCGCAGCTCTGCAGCTGACAGAGGATCTCGCCTCCCTCGGCGATCCGGGCCTCGACGAACGGCCGCTCGCCGGCCTCGA
>DASPMO010000105.1:0-59422 GCA_035627015.1 Thermoanaerobaculia bacterium | reverse complement strand
AGCGTGTCGACGGTGATGTTCTCTCCCCGCTCGGCGCGCACGATCTGATTCCGTGGGATTCCCGCCAGGTCGGCCAGCGCCTGCTGGCTCAGGCCCGCCTTCTCGCGCGCTCTTCGGAGCTCTTCGTGAAGGAGTTTCATGCCGCCCTATAAATGTAGCTCACAAGAAAGGTGTTGACAAGCGGATGTGCTAGTCCTATATTTAGGACCGCATGCGGATACATATGTTGCAACATTCACAACTCACACAAAACAAACGAAAGAGAGAAAAGGAAAGAAACGATCATGACCCAGATCCCTGATACCCCCGGTCCGGCGAGCGAGCCGGCCAACAAGTTCACGCCCGACGCGCAGGAGCGAATGGCACGCCTGCGCACGATGGCCGCGGAGTTCCCCGACGAGGCGGCGCCGAAGCCGCTCACCTCGGCAGAGCTCCGGCTGGCCCGTTCCACCTCGGCCGCCACGCTGGAGAACGCGGCGGTGTTCGTGGAGGCAGCACCGACCGTCGGTGGCGGCGTCGCGGACGCCGTGGAGCTGCGCGACGCAATCGCATTCGAGCTGGCGTACGGAGGTGTGCGCGACGAGGCCCGCGCGCTCGCCCGCCGTGTCGACCAGGCGATCCTGCGCCGCAAGCTGAAGGCGGCAAAGGCAGCCCGAGGCGTCTATCGCGTCGCGAAAGGCTTCGTCACCGTGGACGCCGGAGACGCCGTCCGTCCGCACGTGACGGAGCTGAAGCGCTCGCTCAGACCCCGTCGCCGCCGGAAGAACGACGCGGTACCCGAAGTACAAATCGCAGCAAAGAAGTAACGCCCCTCACCCCAACCCCCTCTCCCCGCTGCAGCGGGGAGAGGGGACTTTTGTCAGTTCTTCGGCTTCTCGATCCGCTTGTGTGTCTCGCTGACGACCATCATGGCCGCCGAGCCGTACCAGGGCGTCAGCTCGTACACGAACACGCCCGCCTTCACGGCGGGATCGAGGACCACGAGCTTCTCCGCCTCTTCCACCGTCGGGACATTGAAGATGTAGAGGCCGCGGTACGACCGCTCGTTCTTTCCGAACGGGCCGGCCACGACGAGCTTCCCTTCCTCGGCCAGCCGTCCGATGTTCGCGAAGTGGCCGGCGAAGACCTCCCGGCGAGCGTCGCCCTGGACCTCCGCGTCCTTCGGCCCCGTCTTCAGGATGCAGAAGACGTAGCTCTTCATGCCGCGCTCGTCGGCGCCGAGCTTCCTGGCCAGCTCCGGATCGAACGACGAAGTGGCGCCCAGGAGGAGGACCAGGACCAGTGACCAGAGGGGTTTCATGCGCTGTCTGCTCCTTCAGGCTACCGCGACGTGGCGTCGACGAACGCCGCCAAGTCTTTCTTGAACTTCACGCGCGAGGGCTCGTGCACGTACATCATGTGGCCGGCCTCGTAGTACTCGATGGCGATGTTGCGGCGCACCTCGGCGGGGACGTCGAGGTGGTTGATGAAGTACTCGACCGTGCCGTACGGGCAGGCCAGGTCGAAGTAGCCCTGCTGCACCAGCACTTTCATCTTCGGGTTGCGCACCATCGCGTGCGCGAGGTCGATGCCGGTGTTGGCCACGGGCGAGCGTCCCCCCTGCCCCGGCGTCTCGTGCCCGTGGTCCCACCTCGAGTAGAGGCGGCCGGAGAGGAGATATTCGCGCTCGGACTGGACCTGCAGCTCGTTGCGGTAGTAGTCGTTGAAGGTGGCCACGATGGCCGGGGCGATGGCGTCGGCGAACGGGTCGTAGCGCATGGTCTCGGCGGTCGAGCTGAGGTTTCCGCCGCTGTAGCGTGTGTCGATGCGTCCCACCACGATGCCGCGCGCCCGCAGCAGCTCCTGCAGGAAGCGCCCCTCGTTCATGCGCAGGTTGGCCCGGTCCCAGTACTCCGCGCTCACACCGGTGAAGCGCGCCAGCCCTGCCAGGACCGCGCGCCGCTCCTCGGCCGTCGCCTGCGAGCCCTTGAACAGGGCCGGCGCGTAGACGTCGCGGGCGAACGCCTCCGCCTGGCGCAGGAACGTCTGCAGGTCGGGCCGCGGCTCCGCGACCATCTTGTGGTACCAGGCCGTGGCCGCGTAGGTGGTCAGGAAGTTGACGAAGGCGGTATCGGCGGGGAGGTCGGCGTTGCCGGCGATGGCATCCATGTACGGCGAGACCAGGATGACGCCGTTCAGCGTCACGTTGTGCCGGGCCAGCAGTACGTACGCCACGGCGCCGGAGCGCATGCCGCCGTAGCTCTCGCCGAGGATGTATTTCGGGGAGGACCAGCGTCCGTTCTGGTTCAGATAGCGGACCACGAAGTCGGCCACCGACCGCGCGTCCTGATCGACGCCCCAGAAGTCCTTCCCCTCCCCTTTTCCGACGGGACGCGAGAAGCCGGTGCCGACGGGATCGATCATCACCAGATCGGCGCGGTCGAGGATGGTGGCGTCGTTCTCGACGAGGCGGAACGGGCCGCGCGTGTTCGGCTCGAGGTCGGCGATCTGCGTGCGCTTCGGGCCGAGGGCGCCGACGTGCAGCCACGCCGACGCGGAGCCGGGGCCGCCGTTGTACGCGAACATGATCGGGCGCGTGGCGCGATCGGCGCCGTCTTTCACATAGGCGGTGTAGCCAAAGTGCGCGACCGGCTCGTCCTTGTCGTCGCGGATCAGCATCGTGCCCGCGGTAGCGGTGTACGCGAGCGCCGCGCCGCCGAGGGTGATCCTGTGCTTCGTCACCCACGTCTTGGCCTCGGGGACGGGGGGAGGCGCGGGCGGCTTGGCGGCCGTCTCCTGGGCGGCGGCGAGCGGTACGAGGGAGAGAAGGGCGAGCAGCGCGACACAATGGAGGTGCTTGGTCATGCGCTGGGCATGATCGCATGAGGGCGGGCTGAAGCCCGCCCTACGTTTTCTTCCGTAACGCTATAATCGCGCAATCCCGATGAGCGCAAGGAGGCCCTCATGACGAGCAATCGCCTGAGCATCCCGTCCTCTGCGATCCCGCAGAGCTCCGTCGTCATCCCGCTCCAGGTCTTCCCCGCCTACAACTCCCTCGAGTCCCCGCAGGGACCGCCGGCCGGAAAGCAGCCGGCGGCGCCCATTTACAAGGTCGGCATCAACGTCTCTGTCACGCCGTCGGGGCAGAGCGCGGCCTTCACGAATCTCTACGAGTTCGACACCGGCGGCAAAGGCTTCTTCGCCGGCAACGTGCCGACGGTGGTCCCCCCGAATCCCGTCGGCGACGTCGACAACAAGTACGACAGCGGCATCTCGTACGACGGCTCCGCGACGTACGCCACGATCGCCTTCCCCGACACCACCCCTCCGCTGACGCTGCCGCTCGAGATGCTCATCGGCGTCATCACCAGCGTCCGCTATCCAGGCGCCACGAACCCGCAGCTGCCGGTTTTCACCTCTCTCGACGGAGCGCTGCACCTCTACGGCGACTTCGGAATGTCGCTGGCGCCCAACACCGGCCATTCTCACAAGCACACAACGGTGCCGCTCCTGAGCGTCCTGGCGCAGCTGGGATCGCAGTACGGCGGCTTCATCGTCGACGTCGGCGGCTATCCGCCCGGCAGCACGCCGGCTCGCGTGATCCTCGGCATCGCGCAGCTCACCAGCTACTTCCCCAACGTCTTTCCGATGACCGCCGGCGGCACCTATCAACCGCAGGATCCGCCCGCGTCGCAGGCGGGCCTGCCGGCCATCAACACGTTCTCGGCACAACCGCTCACCGGCACTCTCCAGGTGGGCGAACAGACCTTCGATGACGTCCAGATCGTGTTCGACACCGGAGCGCCGCAGACGACGATCCACAACCTGCTCCCGCCGAATACCCCGGCTTCGGGCCAGATCATCCTCACCGTGACGCACGGCACGAACAGCTATGAGGTGCTCAACTTCGTCGCCAGCGACGAGCCCGGCGTCAACGCCGTCAAAGTCCAGGGCAAGCCGAAAGGGGGCACTCCCACCATCAACACCGGACTGACGCCGTTCTTCGCCAACCCGATTCTGTTCGACCTCCAGAATGGAACCATCGGATTCGTTTGACCGCCCGCCCACCCCGCCCAGGGGCGGGCTGAAGCCCGCCCTACGTTTTAGACTTGGCGGGAGCCCATGAAATTCAAAAGCCTCGACAGCGACCTGGGAGCTCTGGGGCTCGCCAGAAGGCTGGCTCAGGATGCCGCGGAAGGACCGGCCATCCGACAGAACCTGAGCTACAGCTACGACTCCAGCGACCCCTCATCCTTGCGGGCGGATCCCAACGTCGAGATTCTGGATCTCAGGGGAAACCATCTTCGGGTCGTTCCCTGGGAGGTGCGGCAGTTCGAGAATCTTCGCATTCTCGACCTCCGCGGCAACCCGCTCCACACCCTGATCGATCGTCCCGGACTGATCGTCGATTGGGACGTTTTCAGCCGGCTGGAACATCAGATCACCCCCGGGCATGTCCTCGGGATCTCGTTCGACGACACTCCCCTGAAGCTGCCGCCGCAACTGTTCGAGCTCCCGAACCTGCGCCAGCTCGAGTTTCAGTCCCCAGACCAATCCGAATTGCCTACCGGCATCGGCGAGCTACAGGCGCTCGAAACTCTGACTGTCCAGGCACCGCTGAGGACATTTCCCACCGAGGTCCTGCCTCTGCAGAACCTGAAGGTGCTGCGGTTGACCGGCCGGATGAAGATCATCCCGGACGAGCTCGCGCAACTGACGCACCTGCGTGCGCTGACCATCACCGGCAATTCTCTTCGCGAGTTTCCCTCCGCCGTTCGTCACCTGCGGGAATTGCGGCATCTGAACCTCAGCAACAATGATCTGCCCACCCTTCCGGACTGGATCGGTGAAATGAAGTCTCTGCGGGTGCTGTGGTTCGTCCAAAACCAGATGCGGGCGATTCCCCCCACTATCGGTGGGCTGCATCGCCTGACTGCATTCGTCGCGCCCCGCAACCAGCTCGAAGTTCTTCCGCCGTCGTTCGCCGAGCTGGATCATCTCCGAGCCTTGGCCTTGGGTAACAACCCGTTCCAGGAGGTTCCCGAGCCGCTCTTCTCCCTGCTCGATCTCGAGGCGCTGGATTTGAGCGCGTATGCGATCCGGGGAGCGCTGAAGGTCATTCCGGAGAAACTCCTCGCCCTGCCTCGCCTGAAGGTCCTCGAGCTGGATGGCCAACCCATCGAAACCCCTCCTCCCGAAGTCGTGGCGCAAGGCCTCGACGCCATGCGGGCTTATTACCGCCAGCTCGATGACGGCAAGGACTACCTCTGCGAAGCCAAGCTCCTGATCGTCGGGGAGCCGGGGGCCGGCAAGACGTCGCTGACCAAAAAGATCGAGAACCCGGACTACCAGCTCCGGGAAGACGAGCAATCGACCGAGGGGATCGGGATCATTCACACCACCTTCCCGACGCGGCTGCGCGTGGAGGGGAGCGCCGACACGCTCGCGCGCGACTTTCACGTGAGCATCTGGGACTTCGGGGGGCAGGAGATCTATCACGCCACGCACCAGTTCTTCCTCACCCGGCGCTCGCTCTACGTGCTCGTCGCCGACAGCCGCAAAGAGGACACGGACTTTCACTACTGGATGAACATCGTGGAGCTGCTGAGCGACGGCAGCCCGCTGCTCGTCATCAAGAACGAGAAACAGGACCGGCGGCGGGACATCAACGAGAGCCGCCTGCGCGGACGCTTCGCCAACCTCCGCGCCGTCTACGCCACGAACCTGGCCACCAACCGCGGCCTCAATGACGCGGTGCGTGCGATCCGCGAAGAGCTGGAGCGGCTGCCGCACATCGGCAGTCCGCTGCCGAAGACCTGGCGCAGAGTGCGCGAGGCGGTGGAGCAGGACGGGCGCGACTACATCAACCTCACCGAGTTCCTCGAGATCTGCCGGCTGCACGGCTTCACCCGCGAAGAGGACATGCTCCAGTTGAGCGGCTACCTGCACGACCTCGGCGTCTGCCTGCACTTCCAGGACGACCCGCTGCTGCGCAAGGTGGTCATGCTGCGTCCCCGGTGGGCCACCGACGCCGTCTACCGCGTGCTCGACCACAAGGACGTCATGGACCGGCACGGGCGGTTCACGCGGGGCGACCTCGCGGCCATCTGGTCCGAGGCGCGGTACGCGGAGATGCGCGACGAGCTGGTGCAGCTGATGATGAAGTTCCAGCTCTGCTATCCGCTGTCCAACGATTCCTTCCTGGCGCCGCAGCTCCTCGGCTCCAATCCGGCGTCGTATCCGTGGGACGCGGAGGGGAATCTCGTCGTCCGCTACGACTACGAGTTCATGCCGAAGGGGATTCTCACCCGGTTCATCGTCGCCGCTCACGCGCTGATCGAGCGGCAGGAGTGGCTGTGGCGCGACGGCGTCGTCCTGAAACGGCACGCCACGCGAGCCGAGGTCACGGAAGACTATTCGGAGCGGCGCATCACCGTGCGGCTGGCCGGGCCGGAAAAGCAGGAGATGCTGGCCATCATCGATTACGAGCTGGAGCGGATTCACGGCGAGTATCCGCGGCTGAAGATGAACCAGTTCATCCCCTGCCGCTGCCCGCTCTGCGCGGAGCGGCAGGAACCGCACTTTTTTCCGTACGACGTCCTCCGCCGGTTCGCGCGCGACGGGAAATCGATCCAGTGCCAGGAAAGCTACGAGATGGTCGACGCCCGCGAGCTCATCGCCGCCGTCTTTCCGTCCGACGGCTTCCAAAGCCTCTACTCCTATTTTCGCGATGCGGACGGTCTTACGACGCCGGCACCGCCGGAAAGGCGCAGGGAGGTCTTCGTCTCGTACGCGTGGGGTGGAGAGAGCGAGCGCATCGTCGACCGCCTGGAGCAGGCCTTCCGCGCCCAGGGCATCGCCGTCGTCCGCGACAAAAACGAGATGCGCTACAAGGACTCGATCCAGGAATTCATGCGCCGGATCGGCCGCGGCACGTGCATCGTGGTCGTGATCAGCAGGGACTATCTCCAGTCGAAGAGCTGCATGTTCGAGCTGACGCAGATCGCCGAGCGTGGCGACATCCGGGACCGCGTCTTCCCCATCGTCCTGCAGGACGCCGACCTCTCCGACGCCGTGAAACGCGTCGCCTATGTGAAATGGTGGGAGGAGAAGATCCGCGAGCTCAACGCGGCGCTCAAGGGGGTCGACCAGCAGGACCTCGAAGGCATCCGCGAGGAGCTCGATCTCTACGCCCAGATCCGGCGCACCATCAGCCGCTGGATGACCATCATCGGCGACATGAACACCCTCACCCCCGAGAGCCACCTCGACTCACGGTTCGAGACGCTGATGAGTGCCATTCACGCGCAGCTCCAGTCCTGAGCGTCACCCCTCCAGATACTCGGACAGCGTCATGCGCACGTAGCCCGGCGGCGGCTCCGGCGTCGTGGCCAGGCGCGGCTCGCCGGCGAACACCGACTCCGCGCGCACGGCCGGCGAGGCACGGTCCCAGTCGTGCTCGAAGACCTGGGCAAAGTACTGCGCCACTTCCTCGTCGCGGAAGATGAGGCTCGCGTCGCGGTTGAGCGTCACGCCGAGGGAGCTCCAGTTGTGGCTGCCGATCAGCACTTCCCGGCCGTCCACGATGATCCCCTTCGTGTGCGTGGCGCTGATGCGGCGCACGCACTTGTTCACGTCCATGCCGCGCCGTTTCAGCTCGGCCATGTTGTCCCAGAAGTCGCTGCCGCCGCTGCGGAGGATGATGCGCACGTCCTTGATCTTTCGCGAGCGGTCCACCAGCGCGTCCACCAGCTCCCCGAAGAAGCCGGAGGAGCTCTCGTCGACGGTGATGTACTGGTTCTGGAAGAGGAGCTGCTTCTTCGCCGAGCGGATCAGCTTCAGCACCGCGGCCGAGTAGACCTCTCCCTTCCTGTCCGGCGTGAGCAGCGGCTTCACCTTCACGCGGCGGCGGAAGCGCTTCGGCTCGAAGACCTCCGTCGGCGCAGCCTCCAGCTCCACCGACTCCAGCACCTCCATCGGCACGTCCACCAGCACCTCGTCCTCGGCCGCTTCCTTCGACTGGTTGATCTTCCCGGCCAGCTCGTAGTCGGCGGCGATGTGGCTGCGGTAGCGCTGCGCCAGCGTCTCGTTCTCGATGACCACGTGCCACTCGCGGTTGCCGGCTTTGCCGGTCGCCTTCGGGTTGTTCAGCTCCGCGGGGGGGATGTTCGGCTGGCTGGCGCGCTTCCAGTTGCCGCTCGACAGCCAGAACGTGTTGCCGTCGCGCACCGTGACTTTGATGTGGTACGACTTGGCGATCAGCCCGCCGTTGCCGATCGGCACGAAGACGGGGGCGAAATGGTCGCCGAAGCGCTCGCGCCACGCGGCGAAGCGCTCCGTGCGCTTGAAGTCCCCTTCGCTGGTGTGGCCGCTCTTCGAGTCGCGCGACTGCACGGCCATCACGAGCTTGAGCTCCGTCCCTTCGTCGAGCTCGCGCTCGAGCGCGTCGGCGATGTGCCCGGCGTGGAACTCGTAGATGGAGGAGACCAGCTCCTCCTCGGCGCGCAGGAGGAAGTCGCGCAGGACCGTCCAACTGCGCTCGGGACCGACGTGCAGCGTGACGTCCATCTCCTCGTCCACCCAGGCGAAGCTGTACTCCGGCCCCCTGCGCTCGTCGTCGTTGTACGCGATGGTGAAGCCCGCCTCGTCGGCGAGCTCCCCGGCCTGATCGCGCAGGGAGGCGGTGCGCACCTCGACGGGGAAGCCGGCGTGCTCCTTCGGCGCGCGGGCGCGCACCTCTTCGATGCGCTCCGGATGCGCGGCCACGACGAGGCACTGCGTGTCGCTCAGCCCCTCGGGGCCGAAGCGGTAGCCGTGACGAACGGCCAGCACGCCCTCGCCGCGGAGCTCCTGGCGGAGCGAGCGCGCGGCGGCGAGGACGTCGGTCGACTCACTGCCGGCCGGTTTGGCCGGAGCGGGCGTGACATCATCGTCGTCGGCGGCGGCAGCGGCGTCACTCACCGGTGTCCCGAGGGAGATCCTGATGGTCAGCGGAATGGTGATCGTCACCTCGCCGCTGGTCGCCTGCACCTGGTGCGCGATGGTGGCCGTCCCGCTCCGCGGCGGGGGCTGCGGTGGCGATTGCGGCTGCGCCTGCGGTTGCGTGGACGTCTCCTCGGGCGCCTCGCGTTTGCGCGTGCCGCCGCCGATCCACGGCGCGTCCTTCAGGTACTTGCGCAGCGTCGACGCGGGGACGCAGTAGTTCTCGATCATGTACAGGCCGGCGAAGTGCAGCGCCACGGCGCGGCCGGTCTTCATGTCGAGGACCACGGAGCCGGAGTTGCCGCCGAGGGTCGTGGCGTCGTGCGTCGCCCAGCCGCGGCTCTGCGGGCCGAAGAGGCCGGGGGCGACGCGCTTCACGTCGTACTTGCCGCCGTAGATGCGGTCCATCCACGCCTGGTCGGGGATGACGTGCTCCGGCGCGCGGGCGGGATAGCCGATGACCACGATGTCGCTGTTCGCGGGGAGGTCGGTCTCGGCGAGCTTGATGTGGTCCTGCACGGTGCCGTCCGTGCGGCGGCCGATCTGCAGCAGCGCGAAATCGGCCTTCGTCGAGTCGGTCTCGATCCAGATCACGCGCTTGACCGGGGCGGTGTCGGTGACGCTGGTGCCGAGCTCGTGGCGGAAGTCGATGGAGACGCGCAGCGGATCGCCGAAGCGCCCCGGCTTGAAGACGAACTTCGCGCCGTCGGCGCGGGCGATGATCTCCGCGACGTGGCGGTTCGTGGCCACGACGTCCTTGTCGATCAGCCAGCCGGTGCCGGCGAAGGTGCGTCCGGCGGCGTCGTTGGCGAGATCGATGCGCCCGACCAGCGGGATCAGCGGCTCGACGGTGGACTGCGCCGCGCGCAGCCGTCCCATGATCTCGGCGGAGGCGCTGTCGATGGCCGTGTCGATCTTGGTGATGCGATGGTTCTTCACCAGCAGCGCCGGCCGCCCCTCGCGGACGATGGTCTCGAGGATGATGTCGACCGGCGGCTCCGCGTCGACCCCCTCGGGGCCCATGCTCTCGAGCGCGACCGCCTCTTCCTTCCGCTGCTCCAGCCGCTTGACGAGGTCCGCGTACAACGCCTCATCGCGCGTCTTCAGGTTCTCCAGCCACCGCCGAAACGTACCCGTCCCGGGCATCTCCACCGGTTCTGATCCCATTGCCGAGCCTCCGTACCAGGCTCAGCGTACTCCCGGGAGGGGGAAAGCGCGATGTTCATGCGCGCGATAGACTTTCGGCATGTCGGGGATTGCGGCGCTTCGGGAACACGACCAGATCATCGTGTTCCACGATGTGACCTGGGAAGACTACGAGCACGTGCTCGCGATCCGCGGCGACAAATCGGCTCCGCGCATCGCATACCTGGAGGGCGAGCTCAAGATCATGAGTCCCTCCAGGGATCACGAGCGGATCAAATCGTTCATCAGGTGCCTTCTCGAGACTTGGTGCATCGATCTCGACATCGAGCTGACCCCATTCGGCAGTTGGACCCTGCAGGGAAAGAAGCAGGATTGTGCCGTGGAAGCGGACGAGTGCTACATCTTCGGAACGGAGCCTCGCGGACTGCCGCACCTGGCGGTCGAAGTGGAATGGAGCCGGAGCGGCATCGACGAACTGCGGATCTACCAGAGGCTCGGCGTCGAGGAAGTCTGGATCTGGAGCAAGGGAGTCATCGAGGTCTATACCCTCGCCGACGGGACTTTCGCACGATCGGAGCGCAGCCGCATCCTCCCCGACCTCGACCTGGCGCTCGTCGCGTCGATGCTCGGCCACGACACGCTCACCCAGGCCGTGCGCGCTTTCCGAAAAGCGCTCGAAGCCGAACGGCGCGCCTGATCCTCAGCGTACTCCCCTTTTCACCGGAATGCCGGCCGCGATCAGCTCCGCGGCAAGCCGTTTGCGCCAGGTGCCGGCGCCGTCGACGGTGATGCGGCGGAGCCCGGTGTAGTTCGACGGGATCTCCAGCGCCTTCCGGCCGTCGTCTTTCTCCAGGGCGCTGACCCGTTCGCGGCCGAGGCGGCCGACGAAGTAGCCCCACTCGAGGATCACGTTCTGCCGTGCGCGCGGCAGCAGCGTTTTCTTTCCCATCTCGTTGCCGGCATCGTCGGGCGTCAGCAGGATCACGGCGAAGCTGACGTTCGCGCAGCTCTCGATCGACTCCACCACGGTCAGGCCGAGGCCGGGCGTGTCGCGCAGCACGATCGGCTCCACCTGGAATGCCTCCAGACAGAAGACCACGTCGCTCAGGAGGCCTTCGTCTTTGCCGTGCGCGACGAACACGCGGTGGCGGATGTGCTTGGGGATCTCGCTCAGCAGCGCGGGCGGGCCGTCGTATTTGGAGACGACGGTTCTGGCGAGGCCGGAATTGAGTGCGGCACTGACGCCGCGGGTGTTGTTGCCACCGGTCAGGATCATCACGGGAATCCGCCCGTCGATCGCTCTCGCGACATTCAAGCCGCTCTCGTCTCCGATATCGTCGTAGAGCTTCAGATCGAGGATCGCCAGATCGAACGATTTGAGGTCCCTGGTGATCACCTCCTCCGCCTCGACCTCGGATGCACAAGTGCGCACCTCGTAGCCTGCCTTTTCGAGATTGCTCGACCAGGCGCGATATTGGGCCTCGTCGTCCACGAAGAGGATGCGGAACTTCGGTGTCATCTCAGTGAGTCGCCTCCTGCGTCAGCAGCGGCAGCCGGAGGAGCACCGAGGTGCCGTGCGGCTGGACGGACTGGAAGGTGATGCGGCCGCCGAAGATCTGCACGATGAGATGCGCGATGAGCAGCCCGATGCCGAGGCCGGGCGCGCCGGGCGCCTTCGGCATCGGCTCGCGGAAGATGCGGTGCACGAGCTCCTCCGGAATCCCCGGGCCGTTGTCGGTGAAGCGGATCTCGAGATGGCGGTCGTCGCGCCGCGCGGCGATGGTGAGGCGCTTCTCGTCCGCGGACGGATCGAACGCGGCCCGCGCGTTCCTGGCGAGATGGAAGAGCACGCCCCGCAGCCACTCGCCGCTGGCCTTGACATGCGTCCCCTGCCCGAGCTCGATCTCGTCGACGACATGGATTCCCTCGAAGTCGCGGTCGCGGCGGAGGCGCTCGGTGAACGGTCCGAGCACTTCCGCGGCGACGTCGCAGACGTGCGCATCGGGCTTGTCGTACTCGCGCCGCGGGCGCAGGCCGACGCTGCTGATCGCCGCGCCGATGGCGTCGAGCCTCTCGGCGAAACCGGTCTGGCCCGCGGCGGCGATCTCCTCGCGCAGCGCCGTGAGGTCGCGCACGATGTTGCCGACGGTGCCGCCGAGCTCGTGCGACCACTCCGTCGCCTTCAGGCCGATCCAGGCGAGGTCGGTACGCACGCGCGCCAGGGTCATGACCTGCGAGGCGTGGATGGCGATGGCGATCTGGTTCGCGAAGAGCTGGATGTCCTCGACCTCGTCGGTGGTGAAGTCGTGCGGGGTGCGGTGGTTGACGAACATCACCCCCACCACGTGTCCCGCCGCGTGCAGCGGCAGCGCCGCGCAGGAGCGGATGCCCTCGTATTCGACGAAGCGACGGGTCTGGAAGCGGGGGTCGGCGAGGACGTTCGACGCGAGGATCGGATCGGGGCTGTCGCGGACGAGCTCCACCAGGTCGTAATCGTTCTTCTCCTCGGCGCTGCGGAGGCGGTCGACGTGCGTGACGCCAGCCGCGGCGCCGGGATGCACGATCCCCTCGACCTCGTCGTTCTCGAACAGCACGACGGCATCGCAGCGAAGCGCGTACATGGCCCGTTCGGCGATGACGCGCAGCGCCTCGGCGCGGCTCTGATGGCCGGCCTTGGCCACCTCGGAGACGACACTGGCCGCGACCTGCACCTTCGTCACCCGCTCCAGCAGCGGCGCTTTCTTCAGCGCCCACGCCGCATGCGCGGCGAGCTCCTCGGTGAGGAACTGGCGCTCGGCGTCGAACCCGAGCGGCTGCTGGTGCAGCGTCCAGAGCACGCCGAAGTCTTCCTCCCCCACGCTCAGCGCGACCGCCTGGAAGCCGCGGACGGACATCGACTGCAGCAGCGCCAGCGTGTCCGCGTCCAGGTGCCGGTTCACGCCTTCCTTCTCGATGTCGGGATGCACGATCCGCCGCTGCGTGACGTGCGCTTTCACGCTGCCCAGAGCGCGCACCCGGAGGCCTTCCCACACGTTGTCCGGAACGGAGGACCGGACCGAGCGCTGCGGCAGGAACTCCCCCCGTCCGCGGTCGTAGAACCAGAGGATGGCGGCATCGGCGTCGAGGATGCGGCGGGCGCTCTCGAGGATCTGGCCGAGCACCTGGGCCACGCTCTCGATGGCGGTGAGCGCGTCGACGGCGTCGCGGATCGTCTCCAGGGCCTTGATGCGCGTGGCCTGCTCGTAGGCGAACGCGGCCTGGTTCACGAAGAGCTGCAGCGCCGCGACCATCGATTCGGTGAAGCGGCGGGGATGGTCGTAGTGAATCCAGACCACGCCCAGGCGGCGGTTCGGCAGCGAGAGCGGCAGGCAGAGCGCGGCCTTGATGCCGCGCTCGAGCAGTTGGGGGCTGGGCGAGCCGCCGCTGGCCACGTCTTCGATGCGGACCGGCTTTCCGGAGCGCATGACCTCCATGGTCTGCGAGTCGCGCCGGACGGCGTCGAGCGTGTGCGCTTCGACGTCGGCGCCGATGCGCACGGGATGGCGGAAGTTCCCGGTCTCGGCGTCGTACAGCAGCAGGCTCACGCCCCAGGCATCGGCAGCCTCGAAGGTGTGGTCGACGATGGCGCGCAGGATCATCTCCGGCTCGGTGAGCGCGGCCAGCGTGCTGCCCATCGTGTAGAACGACCGCAGCTGCTCCTTCCCGGCCAGGCTCTCGTGCAGGAGCTTCTTGTTCTCCCACGGGATGGCCACCGCGTTGGAGAACTCCATCAGCGCCTCCACCAGCGTCGGCTCGACGGGGGCGCGGGTGAACTTGTTGTCGGCGACGACGATGCCGTAGACGTTCTTCTTCGTCTTCAGCGGCACGATGACCAGGGTCGACGTGACGCGGAAGAGGTCGAAGAACATCCTGGGGAGCCGGTGGAAGTCGTGCGGCTCGACGACCTGGACCTCGCCGGTGCGAATGGCCTTCGCGAACATGTCGCTGCCGTCGAGCGCGAACCGGAGGTCGCGAATCATGCCGTCGACCTTCGTCAGCGGGAGCGCGTTGTCGTCGATCAGCTCGCGGCAGTGCGCCCAGTGATTGACGTTGATCTGTTCGGTGTGACGCCACGCCTGGCGCGCGGCCCTGGGATCGAGCTCCCCGATGCCGCGCCGGCCGACCAGGTACTTCCCCGACTCGTCGAGGAGCAGGAGGAATGCGCGGTTGAAGCGGAGGCCGAAGCCGGCCGTGACGCCGGTGAGGAAGGCCAGGAAGAAGCGGTCGTCGTCGTCGGTCTGGAGGATGTAGGTGACGATGCGGTCGAGCACCTCGAAGTGGCTGGCGATGCGGTCCTCGTCGCCCAGGAGACGCGAGGTCTGCAGCGCGCTGGCGGCCAGCGCCGCGAAGCGCTCCAGCACGTCCTCGTCGATGGTGTCGATCGCTTCCGCCTGCCGCTTGTCGCCGACGAAGAGGACACCCTCCACCTCGCCGGTGCCGCGCCGGAGGGGAACGGCGATCACGTCGCGGAGGAGAGAGCGCTCGGCCGCGCCGGAGAGCGTCAGCGTGGCCGCCCGCAGCGGCTTTCCCCCCTCCGCCACCTGCTCGATGAGCTGTTTCGGCTCGGCCTGCACTCCCCGCAGTCCCGGCGAGAGGCCGTGCACGGCCTTCAGCTCGAGGCGGCTGGTCTGCTGGTACCGGAGGAAGATGCCGGCAGCGCTGTACTGCACGAGCGACGCGGCCAGGTCGGTGACCTGCTGCAGCAGCGCCGAGATCTCGGCCTGATTGCGGAGCTGCCCGGCGACGCGGGCCAGGTCGGCCAGGCGCCGCTCGCGGAAACGCGTCTGCTCGACGAGATTGAGGCGGTAGATGAACGCCGAGACCTGCCCCGCCATGGCCTGCAGGACCTCGGTCTCTTCCTCCTCGGTGAAGGGGGTGACCGCGTCGCCACGGCGCGCGCCGACGTGGATCTGTCCGATCACGCGGTCGTTGAGCGTGAGCGGCACGATCAGCAGCGACGGGATGTTGCTCTCGTAGCCGTGCAGCTTGGAGAGCCGCTGCAGCGCCGGCACGTTCCGCCGGTTGCTCCAGGTCAGGAGGACCGGCTCGCGCGTGGTCCAGAGCTCTTTCATGGCCGGCGGCTCGCCGATGGCGATCGGCTTCGGGGAGGGCTGCCACTCCGGCCGGTCGGTGCGCGTGGCCGCGCGCACGTACAGCCGCTCGCCGCTCTCGTCGCGCAGCAGCACGGCGCAGTAGGAGCGCGACAGCAGGGAGACGATGCGCTCGGTGAACTGCCAGAGGCCGGTTTCGAGGTCGTCCGCCTTGGCGACGAGGTCGATGGCCTGCAGGAGCTGCTCGCGGCTCTCGATGCGCAGGCGCGGGCGGTCGTCCTCGAAGTAGCCGACGCTGCCGATGCGCCGCCCCCCGGAGTAGAGCCACGTGGAGGAATGGACGATGGGGATCGGCTCGCCGGACGGTCCTTTGACGTTCGTGTGGTAGTCGCGGAGACGGCCGCCGCGCTGGTGCAGGAGCGCGCCGATGCGCCTCGGCTCGTCGGGGTCGTAATAGAGGTCGCTGACCGGCTTGTGCAGGACTTCCTCGCGCGGGCGCCCGAGGATCTGCGCGGCGCGCGAGTTGTACTCGGTGAGCCGTCCCTGGCGGTCGACGGCGATGATGCCGCTCGGGCAGCCGATGAGGCTGGAGCGGTAGTACACCAGCTCCGCGTTCTCGATGGCCACGATCACGCTGTCGCCGAAGAGGCGGATGATCCACTCGTCCATCGAGTCGAAGCCGCGGCTGGTATCGACGCTGCCGTCGGGGGCGAGCTTGTTGTCGGCGCGCAACAGTCCGACGAGCTCCTCCCCGTCGGGAGTGCGGCGGATCAGCGGCAGCGCGATGAGCGACCAGCAGCGCCCCCGCGTGTAGCGCCCCTGGAGGAGGTTCCGGCGGTCGTGGACGGCCGGATGGTCGAGCAGCTCGTCGCCGAAGCGGTTGAAGAGCTCGCGCTGCCAGGCGATGTGGCTGGTGAGGCCGCAGCCCGGATGACTGATGATGGGCAACCGCCTGCCGGGGACGAAGCCTCCCTCGCGGTGCCCGGCGCTGGCCTCCAGGCTGAGCTCTTTCCCCGCCCCATGCTCCTGATCCTTGACCAGGAAAATGCCGCACGCCTCGGCCTGCAGCACGTCGCGCGCGACCTCGGCGATCTTCTGGAGCTGCTCCTCCAGATCCGTCGTGCCGCGATGCTCCATCACCTCGCCCGTGGCCCGGAACAGGGCTTCGAGCCGGCTCAACTTCCGAACGTCGTCAGGAACGTCTCCAGCGGACATCGCTCTGCTCCACGATGAAAATCCCCGCCGCCGGACCCGCCCGGCCAGGGAACCGCGTTCGATGGATGGGTGGAATGATAGCACCGGGAGGGTGCCTTCCACGCACGCGCAGGTGCTGGCCTCAGCCCGAAAGCGGATCGAATCCGGCCAGGCTCCCGTACGACAGAATCGACTTGTCCGTCGTGACGAGCCTGCGGCCCTCGGCGATCGACTGCGCGATGAGGATCCGGTCGAAGGGATCATCATGATGGCGCGGCAGGGACTGAAGCTTCAGCGTGTGGCGAAACTGCACTGGCAGCTCGCTGAATCCGTCACTCGTCACCGAAGAGAGCAGCTCGTCGAGAGCGACGTCGATCCGTCCCAGCATCTGCTTGATGACGATTTCCCAGAGCGACGCCGCGCTGACTGCAACGTCATTCTCCGGAGAGCCCACTGCTTTCGCGAGCCCCTTCGACAGCCTGCGATCACCCATCAACCACCAGAGAAGAATGTGCGTATCCAGAAGGAGGCGCATCACTCCTCGCCGTCGAAGAGATCGCCGGGAAGAGGTGCATCGAAGTCGCGGGAGAGACGGATCCGTCCACGCATGCGTCCCGGCTTGCGCTCGACGCTCGCCTGACGGAACGGAACCAGGCGGGCCGCCGGCCGGCCGCCGCGGGCGATGACGATCTCTTCCCCTGCCTCAGCGCGATCGACGAGCTGCGAGAGTCGCGTCTTGGCGTCGTAGATGTTCACTTGCTCGCTCATGACCTGACCAACCCAGACCAGATTATCGGCCATTCCACGCGAAGCGCGGCAAAAACAAATCGAGCCGCCTTGCGGCGGCTCGATGAGAATTTACGGATCTGGTGGAGCTGGACGGGATCGAACCGACGACCTCCTCATTGCGAACGAGGCGCTCTCCCAACTGAGCTACAGCCCCACATCGTGGACACCGTGATGAACGGTCCCGGCGGAAGGTGCATTCCCTCCGGTCGGGAGGGCGGATTATAGGAGTGGGCTCTCCCTCGCGCAACCATCGCCCTCCGATGGAATCACGACGCGGAAGCTGTCGACTTCCAGCCCGTGCCCCTGCTCCCTCACGAAACGCCACGCCGCGCGGCACCGGTGAGGAGTGTCCCAGTAGCAGCCGCCGCGGAGGACGAAATCCGAGCGGCGCGATTCCCACGACGCACTGCGCACCGGCGGTTGCGGATAGTCGCGAGGCGGGTTCAAGACCCACTCCGCCACGTTGCCGTGGACGTCGTACAAATTCCATGGGCTCGCCGGCTTCTCCCCTACCGCGTGCGTCCGGTCGTCCGAGTTCCCGCGATACCAGCCGACGCGCGCCAGATCGGCGTTTTCGTCTCCGCTCCAGAAGCGCGACTCCGTCCCCGCGCGCGCGGCGTATTCCCATTCCTCTTCCAGCGGCAGCCGCGCGCCTTTCGTCCACGGGAAGCAGCGCGCCAGCCAGTGGCAGAACGACACGGCCTCGTACCAGTTCACGCCAACGCGCGGATGGCGGGCGAGGTCCGGCGCGAACGGCTTGGCGGGATCGAAGGCCGCGTACTGCTCGTTCGTAACCGGCACGACACTGATCGCAAAGCGGTGCGCGCACTGAACGAAATGGCGTGGCTGCTCGCTGTCTTCTCCGGCGTCAGCGCCCATCCAGAACCACCCCGGCTGAATCTCCGCCCACAGCTTCACCGTGCCGTCGAGTGCGGTCACGACCTCGCGGAACAGCGACTCCGGAGGCTGGTACAGATGGTCGTAGAAGCGCGCCAGAAGCTCCTCGGCACGCCTCGAGAAGTCGGGGAAGAGGCGTGCGACACGCTGCACTGCCAGCGTGAGAAAAAAGAGATCGTTGCCGTTCGTCGTGTCGCGGCGCAGCCGGTCGAGCAGAAGGAGCGCTCGCTCGCCGTCGCCGAGGAGTTGCGGAATGCGCAGCATGACATCGCCCCGCCCCTCGACGTCCTCCGTCGTCAGTTGCAGCACCTCGGCGATCGTCTCTTTCTTCAGACCCTGCGCCGTCGCCAGCGCGCGCACCCCGAGAGCGCGGTTCTCGTTTATTAGCGCCCGCACGAGCGCGTCGGGCTCCTTCACGCTTCCGGCCAGCAGCGCATACGGCTCCGCCCAGCGGCTCTCTTCGCCCGACACTTCTCGCGCACACGCCAGAATGGCCTCCGCTCCACCGACCGTCCAGCGGCGGTGCAGTTCCTGCGCGGCCAGCGCCTCGCGGAACGTGCGGTGCCAGAAGCGCCAGTCCGACTCATAGCCGTCATGCGGCCCGAGGATGCCGGTGCGGCTGGCCACGTCATCGAGGAACGGCAACAGCCCATCGCTCCAGCGCGGCAGCCGTTCCAGCGGCTGGCGCCACGGGTCGGCCTGTGGCTCGTACAGCCGCGCGGCGAGCGCATCCTGTGTGTCGGCGTCGCGGTTTTCCCGCGTCAGCGCGAACGCCAGGTACTGCAGCGCGCCGAGCACTGCGCGCGGAAGCTCCAGCGGCTGCGGCTCCGTCTTGTGCTTGCCGCGGAGGAGCAGGTCGAACACCTGTCGATAGAGCTCGCTGCGGTTCGTGCGCAGCGTGCTCCCCTGTTCCAGCAGGAGCGCCATGAGCGTGAGATAGAGAGGATTCCCCGACAGCTCCCAGAGATTCGGATCCTCCTCCAGCACGGCGAGGGCCTGCGTCGCGCGCTCCCCCTCGAGGACTCCCCGCCCGCGACCGAACCAGCGCGCCAGGAACTCGTGCCGGTGCGTGGGCGTCAACGGCAGCAGCTCTACTTCGCGGAAATCGCCGTGTGGACGGTGATACCCGATCGGCCGCGAGGTCACGACGATCGGCGTTCTCGGCCAGTGCGTGACGAGACCCTGCAGCAGACTCGCAGCGTCTTCGCGATCCTCTTTCGCCACTTCATCGAGGCCATCGAGCAGAACGAGCAGCCTCCCCTGCTCCCCCGCGGCATCGAGCGCTCTTCCTGTTGCCTCCGCATCCCGAAAGCCGGCCAGGTGCAGCCGGCGGACGACGCGGTCGAGAATCCATTCGCGCTTGCGCAGCAGTCGCGGCAGAGAATCGATCACCGGGATCCATGGCGCGGAGGGATCCCGCGCCAGCTCCGCGGCCAGGGAGCGCAGCAGCGTCGTCTTCCCGGCGCCCGGGTCGCCGAGGACCATCCACTTCCCGGTAATCCACGGGTACTCCTTAGCCGGCTGCACGAGGACGTCACGGATGCCGAGCGGGCGCCCCCAGGCCACAGACGCCTCCGCGAGTATCTCCTGCCGCACGTACACGCGATCGAGCAGATCGAGATTGGCCAGTTGCTGAAAGTGGGGAACGAGACGGTTATGGTCCGCCGCGGTCTGCTGCAGGTAACCCTCCAGAGGATCGGAGACGCGCCTCTGCTCCGGAATCACCGCCGCGCCGAGACGTGTCGTCAGCGTCTCCAGGTCATCCGGAATGCGGTACCGCGTGGCCCCCCGCAGTGGCTCGGGAATGTCCTCGGGCGAAGCGTCCTCGAACAACACGGGGATGAAGCGGTCGTTGACCATCGACTGGTCGTAGATCGCCTGAGTGATGATGGTGCTCTCGAACCTCGTGCCCTTTCCTTCCTCCCCCGGGTTGCTGAATCGCTCGTAGTACGTGCGATTGCAGACCACCAGGACCCACGCCGCCTTGATCCGGTTGAGCATCCAGTGGTGCCACCATTCCGGCGGACCCTGCGGCGTCACCACGTCGCCGTCGAACACGATGTCGAGACCTGCCGAGCGGAGCGTGGCCACGAGCTCCTCGACCCGTCGCCGATGGGACTCCGGTTCGTGCGAGTAGCTGACGAAAATCATCACTCCTGCTCGTCGACGAAGCGCTGCCGGAAGAGGGGGGCCAGCATGTTGTCCACCGGCGCGTAGTCGTCGCGGAGGACGATCGCGTCGCGGCTCTGCACGTAGCGGCGCACTTCGTCTTTCGGGAGCATCACCGTCACGCGGGGCATGGCCCGCGAGCCGACCACGACGAAGGTCGAGCGGTCGCTCTTCAGGTCTTCGCGCGTCTCGACGACGACGGCCGCGTTCCCCTCGCCGAAGACCGACTCCAGCGTGCGGATGTACGAGGCGAGAAAGCGGCCGCGCCGGTAGTCGTCGATCACGTTCGCCACCAGCGCGCCGTCGGGACGAAGGAGGCGTGCGAGATCGGCGGTGGCCTCGCGCGTGGTGAGGTGGTACGGCACGGAGAGGTCGTTGAAGGCGTCGATGAAGATCGCGTCGTAGGGCTCTTCGCGCGCGCGCATCGCCCACCAGCGTGCGTCCTCGTTCACCGTGCGGATGCGGCCGTTCTTCGGCAGGCCGAAGAAGAGGCGCGCGGTGCGCGTGACCTCGGGGTCGATCTCGATCACGTCCACCCGCGCGTGCGGATGCTCGTGCGCCACCAGGCGCGGGAGTGTGTATCCGCCGCCTCCGATGAAGAGCAGGCGGAAGTCCGCGCGCTTCCGCGCGGCGCCGCGGATGACCTCGTTGAACGCGCGGAGGTAGTCGTACTCGAGATAAGCCGGGTCGCGCAGGTCGGAGTACGAGTGCACCAGGTGATCGAGGTGCAGCGCGTTGATGGTGTCGCCCGTGTCCTCGCGCACCGTGCGCTCTACGCTGATGGTGTAGTACTGGCTCTCGTCGAAGTGAATGATGCCGATGCCGGAGTGCAGCACGGGGTCGTAGCGCGGCGGCAGTTGCGGCCGCGTCTGCGCGCTCGCGAACACGGCGCCGGCGATCAGCACGCCGGCGGCGTAAAGACGTCCGCGCACGCCGAGGAGATCGCCGAGGAGGAGCGAGGCGGCGACGAGCACCACGCTGGTGCCCACCAGCGTCGCGCGCGTGCCGAACGCCGCCACGAGCCAGAAGCCGGTGACGAAGGTCCCCACGATCGAGCCGAGCGTGGAGAAGGCGTAGATCTTTCCGACGACCCGGCCGGCGCTCTCGAGGTCGCGCACGGCCAGCTTCACCGCCACGGGCGAGATCATCCCGAGGAAAAACGACGGCAGGAAGAAGAGCAGGAAGGAGAGGAGCACGACGCGCGACAGGAGTGTCGCGGCGATGCCGGCGCTCTCGAGCAGCCCTTCGTCGCCGGCGAGGAACGACGTCGCGGGGACGATGAGCAGCGCGGTGAGCCCGGCGCCGAGCAGCAGCCAGCCGAGGGTGCGGGGGGCGGGGCGGCGGTCGGCGAGCACGCCCCCGGCCCACGCGCCGGCGCTGATGCCGGCCAGCACCACGCCGATGATGCTGGTCCAGGTGTAGAGGGAGATGCCGACGTGCGGCGCGAGCACGCGTCCCGCCGCGAGCTCGATGACCATCGTGCAGAACGAGGCGGTGAAGACCGTCACGGCGGCACGAATGACGGGGGCGCGCATGGTGCGCAGTTTATCCTGCACGTCTGTGGTTGTCGGTTGTCGGTTGTCGGTTGTCGGTGATGTCTGGCGATGAGGCACAGACAACCGACAACTGACAACTGACAACTGCACGTCACTTCCTCGGCACGACGAATGTCGCGAAGTCCTCCGCCGCGTCCGTGTTGGCAAAGACCGTCCGCGCCTCGGCCACCAGAGCCGCGACGTCGCGGTAGCGCGTCGAAAAGTGCGTGAGGAGCAGGCGCCCCACCCCGGCCTCGCGCGCCACGCCGGCCGCGCCCATGGCCGTCGAGTGCAGCCGTTCGTCCGCCTCCGCGCGCAGTTCCTCGGCGTACGTCGACTCGTGAATGAGCACGTCCGCGCCGCGGGCCAGTTCCACGGCCGAGGGGCACGGGCGGGTGTCAGTGCAATAGGCGATGCGGCGGCCGGGACGCGGCGGGCCGCAGACGCGCGGATCGCCGGCGCGCTGCAGCGCGCCCCACTCCGGGCCGGGAGGGATGCCCAGCGCCCTGGCGCGCCCGGGGTCGAACGTGCCGGGACGGTCGTCCTCGATGATGCAGTAGCCCTGCGCGGGGATGGAGTGCTCGAGCGGCGCGGAGACCACGCGAAAGCCGTCGAAGGTCGGGCTGAAGCCCGACCTACGTGCCCCGAACTCGATCGGGAACATCGGATTGTGATGCGACGTGCGCAGCACGCACTCCACGTGCTCGCGCAGCCCCTCGGGGCCCACCAGCGTCAGCGGCCGCTCGCGGCCGTTCATCGACAGCGTCGCCAGGAGGCCGGGCAGGCCGTACACGTGGTCGCCGTGCAGGTGCGTGATGAAGATCGCCTCGATGGCGCCGCTCTTCACCGGCGCGCGGAGGAGCTGGTGCTGCGTCCCCTCGCCGCAGTCGAAGAGGAGCACCGTGCCGTCGAGCACGACCGCCACGGAAGAGACGTTGCGCTCCCGCGACGGCGTCCCCGAGGAGGTGCCGAGGAACGTGATGGCCATCTCCTGCATAGGCGCATGCTACGGGATAGACTCAGCCGCATGCTCACGCGGCGAACCATGATCCGGACGACAGCCGCGGCGTTCGCCGGCCTCGCAGCGCGCAGATCCGACGCCGCGGCGGTGCCGTCGCCGTACGGCATGCTCCGGCCGAAGACGGCCGACAACGCGGACGAGGTGCTGCTCCTCCTCCCGCCCGACTTTCGCTACACCATCGTGGCCCGCGCGCGCGGCGTGCTCGACGACGGCAATCCCGCGCCCGACCGTCCCGACGGCATGGCCGCCTTTCAGGTGGGCAGCGAGCTGCGGCTCGTGCGCAATCACGAGGTCAAGGACCCGGTGCTGCTGCCGCTCTCACCGGGACCGTGGTCCTACGATCCGCGCGCCGGCGGCGGCACGACGACACTGGTCGTCGATCCGGTGACGCGGCTGCCGCTGCGGCAGTTCGTCAGCCTCAGCGGCACGTCGTCGAACTGCGCGGGCGGACCCACGCCGTGGGGCTCGTGGATCTCGTGCGAGGAGACGGTCGACACGTTCACGAAACCGCACGGCTACTGCTTCGAAGTGCCCGCCTCCGCGGACAGCGCCGTGAACGCGGTCCCGCTCCCCCACCTCGGGCGTTTCTTCCATGAGGCGGCGGCGGTCGATCCGGCGACGAGCATCGTCTATCTCACCGAGGACCAGGAGCTGGCAGGCCTGTACCGCTGCGTGCTGAACGAGCCGTACCAGCTCGCGAGCGGCGGACGGCTGCAGATGCTGGCCGTTCGCGATGCGCCTACGTTCGATGCCTCGCGGGGGCAAACGACCGGCGCGAAGCTGCCGGTGACGTGGGTCGACATCGCGAATTCCGAGGCGGCGGTGTTCCAGCAGGGACGGGCACGGGGCGGCGCGCGCTTCCGCAGGCTGGAAGGGGCGTGGTTCGGCAATGGGACGCTGTTCTTCACCTCGACGACGGGCGGAGAGCGCGGCATCGGTCAGGTGTGGCAATACCGGCCGGCGGCGGTGCGCAAGCGCCGCGTCGTCGGTGGTGCATCGTGGGCGGGAGAGCTGACGCTGCTCTTCGAGTCGCCGTCCTCGGAGTCCTCGCGCATGCCCGACAACCTGTCGCTCACGCCGCGCGGCTCGCTGATCCTCTGCGAGGACGGCGACGGGGGGCTCACGTTCCTGCGTGGGCTCACGCCGCGGGGCGATATCTTCCCCTTCGCCCAGAACATCTCGCCGGGATTCGCCGGGAGCGAGTTCGCGGGGGCAGTGTTCAGCCCGGATGGACAGACGCTGTTCGTGAACCTGCAGATCGCGGGAGTGACGGTGGCGATCTGGGGGCCGTGGGGGCGCGGGCCTCTCTAGCGCAGCGCCGCCGCCACTTCCTCGTCGCCGAGGCGCAGCTCCTCCTGCGGGTGGGCCAGGTAATAGCCCTGCAGCAGGTCGATGCCGAGCTCGCGGCAGGTCTCGTACTCCTCCTGCGTCTCGATCCCCTCGGCGATCGTCTTGGCGTTGATCTTCCCGGCCAGGTCGACCAGCATCTTCACCAGGTCCTGCTTGATCGGCTCCTCGGCCAGCGTCGAGACCAGGCCCTTCGTGATCTTCAGGTAGTCCGGCGACAGCGCGGCGATGGCTTCGAGCGACGCGTAGCCCGAGCCGGCGTCGTCGATCGCCACCTCGATCCCCTTGCCGCGGAACTCGTCCAGCAGCTCGCGGAACTGCGCGTAGTCCTCGATCGCCGCGCGCTCGGTCAGCTCGAACACGAAGTGCCCGCGGTTCTCCGAGAAGAACGACACCATCTCGTGGATGCGGAACTCCGACTCGCCGAACATCTCCGCCTCGAGATTGAGGAGGAACTTGCGCTCCGAGAAGTCCACCGTGCGCAGGCGCCGCAGCGCGCCCTCCAGCGCGATCGCCTCCAGGGCCCAGGCCAGCTTCGCCTCGCGGGCGAAGGAGAAGAGCATGTCCGAGTTGCGGAACGACGAGTTGGCGGGGCCGCGGGTCAGGATCTCGTAGCCGAAGACCGTCCCCTCGCGTGCCCGGACGATCGGCTGGAAGAGCGTCGTCACGCGCTTGCGGCGGATGATGTCGCGCAGCTCGCGGGTGAGCTGCTTCTTGCGCTGCTGCTCCGCGTCGCGGACGGCATCGGCCGCGGTCTGCATGCCGGCGTAGATCTGGCGCTCCAGGCGGATCTGAGGGCGGTAGTCGATGCGCGCGCTGCCGACGAAAAAGCCGATCTGGTCGGCGTGCATGTGCGGGAAGCGCTCGCGCGTCGTGTCGATCAGCTTCTGGCGCAGGTCGTTGGCGAGGCGCTCGGAGGCGTTTTCCTCGCTGAGATCCTGCCCCCGCGTCTCGTGGAAGATGTAGAAGCTCGAGCCGCCGACGCGGTGGCAGGTGACGAGCGGGTTGGTGAAGCGCTCCTTCGCCTCCACCGCCACGATCTGGCCGACGTTGCTCAGCAGCTCGTCGAAGAACGCCCAGCCGTACTCCGCCTCGATGGCCTCGAACTGCTCGATGTCGATGAAGACCATCCCCAGCTCCCCCTGCTCGATGAGCAGTTCCTTGATGCGGTCGAGGACGATGGGGAGGGTGGGCAGGGCGGTGGCGCGGTCGAGGAGCATGGCCTCGAGCGCCGTGCGTCCCGCCTGCGCCGCCTCGGCCCGCTCGCGGGGAGCGCGCGAGAGCACGTTACGCACGCGCTTGAGCACCTCGTTGCGGTCGAACGGCTTGACGAGATAGTCGTCCGCGCCGACCTGCAGGCCGGTCAGGCGGTCCTTCACGTCGCCGCGGCCGGTGACCAGGATGACGCCGATGTCGGAAGTGCGCTGCACGGCCTTGAGGGCCTGGCAGACCTCCCAGCCGCTGCGTTTCGGCATCATCACGTCGAGGAGCACCGCCGCCGGCATGCGCGTCTGCGCCACCGCCAGCGCCTCCTCGCCGTCGCGCGCCACGATCACCTCGCAGTCGAGCGGCTTGAGGTACGTCCTCAGCAGAAGGGCTACTTCTTCGTCGTCGTCAGCAATGAGCACTACGGGCCGGGACATAGGCTGCCGGGATCATTGCGGAAAACAGGCCAGAGCGGCAAGCGTGAAGTTGTCAGTGGTCGGTTGTCGGTTGTCGGTTGTCTGCGCGGCGTGGCCTGAAACCCAGTCGGCACAGAGAACCGACCACCGACAACCGAGAACAATCCCCCGGCGCGCGTTGTGCTAACGTTCCCTCCCCATCTCCCGCGGAGAGAAAGTTGAATTCATGATCAAGTTCGGGACCTCCGGCTGGCGCGGCATCATCGGCGAAGACTTCACCTTCGAGAACGTCCGGGTCGCCAGTCACGGCATCGCCACCTACCTCAGGAAATCAGGGCAGCAGGGATCGGGAGTGATCGTCGCGTACGACACGCGCTTCCTCTCCGAGAAGTTCGCCTCGGAAGCGGCCAAGATCCTGGCCTTCAACGACATCAAGGCCTATCTCTGCACGCGCGACGTCCCCACGCCCTGCGTGGCCTTCGAGACCGTCCGCCGCAAGGCCATGGGAGCGATCAACTTCACCGCCTCCCACAACCCGCCCGAGTACAACGGCCTCAAGTTCTCCACCTCCAACGGCGCGCCGGCGCTCCCCGAGGTCACCAAGCAGATCGAGCGGGAGATCCACCTCGTCCAGCAGAAGAACGAGCGGATGGATGTCTACGAGAAGACGGAGCTCATCGAGGAGATCGACCCGAAAGACCGCTACCTGAACGAGCTGCGGCAGAAAGTCGACGTCGACACCATCAAGAAGAGCGGCCTGCGCATCGCCATCGACTCCCTCTACGGCACTTCGCGCGACTACCTCGACTACTTCCTCCTCGAGGCGGGCGTGGAGGTGAAGATCATCCACAACTACCGCGACCCGTACTTCGGCGGCTTCTCCCCCGAGTGCAACGAGAAGAACCTCGGCGAGCTGCGCAAGATCGTCACCGACGAGAAGTACGACCTCGGCCTGGCCACGGACGGCGACGCCGACCGCTTCGGCATCATCGACGACCGCAACCGCTTCGTCTCCCCCAACACCATCATCGCGCTGCTGTGCGTCTACCTGAAGCGCCACCGCAACATCCCCGGCGGCCTGGCGCGCTCGGTGGCGACGACCCATCTGATCGACGCCATCGCCCGTAAACTCGATGTGCCTCTCTACGAAACACCGGTCGGCTTCAAGTACATCGGCGAGCTGATTCTCGAGGACAAGATCGCCCTCGGCGGCGAGGAGTCGGCCGGCATGTCGATGTACCGCCATCTCCCGGAGAAGGACGGCATCCTGGCCTGCCTGCTCGTGGCGGAGATGGTGGCGCGCACGGGGAAGAAGATCGGGGAGCTCGTCGACGAGATGCACGCCGAGTTCGGCCACTTCTACTCGAAGCGCGTCGACCTCAAGCTCACGCCGCAGCTCAAGGAGTCGCTGGCGCAGAAGCTCTCCAACCCGCCCACGAAGCTGAACGGCTACACGGTCCGCGACGTCAACACGACCGACGGCGTGAAGCTGATCTTCGACGAGAACACGTGGCTGCTCTTCCGCCTCTCGGGCACCGAGCCGGTGGCGCGCGTGTACGCCGAGGCGTGCAGCCCGAAGGACCTGAAACACGTCCTCGACACGGGACGGAAGTTCGTCGCATGAGTTGATATGCGAACCGTAGTGCTCGCGGTTGTGCTCGCACTGCCGATGGCGGCGCAGACGTTCGACGACATCCGCGTCTACGGCGCGGGCGGCAAGAGCACGACCACCTGGCATGGGCAGGCGGACGTGCAGACGCTGAACGTCGAGCTGGGACACGCGCTCTCGCCGCGCACCACGGTCGGCGTCGTCCTCGCGCCCGTGAACCTCTGGCAGCCGCGGAGCTGGTTCGGCGATCAGTTCGGCGACGGGAACGAGTCCGTGCGCGCGATGTCGGCCTCGCTGCTCATCCGCCGCACGTTCCGCGTGCGGTCGTCCGTCCAGCCTTTCCTGGAGATGTCCACCGGACCGATGGTCGCGGAGAAGCGCGTGCCGGCGTCGACGTCGCGCTTCAATTTCATCACCCAGTGGGGCACCGGCGTGGTCTTCAACGGCCAGGGACGGTTCCCACTCTTCGCCGGCTACCGCGTGATGCACATCTCGAACGGCGGCTATGCACCGCGCAACCCGGGACTCAACGTCGGCGCGGTGGTGGCCGGCGTGCAGCTCAGAAGCGCCACGCGGCGCCGGCGCTGACGATCAGCGGATCGACCGCGATCTCCTCGGCCTGGAGCGGGACGTAGGTCGCGCCGAGCTCCAGCACGATGCGCGGATGGATGCAATAGCGCACTCCCCCTTCGACCACGGCCGCGAGCTCGGGATCGAGCTGGCGCTCCACTGCATCGCCGAACTGGTCCTCGAGATTGCCGATGGTCACCAGCGCGACGCCCGCTCCCGCGTATCCGGAGAAGCGCGAGCCGATATGCCAGCGCGCCGTGGCCGACCAGAGGTCGAGCCCCATCGTGCCGAGGTCCGTTTCCGATGTGTAGACGGCGGGGTTGAGGAATGTCGCCGCGGCGCGCGTCGAGAGCGAGTCGGACCAGAACACTTCCACGTGCGCGCCGAAGCCGCGGCTGGTGTCGATCGTCAGCGCCTCGTTGTCGCCGTACATGGCGATGGCGTGCTGCGCGCCCACTTCGATCTCCGCGGGGCGGGCTGAAGCCCGCCCTACGTTGAGCACGAGCATCGCAACGAGCAGCAGCGTTCTCATTCGAAGAGCGTGTCGACGTACGCCTGCGGGTCGAACGGAATGAGGTCGTCCGCGGCCTCACCGACGCCGACGAACTTCACCGGGATGTCGAACTGGCGCATGATCGAGAGGATTACGCCGCCTTTGGCCGTCCCGTCGAGCTTCGTCACGACCATGCCCGTGACCTTGGCCGCCTCGAGGAACGCCGCGGCCTGGCTGACGCCGTTCTGCCCGGTCGTGCCGTCGATGACGAGCAGCGTCTCGTGCGGCGCGCCGGGGAGCTCGCGCTCGATGACGCGGTGGATCTTCGACAGTTCCTGCATGAGGTGCGACTTGTTGTGCAGACGCCCGGCGGTGTCGATGACCACCACGTCGGCGTTGCGCGACTTCGCGGCCGAGACGGCGTCGTGGGCCACGGCCGCGGGATCGGAGCCGGCTTTATGCTTCACCAGCGGCACGCCGATGCGGTCGGCCCACATCTGGAGCTGCTCGATGGCGGCGGCGCGAAAGGTGTCGGCCGCGCCGAGGACGACGCTCTTCCCCTCCCCCTTCCAGCGTGCGGCGAGCTTGGCGATGGTGGTGGTTTTCCCCGTGCCGTTCACGCCGACGACGAGGATGACGAAGGGCCTGGCCTTCGCGATCTCGATGGTGGCGGCTTTCCGTTGCGGGATGAGCGCGCGCGTCTCCTCGCGCACGACCTCGGTGAAGCGCTCCATCCTGGTGATCTTCTCGTCGCGCACGCGCCGCTCGACGCGCTCGACGAGCGCCATCGACAGCTCCGCGCCGACGTCCGCGCCGAGGAGCCCTTCTTCCAGGCCGTCGATGGCGGCCTGCGAGATCGGGAGGTCGGGAGTCAGCGACTCCTTCACCTTCTCGATGATCTCGGTGTGGGTCATGAAGAGCCCACGCTTCAGTTTGTCGAAGAAACTTTTCTTTGGTTGTTCGCCCATGGTTCCTAGCGTGTTCCTGCTTCCCGCGCCGCGATGGCGCGCTTGACCATCTCCTCGTCGATGGTCAGCACGCCGGCTTTGGCGGGCTCGAACTCGAGATTGCGGATGACGCGGCGGTAGGTCTCGCGCAAGGCACGGGCGCCGAGCCGCTTCTGGCGTGAGGCATCCCAGGCGATGGCCACCAGCGCGCCGCGCGTGATCTGCAGGTCGATGCCGAAGCGCTTGAAGTACTCGCGCGACGTGCGGAAGACCGAGGCCTCCGGCTCGACGAAGATGCGCGCCAGGTCGTTCTCGGCGAGGTCGTTCAGCACCACGATCGACTCGAAACGCGAGACGAACTGCGGCGTCATCCCGTAGCGGAACAGATCGTCGTATTTGAGGTAGTCCCCGAGGCGGAACGGCAGCTCCTCGCGCACCTCTCCCGAGGCCGAGACCACGACCACGGGCTTCATGGCCACGACGTCCTGCCCGATGGTGGCACGGCGAAACACGGCCTCGTACAGCTCCTCGAACGCGCCGCCGGCGACGAAGAGGACCTGCGCGGTGTTGATGACGAACGTCATGCCGTCGGCCTCGAACTCGACGTTCTCGTTCTCCATCAGCGTCAGCAGCGCTTCCTGCGCCACGATGCCGCGGACGTTGGGCTGGCCGCTCACCGTGGCCCGGATCTTGTCGACCTCGTCGACGAAGACGATGCCGCGCTGCAGGCCGCGGACGATCTCGTCGGGCGTGGCGGAGGGGCCGAGGCGCTTGCGCGCGTTGGCGTAGAGGCGGCCGAGGACGGCCTTGCCGTAGCCCTGCCGCTCCTCGGCCAGGACGTTGGCGTTGAGGCGGACGACGTTCGCGTAGTCGCCGAGGTCGGGCGTGCGGGAGAGGAACTGCTCCACGGCGCGCATGAGGGTGGTCTTCCCCGAGCCGGAGTTGCCGATGAGGAGCATGTTCGGCGCGGGGTGGCCGACGAGGTGTTTGACGAGCGCGACCGACACCTCGCGCAACGCGTCATCCTGCCCGACGACTTCCTTGCGGAGCTCGTCGAAGATGTCGCGAGGGCGAAGGGGGAAGGTCATGCGGCGGGCATTGTAAGCGTCCACGCGCTCCAGTGGTGCGAGCGGCGCCCCTTGCCGAGCGTCCAGCCGAGCTTCACCAGCTCGCGGGCGATGGCGGGGCGGACGGCGCCGTGCGTGACGACGACCGCGTCGCCGAGGTGGTGGAGCAGCTTCGCCGCCTCCCGCACGCGTGCCGCTTCTTCTGCCGTCGGCTTCAGTCCGCGAATGGCGAAGGCCAGCATCCAGACCATGCCGGGCCATTTCAAGCCGAAGAGGCGCGGCGGCGCCAGCTCGAGCTCCCGCACGAGCGGCGTGACGAGCACCTCGCGCCCCGGCGCGAGCTTCTCCGCCGAAGCGATGGCCCGCGGCGCGTTGCTGGCGACGAGGTGCTTCGCGTTTCGCGCAAGCTCGCAAAGCGCGGGCGGCGCGATCTCGCTCTCGAGGATCCCCGCGCGCTCGTAGGCCTCCCGCCAGCGCAGGAAGCCGTCGAAAGTCGAGCCGCCCCGTGTGCACGTGCGCCGAGCGCCCATGGCGGATGAGGATAATCATGTGGAGCGCCGGCGTCCTCGCCGGCTGTCGTGGCGGCGTCCCGCGCCGCCACCCGGGCGGGCGGCGCGGGACGCCACCCGGCCAGCCGGCGGGGACGCCGGCGCTCCACCTTATCGCACCGTGAAGACGGAGACGAGGCCGTCGATGTCTCGGGTGGCGGTCACCAGCGCCTACCTGACGAAGGAGAAGATCACCGCCACGAGCAGCAGGGCCACCACGGCGGCGGAGACCCACATGGCCTGGATGGTCGGCTTGTGCATGTTCACCGTCTCGCGGCGCTCGCCGAGGAGGTACTGCAGGTACTCGACGCGCGGACGGAGCACGCCCACCTTGTCCTCGAGGTTGGGATAGAGCACCTCGTTGATGCCGGGGACGATGACCACGGGGATGAACGTCGCGCCGCCGCTGCGCTTGATGTAGTCGGCCAGGTTCTCGTTGTGCGGCGTGTCGCTGGTGACGACGAGACAGTGGTAGACGGTCGTCGACTGCAGGACCGAGAGTGCCTTCTGGCCGAAGTTGCGCGCGCCGTAGGTGTGCACGACGGAGTCGGAGGTCTGGCGGAGCATGCGCTCGTTGACGTCGGGGACGCGCGTGAAGATGAAAATCGTCTCGCCCGTGGTGAGCGGCAGTTTTTCCTGACGGCGGTAGATCGTCTCTCCGTACTCGTCCCACCACTCCGGCCCTTGCTCGGTGGTGAAGCCTTCCTCGGCGAGCACGGCCATCAGACGAAGGACGGGATCGCTCCCGGCCGGCGATTCGAGAGGCTTCTCAGCTTTGAGCTCTTGCATATTTGTTGACGAGACGAATCAGATCGTCGAATTCAAAAGGTTTGCCCATGTAGTCGTCCGCGCCGCATTGCCGCGCTTTTTCGGCGATGTCGCGGTCGCCGGACACGACCACATAGGGAATGTCTTTCGTCTCGGCGTGCGCCTTCAAGGCGCTGCAGAGTGCCTCCCCCCCCATCCCTTTGATGGTGAGGTCGGCGAAGATCATGGCCGGCCGCTGCTCGCGCGCGGAGGCGAGGGCGCTCTGGCCGTCGGCGACGACCTGCGACTGCCAGCCGCTGCGCTGCAGGACGAGAGAGATGAGGCGTGCGACCTGTGGATCGTCTTCGACGACGAGAATCACGGCATCCTCCTCAGAAATCGAAGCGAATGCGCATCCCCTTGCGCGCATGCCCCAGCGCGGCGCCGGCCAGCGCGCCCGCGCCGTTGGCGATCGCGTCGGGCGGCGAAGTGACGCGTGTCGGCAGAAACTCCTGCCACACGTACATGCAGCCGGCCACGACCAGCGCCCCGGCGATGGTCAGCAGATAGCTGATCCGGCGCGGGCGGCTCGGCGAGTCGAGTCCGACGAATGCCAGAAAGCCCCACGGCACGAACAGCAGGACGTTGGCGATCACGGGCATGAGGAACGCCAGCAGCGCGTCGCGCGAGACCGGCTCGCGATGCGCGCCCAGCATCCGCGCGGCCAGTTCCCACAACGGACTGCGGTCGCCCGCGTAGGCGCGGCCGCTGAGCGCCCAGAGGAGCGCCAGCATCAGCGCGGTGGTCAGTGCCAGAAGCGCGAAGGTCACCGGCTTCCGCACCGCGATTACATGCACGTGGCGTTTGCCCATCAGCGCGGATTATCCAACAACGAGTCATAGATGCCGTTCCGGTCGAATTGCGAGATGCATGCTAGGTTCGGCTGGCGCCGCCAACTGTTAGAATCTGCACAACTTCATGCCGTCCCCCCGGTTCGCTCCCTATCGAGAGATCGCCCGCGAGATCGCCGCCCGCCTGGCCGCGGGACGCCAGGGACGCGATCCGCTCTCGCCCTGGGACGAAGAGGTGATCGTCCCCTCGCGGGGCATGGCCGACGCGATCGCCGCGGAGCTGCTGGAGCGGATCCCGGACGGGATCGCCGGCCTGCGCCTGCATTCTCTCGAGGAACTGGCGCGGGAGATCCTCACCGGGCGCGGCGAGACTCCCCGCGCGGCGGGCGAGGCGGAGCGGGGCCTGGCGATGCGCATCGCCGTCCGCGCCTTCGACGAGCCGCTGATGTCGAGCCGCGGCATCGCCGCGATGCTGGAACGCTCCTACCGCGACGTCCGCGACAGCGGCGGCATGGGGCGCACGCGCCGCGGCCTGCGCAACCCGCGCCGCACGGAGCTCGTGACCCGCGCCTGGGGGGAGTACGAGCGGGTCGTCGCCTCGATGAATGCCATCGACCCCGCGGACCTGCTGTTGCGCGCGACGCAACACGTCAACGCGTCGGTCCGCCCGCAGCTGCTGGCGGGGTTCTACGACATGACCGGGGTGCAGATGGCGCTCACGCGGGCACTGATCGACGCGGGGCGGATCGCCGGGATCTGGATTCCGACGCAGGAAACGTTCGCGCAGCGGTTCATTCAGAAGATTCACCCCTCTCCCCTCTCCCCTCTCCCCGCCGCGCGGGGAGAGGGGACGGGGGTGAGGGGCTACGACACGCGCCTGGACGAGATCCGCGGCGTCTGCGCCCGCGTCGCCGAGCTCCTCTCGCAAGGCATGCCTCCGCGCGAGATCGGCATCGTGGCCCGCTCGCTCGAGCCGTACGACGTGCGCCTGCTGAACCGCTTCGCGCACGAGCACGGCTTCCGCACGACGCTGGCCGAGGAGCTCCCCCTGGCCGCGCACCGCCTCGGCCGGGCCGCGCTGACGCTGCTCCGCCTCCGCGAGCGCGGCTTCCCCCGCACCGAGGTCCTCGGCCTCCTCCGCGACGGCCTGCGCACGCAGACCAGGATCGACGTCGACGCGGCCGATCTCGAAACGAGGCGCGCCAGGATCGCCGGCGGCCCGAGCGAAGAGCTGCGCAAGATGCGCGTCCGCTCCAAGGTAGTCGAGGACTACATCGCCCTCGTCGCCGAGTTGGAAACGATGCCGTTCGACTCCTCGAGATTCCGCATCGAGACAGACTCCGACCTCCAGGCCATCGAGAAACTCGACGAGATCACGGCGCTGATCAAGCGAGTCCCGGGCACCACGCCACTCGACACCATCGACGCCATCGAACAAGCCACGCTCCGCCAGCAACCAGCAACCAGCAACCAGCAACCCGTCGTCTGGGCCGGCGAGCTGCTGCGCTTCCGCGGCCGGTCGTTCTCGCACCTCTTCGCCATCCGCATGCAGGACGACGTCTTCCCGCAACGCCGCACGGAAGACCCGCTGCTCCCCGACGCCGACCGCCGTATCCTCGACGTTCGCGAGATCGGCGACGGGAGAGATGAAGAGCAACTCCTCTTCTCGCTGGTAACCCAAGCCGCGGAGCAGCTCGAGCTCTCGTACGCCACCGGCGACGGGTTCGGCAAAGTCCTGCGCCCCTCGCGCTACGTGAGAGGGTTGGCGGTTGACGGTCGGCGGTTGGCGGGAGGCCGCCGCCCGCCCACGTTCCGCCGCCGACTGCCAACCGCGAACCGCCAACTCCAACTGCTCGTGCAGAGCGGGACCAGGTCCCGATTCGACGGCTACATCGGCCCGCTCGATCCCACCACCCTGCGCGCCCTCTCCCCCACCCAGCTCGAAGACTTCGGGGAGTGCCCGCAGAAGTTCCTCCTCAAGCACATTCTCCGGGTCGAGGACATCGACCATCCCGAGCGCGAGATCCAGATCCACCATCGCGACAAGGGCATCCTCGACCACAGCATCCTCGAGGAGCTCTACCGCTCCCTCGACGCCGCCGATTTCCGCATCCCCCTCCCCGAGCAGCTCGGCCCGCGCCTGGACGTGCTCATCGACGAGCATTTCGACGAGCACGAGGCCATCGCCCCGCCGTTCAACCGCACCGTGCGCGACATCGAGCGCCGCGCCACCCGGCGCATCCTCCGCGAGTTCGTCGCCGCCGACGTGGCCGACCTGGTCGCGAACGACCTGCTGCCGAAACACTTCGAGTACCGCTTCGGCGCGAAGCATCGCGAGCAGGCCGATCATCCCGAGCCGTTCGTCATCGACGCCGGCGGCGTGCCGGTGCGCGTCGAGGGGACCATCGACCGCATCGACGTAGGGCGGGCTTCAGCCCGCCCCAGCTACCGGATCGTCGACTACAAGTCCGGCAAGGCCCTCCGCCACGTGAACCTCGGCGACAAGATCGATCGCGGCGTGCGCCTCCAGCTCGCCCTCTACGCCATGGCCGTGGCGGAGTTCTTCCGCGTCGACCCCGAGCAGGTCTCCGGCACGATCAAGCCGATCGTTCCCGGCGAGACGAAGCCGGCGAAGTTCGCCTTTGCCCTGCACGAGAAGCGCGCCGCGCTGCTGGAGACGCTGGCGCTCTTCATCCAGTCGATCCTCAGCGGGACCTTCCCCGCCTTTCCGAACGAGGACGACGACTTCAACTCCTGCAAGTACTGCCCGGTGAACCACTCCTGCCGCACGCGCCACGACCTCGACGAGCGTTACGCGGTGCAGCAGTTCCGCGACCCGCGCACGCTGCTGTCGCGAGGCGCGCAGGGATGACCCAGCAGTCGTTCCTCTTCACCACGCCGCCCGCGCAGACGCGCCGCAACCTGGTCATCGAGGCCGGCGCGGGGACGGGCAAGACCACCGCCATCGTGGCGGAAGTGCTGAAGCTGATGCTCGAGCGCGCCGACCTCGCGCCGGAGCGCATCGTCCTGATGACGTTCACGGAGAAAGCGGCGGGCGAGATCGCGGATCGCATCCGCATGGCGCTCGAGGAGCTGTTGTCGGTTGTCAGTTGTCAGTGGTCTGGGACTCCTGGCCCAGGCGCAACTGCACAGACAACCGGCAACCGACAACCGGCAACCTGGCCCGCGGGCTCACCACACCCGCTTGTCACCGTGACCGATCCCGAGCGCGCGTACCGCGCCCTCACCCACCATCTCGAGCACATCGACGCGCTGCGCTCGCAGACCATCCACTCCTTCTGCCAGTCGCTGCTGCGCAGCTTCCCCATCGAGGCAGGGCTCGACCCGCAGTTCAAGATCGTCGAAGGGTTCGCGCGGTCGCTGCTCTACGGGCAGATCTACGACGCCTGGCTGGACGACGAGACGCGCGTGCATCCGCTGCCGGAGGCCGTGCGGGAATGGGAGCTCCTCTTCGCGCACGCCGGCTATCTCTTCCAGATCCGCGACCTGATCCTGGGGCTGATCAACCGCCGCGATCTCCTCGCCGAGTCCGAGTACGGCTTCGGCGAGTTCGAGACCGACGTCCTGCCGCGGCTCGAGGACGCGGTGATCTGGATCCGTCGCGACTCGGCGACATGCAAGGACGCGGCGGCATCGCGCGTCGCGGTATACCTGCGGGAGACGCCCTTCGACGGCGGGACGCTGGACGAGTGGATCGACTACCTGCAGCCGATCGCCACGGCCATCCGCGAGATCGATTTCCGCTACTGCGGCGCGCTGAAGGAGCCGATGACCTTCCTCCGCTCCGGCGACCGCGGCGAGTCGATCTACGACCGGCTGGCCAGCCACCGGGCCGCGATGGCGCTCGTGTCGCTGACGCGGCGTTTCCTCGCGTTTCTCGACGAGGAAAAGCGCAAGCTCGGCGTCGTCGACTTCGACGACCTCCTCCTGCGCACGCTGGCGCTGCTCGACGATCCGCAGGTGCTGGCCCGCGCGCGGTCGCAGTTCGACTTCATCTTCGTCGACGAGTTCCAGGACACCGACCGCACGCAGGCGCGCATCGTCGACAGGCTGGCCCGCGACGAGAGCGGGCACTACGTGCCGGGGAAGACCATCGTGG
The DNA here is from genome assembly GCA_035627015.1 of Thermoanaerobaculia bacterium. GTDB lineage: Bacteria > Acidobacteriota > Thermoanaerobaculia > Gp7-AA8 > Gp7-AA8 > QHVT01. Next base: position 22,699 of record DASPMO010000105.1, on the reverse strand, counting down.
TCGGCGATCCGAAGCAGTCGATCTACGGCTTCCGCCGCGCCGATCCGGAGACCTATTACCAGATGACCGAGGCGCTGGCGCGGGGCGGAGCGGAACGGCGGGTCATCGCCGACCAGTACCGGAGCGATCCGCCGCTGCTGGAGACGATCAACGCCATGTTCGCGCGGCTGTTTCCCGAGCAGGCGCACGACCCCAACGTCTTCCGTCCGGCGTACCACGCGCTGCGCGCGGCCCGGCCGTGGTCGCGGCGCGAGCTCGATGCGCGCATCACGCTGCTGCACGCGCAGCACGAGGAGAAGGGGGACCGCTTCTTCGCCGAGGCGGAGGCCATCGCGGAGTGGATCCAGCGCAATCGCGACGGCGGGGAGAAAGACCTGCAGCGCTTCGCCATCCTCTTCCGCAGGCTGACGGTGCTCGACGATTACCTCGACACGCTGCAGCGCTACGGCATCGAGTACGTCCTCCCGCCGACGCGGTCGTTCCTCGACCGCCGCGCGCCGGTGGACCTGCTGGCGGTGCTGCGGGCCATCGCCTATCCGTTCGACCGCGGCGCGCAGATCTCGGCGGCACGGACGCCGTATTTCGCGCTGCACGACGTCGAGATCGTGCATGGGGGGGACGCGTGGGATGAGTTCGTCGCGGCCCTGGATCGCTTCCGCGACGCCGCGAAGCATCTCACCATCAGTCAACTCATGGACCTTCTCCTCGAGACCACCGGCATCGAGAGCCTCTACGATGCCGCGGTCGGCGGCGAGCGCCACCTGGCCCACCTCGAGCACGTGCGCGCCATCGCGTTCGAGTACGACCAGCGCACGGGCGGGTCGGTGCAGCAGTTCGTCGACGAGATCGCGGACCGGCGCGGGGAGCCGGAGGAGGCCGAGCCGAGTCTCGTCGACGAGACGCAGAACGCGGTGCGCATCATGACCGTGCACGCGGCCAAGGGGCTCGAGTTCGAGACCGTGATCATCCCCGACCTCGGCTTCAGCACCAGCGGCACGGAGTCGCTGCAGCTCTTCACGGTGGAAGAGCCGCGCAGCCTCGTCCTGGCGGGACGCGCGCAGTCGCTCTCCGGCAACTTCCGCTACGCGAACGGCGAGCCGCTGCGCAAGATCGCCAAACACCGCGACGACGCGGAGACGCTGCGCCTCTTCTACGTCGCCGTGACGCGCGCCAAGACCGACGTCGTCTTCGTCGTGAACCCCGAGGAGAAGAAGAGCGGGTTCCAGAAGGCGCTCCTCTCGCTCCTCGGACCGGTCGACTTCGCCGACGGCCGGGAGGTGCGGGAGACGGATCTCGGCCCCGTCGCCTTCGAGAAGATCGACGCGCAGAGACGCGGAGACCGCGCACGCCGCCGCCTGCACGACGAGGCGCTGGAGTCGCGGCTGGCCGGAGCGCTCGTGCCGTTCGAAGCCGCCGCGCCGCCGGAGCCGGAGACGCTCACCCCCGCCGAGATCGCTGCCAAACGCGCCGGCGCGCGCAACAAAGCGGCCGGCATCCTCCTCCACCGCGTGCTCGAGCTGTGGGACGGCCGCTCCGAGACAGAGCCGCTCCTCCGCCAGCTCGCCGCCGAGGCGGCCGCGGATGCGGACGCGGTCACACGAGTGCGGCGGCGCCTCCTGACCATCTCCCGCTCCCCGACGCTGCAGCGCATCGTGAGCGCGGAGACGCTCGGCCGCGAGCTCCCGATCCGCTTCGTGGAAGACGGCGTGGTCGTCGAGCGCCGCATCGACCGCCTCGTCCGCGAGCACGGCCGCGACCTGGTCATCGACTACAAGAGCGGCGTCCCCGAGGCCGCGCGCGTGGAGAAAGACCGGGCGCAGGTGAGCAGGTACGCGGAGGCGGTGGCGCGGATGACCGGGCGGGAGTGCGGGGCGTTGCTCTGGTATGTGGATCTGGAGGGAGATGTGGCGGTCGAAGGCTCATAGGCTCACAGGCTCATAGGCTCACAGGCTCACAGGCTCATAGCGGGTGCTCCTGTGAGCCTATGAGCCTATGTACCTATGAGCCTAGAATCCCCCCGTGCCGTTGTCCAAAGTCGTCCTGCTCTCCTTCATCACCCTCGTCACGATGGTCAACCCGCTCGCGGTCATTCCCTCGTTCGTGGCGCTGACGCAGGACGTGTCGCGGAGAGGCAGGGCGCGGGTGGCCCTGGTGGCGTCGATGGCCTGCATCGTCGTCCTGACTGCCTTCCTCGTGGCCGGCAACTGGGTCTTCCAGTTCTTCGGCATCACCGTGCCCGCCTTCCAGATCATGGGCGGCGTGATCTTCTTCACCAACGCCCTGCGCACGCTGGTGCAGGAGGACGAGCGCCGCGCGTTCAACATCGGCGGCTCGAAGCGCATGGAAGAAAAGGACGTGGAGAAGGCGGAGATCGATCCCTCCTCCATCGCCGTCGTGCCGCTGGCCATCCCCATGCTCTCCGGCCCCGGCGCCATCACCTCGACGATGCTGCTGGTGAACCTCTACCCGCGCTTCGACCAGAAACTGGCCGTGACGCTGGCCATCGTCGGCGTGGGCCTGGTCTCGTATATCGTGCTCCTCGCGGCCGTGCCGCTCTCGCACCGCATCGGCGACCGCGGCCGGGCCGTGTTCTCGAAAATCATGGCCCTGCTCCTCGGCGCCATCGGCATCCAGTTCATGATCAACGGGCTCAAGCCCGTGCTCACCGAGATCATCAAGGCGGGACAGTAAATGTTCATCGGACATCACGCCGCGGCGTTCGCCGCGAAACGATTCGCACCGCGCGTCGGGCTGGGCACCCTCTTCGCCGCAGCCATGCTCGCCGATCTGGTCTGGCCGATCCTGCTGCTCCTCGGCTTCGAGCACGTGCGCATCGCGCCGGGCATCACGGCATTCACGCCGCTCGACTTTTACCACTACCCGATCACGCACAGCCTCGTCGCGGCGCTGGGGTGGGCGATCGCCTTCGCCCTGGTCGTGCGGCGCCACCCGCTCGTGGTCGGCGCGGTGGTGCTCAGCCACTGGGTGCTCGACTTCGTCACACACCGTCCCGACCTGCCGCTCTGGCCCGGCGGCCCGAAAGTCGGCCTGGGCCTGTGGCACTCCATCCCCGCCACGATCGCCGTGGAAGTGCCGTTCTTCATCCTCGGGCTGGTGCTCTACCTGCGCGCCACGCGCGCCCGCGACCGCATCGGCTCGATCGCGCTCTGGGCGCTGGTCCTCTTCCTGGCCGTCGTCTACATCGGCAACTTCACCTCCCCGCCGCCGCCCGACGTGAAGGCGATCGGCTGGGTGGGACTGGCGCAGTGGCTGTTCGTGCCGTGGGGATGGTGGATCGACCGCCACCGCGAGGCCGCGCGTTGAAGGCACTCTTCATCGTCAACGAGCGCTCCGGAAGGAAGCGCGCGTTCGACGTGTCGGAGGTGATCCGGAGCACGGCGAGCTTCGAGCACGAGATCCTGCCGTGCGGGCAGAAGGAAGACCTCGACGCGATGATCGACCGCGCTGAGAGGGAGCAGTTCGACGTCGTCTTCGCCGTCGGCGGCGACGGGACGGTGCACGAGACGGCCAAGCGCCTCATCGGACGCAGCCCCGCGCTGGGCATCCTGCCGATGGGCTCCGGCAACGGCTTCGCGCGCCACATCGGGTTGCCGCTCGATCCCGCCGTGACCCTCGGCGCCTACCCCTCGGCGCGCATCGTCACCATCGACACGGCGGAAGTGAACGGCCTGCCGTTCCTCGGCGTGATGGGCATCGGCTTCGACGCCGTGGTCGCGGACCGCTTCGCCTCGAGCACCGTGCGCGGCCTGGAGACGTACGTGAAGGAAGGGCTGCGCGCCTTCGCCGGCTTTCACCCGGACGAGTACGTGGTGACGTGCGCGGGGGAGACGAAACAGGAGCGCGCCTTCGTCATCGCCATCGCCAACGCCAGCCAGTACGGCAACAACGCGCGCATCGCGCCGCTGGCATCGCTGCGGGACGGACTGCTGGACGTCGTGATCGTGCACGACCTCAGCGTCTTCCGCGTGCCGCTGCTCCTGGCCAGGCTGTTCCAGGGCACGCTGCAGCAGGCACCCGAGGTGTCGATGGTGCAGTGCACGGACGTGCGCATCACCCGCCCCGCCGCAGGCCCGGCCCACCTCGACGGCGAGCCGGTGTCGTTGCCGGCCGAGCTGCACGTGCGCGTGGTGCCGCAGTCGCTGCGATTGCTCGTCCCGGATACCGCCACCGCGCTCTGATCTGGAGTGCGGCAGCGGCTAGCTGCCGCTCTCCATTGCGGCAGCGCAAGCTGCCGCGGCTGGCGCCGCGGCAATTGAAAGCGGCGACTGGCGTCGCCGCACTCCAGACCTACAACGACGCCACGAGCTCGTCGATGCGGCGCTCCAGTTCGTCGCGGGTCTGTACGAACCGCTGAAAGCGCGTCTTCGGATCATCCGGCCCGAACGAGGGGTCGACGATCGGCCAGTGCTCGATGCGCTTCGCGCCGGGCCACGTCGGACAATCCTGAGCGGCAGAATCGCACACCGTCACCACCGCGTCGAACGGCTCGTCGAGAAACGGCTCCGCCGACTTCGACGTCTGGCCCGTGGCATCGATGCCGATCTCCGCAAGCGCCTGCACCGCCAGAGGATGCACCCATCCCGCGGGGCGCGATCCGGCGGAGACGACGTCCAGCACATCGCCGTGAAACGCACGCGCCAGCCCCTCGGCCATCTGCGAGCGTGCGGCATTTCCTGTGCAGAGAAAGAGAACGCGCTTTTTCACGCGCATGAGTGTACTGATGAACGAAGGCAATCTGCAGCAGCTTTACGATCTGATCGACGACATCGAGACGGCCATGTTCACCACGCGTCGTCCCGACGGGCGCCTCGTCTCGCGTCCCATGGCGGTGCAGAAACGCGCCGCGGGCGCGGACGTCTGGTTCGTCACCATGCGCGGCTCGCACAAGCTCGAAGAGATCGCGCACGACCCGCAGGTCAACCTCGCCTTCTTCAAGGACCGCACGAAGGAGTGGGTGTCGGTCTCCGGCCGCGCGCGTGCGGTCGACGACCGCGCGAAAATCCGCGAGCTCTACCAGCCCGACTGGCGCGCCTGGTTCGGCGACGAGGGGGGCGAGCAGGACGGTACTCCCGACGACCCGCGCATGGTCCTCATCGGCGTCGACGTCGAGATGGCCATGTTCCTCGAGCTGAACAAGCCGCAGCCGGTGGTGCTCTTCGAAGTGGTGAAGGGCATGATCACCGGCAAGAAGCCGGATCTCGGCGAGCCGAAGCGGGTCGGTTAAGGCTGTTGCGGGTTGCTATGTTGCTGGTTCCTTGCGCCGCGCCGCTGGAGGCGCGTCTTGCGCGACATCGCCACGAACCAGCAACCAGCAACCAGCAACAGAGCTACGGCGACAGCCGCTCGATCACCCAATCCCTGGGCTCACGGAGCCGATAGACGAAGCGGTCGTGGAGGCGGTCCGCCCTCCCCTGCCAGAACTCGATCTCGACGGGGATCACGCGGTAGCCGCCCCAGTGCGGCGGACGGGGAATCTGCCGCTCGCGGTACGACGTCTCGAGCTCCGCGAAGCGCGCGTCGAGGTCGCCGCGGCCGGCGATCACGCTGCTCTGGCTCGACGCCCACGCGCCGAGCTGGCTGCCGCGCGGACGCGACGCAAAGTACGCGTCCGACTCCTCGGCCGTGGTCTTGACGGCCACGCCTTCCACGCGCACCTGGCGGTCCAGCGCCGCCCAGAAAAAGCAGAGCGAGATGCGTGCGTTCTCGCTGAGCTGCTTCCCCTTGCGGCTGTTGTAATTCGTGTAGAACACGAATCCGTGCTCGTCGAAGCCCTTCAGCAGCGACATGCGCGAGGAGACCACGCCGTCCGCGCCGCAGGTCGAGACCGTCATGGCCTCGTGGAACTGCGGCTGCCGTTGCTTTGCCTCCTCGAACCAGCGGGCGAACTGCCGGAACGGACTCTTCTCGAGATCGTTCTCGAGCAACGGCAACGTATTCAAACCAGACTCCTCTCGCGGATTTTGCGGATGACGCGCTGCGACTCCGGCCCCGGCATCAGCTCCGCCGCGCGGTCGAGCGTGACCCAGGCCAGGTCGTTCGACTCCGCGCGGGCGATGGCAATGGCGTGCGGCGCCGCGGTGCGCGCGACGTAGCGGACGTCAAAGTGCGCGTGCTCCGGCTCCCCCTTCGCGGCCGGGATGACGTGGACGTCGAGATCGAAGATCCCCTCGCCGAGGCGAAGGTCCGGGAGGCCCGACTCCTCGGCGCCCTCGCGCAACGCGGCCACCGGCGGACCTTCATCGCCTTCCACGTGCCCGCCCATCTGCAGCCAGCGGTTCAGGCGGCGGTGGTGATGGAGCAGCATGCGGTCGCCGGCATCGAGGATGTAGCAGCTCGCGGTGAAGTGCCCGGGAGCGAAGTGCGCGCGCGAGAACGCGCCGGCGCTCGACAACAGCTCGAGCATCGCCACCCGGTGCCGCTCCTCGGCGGCGTCGGCGCTGGCGTACGTCTCCAGCTCGGCGAGCAGGCGTTCGTGTCGGCTCATGCGGACGGAAACCAATGATAGAGGAAGAAGTAGACCAGCACGCCCGTCACCGAGACGTACATCCAGAGCGGGAACGTCCAGCGCGCGACGCGCCGGTGCTGCGGCACGCGCATCTTCAACCCGTTCCAGACGCTGAGGATCGCCAGCGGCAGGATGACCACGGCCAGGATGGTGTGGCTGGTCAGGATGGTCAGGTAGACCGTCCGCCAGATGCCCGTCCCCGCGAACTTCGTGACCACGCCGCCGCGGATGCTGTGATACGTCACGTAGGAAACGAGGAAGAGCACGGACGTCGTGCAGGCCGCGAGCATGAACCGCCGGTGCTGCGCGATGCGCCGCGGCCTGGCCCGGATGTGGCGGTAGGCGACGAGGAGGAGCAGTCCGCTCAGCGCATTCAGGGAGGCGTTGAGCGGAGGAAAGAGCTCGACGGCGGACATCGGCGGGAGAGTATCAGTATCCGCCGGGATTCTTCAGGAACCGCCAGACCATCTAGCACCCCGCCGTCCAGCTTCGCGCCTGGCGCTCCACGTACGCGGAGATCCCGTCCAGCGCCGCGCGGTCGTAGAAGTTGCCGTTGAACACGACCGCGGAGATCGTCTGCGTGTTCCGGATGTCTGCCAGCGGATTCGCATCGAGCAGCACGAGGTCCGCAACTTTTCCCGCCTCGACCGTTCCGTACTGCCGCTCCAGGCCAAAGTATTCGGCAGGATGGATCGTGGCGGCCCGCAGGATCTCTGCCGGCTGCAAGCCCGCCAGCGACAACTGCTGGAGCTCGCGATGGAGGTCCGCACCCGCAACGATGTAGTCCGTCCCGGCCAGCACCTTCACGCCGGCGCGATGCGCCGCACCGGTGAGCTCGAGGCCTTTTCGATAGAACTGCCTGTGGGTCTCGCGAGCCTCCGGTGAAGAATCTTCCGCCAGGAGCTCGTCGAGATCCTCGAGCCACTGCCGCTTCATGAGCGGATGGAGATACCGCAGCAGGCCGTCTTCCCGCACGGCGGGATCCTCGGCGTAGGCGTCCGACCACCGTGTCAGGTGGGTGGGCACATACCACGTGCCGTGCTGCTTCATGGCCGCGAAGATCGCCTGCGCCCTCCGCGGGTCGTGCTCGTCGAGCATGCGCCGGCGGTCTTCGCGCCAGTCGGAGGTGCGTCTCGTCCGCAGCTCCGCGCTCCCCGCGAACGACTCGTGCAGGATGAAGCGGGCGTGCTCGATGCTTTTCTGGTTCGCGGCCGCCTCGATGGCGCTGACGGCGTAAGGGCGGTGCCCCACGACCTCCAGTTTCAGCCGGCGCGCTTCTTCGACCAGGGCGAAGTAAGCGTCGCGAGGGAGCCGGTCGTACACCTTGATCGCCTCGGTCTCCCCCGCGAAGTGACGCACGAACCGGCGCGCCTGATCCGGGGTGGCGGTATCGAAGTACGCCGGCACCGTCTTCAGGCGCCGGACCATGCCCGGACCATTCGCCATCCAGCTCGTGGAGGCGACGACGCGAGGCCCGACCCGCGACCCGGCCACCGCTTCCGCCGTCCAGCGCCGCTTTTCCTCGCGGCAGGCCACGAACGGGTCGCCCGGTTGAGGGCACCCCTGCATGTCCCGCACGTTGGTGACGCCGTACCGGATGTACAGGGGAAGGTCCAGCAACGGACTGACGGCGAAGACGTGCGTATGCATGTCCCAGAATGCCGGGAGCAGATATTTGCCGCCGGCGTTCACGCGCAGCGCATCCGCGGGAATCGTCGCCGCCCCATCGGGCGCGACGGAGCGAATCCGTCCGTTCGCGATCACGACGGTGCGCCCGGGCAGGACCGTGCCCGACCGGACATCGATGACGGTGGCGCGGGTGAACGCGATCGGCCTGCCCGTGCGAGCCGGCTCCAGCCGTTCCTGCGGCCAGAGCACGCCGACCGCGAAGAGGGCCGCAACCGCGGCCACCAGAGCCACGACGGCGATGAGCGTCCGCTTGAGAATTCTGATGAGTTTCAGACTACTCCTCCAGCAGCTGCTCCACCACCTCCGCCACCTGCTCCGGCACGGTGCCGTCGGTGGCGTCGTAGTAGCCGCGGATCATGCCGGACTTGTCGGCCACGGCGAAGCGGGAGCTGTGCAGGAGGGCCTCGCCGCCGGGCATGGGGTCGCCGGCGGCGAGCTTGAAGCCTTTCACCGAGAGGTCGACGATGGTCTGGCGCTCGCCGGTGAGGAAGGTCCAGCGCGGGTCGTTGCGGACGCGCTTCGCGTACTCCGCCAGCACGGCAGGCGTGTCGCGCGCGGGATCGACGCTGATGGAGACGAAGCGCACCGGCGCGTCCTGCTCCACCAGCGGCGTCAGCGCGCGCATGTTGTTGGTCATGATCGGGCAGGTGCCGGTGCAGTGCGTGAAGATGAAGTTGTAGACCGTCACGCCGCCCTTCAGCGCGTCGAGCTGCACGCGCTGGCCGCGCTCGTCAATCAGCGACGCGTTCGGCACCGGAAACAGTCGAGGAAGCTCGGGGCGCGGGGAGCAGGCAGCGAGCGCGAGGAGCAGAAGGAGCACGAGGGCTGCTCCGTAGGGAGAGGATCCTTCCCCGTCTACGCGGCTCAGGATGACACTACGCCGCATCGACGACCAGGAGCAGCATGACCGTGAGCAGGTAGAGGTTCGAGAACATGAACAGACTGCGCGCGTTGCGGACGCCGCGGTCGAAGAAGAAGCGCACCGAGGCCGCGAGCATGGCCGCGCCGCAGAGCGTCGCACCGATGAGGTAGGCCATGCCGCTCAGGCCGAAGAACCACGGCAGTACGCTCACGGCCAGGAGGGCCAGCGAGTAGAGGATCGCCTCGCGGGCCACGGCCGCGCCATTGTTGTCGCGAACCGACAGCATGGCGAAGCCGCCGCGCGCGTAGTCGTCGCGGTACATCCAGGAGATGGCCATGAAGTGCGGGAGCTGCCAGAGGAAGAGGATCGCGAAGGCGATCCAGCCGCCGAGCCCGGCCTCGTTCGTCGCGGCGGTCCACCCCATGAGCGGCGGCACCGCGCCGGGGATGGCGCCGATGATCGTGCAGAGCGTCGACACGCGCTTGAGCGGCGTGTAGACGAAGATGTAGCTGGTGAGCGTGAACGCGCCGAGGAACGCCGTCAGCCAGTTGACCAGCAGGCCGAGGTAGAGCGTGCCGATGACGGCGATCGCGGCGGAGAAGAGCAGCGCCGCGCGCGGCGTGATGCGTCCCGCGGGGAGCGGCCGCGTGCGCGTGCGGTGCATCTTCGCGTCGTGCTCGCGCTCGACGTACTGGTTGAGCGCGTTCGTGCCGGCGGCGACGAGCGCGGTGCCGATCAGCGCGTGGAGCAGGAGCAGCGGGTCGACGTGCCTCGCGGCGAAGAGAAAGCCGGACGCGGTCGTGATCACGACCATGAAGACGATGCGGGACTTGGAGAGCTCGAGGTAGTCGGAGACAACGGCGCCGAACCCGGGACGGACCTCGACCGGAATGGAGGTCATGCCGTGGCCTCGACGAGCGCGGCGCGCTGCGTGCGCTCTTTCTTCCACGCCAGCGTCCGGGCCGAAAGCGTGAGGATGAGCGCCAGCGCGAGGGTCGACGCGCCGAGCATCACGTGCAGGCTGGTGATGTGCGGCTGTTTCTGGCTCCAGATCACATAGCCGCCGAGGAGCACCTGGGCGCTGACGACGGCCAGCAGGAGGCTGGAGAGGCCGCGCAGCGGATGGTTTCTCTCGTAGCGCAGCAGGCGCACGGCCATGGCGATGACGGCCGCGGCGACGAGGAAACCGCCGACCCGGTGGACGTACGCGGAGATGACCTCCGTCGAGACGAAGTCCGGCACGAGGCGGCCGAACGAGAGCGGGAAATCGGGGATGGCCAGACCGGCGCCGAGGTGGCGCATGACCGCGCCGGCGAAGATCTGCAGGAAGACGAGCGAGGTCAGGCCCCAGGCCATCTTCACCGGGGCGTCGCCCTTCTCCATCGTGAAGAGGCTCGTGTACCAGCGCGAGGTGAAGAAGGCGATGGCGACGTTCAGGCAGAAGAAGATCTCCGCCAGCGCGGCGTGGGAGATCGACACCGGCTTCGGCAGGAGGAAGCGCACCGTGATGCCGCCGAGGATGCCCTGCACGATCACCGCGGCCAGCGAGAGCCAGCCGAGGCGGCGCAGGAAGCGTTTCGGCTCGCGGAGCTGCAGCCAGACCGCCTGGATGATGCAGAGGAAACCGACCGTCGAGGCGATGAGGCGATGGCCGTGCTCGTAGAAGATGCCGCCCACCCACTTGCTGAAGGGGAAGGTGAACATGTTCCAGCCGTACGTGGTCGGCCAGTCGGGCACGGCCAGGCCGGAGTCGGTCGACGTGACCATGGCCCCGGCGAAGATCAGGAAAAGCGTGGAGGCTGCGACCAGCTTCGTAAAGCGGCGCAGCCAGACCGGAGTGGGCTGAATGTGACTGATGGGCTCGACGGCTTTCATGAAGGGGATTGGTGATCGGTTGTCAGTGGTCGGTTGTCCGTGAGGCATCGCGGGAAGGCACAGACAACGGAGAACCGACAACCGACGACATCATTGCGAGATCGACGCAACCACGGGTGTCTGCTGGGCCATCCACTTGTCGAAGTCGGCCTTCGTGTCCACCCGGTACTGTCCCTTCATCCGATAGTGGCCGAGACCGCACAACTGAGCGCAGGCGATTTCCCACGTCTCGTTGCCGGTCGTCTTCAACGGCCGGAAGTGTACAGGAACTTCCATCCCCGGAATGGCGTCCTGTTTCACGCGCATGTTGGGGAGGAAAAAGCTGTGGATGACGTCCTTGGCGCTGAGGCGGACCACCACGTCGCGGTTGAGCTCCATGTTGAGCTGGTTCAGCGTGGCGATGTCATCCTTGGCGTGCGGGTCGGTCGGGTCGATCCCCAGCGGGTTCGACGAGGTGACGTGCTCCACGCTGGTCTTGCCGAAGATCTTGTCCGGCCCCGGATAGTGGACGTTCCAGGCGAACTGCTCCCCCACCACCCGCACTTCGAGCGGGTTCGCCGCCGCCTTGGGGCGCGTCGTCCAGCGCGACCAGGCGGGGATGGAGATGCCGAAGAGGAGCACGCATTCGATGACGAACACGCCGATCTCGGCGTACTTCGAGACGTGCGACTTCGTGCCGTGGTAGACCGCGGTGGGATGCTTCGACCGGCGGAAGCGCATCAGCATGAACACGAACAGCAGGCCCCAGCCGACGAACAGAATGGCCATCAGCCAGTGCACGTACAGCGACAGATCATCGAGCTGGCCGCCGTGCGCGGAGTAGTTCGGCGGCATCCAGTGGTCGAGAAACTCCTTCATCGACGCGATCCCCCCTCGATCACACGGAGCGACTCACGGAAGCGCCGCTGTTCGCGCGCGCGCCGCCAGAAGCTCCAGAACATGGCTACGAAGCCGAGCTGCACGAAGGCCACGAGCCCGAGCAGCACCCAGATGCCGTTGTTCATCCCCTTGACCATCGGGTCGCCGGGGGCGCCGTAGCAGACGGCGCAGGCCAGGGCGGGTTGCGCAAGCGCGGCCACGAGCGCAAAGAGCGCCAGACGTAGGGCGGGCTTCAGCCCGCCCACCCACGGGAGAGACGGGCTGAAGCCCGTCCTACGTTGAGCGCGGTTCATGGCAGGTCCCTCAGCTTCGCGAAGGCCTTCTTCCCGTACACCATCAGCCCGACGGCCATGGCCAGGAAGAGGATGGCCAGCGTGAGCGCGGTGGCGCTCCGCTCCTGCGAGAACTCGCGGATCCCCCACAACGCCACGTACAGCGACAACACGATGGTCACGATGACGAAGACGATGTGGAAGGCGCGCAGTGACATGGGTCAGTGTCCCGAGCCGGACTGCGGTTCCGTGGGCGTCTTCGGCGCGGGCTGGCTGGCGTTCAGGTCGTAGCCGGGCCACACCTTTTCGGCGTTGCTGCGCTGGTGCCACGGGCCCCAGAGCATCATGCCGAAGAAGAACACCGTCAGGACGAGCACGGCGTAAATGAGCTTTCGCTCGGAAAGGAGATGCATGAAGAAGGCCGCGACCAGCGACCCCTTGATCGTGGCCACCAGCAGCCCGAGGGCGATGGCCTGCCACGTCGGCAGCTCGATGTAGCTGATGCCGACCGTGACGAGGGTCAGGATCATCAGCATGACGAACACCGTGATGTATTTGCGGACCTCCTTGCGCACGGCCTCGGGGCTGTTGTCGTGCGCGGGGTCGTGATCGTGGTGGTGCGTCGGGTGAGCCTCTTCGCTGAACGGCTCGACCGGTGGGCCGCCGGCGTGCTGGTCCGGGTTCCCTTCCGAATGGTCGTGATGGGTCGCAGTCATCGTCACGCTCCATGGGCGGGCTGAAGCCCGCCCTACGTTTACAACAAATACAGGATCGGGAAGAGGAAGATCCAGACGAGGTCGACGAAGTGCCAGTAGAGGCCCGTCACCTCGACGCGGTTGGTGAACTGGTCCGGCTTGGTCGCATACCATTTGTTCGCCGTCATCAGCAGGTAGGCGAAGACGACCATGCCGCCGACCACGTGCAGGCCGTGCAGCCCCGTCATCACGTAGTAGGTGGCGTAGAAGTTGTGCGTCGACGGCAGCAGGCCGTGCGAGAACTTCGACCCGTACTCGACCGCCTTGATGCCCATGAAGACGAAGCCGCAGAAGAGCGTGACGGCGAGGTAGAACTTCCCCTTCTTCAGATTGCCGAGGCGGAGGTTGGCCCACGCCAGGACGACCGTCACCGAGGAGGCGATGAGGTTGAACGTGTTCAGCGTCGCCAGGGGGACGTTCAGGATTTTCGACCCCTCCGGCCAGACCGGCGCGCCGGTGCGCAGCAGGATCAGCGTGGAGAAGAGCGCGCCGAAGAGCATGACCTCCGACGCGAGGAAGAGCCAGATCCCGAGCTTGCCGTTGTACAGCCCCGTATCGGGACGGGAGTGCACGGTGTACGGAATCTCGATCTCGTGATGGTCGGCGTGTGCCGCGTGCGCGTCCATGGGTCTCAGCTCTCCTTCTGCGCGACCGCGCCCGCCGGCAGCATGCCGCCGCCCCGCGTTGAGGTATCCGGTGCCGGCGGTGCGTCATCCGGCACGTGCTGCGGAATGAAGTCGGCGGCCGTGTAGCCCGGCACGCTGTACTCGTACGGCCCGCGGTAGACCACCGGCGCCACGGCGAAGTTGCCGTGCGCCAGCGGGGGCGAGGTCGTGGCCGCCCACTCGAGCGTCGTGGCATCCCACACGTTCGAGGTCACGCGGCGTCCTTTGAAGATGCTGTAGAAGAAGTTGATGATGAACGGCACCTGCGCGGCCATGAGCAGGAACGCGCACGTGGAGATGAACACGTTCGTGTGGATGGCGCTCTTGGCGTGCTCGTACTGCGCGCCGCCGTCGTACAGCCGGCGCGACACACCCGCCAGCCCCTGCAGGAACATCGGGAAGAAGACGCCGTTGATGAAGATCAGCGAGGCCCAGAAGTGGACCTTGCCCCAGAGCTCCGACATCTGCCGTCCCGTGACTTTCGGGAACCAGTAGTAGATGCCGGCGAACATGGCGAAGATCGTCCCCGGCGCGACCACGTAGTGGAAGTGGGCGATGACGTAGTAGGTGTCGTGCAGGTGGATGTCCGCCGCGGCCAGGCCGAGCGGGAGGCCGGTCAGTCCGCCGATGCCGAACATCGGCAGGAAGGCCAGCGCGAAGAGCATCGGCACGGTAAACCGGATGGAGCCGCCCCAGAGCGAGATGATCAGCGCCGTCAGGATGATGACCGACGGGATGGAGATGATCATCGTGGTGGTCTGGAAGAAGGCGCTGATGGCCGTGCCCATGCCGGTCAGGAACATGTGGTGCGCCCAGACCACGAAGGACATGAAGCCGAGGAACACGCCCGCGCCGACCAGCGACCGGTAGCCCCACAATGGCTTGCGGGTGTTGTTGGCGATGATCTCGGAGATGATGCCCATGCCCGGCAGGATGAGCACGTAGACCTCGGGGTGGGCGAGGAACCAGAAGAGGTGCTGCCACAGCAGCGGGCTGCCGCCGCCCGAGCGGTCGAGCGGCGCGCCGCTGACCACCAGACCCGAGGGCATGAAGAAGCTCGTGCCGGCCACGCGGTCCATGAGCTGCAGGACGGCCGCGGCCTCCAGCGGCGGGAAGGCCAGCAGGAGGAGGAACGAGGTGACGAGCTGCGCCCAGACGAAGAACGGCAGGCGCATGAAGGTCAGCCCCTTCGCGCGCAGCTGGAAGATGGTGACGATGAAGTTCACCGACCCGAGGAGCGACGACGTGATCAGGAAGATCATGCCGAGGATCCAGATGGTCTGGCCGTGTGTAGCGATGATCGAGAGTGGCGGGTACGAGGTCCAGCCGCTGTTCGGCGCGCCGCCGGGGACGAAGAAGCTGAGCATCATCAGCAGGCCGCCCGGCAGGTAGAGCCAGTAGCTCATCATGTTGAGCTTCGGGAAGGCCATGTCGGGCGCGCCGATCATGAGCGGCACGAGATAGTTGCCGAAGGCGCCCACCGCCAGCGGGACGATGGCCAGGAAGACCATGACCGTGCCGTGCATGGCGCCGAGCTGGTTGTAGAACTCGGGGAGCATGACGCCGCCCGGCGCGTTGGACTGGCCGAGGAACTTGGCGATCCACTCCGGGAATGGCTTGCCCGGCCAGGCCAGCTGATAGCGCATCAGCAGCATCATCGAGAAGCCGAGCAGCAGGAACGTCAGCGCCGTCACGCCGTACTGGATGCCGATCCACTTGTGATCGACCGAGAAGACGTACTTGCTGATGAACGACTGATGCGGCCCGTGGGACGCCTCTTCCGCACGCGAGACGCGGATCGCCTCTTCGAGGGCCCGTTGCGCGTCGCGGGCGCGCATCCATTGGTTGCCGACTCGGACTTGCCGTTGCGGTGGCATGTGCCTCCTCTAATGAGGCTCAAAGGCTTCAGGGCTCAGAGGCTCACAGCAGCGTCGCCGTCTATGAGCCTTTGCGCCTTCGAGCCTTTGCGCCTGTCTCTATCCCTTGAACGTGAACGTCACCTGCTTCTGCTCTTTCGGTCCCACGGTGACCTGCTGCTCCTGCTGGCCGTACTTCTCGTGCCACGCCACCAGGGTGTAGTTGCCCGGGGGGAGGTTGGCGATCGAGAACTGGCCGTTCATCTGCGACACCGAGTGATAGCCGTGCGGCAGCACGGCCATGTACGACTTCATCCAGCCGTGCACGTCGCACTTGATGCGGAAGGGGGTCAGCTCCACCTTGTCGAACTTCTTCTTGGAAACCATCCCCTGCACCGGCTGCCCCTCGTTGAACTGGCTGTTCACGGCCGGCATGGCGTGCACGTTGTGCAGCGTGCTGTCGCTGTTCTTGATCTCGACGGTCTGGCCGACCTGCACCGCGGTGACGTGCGGGATGTACTTGCAGCCCTTCTGGTCGAGCAGCGCGGGGGTCGACGGCGGCGGAGAGGCGGGCGCGTTCTTCACGTAGACGATGACGTTGGCCAGCTCGCCGGTCGGGCCGACGACCACTTCCTCGTCCGGCACGGGCGCCGAATGCTGCGAGGCGCAGAAGGCATCGGCGGACATCTGCATGGGCGGCATCTTCGGGGCCGCGCCTTCGAGCTTCACCAGACCGCCGACCGTGGCGGCATCGGCGACGGCCGGGGTAGCCGCGGCCGGAGTGGCGGCGCTGCCGGCGACAGTCTCGGCGGCCGCGGTCTGCAGCGCCTGATCGTCCTCGCCGAGCTCCGCCTCGTCGACCACTTCCTTCCCGCCGCCGCATCCGACCGCGACGACGAGCATGAGCATGAACAACAGATTCAGGGACTTCCTGAGCGACATCATTTCTCCTTAGGTCACTGCAGCCGCGTCTCGAGCGTGGCCGGACGCGGCGCGACAGGTTGTTGTTGCTGCGGCAGCGGCATCGGGCTCGGCGCCTCCGGCGTACCGGCGTTGCGCATGCGGTCGATGCCCACCGACCAGATGTAATCGCGTAGGTAGTTGGTGAGGGCCACGGCGTCGCCCATGGTCTTCTTCAGCGCCGCCTCGTCCTTGAAGTACGGCAGCAGCGCCGCCTTCTGCGCGGCGAACTGCGGCGAGTCCATGGCCAGGGCCAGCGGCGACTGGAAGCCGCCCGTGGCCGCGTCGCGCGGGAAGTTGGTCGGCATGCGCGTGCCGGGGATGTGCTCGTCGGGGCGGCGGATCCAGTCCGCGGTCCAGTCGTGGCGCAGGCGGATCTTGGAGAAGCTGAGGTTCGGCGCCAGCGACTGCGCGTCGGCCACGTTCGGGATGGGCGGGTTCGACGGATCGACCGGCGCCACCGAGTGGCACTGCTGGCAGCGCAGCATGTCGTACACGATCCGCCCGATGACCACGTTCTGCTGCGGCGGCGTGTGGAAGCGCTGGGTGTCGAACTGCGGCTCGTTCCCCTCGGCCGCGAAGCCCTGCACGAGCAGCGCGGCCTCCTGGTCCGAGAACATGAACGTCGGCATGCGCACCTGCATCCAGGGGCGGATCTTCATCACGGTCGGGTCTTTCAGGAAATTGAAGAGCCACGGCGACTGGGTGCGCTCCCCCTGCGGCGTCAGGTCCGGCGGGAGGAAGTTCGGGTCGGCGATCAGCGAGGCGATGGCCCTCCCCTGCCGGTTCACCACGTGGCACCCGCGGCAGTTGCGCTGCGAGATGAGCTTCCGCCCCTCTTCCGCGGCGCGCTGCTGCGGCGTGCGCGCGGCCATCTTGGCCTCCGCCACTCTCTCCTTGGTCAGGCCGAGGACGACGGTGGTGACCATCCGCGCCTCCTCGGGGGAGAGATAGAAGTTGGGCATCTTCAGCTTGTCGTTGTACGGCTTGGTGCGGCGGTCGTCGTAGACGCGCGGGCTGCGGACCTTGTTGTAGATCCACGACGGTACGGTGTGGAGCACGTGCTCCTTCGTCCCGTCCTCGTGCCTGTAGTCGTGCGTGTGCGTGGCGTCGCCAAAGAAGCCGAAGTCGAAGAGGTGCATGTTCTTCGACCCTTCGGTGGTCAGCTCGGTCCCGATCGGCTTGAGCCCCTCGAAGCCGCGGATGTCGTGGCAGGAGTAGCAGCCGTATTTCTCGATGCTGCGCTGGCCGAGGAACTCGAGCTGCGCGTTGAGCGACATCGTGGCCAGGCGCGTCTCCGCGTCGGCGTCGGTCATCGTGCCGATCATGTACCCCTTGGCCAGCTCGCGCACGGCCTGACGGTCCGGCGGACGGATCGGCTGCTGCAGGAACTGCGGCTTCTGCAGCGACATCAGGTACGAGGTGATGTCGGCCGCCTCCTGGTCGGAGAGACGGAGGCTCGGCATCGGCGCGTAGGGATCGTAGGCCTTCGGGTTCTTGACCCAGTTGAAGACCCAGTTCGGGTTCGTCTTGGTGCCGGTGCCGGTGAGATTGAAGCCGAAGTGGCGCTCGAGCGGGAAGTCGTCGCGGCGCGCGACGCGCACGGCTCCGGACTTTTCATCCTTCACCGTGTCCTGGGCGATGTGGCAGCCCGTGCAGCCGATGGAGTCGACGAGCTCCTTGCCGCGCACCGGGTTGCCGGCCGCGCTGGGGGCGGGCCACGGGCGGCGCGTCGATTTGGCGAAGAGGTACGTGACGATCGAGTGGATCTCGGCGTCCTGGTACTTGATGTTCTGCGCGCGCTCGGCGGCCGGCACCGCGGGGCCGACCATGTTGCGCTGGTAGAAGAAGGCCGGCATGCGCGTGGTGGAGCGGAAGCGCTGCGGCATGGCGATCCAGCGGTAGGTCCACTCGGGCGTGGTTTTCTCGGCGATGCCGTCCAGCGCGGGGCCGGGCTTCTGCAGGTCGGTGAAGCGCCAGTTGTTGATCTTGTGGCAGGCGTGGCAGCCGTACATCTCCACCATGTGCAGCGCCTTGTTGATGCGCTCCCCACCCTCGACGTCCACCTGGCCGGCGTGGCACTTCACGCAGCCCGCCTCGCTGTACTGGCGCGGGTACATCGGCGTGTCGAGGAACGGATTGACCTGATAGCCCCAGTTGCGCTGCGCGTAGTCCCAGTTGCCCGGGAAGAGCGGGAACTTCACTTTCTTCCAGCGCAGCTCCATGCGCTTGGACATCGGCGTGTGGCCGGCGCGGCCGAACTCGGTGGCCCGGTCCTGCCCGCGATGGCAGACCGTGCAGCCGTAGTCGAGCAGCGGGTGCGGCGAGGCGGAGCCGACGAACATCTCCAGCTTCGGGTGCGTGCGGAAGGGATTGAGGATGTCCTGCTTGGCGTTGGCGGTGCGCTCGAGCTGCGCCACGCGCTCTTCCATCTCGGCGCGGCGCGACGGCTGGACGAGGTTCTTGTCGAGCTTCTGGCGCAGGTCGGTCAGCAGCCGCTCCGCTTCCCGTTTCGACTCGAAGCCGGGACGGTCGATGGCGCGGTGGCAGGTCTGGCAGCGGTCGACGCGCGGCACCGACATGTAGTTCATGTCGATGAAGAGGTCGTTCAGCACGACCTGGTCGATCTTCAGCGTGGGGTTGATGAAGTCGAGCATCGGCGCGTTCAGGATCAGGTTCGGTCCCGAGGCCACGGCCACGCGCGTGAGCTGCTTGTTCAGCAGGTCGATCTCCGCGGTGATCGTTTTCTTCCGCTCTTCGATCTCGGTGATGCGGGCCAGGAACTTGCCGACCCGGGCGCGGGCGGCGTCGCGGTCGCGCACGACCTGCTGCAGGACGAGGTTCAGGCGGTTCACGCGATTGGTGAGCTCGTCGAACTCGCGCTGCTTGCTCTTCAGGTCGCCGCGGTGCTGCACCAGCGCGGCCTCGACCTCGTAGCGCTTGGCGTCGAGGAGGGCCTTGGCGAAACGGTAGTCCTGGTCGGCCGCGTAGTGGCGCCCTTCCCACTGCTCGAGCGTCTTCTGCGCCTCCAGGTATTCATCGCGCTGGCGGGCCACTTCGAGCTGCCCGGCGCGCATTTCCTTGTCCAGCGCGGCCAGTTGCCGGCGCATCTCCGCGTCGTTGGCGGTCGCGAGCTGCGCGTTGATGCGCTCTTCCTGGATGCGGTTGAACTCGAGCTGGAACCACTTCCACCCGCGGACATAGTCGTAGAAGACCATGACCCCCGTCGTCGCGAGCAGACCGAGAGAGGTCAGCGCGAAGATGAGGTTGAGCTTCCTCATCGGGTAGTTGTGGGGGATTGGTTCCTGAGGCTTCATTTTTCGCGTTCTTTGTTGCTGGTTGCTGGTTGCTGGTTCGTGGCGGCTCTACGCAAGACCACCACGAACCAGCACCCAGCAACACAGCAACGCTAAATATTCAAGAAGATCTCTTGTATGTGCACCAGGTACTTCAAATTAAACAGCCACCGCAACACCATCTTGATCGGCAGCGAGAGCATCGTCAGGAACAGGTACGCGCCGACGTAATAACGGGCGGCGCCCATCTTCAAATAGAAGCGGCGGAAGGGGCCCTTGGCCAGCGCCGGGGCGAGCCCGAGATAGAGCAGCACCAGGATCAGTCCCGGCGCCTCGCGGATCAGCCACAGCTTCGGCAGCGGCATGGCCAGCATCTTCACCCAGAAGAGCTCCGAGAGGTCGATGTTGACCAGCGGCTCGAGCTTGTTCGGGTCCCAGTACTCGTAGGGACCGTAGAAGCTCCAGTTCGGGCCGCGCAGGAACGTGCCGGTGATGATCAGGAACGACCAGAGCACGAGGAAGCCGTAGAGGAAGACGCCCACTTCCCACTTCCGCTCGCGGAAGGAGTAGTAGCCGTTGCCCTTCGGATTCGTGTCGATGTACGGGATGGCCATCAGCCCGACGATGATCAGCGTCGGCAGGACCACGCCCGCCAGCCACGGATCGAAGTAGACGAGCATCTCCTGCAGGCCGAGGAAGTACCAGGGCGCTTTGGCGGGATTGGGCGACGTGGTCGGGTTGGCCGCTTCTTCGAGCGGCGCGCGCAGGCCGACGGACCAGACGATCATGACGACCGTCAGCCCGATCATGCACAGCAGCTCGGTGTAGACGAGGTCGGGCCAGGTGAAGAGCTTCTCGTCCGACTCGGTCTTCTCGTACGGGATGCCGCCCGCCAGGATGGCCTGGTCGTTGTAGTAGGCCTTCTTCAGCGCGATCCAGGTGAAGATGCCGAGGAGGAAGATCATGGCCGCGATGGGGACGTTGTCCGGCTTCGCGGCGATGGAGTAAAAGTTCGGGTCGAGCAGCGACAGCCCGAAGCCGATCACCCCGACGATCAGCATCCACTTGCCGACTTTCCCGTCCCACAGCCGCCCCCCCAGCTTCGCCAGCCCCCACATGACCAGGAGGTAGGCGACGCCCAGGTAGAGCAGCGGCGTGACCCAGATTCCGGCGATCAGGCAGATCACGCCGAAGACGGTGAAGGCAATGCCGGTCTTGTCCTTCAACCTCCCGTTCATGAGGTTGAAGTAGCAGACCATGAAGAAGACGGCGGAAAGGAAGATGAACGAGATCGAGGCGATGGAAAGGACGTTGACGAAGTTTTTGATGAACGTCATCGCGCTCTCCCCGTCCTACAGTGGACCGGAGATCCCTCCATCCTTACGCACGCGCCAGAAGTGAATGGCCATGAGGAAGCCGGCCGCCAGGGGGATGACCATGCAGTGCAGCACGTAGAAGCGCAGCAGCGTGGCCGCGCCGATGCTCCGGCCTGCGATGAGCGCGAAGCGCGCGTCGTCGCCGGCGTGGATCAGCGGCACGTCTCCCAGTTTCATGAGGCTGGACATCGGCCCCTCGGTGCCGGCACCGGGGGAGGCGCGGGCCATGTTCGATCCGACCGTGATGGCCCAGATGGCCAGCTGATCCCACGGGAGCAGATATCCCGTGAACGAGAGGAGCAGGGTCAGGACGAGCAGGATGACGCCGACGTTCCAGTTGAACTCGCGGGGCGGCTTGTACGAGCCGGTCATGAAGACGCGGAACATGTGCAGCCAGACCGCGATGACCATGGCGTGCGCACCCCAGCGGTGCATCTCGCGCATGATCCCGAACGGCGCCTGCTCGCGCAGGTCCATGATGTCCGTGAAGGCGTATTCGATGGTGGGCCGGTAATAGAACATCAGCAAAAGGCCGGTCACCGTCTCGACGAGGAAGAGGAAGAAGGAGGTGCCGCCCATGCACCAGGTGTACGACATGCGCACGCCGGAACGGCGGACCTTGACGGGATGGAGATGGAGGATGAGGGAGCCGAGAACGGCCAGGACGCGCTTGCGGTTCGTATTGGGGATGCCGACCCGGAAGATGGACTTCCAGACCTGCGAGTTGACGATGCCTTCCTGGACCTGCTTCAGTGTCATCCATCCCCCAGCGTGTCAGCTCTCAGCTGTCAGCTGCCCGCTATAGCTTCAGAAACGAATCCGGATTGGTCCACTCCCCACGCTCGCCGAAGAACTTCTGCGACTTGTCGATCAGGATCTGGCCGTCGGAGGGGTCGATCGAGATCTTGGCGCGCTCGAGGGGCCGCGGCGCCGGGCCCTCGAAGTTGATGCCGGTCTTGTAATAGCCGCTGCCGTGGCAGGGGCATTTGAACTTGTTCTGGGAAGGGAGCCAGTTCGGCGTGCAGCCGAGGTGCGTGCACGTGGTGTCGAGGGCATACATCATGTCCTCGGTGCGCACGATCCAGATGCCGAACTTGTCTTTCCACCGCTCGTCGACTTCGCCGACCGAGTAATCGCCCGGCAGGCCGGCCTTGAACTTCTGCACCGGCTCGAAGAGGACGTTGGGGAAGAGGAAGCGGACGAAAATAGCGGTCAGTCCACCGACCGCCGCTGCCAGCGCGACCCAGGCGGTCGTCAGCGCGAGCGGAAAACTCCGGCGGGTGATCTCCCCCTGTTCGCGGATATCCGCCGCGGCACTGCCCGCGAGCGGTGTCTTCGGAGCCACTTGATATGGCGTGATTTGCTCAGACATGGGTGGTGTCGGCGACGGGCGCAACTATCGGTGAAAAAGGAAAGCGTGTCAACCGATTCTGTGATGGAAAAAACGTATGGAGTGCGGCAGCGCCAGCTGCCGCTTTCCATGCCGCAGCGCAAGCTGCGGCGGGGCGGGGGGCGCGGAGGCTGGCGCCTCCGCCTCGAGAGCGGCAGCTAAGCAGACCGCACTGGCTTCGCCAACGGAAACACAGCGGACCGCCGGCGTCCTCGCCGGCTGTCGCGCAGGCGTCCCGCGCCTGCGCCCTGGGCGGGGGAGTGGCGGCGCGGGACGCCGCCACGACAGCCGGCGAGGA